>CAJJSS010000005.1:0-77680 GCA_905194545.1 Coriobacteriaceae bacterium | reverse complement strand
TAACCGACCGCGCTCCGGGCGCCGCCCGCGAGCACTGGGGCTTTGAGGGCTGGCAGCTGCACGACGCCGCCCTGTGGGAGCAGCTGCGTGCCGAGGCGCGCGAGCGCGAGGCGGCAGCGCGCGAGCGCCAGGTGCGCATCGTGGCCGTGGACATCGACCCCGCCGCCCGCAAGACCGCTGAGCGCATGGTCAAGTGTGCCGGCTACAAGCGCTTTGTCGAATTTTGCGCCGCCAAGTCCGCCACCGTACTGGACCATGCGGGCGCTGTCGCCGGCGCCGCCGTGGTCGCAGACACCACCGAAACTCCGCTTTCGCTCATGCACGACGCCATGACGCTGGTCGGCGAGCTGCGCCGCGCGCCCGAGCTTGCCTCGGCGCCGGTCGCCGCGCTCACCCGCGACGGATTACTGGCCCGCGCGCTCCATGCCGAGCCCGCGCGCTCCATTGCCGTCATGCCCAACAACGAAGAGGCGACTATTGAGGTTTGGCCCTCGCTCGACCACGCCGCCGCGACATTCGAAGCTGCGACCAGCGCAGATGCCGAGGAGCAGACCGCGGATGCCCAAGACGAAGCCGCCAATATCCCCATGCCCGAGCCTGCCGCCATGCTCGACCTGGGCGACGGCAAGCCGCTGCCCGTGCTCATCCCCGAGTCGGAGCAGTTCGCCAACCGCCTGCGCAAAAACGCCCGCCTGCGTCGCAAGTGGGCAAAGCGCGAGGGCGTGAGCTGCTACCGCGTCTACGATGCCGACCTGCCCGATTACTCCGCCGCCATCGATCTGTACGAGGGTTGTCCACAGACTCCGGGCCGCTGGCTCGTCATCGCCGAATACGCCGCGCCCAAGACCATCGACCCCGCACTGGCCCAGGCCCGTATGCTCGATATTCTGGCCATCGCGCCGCGTATCCTAGATGTCCCAGCCGAGCATGTGCACGCCAAGGCCCGCATGCGCTCGCGCGGCGGCTCGCAGTACGGCAAGCAGGGCGCCGGCAAGGGCGCATCGGGCGAGCGCGCCAATATCGCGCGCCGTCGCCTCCCGCTCATCGAAGAGGGCGGGCTCACCTTTGCCGTCAACTTTGACGACTATCTGGATGTGGGCATCTTCCTGGATCACCGCGTCACGCGCAACCTGGTGCGCGAGCACGCCAAGCATGCGCGTCGCTTCCTCAACCTGTTTGCCTACACCGGCACCGCCACCTGCTATGCGGCAGACGGCGGCGTCGAGGAGACCGTGACGGTCGACCTCTCCAACACCTATCTGGACTGGGCCGAGCGCAACATGCGCCAGAATGGCTTTGTGGGGCCGCAGCATCACTTTGTGCGCGACGACGTGCTCGCCTGGATTCGCGACCAGCGCCAGACGCGCAACCGCTGGGACCTGATCTTTGTCGACCCGCCCACGTTCTCGAACTCGTCCAAGATGGGCCGCCGCACCTGGGATGTCCAGCGCGACCATGTTGAGCTTTTGGCTGGCGTATCGCGCCTGCTCGCGCAGGGCGGCCATGCCATCTTTAGCTGCAACCTGCGCGGCTTCCGCCCCGAAACGCGCAAGCTCGCCCGCGCGGGCGTGGTGCTGGAGGACATTACGGCGCAGACCATCCCCGAGGACTTCGCGCGCAACCAGAAGGTGCACCACTGCTACATCGTGCGCCGCCTGCCCATCGAGGACGCCATGGCCGAGGTCGGCTTTAGCGCCGAGGAGATTGCCGAGCGAACCGAGGAACTGCGCAACCCCGAGGCCCGCAAGCCCCGTGCGGCAGTACCCGCGCACGCGCAGGCCGGCAACGGCAAGTCCAACTTTTCCGGCAAGCCCTCCCCCGCCGGCAAGCCCAAAAAGAAGAAGTTCTACGCCAGCAAGCCCAAGGGCAAATAACAAAGTTGCGGTGGAATACGGACTGTTTTGCCTGGAATTAGGCAAATTTAGACCGTATTTCACCGCAACTCATATTGGGATGGTGGTTGGCGATCTAGCCTTGGATGACTAGGCGGTAGCCAATGCCTACGTGCGTTTGGATATAGCGCGGATGCGCGGGGTCGGACTCGATCTTCTTACGCAACGTGCCCATAAAGACGCGCAGGCTCGCCAGATCGCTCTTGGTCGCCGTACCCCAAATCTCGTGCAATATAAACTGGTGCGTCAGCACCTTGTCGGCGTTGTGTGCCAGCAAGCAGAGCAACTTGTACTCGATCGGCGTCAGGTGCAGCTCCTCGCCATCCATCGTGGCGATGCCGGCGTCAAAATCGATATGCAGCTCACCGGTATCGAACGAGCCCTCGGAGGCAACACCGCCCGTTTGCGCATACGAAAGGCGCCTGAGCGTCGTGCGAATGCGCGCGAGCAGCTCTTCGACCGAAAACGGCTTGGTCAGGTAGTCGTCGGCACCGGCATCGAGTGCGCGGATCTTGTCCGCGTCTTCGCTGCGCGCCGAGACCACAATGATCGGCATGCCCGACCATGCGCGCACCGACTCCACCACCTTGACGCCATCCATATCGGGTAGGCCCAGATCGAGCAGCACAATGCTCGGTGCCTGCGACGAGGCGGCGGCGATGGCGGCATGGGCGGTCTCCACAGCCATATGACGCAGGCCGTGCGCCTCGAGCGCGGCAACGATAAGGTTGCGAACGGCAGGATCGTCCTCAACGACCAAGATGAGCGGTTTTACGGCAGAGTTCGGCACGGCGCTACTCCTTATCAAACGAAACATCGGCGACGGGAAGCTCAATCGTAAAGACCGAGCCCTGCGGGTCCGCCGCGGCAACCTCTATGCTACCGCCATGCGCCAACGCAATGGAGCGGCAGAGCGAAAGACCCAAGCCCACGCTGCGATGGCTGTCGGCAAGACCGTGGTTGGCGGTGTAGAACGATTCAAAGATTCGCTCGCGGTCCTCGGGCGCAATGCCCGGCCCGTCATCGGCCACCGAGCACGTCACGTGCCCATCGTCGACGCCAATCGAAATCACGATATGCGAACCCGCGGGCGTATACGTGATGGCGTTGTTCACAAGATTCACCACGAGCTGTACCATCAGACGCGCGTCGACGTTAACGAGCGCCGGCTCATCGCACGCCACCACCTTAAGGTCATGCTCGCGCACGGCCGGACTTACGTGGCGCAGCGCCTCCTCGACGATATCGTCCATGAGCTCGAGCGTAGTCGCCAGATGCATACCGCCGCCCTCGAGCTTGGTGATGGCAAGCAGGTTCTCGACGGTGGCGTTGAGCCATTGCGCGTCCGAGCGAATGGACAGGAGCATGCCGCGGCGCGTCTGGTCGTCGAGCTCGGCGGTGCCGGTCGAGCCCTGGTCGAGCAGTACGTCGGCATTGCCCGAAATGCTGGTAAGCGGCGTACGCAGATCGTGCGAAATGGAGCGCAGCAGGTTGGCGCGCAACTGCTCGTTTTTGGCGAGCACCGCCGCCTCTTCGCGGGCCTCCATGGCGCGGGCGCGATCGAGTGCCAGCTCGCCTTCGCTCACGATGGCATCGGCAAGTGTCCGCTCCTCGTGCGTCAGCACGTCGGACTCGGCAACGATAGCCAGCACGCCCACAACCGAGGCGGGGTCGCCCGCGCGCACCATGGTGTCGCCCGAGCGTACGGTCAAGTAGATGCCAAAGAACGCCGAGCCGCCATAGGTGGCATCGAGTGGTGTTCCCACATAGGCGGACGCCGAGAGCCGCGGCGGCATTTGCGACGCCAGCTCGTGCACCGGCACGGCATCGCCCACGGCCGTATACGTCGCGCGCGGCAGCAGGTCATCATCATCGGCATCATCGCTGTACCACACGACCGGGCAGCCCGAAAGACGCGCCAGCTGCGTTGCCATGGCGTGCACAATCTGCTGCTGATCGGCACAGCGCTGCAGCATGCGGTTGGTCTCGAGCACCATCTGCGTGCGGCGGTCGCTGGCGGCGGCCTGCGCCAAGGCGCGGCGCAGGGCCAACGCGATCGAACTCGACACAAGCGAGACCGCAAACATGATGAAGAACATGCCGGGATAAACACGGTCGATAAACGACAGCGAGTAGCGCGGGTCAACAAACAAGAAGTTGTAGAGCGCCACGGCGGCAGCCGAGCTCAGCAAGCAATACAGGCGGCTCCAGGTAAAGAACGCGCACAGCTGCACGGCGAACACATAGACGATCATGATGCTCGGCGCGAGACCCGGATGGTCGAGCAGCGCGCCCGCAATCGTCGCCGCGACCAGCAGCCCCGCCGATACGCAGGCGTCATACAGAGGGCTGCGACGCGTCAGCGTCGTGCGCCGCCACCAAAAGTTCTCGGCAATATCGCCGTCCGCATGGACGTCCATCAGCGCCCCGCCCCTCTCTCAAAAACAAAAACCACCACAAAGGGGACAGGCACCTTTGTGGTGGTTTCCCCTTGTGGTGGTTCCAAGTGTATAGCCTTTACAGCCTGCGGTCGTTAGACAAACAGCAGACGTCGACTACGGGCGCTCGTTGGGGGCCAGGCGCTGCATCTTGCTCACGGCCTTAAACTTGGTGAACAGCGGCACGTACTCAAAGCTCACGTTGGAGTTCTCCAGGCCATACCAGCGCGCAGGCGTGCCGGCGGCGCGGCGGATGATGTACTTGAGCGTAATGGCCGTACGCTCGCTCGGCTCCACGTCGCTTTCGGGCGCCAGAAGCTTGCGGATCATAACGAACTTGAACGTACCGATGTTGCCCGGATCCTTGTAGACCGAGTAGTCATGCGTCTGCGGCGGCAGCTCGCCGCTGGCTGCCAGATCCTGAACAACCTGGCGCAGATAGGCGTTAACGCGCTGGTTGATCTTGTAGCCCAGGTACAGATGCACGCGGAATACGTAGTCGGTGCCGAACGTCTCGACCGAGTAGGCAAAGGTATGCGGCTCGTCCATGGTCTCGACATTCACGAACCACCAGGCGTGTGCGCGCTTGGGGTGCTTATCCAAGATGGAGTAGACGATATCGCGGTCGATATAGTCGGTGTTGGTGTCCTTGGTCAGGTACACGATGTTGTCGCTCATGCGCTCGTAGCGGTCGTCGTCGCGCAGGCGCTTGAGCTGCGGCAGGTAGCTGCGCAGCGGCAGCAGCGTAAACTGGCGCTGCTCGACCGCCGTGCCGTTGTACCAGCACACCATGATGCTCATGATGAGCGCGGCCATAAGGATGGTGAAATAGCCGCCGTGGAAGAACTTGGTGAGCGAGCTCACAAAGAAGAAACCCTCGAGCAAAAGGAAGAAGGCGGCAAAGATCCACGGCGCAACCTTGAGCTTGCGCTCCACGTGCAGATAGAAGAAGAGCAGCAGCGTCGTGCACATCATGGTCAGGGTAATAGCCAAGCCGTACGCAGCCTCCATGTGCGCCGAGTTCTGGAACAGCAGCACCACGATAACGCAACCCACGAGCATGACGTTGTTGACCATGGGGATGTAGAGCTGGCCCTTGGTCTCGGCAGGGTAGAAGACCTGCATGTGCGGCATAAGGTCCAGGCGGCTGGCCTCGGACACCAGCGAGAATGCGCCGGTGATGAGCGCCTGCGAGGCGATGATGGCGGCGACGGTGGAAAGGCCGACGGCAAAGGGACGCAGGCCCGGGGTGAGCATCTGGTAGAAGGGGTTGAGGTCGGCGATGCCCATGAGCTCGGGGTTGGCAGCGTTGTTGATAAGCCACGCGCCCTGACCCATGTAGGACAGCAGCAGGCAGCACTTAACGAACGGCCAGGTGGCGTAGATGTTGCCGCGGCCCACATGGCCCATGTCGGAATAGAGCGCCTCGGCACCGGTGGTGGCGAGGAAGCAGCTGCCTAGGATCATGATGCCCGCATGGTTGTTGGGGCTCAGCAGAAAGCCGATGCCGCGCAGCGGGTTGAGGCACAGCAGCACCGCAGGATGCTGAAAGACAAAGAACAGGCCCGTACCGCCCAGGAACAAAAACCACAGCGTCATGATGGGGCCAAAGGCGTGACCGATCTTGGCCGTGCCAATGCGCTGCACCAAGAAGAGCGCAATGATAATGGCGAGCGTGATCGCGACAACGCGGCCCTGGTCGTCACCGAGCACGGCGTGGACCGCCGGGATGGTGCGCAGGCCCTCGATGGCCGTGGTCACGGTAACGGCAGGCGTCAGGATGCCGTCGGCGAGCAGTGCCGCGCCACCCAGCATGGCGGGGATGATAAGCCACTTGCCGCAACGCTTGACCAGGCTGTACAGGGCAAAGATACCGCCCTCGCCGTGGTTGTCGGCGCGCAGCGAGATGAGCACGTACTTGACGGTCGTCAGCAGCGTGACCGTCCACACGACAAGGGAGAGCGCGCCGAGCACGAACTCCTCCGTGACGCTTCCGATGCCGCCGTTGCCGGCAACGAGCGCCTTGGTTACATACATGGGGCTGGTGCCGATATCGCCGTACACCACGCCCAGCGTGACGAGCATCGCCGAGATGCTCACAGGAATCGCAGCGTGCGAGGCTGCCTCCTTGGCCTTTTGTTCCATAAGCCGGTTTCCTCCCAACTTTAATGTTCGAAGGGATTATAGGCAATCGGCCCATGTTTGAATGGCGCCGTTTTCCCAGCTAGATAAACATTTATACGGCCTTTAGGCCACCACGGCGATATGGAATGCGACAGAGGGACTTTCCCTTTGTCGCATCGCCGCATTCGTTACTTGCCGAGCCAGTTTTTGAACCACCACTCCATGGAGCGGCTCATCTCGGCCATAAAGGGACTGGTGTGTTTGCGGGTGTAGATATCGACGACGCGCTCGCCCACCTCGCGGGCATGCGGACGGAACATCGCGTCCATCTCGGCCACCTGCGCGTCCATGGTCGCGGCATCCGCACGGCAGTAGCGCTCCTCGTGCACCAGGTTCACCACGGGATGCGCGATCGCCGGGCGTTCCTTGCGGGGCGTGCCGATGATGAGCATCGACAGCGGCATGGTATAGGGAGGCAAGTCCAGCAGCGAGGCGACTTCCTCGGCATTCTCGACGATATCACCGATGTAGCAGCTCCCCAGCCCCAGGGCCTCGGCGGCGACCACGGCGTTTTGCGCGGCGATCACGGCGTCCTGCGCCGCGATGGCAAAGTCGCCCAAACCCGGCGCGCGGCGGGGCGCCTTGCCCGTGCGCTCGACAAACTCGGGCTCAAAGCAGCCCACGTGCTCAAACAGATCGATCCACTTGGCATAATCGACCACAAATATTAGTGCCCAGGGCGCCTTGGCGATCATGGGCTGGTGATCGCACAGGTCGGCGAGGCGGTCCAATGTGGCCTGCTCGCGAATGCTCACGATGGAATACATCATCATGGCGCCTGCCGACGGCGCACGGCTCGCCGCATGCAAAATCGCTGCCCGCTGCTCGTCGGTCACCGCCACGGGACGGTCGTCGTCATCACGCGCGAAGGCACGCGTAGACGAGCGATGCTCCAAAATGTCCAGCACCGCATTGCCCGTAGTCTCGACCGGATAGCCGTACGTATCCACGCCCGCAGCACCGCCGCAGCACTCGGCGCCTGTCATACAAACCTGCTCGCTCATCGCCCTACCCTCGCCATTTCTTTAAGAAGCCTTTACGTTTCCGTGTAATTCCCGTCCATTATCGCGCAGGTCGCCACTCCATTGCGCCACACCGCCACACGCGCGCGTTAATATGGCTGGTTGTTGTGCGCAGTCACCAAATGCAGCGCATATCTTGGTAACAATCGGGTAAACCCCCGCTTTCGTAGGTTTTATTTTGTGAGGAGTCTCAGCATGTTCGCAGCCGCCATCTCGCTCGTCGGTCTTGCGGCGACCGTCTACCTTGTCTTGCGCGAGGCCAAGGCCATTCGCGCTCAGTCGGGCACCGTCGCCAAAAGTGCTCTTGGGTGGAGCGTCGCCTTCGGCCTGTTCCAGCTCTTTTTGACCATTTGGGGCGCCATTGGCCTCGTCGCCCAAAACGAGCCGCTCGCCTTTGTGATGCTCATCCTGACCAACGCCATCCTCACCGGCTGCGCTTGGGCCAGCATCGCCCGCGACCGCATCGCCCCGCGCGTCTTTGCGTTTGCCGCGCCCGACGCCCCCGCCCCCACCGGCAAGCTCGCCCGCCTGCGCGGCGCCTTTGTGGGCAAACCGCTCGTCGCCGCCGTCTTGTGCCTGCTGCTCGCCGGCGTCTTTGCGCTGCTTGGCATGGAGGTCTCGTCCAACCACGACTTTACCTGGGTCTACCCCCTGTGCATCCTGCTCGAGTGGGCCATCATCACCGTGCTCATGACCGGCCTGTTCTTCCTATTCCAGCGCCACGGCGCAGCTCCCGCGGTCCTGGCCTTTGCCCTCTTTGTCCTGGGCATTGCCGAGTTCTTCGTCATCACGTTTAAATCCATGCCGATCCAGCCGGGCGACCTTTCGGCCATCTCCACCGCCGCCGCGGTCGCCGGCAACGGCTACACCTTCTCGATCTCGCTGTTCTGCGTGCTGTCCATGAGCTTTACCGCCATCGCCATGCTGCTGTGCGAGTACGCCGGCCTGGTCGCGCCGCATCGCCAGAAGGGCGCCGCCAACGCCAAGCGCATGCTGCTCACCAACCTGCTCGTGGCGGTGCTGTGCCTGGGCGGCGTGACCGCGCATGTCACGCTTATCGACTACTACAACACCCTCGGCATCACCGTCTACACCTGGCGCCCGCTCGAGAGCTACTGGCGCGAGGGCTATCTGCCTGCCTTTATTAGTGCAGCGCAGTCCATTAAGCCGCCCAAACCCGCCGACTACTCCGTCGACGATGCCAAGGCCACGCTCAAAAAGTACGCCAAGGCCTACGACAAGTCCGACGCGGCCAAGAGCGACGAGCGCGCCGCCGCAAAGGAGCAGTTCGACAGCGAGAAGCCCACGGTCATCGCCATCATGAACGAGACCTTCTCGGATCTGTCGATCTACCAGAACATGCGCGCCGGCTACGAGGGCCCGCAGTACTTTAAGAACCTGTCCAACTGCCTTAGCCGCGGCAAGCTCTACGTGAGTGCCTACGGCGGCGGTACCGCCAATACCGAGTTTGAGTTTATGACCGGCAACTCCATGGCCAACCTGGGCTCGGGCGTGTACCCCTACACCATCTACAACATGGAAACGACCGGGAACCTGGCAGAGCAGTTCAAGTCGCTCGGATATTCCACCACGGCCATGCACCCCAACCACGCCACCAACTGGAACCGCGAGAACGTCTACAAGGACTTTGGCTTTGACCAGTTCCTGTCCATCAACGATTTCCAAGGCGCCGATACCCTGCGCGGCATGGTGACCGACCAGGCAACCTACGACAAGATTCTTGAGCTGCTCGACCAGAACGCCGATCCGCAGTTTATCTTCGATGTGACCATGCAGAACCACTCGGGCTACGACACGGGTCTGCTGCCGGTCGACAAGCAGATGCACCTGAACATCGACACGACCGACCTGGACGCTAAGACCGTCGAGGACGGCACGCTCTCCGATGTTGACGAGTACGTCTCGTGCATCGAGCAGTCTGATCAGGCGCTGCGCTACTTCCTTAACGCCTTAAGCAAGCTCGACCGCAAGGTGGTCGTGGTGTTCTGGGGCGACCATCAGCCGTTCTTCCCGTCCAAGTTCAATGACAAGTGGTTTACCAACGAGGACGACGCCACGCACCAGGAGCGTCTGTGGCAGACCGACTACATCATCTGGGCCAACTACGACGTTGCCGGCTGCGACCAGACAAGCGAGGTCGACGACTTGTCCACCAACTACCTGTCCACGCAGCTTATGCAGTTGATCGGCGCACCGCTGTCCGACTACCAGAAGGCGCACATGACGCTGCGCAAGTCGCTGCCCGCCATCAACTCGGTCGGCTACGAGGACGCCAGCCTGCGCTGGGCGCTCTCCTCCAACGTCACCGGTGACGACGCCGCTGCCGCAGCCGCCACCAAGGCGCGCGAGGATTACGCCAAGATGCAGTATTACGAGATGTTCCGCGACGGCAAGAACGTGTATACCGAGCACTTCCAGACCGAGGCCAACGAGACCGACCCCAACCTGGCACCGGGTACGACCAAGATCAAGTAACGGGTCGCTCATAACAGAAACGTCTGTCCGGGCGGAGGCATATAAGGTTCCCTGCTCGGACAGTCCTGCGCAAGACGGGGGCCACATTAAGTGGCCCCCTTTGCGTGCGGAACTCGCGATGAACCTTATATGCCTCCGCCCGGACAGACGCCCTGTTGTTGGAGCGCGGCTTGTCATGGGGGGGGTACCCGCAACATATATAAGACGAAGGCCACGTCATGTGGCCTTCGTCTTGCACAGGATTGTAGAGCAGGGAACTTCGTGTCCGCCGCCCGGGAGGGCGTTGCGTTTAGAAGATGGATCCAATGTGCTCTCCGTGCGAGCAGGACTGTAGAGCAGGAAACCTTATATTCCGCCGCCGGGTAGGCGAAGCATTTAGAAGATGAACCTAGCGCTTATCCCTCCGGGACAAAAGAAGTGCGGCTATAAATGCGATGATTGCAAGTGTCAGCAACACCAAAAGCAACGTGAGCGTGTTGTCGCCCGTTGCCGCCAGACCAAGCAAGCCGGGCTTCTTGCTGTCAGCAGACTGCACGGGAATCTTCTCGCCATCGTCCTCGGCGGTAATCTCCCAGCGAATGGTCTTGTTTGCGTCGGCAACCTCGTTGCCCACCGATGTCGGAACGTTTAGCTGCAAATTAAGCACCGTGCTGCCATCGCTCGTAAACGTGGCGATTTGCGTGGGATAAGCGAACGCGCTGCCCGGTGCTCCTGTCTGGAGCCAACCTGCAGAGCCATCGCCCGCCGACGCCGTTAGGGTAATGGGCGACAGCAGGCGTGCCGTCTCGTGATCGACAACGGCACGCACAAACACGCGCACCTGGGACTTTACGCCCGTGGCACGAATCTCTATCTGCTGATCACGCACATCGCCAGGCATCAGATCTTTAAAGGCCAAAAACAGATCGGGCTCCCCCGAGGAGTCCGTCGCCCCCGAGACCGTCAGCTGACGCGCATTTCCGTCATAGGCAATCGCGGGAGTATCGGCAAACGCACGGGCGGGAACAGCGAGCGCGACCACGCAGAAAATGGCCGCGACCATGCAACGCAAGGAGCGCGCAACACCTTTACGAATCGGGAACGCCATGCTTACGCACCTCCATGCGGCGGCACCAGCACGTCATTCTCGACCGAGCAACCCCATGCGTCGTGCACGGCCTCATCGGGCGTCGCCTGGACCGCCTGAGTGGAGATATCCACGACAAGATTGCGACCTTCGGTTGCCTTGAGCTCGGTAACCCTATTAATGAGCACGCCGGTTTCCGCGCCGGGAGCGACGGGCGACGTCCAGTAATAGAACCCGTCGCTCGCCTTAACCCAGTTATAAGCCGAGTTCGCGCCCGAGGCATCAGCCACGCTCCACGCAATCTCGTAATCCGCCTCACCCTTCGGCTCCTCCTTCGGCTCATCCCACAGGCGTGCGCCATCCTGGTCCTGCCAGTAGATATCCACTGCAGCACGAATATAGGCGGGCGCGGTACCCGTGTTCTTCGCCTTGACATCGCTTTTCACTTTGCCGTTGAGCGTTTCCTGAACCGATGGCGTCACCGACCCGATGCCGAACTGGTTGACCAGCACGCCCGTAACCGAAAGCCAGGCCAACGTGCCTGCCGTACCGGCCAGGAGGATAACCCCCACCAGCAAGGCGATGATGCGCTTGCGCTTGGACATGCTAATCCTCCTTCTTTGCTACGTTGCCGTTGCTCCAAACGTTATGGGCACGATTGCTGCCGTCGATCCATTTGTCGTTCACACGCGTGTTCGTGCAGGTGAACGTGGCATCGTTCGCGCTCGATGCAGCGGAGATAGTCGCCTGCGCCTTATCGCCCGGCTGCTTGCCAGGGACGCCGATTTGGTTGCTGTAGCGCCATGCCCACGCTGAGTCCTCCTCGACGGTGTAGATACCCGCCGGGACCGCAAGCTCGATAGCGCCGGAGTACCAGGCGGAACCGTCCTTCAGCTGCGCATCCGATGACACCGTTACCTCAACCGTGCGCTCCTCCAAGGCGTTGCCGTCCATGCCGGCCCGGGAAACCTTGAAGCGGAACGTCTTGCCCTTCGCCCAGCTATCCTGGGTTTGCTTGACGATCTTGAGCGTATGCGTAGCGGCGAAATCGAACACCGCATTGCCATCGCTCTGAGTGCCGTCGCCCGTGAGCTTGTAGTCCAAACGATTCGTCAGCTCAAACGAGCCCTCGCCTGAACCCGAACTGTAAAGCGAGACATACTTCCCGTTGACAGGCGCAGGAGTCTGGCCAGGAAGACCATAGCCCACGCGGTCAACGTGCACCGTCAGTTGCGTGCCCATGAAGGGCTTTGCAAAGCAAGCCTTGAACGGCGCCTTATCGCTCTTGTCATCTATCGTGTTCGCGGCATTGGGATCAAGCAACCACTTGAGCTGCCCGGTCACATTCTTAGGGCTCGCATCGTCCGATGTGTCGTTAGCGACGACCTTATACGTCACCGGATACAAATCCATGTTGGCTGTAACCGGTTTACCCTTGAAGTCGCTCCACGCCACAGCTTTGTCGCCATTAACCCACTGCCACTCCAAGAACAACTCCTTCAAGCTGCTATCCGCTCGCTCGCCCAGGAATGCGACGATTGCGGAGTAGGCTTCGGGATCGTAGGCCACTTCCTTTGGCTCCATGACGGGTTCACCCTTGTCGTCATAGACCGGGTTGCCGTTCTCGTCCATCTTGGGCACCTTAACTGTCTGAACAAAGCCGGCATTGCCATCCTGGCCACGCAGAACACTCGTATCGTTCGGGTCTACCGTAGCGGTGTAGATGACGTTGTCTTCGGTGTCGTGATAGCGCACTTTAAGCGGCGTCTTCTTGTACACCGCAGTGTAGGTCACGCTCTCAAAGGGCTCGCTGCCCTCGAGGGGATACTTCTCATCGTCAGTCATCAGGGTGTACTGCCCGTCATTGACATAATCGCGCGACCAGCCGACAAAGTCGTACTTGGTGCCGTCAGTGCCCTCAACCTCCTCGGCGGCCTTGACCTCAAGAGAAATCTGGTCGCCGGAATCAGTGCGGCCGAGGCTACGGACAAGATCGGGATTCGCAAGTTTAGAGTCAATGTTCGATTGAACGGTAACCAGGTTGGGACGGTAGACCGGGTACAGCTCCATGGGGGCCTTGACCACGGTAGAAGCACTCACCATACGGATGCCCTCTGACCAAGCGACATAGCCCTTGCCAGGTGCCGGCTCGGCTTCCGTCCAGCCCACGAAGACGTTGAACTTGCCTGTATCCGCATCGATAGTGCTGACGTCATAAGTAGGCTTCGGGATGCCGCCATTAAGGTTGCCGAGCATATCGTCTTGCTGAGCAACTTTGCCGTCCACATCCGTGGCATTGAGGTGGTACACAACCGCCAACGGCGAATAGTACGCCACGAATGTATAGGCTCCGCCAGGTTCCACCGGATAAGAGCAAGTACCATGCTCCACATCGTAGGGAAGCGTCTTGATCTCGCCGTTCGGAAGCTCGATCTCAACCTTCTGCAACTTATACAGCTCACCGCCTGCTTTATAAACCGGCGTCGTAACGTCAGGGGTCACCGTTGCCGTAGCAGGATTGGTGTCCGCGTTGATAACGGGAGCGATGTTGTAGCTAGGCACATTGACCTTGTCCGTACCCTCAAAACCTGCGCGATGCAGGTTGGTGGTGTAGCTGACGTCGTACTTTGCGTAGACGGGATAGGCATCCTGCCACTGGGTGACCTTGGACTCGTCGGTCGCCAGATACGGCTCTGCCTTATCCGGATCACTCGTCACATAGGAGTCGCCGGCGACGTCGTAGATATACTTCCAGACGTCAGAATCCTTCTGAACCTCGGCGGTCGAAATCCAGCCCAGGAACTTATAGCCAGGCACGGCCATGTCGGCATCGGTCGGAGAGGCTTCGAGTGTCAGACTGGGATTGACGTCACCATCCTTTCCGTCGTAGGGCCTTGTATTAACCGTCCTATCCTTATAGAGATGCGGATAGCAATACAGGAACGTCGGATCTTTACCTTCCGCCGTTTTCTGCTGAAGCAAGTTGCTTTCATAGCGTCGAGTAGCAGCCTGCTTTACGTTGCCATCCTTGTCATAGAAGTTGACGTCCGTGGTCACCATGGCGCGGACATAATATTGCTCTGTCGTTAAAACAGCACTCGAAAAAGGATTCTCTATATACGTCCAAGAACCGTCGTCGGGTCTTTCGAGCGTCCAAAAACTGAAGTGGTACCTATCATGTGCGGGGGAAAATTGAACTTTAATACTTGACGCTTTCCACTCATCACTCAGTTTACCGGCTCCTGGAAAATCAGTGTCGGCAATCATATCCTTGATAGTATTTGCGCCAGTGTCGTTACGCACATTATGCGAGTAGGCGTTAATAGGCGCAACGATTCGCGTCGCATCAGAGAGAACCGTAGTGCACTTATCCGCTGGATTCTTATCATCGTGTAACACGTGAGCGGAATCATCCGTACCAGCACCCCAATGGACAATGTTTTCACGAACATATGTCGCGCCAACGTTTTCCTCAAAGGGCGACTTGTACTTATTCCAAACCGAGCAGAGGAGCTTGCTGTCCGTTAGACCGCTATTTGTGAATGCCCGGATGTAGTAATCCACGCGGTACTCAAAGCGTGCGGTATAGGTATGCGGAACGGTCAGGTCCACATTGCCGGGAAGCTTGTAGCTCGGATCGCGGCTCACGCGAACATCAACCGGGGATCCATCGGCAGCCTGCTTGTTTTCATACCAACCCAGGAAACGATAGCCGTCGGGCAGCTGGCCCTCCTCGGATATAGCTTTACCGGATACATCGAGCACCTGTACGGTATACGCGCTTGTGCCATCTTCTGCAGTCTCAACCTTAACGTCAGTTTTGCCCACACCGTCGCGCCGAGTCTGATCGTCGGTTGCATCCTGCTCATTGCCCTCAAACACCGTCATGATGTTCGACACATAGTCGGTGTACACCGGATAAAAATCGGTAGGGCCAAGCACAGTGATCTCGGTGCCGGCAGGATAGAACGCACCGGCGTTTTTTAACTCGGCAAGCTCAGGCGAGGTGATGGCCGCGTAACCGCCATGCATCCCGGCCTCGCCACTCGGCTGCGTCGTCCAACCGATAAAGGTGGCGCTGGCAGAAAGAGTGCCGCGGTCCGCAGGGGCAGCCGGCGTTAAACCGACGCCATAGCGGTACCAGTCCGTCGACTTGTCGTGCTCCTCGCCGCTCTGCCACGCGAGCGTCTCGCCCTTGACGTTATAGAACAGTACCTGCGCCTCGTACGAAGCAATAAACAGGTCGTTGCCCTTAAAGGCCTCGGCCCCCTTCGCGTTATCGGCGGTATAGCTCGACGTTATCTCGTGCGCTTCGTTCTTCTGGACTTGCTTGCCAGCCTTAACGGCATCGGCATCGGTCTTGCCGTTAAACCAGGCGTTATCGGCATCGATACGGTTCACATTGACTCCGGGCTCACGGAACCAGCCCATAAAGCGGTAGCCGCCGTTGGCCTCGGTCAAACCCTCTGGCTTTGCGGAGGTATCCTGCTTAAACGTTACCGATGTATCGCCCTGGGCCAGGCCTTGGGCCGTTCCCGCCAGCACGGCGCTCACGGCAAAGGCGTACGGATCCGAGGTCGCCTGGTCTTTGCCAAGTTTGGTCTTCTCGATTGTCGCGGTGCCCGCACCGGGAAAATCGATCGTCGCCTTAACGCTCTGGCCATGCACGGGGATATTCAGCTTGTAATCCATCGCCCACTCATTGGTGTGCTGGCCACCCAGGGCATCGTCGTTGGCGGTCGAGCGCATGGTGCCGGCACAGAAATCGTAGTCGTGCTCTTCCCACAGCTCGCGCGTGGTGTAGCGCTCGTCATCCCATGGACCATAGCCATCACCCTTGGTGGTGCCGTCGCCGCCAAACGAGGGGATTTTCTTTTTGGCAGGGTTGCCCTGGCTGCTGCCTTTTAGGCTCACACTCGGCTTAAAGTAGCATTCGGTAACCGTGGCGTCACC
The DNA here is from genome assembly GCA_905194545.1 of Coriobacteriaceae bacterium. Lineage (GTDB taxonomy): Bacteria > Actinomycetota > Coriobacteriia > Coriobacteriales > Coriobacteriaceae > Collinsella. The sequence goes on along the minus strand of CAJJSS010000005.1, from coordinate 61,629 downwards.
CTTGTTGGCGCGCGCAGCAATACCGCCCAGGTTCACATCGTTTTGAATGATGGGGATCACGGCGATGGGATTGTACTGACGCGAGCTCAAGTCACCCGCAAAATGGCTTCGAACGAGCTCGTTGCCCTTTTCGGTTAGAATACGACCCGCCAAGCCACCCGTCCACGCACGCGTCACGGCGACGACGCCCACGTACGACGCGGCATAGCTGTAGCACTGCGCCGTCGAGAAGCAGTCGATAATCTTGGCGTCACCCGCCATACAGCCCACAAAACCCGAGGCATACACGTTGTTGCCGCCCAGGGCGCCAATGGCCACGTCGTACTTATTGGTGACGTCGGTCATGCCCTTCTCGGCAATCGAGCCGTCGTCCTTACGCGTCGGCGTCACGCGGCAGTACTCGATAGTCGAGTTCTTAACGTAGCCGGCAAACGCCGCCATATACAGACCCTCACCGCCGAGCGCCTGCACGCCCGAGGTCGTATTGTTGACGGCACGGCCGCCACGGACCTCGCAGTTGTAGAGGGTGCAGCCGTCGAGCTCGCCGACGATGAGACCGCCCTCAAAGCCTGCGTTGGTAATGAGGTTGAGAGCATTGTTGGCGCAGGTCACGTGCAGCGTGCTCTCCATGACCATAACGTTTTCGAAGCGCGTATTGACGGCCTTGCCCACGATAATGCCACCGCGGAAGTCCGCCCACACGTTGGCGTCCTTGACCAGGAAGTTTTTGATGGTGGCACCGTTGGTCTCGGCAAAAAATCCCGTATCGCGCTCGGGGTCAAAAGCGTCTTTATCGTAGTTCAGGCCCTCAACGGTGTGGTTTTGACCATCGAACACGCCCTTAAACGGATGCTCCTTGTTGCCAAACGACAGATGCTTAACGGTGTGCGAGACAATGGTCTTCATGTCGTCATCATTAAGCACGATATCGTTATCGAGATAAACGTGCCAGCCGGACGTATCGCGCTCGCGCGACAGCGCCACGTACGCCAAAAAGTCAGCCTCGTTTTTGATGTGGAATTCGGTTTTGGCCTCGGGCACATCCTCGGCATGCACTGCCGCCGGCAGCACCATAACGCAGCAAAAGGCGATCGCCGCCACGGCAACCAGCCTGCCGAGCACGCCTCGGTTCACGATCTTGATCTTCATAGGCTAGTTCGCCTCCGGCCAGCCCGCGACGTCAAGCACATCGAGGACGGTATCGCTTGCCTGCTGGTTTTTGGCCTGCACGGCCTGGACATCAATATCGAGTCTGAATGAGCCGCCGCGTGCGGCATCGTGGTAGTCGCCCACAAAGCGCAGCGAGTCCATAAGGCTCTCCGTCATGGCGCCGGGATCGAGCGTGCCGCCACGCGCATCCAGCCCACGGTAGTAGAACCACCCATCGCCGCCATCGACCCACGGAGATCCCTCGCCCGCGTTCACATGAAACGCAACGCTGCCCGAGGCATCCGCTCTCGAACCGTCGGGCGCCACTGACGTCATGCGCAGACGAGCGCGAACGTACTCAGGCTGCGCGCCGGCGTTCTCCACGCGCACAATGCGGCTGATGTCAGAGCCCCCAGCCTTGGTGTCGGGATAGTCGCCGTACTCGTTGGCCTCAAACGGAATCTCCTCGCCCTGCTCGTTTAGGGTGTATTCGCAGACTCGTACCTTCACGCTGCCAAACGATAGAACGTTGTTCGCCGGAACCATATCAACGGTAAAAGCCAGCGTGCCACACAGGCACGCCAGGGCCAACAGCGCCATCGCAGCAAGCGCCAAGGTGCGTTTCTGATTGTCGGAAAGATTGTTGAGCATTACGTTCGCCAATCGTCGATCAAAGGGGGACCGAGATCCCGGCCCGAAAATGGGGATGGGGAGCGGGCCGGGATCTCGGTGGGGGGGGTGGGGTTACTGCTTGGTCTGAGCCCAGGCCTTGGCCTGAGCAACGGCGTTGTCCGCTGCGTTGGTGGCGCCATCAGCCTGATCAGCACCGAAAATAAAGGCGGAGACAGTAATCTCAGGCTTAACGCCATCACCCGAGACAACGTCATCGCTCTTCATTGCACCGGGGATCATCACCTGGCTAAAGAGCTCGCCAGTGTAGACATCCTTAGCTGCTTCCTTGGCACCCAAGGCGACGGGACCGTTCTCGGCACCCTTGGCGTACATGAACAGACCGCTTACGTACTGTCCCTCGGTGCCGTTCGTCGTCACCTGTTCAGCAGAAACCGGCTTCCAGTTCGCGTTGAGCGTAAAGTAAGGAGTGCTCGCAAGATCTGCACTATTCTTGACCACGGCGTTCTTTACATAGATGAACACAAAAGCGTCATCGGAACCGTTTTTAATACCAACGTTCGGGTTCTTGCCCATCGGAGAGCCCGGAATCATCTTGTGCTCCGCGCTGGGGTCCCACTTGGTCTCGAACAGATAGGCACCGCCACCAGCCTCCGTGCCAGGCTGCTCGGGGTTTTCCGGATCAGGCTTCTTATCGGGAGCCTCGATTTTTCCAATCGTAAACACGTTGTGCAGGTCGGCAGTAGCCGTCAGCCATGCATAGGTACCCACGCCGGCGGCCAGCACCAGCAGCAGCAAGGCGGCAACGATGCCGTAGCGCTTTTTCTTCTTGTTTTCCATAGTTCTCTTCCTTTCGAGAATCGTCTTCCCCGGCAACGGCCTTTACCGCCGCCGACACCTCTCCCCTGCCGCTATGAACGCCGCTCCCTCGCATGCGCGCGGGCATGCTTGCCCGCAGGCTCGTCGGGAACCATCCGATCGAGCACTATCGACGCCGCGACCAGCAGCGCCAGAACGGCCACCACTACAAGCAAACCGGGCATCGTCGTGCAATATGCGTTAACGAAGCCCAGGTAAGGGACACAAAAAGAAACGACGCCGATCACGCGTGAAAAAGGCGTCTGCTCGGCGTCGTGCATGATGGTTCCATCTGCATTTTTGTTTGCGATTCCCTGCGTGCTGATCGTCTGCGCCACAGGGTCGACCTCGTACACCTGGTGGGTCACCACGGCGCCGTCCGATCGGTAAAAAGTTGCATTGTCGCCCATGGCAATATCCGTTGGATCAACCTGGTGAACAAACACCATGGAGCCGACGGGAAGCTCGGGTTCCATAGAGCCCGAGAGCACAGCAAAGGGCATGTATCCAAATGCACGAGGAACAAAAGAAACAACGGCAAGGGCTATGACAAGCGCGAACGCCAAGCTACTCAAAAGTGCAATAAATCGTTTGAGTCTACGCGCTGTCAAAGTGATAATTCATCCCCCTTGAGGACCTATTCGACCCATCCAAAGGTCAGCAAGTTTCAACAGGAACCGCAAGGCGCTTGAAAAGTGAGTCCGAAATAAGCCAATTTGGAATCTTTTCGTAATAAAAACATAGCGATGTGCTACATATTTTTCAATGTTTTATCGCTAAATGCTACTTATTTTGGCGTAAGTGGTCATTTATCCCCAAATTAGTCTGTTTTATCCAATACTTACGACTAACCCCCTACGCAACTTCCCCATAGAAGGTTCGTTTTTTGCGAAACTAAAATAATGGTACCCCCCCCCACATTAAAACAAACTACTGGAAGTGTCATTTATTTCCGACCCCCCTTTGCCGGAGTTTTATGACAGCCCCATGTAGTTCGTAGCCCATAATCCTCTGAGAACCGTGTCCCAGAATTCGCTTGCGAAATGGGATGCGGTTTCCGCTTGTGGCCCCGTTGGGAAACCACATCCCACTCCGATCGCAAATTCCGGATCGCACTTTCCGCCAAGACCCTCAACCGGAAACGGCATCCCATTTCTCGGCCGAAAACTGGGATGCGGTTTCCACAGAGCTCCTCAACGGGAAACCGCATCCCATTCCAAAGGCAAATTCCGGGACGCAGCTTCCGCAACCCCACCCATCCGGAAATCCCATCCCACTCCGCACACATCCGGGCATAGAACAATCAGCTTACTAGGCCTTCCATCAATAAAGGGGCGCCCTCGTGTCACGAAAAAAGCCTCGAGAACTTCGAGGCTTTCACATTTGTATTGTTTTGCACGAAGGACCACGAACGGCGAAGCTACTCTCCCAGCACGGCCTTTTTGGCGGCCGCCGCCATGTTGTCCAGATCTTCCTTGGTGGGATGGTCCTTCGCGGCAACCCAGTTGTCGAGCAGCATCTTAAATCGGGCGTTGTCGGGATCTTGCTCGAGCATTGCCTCGTAGCGCTGCTTGACCGCAGGGCCCATCTTGCCCTGGCACATCGCCCAGCCCGCAAGCTCGGCATCCTCGGCCAGATTGGAAGTTACGCGGTCGACAATCTGCTGGTAATAGCTCTGGTCGGCCCCAAAGCCGCAGGTGCCAAACAGGAACACGCGCTTGCCGTGCAAGGCGGAGAGCAACGCCGCCACCGAGGGCGTGCAGGCACCCTTGTCGCACCAAAAACCGACAAGCACCGTATCGGCAGCGCAGGCACCCTCTGCCTCGTGCGCGACCTGCTCCGGATCTGCATCATCGCTCAGCGCGGCGGCATGGATAAACTCGACGCCTGCAGCCTGCAGGGCGCGCTTGATCGCCCCCGAAACCATCCTGGTATTACCGCTCTTGCTGTTAACCACCATAGAGCATGTCATAGTCACGTTGCCTCGTTTCCCCCGAAACTCGAGCCATTAATGCAATTTGTTAAAAGCATATCTTAGTACTAACGACGCAGATGTAAACCATCTGCCGCTAATCGGCAGCCCCTACTGGGCAAACTGGCTGCGGTAGAGCTCGGCGTAGAAGCCGCCTGCCGCTAGCAACTCGTCGTGCGTGCCGCGCTCGATAATCTGGCCGTCGCGCATAACCAGAATGCAGTCGGCATTGCGGATCGTCGACAGGCGGTGCGCCACCACAAAGCTCGTGCGGCCAGCCATGAGCTCGTCGAATGCCGCCTGCACCTGCAGCTCGGTACGCGTATCGATGCTCGACGTTGCCTCGTCCAGCAGCAGAATCGCCGGATCGGTGAGCATGACGCGCGCGATGCACAGCAGTTGTTTTTGACCCTGGCTAAACGTGCCGCCGTCCTCGCCGATTACCGTATCGTAGCCGCCTGGCAGCTGCACGATAAACTTGTGCGCGTGCGCGCGCTTGGCCGCCTCGATAACCTGCTCGCGCGTGGCATCTGGGCAACCGTAAGCGATGTTTTCCGCCACCGTGCCCTCGAACAGCCAGGTGTCCTGCAGCACCATGCCAAAGGCGCGACGCAGGCTCGAGCGCGTGTAGTCGCGCGACGAACGCCCGTCTACCGAGATGCGGCCGGCATCGATATCGTAAAAACGCAGCAGCAGGTTGATGAGCGTCGTCTTGCCGCAGCCCGTGGGACCGACCAGGGCAAAGCGCATGCCGGGCTTGGCCTCGATGCAGATATCCTGCAGCAGCTTGCGGTCGGGCACATAGCTAAAGTCCACATGCTCAAAGGCCACCTCGCCCTGCGGGGCGGCAAGCTCCACGGCATCTGGCGCATCGGGCTCTTGCTCGCTGGCGTCGAGCAGCGCAAACATACGACGCGCCGAGGCATACGCCGTCTGGATTTGCGTAATGACGTTGGTGACCTCGTTGAACGGCTTAGTGTACTGGTTGGCATAGGACAGGAAGATCTGCACGCCGCCCACCGTGAGCGCCGCGGGCACGCCCGTGATCACGCCCACGCAGCCGATGACGGCAACCACGGCGTAGATGATGTTATTGATGAAGCGCGTACCGGGGTTGGAAAGCGAGCCCATAAACTGCGCGCGCTCGCCTGCGGTGTAGAGCTCAGCGTTGAGGGCATCGAAGCGCTGCTGGGCGTTGGGGCCATAGGCAAAGGCGTCGACAAGCTTCTGCTCGCCCACGTATTCCTCGATATGGCCGCCAAGCTGCCCTTGAATACGCTGCTGAGCCGTAAAGCTCTTGTTGGAGAGCTTGGCAATAGCACCGGCGGCAAAGATGGAGAGCGGCGTGACGAGCACCACCACGAGCGTCATGGTCAGGTTAATGGAGAGCATAAACGCAAGCGTGCCCACGATGGTAATAACACCGGTGAAAAGCTGCGTGAAGCCCTGCAGCAGACCGTCGCCCACCTGGTCGACGTCGTTGACCACGCGGCTCATAAGGTCGCCGTGGGCGTGGCTGTCGATAAAGCTGAGCGGCATGCGGCTGAGCTTGTCGCTCGCCTCCACGCGCATGTCACGCACCGTCTCGTAGGACAGACGGTTGACGCAATAGCCCTGCAGCCACTGGAAGGCCGTGGCCCCCACCACGACGAGCGCGAGTTTGGTGACAAGCGGCAGCAGTGCATCGAAGTCCACCTGGCCCGCCGCGACGATGAGGTCGATGCCCTCGCCGATGAGAATAGGCGTGTAGAGCTGCAAAATCACCGAGATGGCGGCGCTCACAAACGACGCCGTAAACGAAATACGGTGCGGACGGACGTAGCCCATCAGGCGGCGGGTCACCGCGCCCACGGGATAGCGCTCGGGGTCGCCGGGCTGGCGCGGGCCGTCGCCCAGGTCGTTGAGCTTGTCGTTGCCGGACACATTGGCCGTCATCGTGGCGACCGAACCGGAAGAAGTGTACGGATTCATTTAGCAGCCCTCCTTTGCGCAGGCAGATGCAGAGGCGATTGGGGCGGGCGTGGCACTTGGGGCGGACGCGGACGCGGCACTCCCCTGCTGGCCCTCGAGCTCCTCGCGGCGAAGCTGCGACTGGCAGATCTCGCGGTAAAGCTGACAAGTCGCATACAGCTCGTCGTGCGTACCCAAGCCCGCGACCGAACCGTGGTCAAGCACGCAGATCATGTCGGCATCGCGCACGGTCGAGACGCGCTGGCTTACGATGACGGTTGTCAGCGGCAGCCCACCCTCGACGGCACCACGACCGCTGCGCTCACGAATGGCGTGACGAAGCGCCGCATCGGTCTTAAAGTCGAGCGCCGAGGCAGAATCGTCCATGATCAGGACCTGCGGCGAGCCCACCAGGGCGCGCGCAATGGTCAGGCGCTGGCGCTGACCGCCGCTGAAGTTCTTGCCGCCCGCCTCGACCGGGGCGTCGAGCCCCTGCGGCTTGTTGCGCACGAACTCGCTGGCCTGCGCTATATCGAGCGCCGTCCACAGTTCCTCATCGGTTGCCGACTCGTCGCGCCAGGTCAGGTTGCTGCGGATCGTGCCGCTCACCAGCGACGCTCGCTGCGGAACGGTCGCGACCACGTGACGCAGCTGGTCGAGCGGCCATGCGCGCACGTCGGCGCCCATCACGCTCACGCTGCCGGTGCCCGCATCGTACAGGCGTGGGATAAGCGAGACGAGTGTGGACTTGCCGCTGCCCGTGCCGCCGATGATGCCGAGTGTCTTGCCCAGCGGGAGTTCCAGCGTCACATCGCTCACGGCATTTGCCGCGCCGGCGCCAAACGAGAAGCTCGCATGGCTCAAGCTCAGCGCGGAGGCCGGAGCGGCATTACCCGTCGCGCCCGGCTTGGGCAGTGTGACCGGCTCGTTGTCCTCGTCGGTGATGCTCGGCACGCAATTGAGCACCTCGTTGATACGCGACGCACTGGCGCTCGCCTTGGTAAAGACCACGACCAGGTTGGCCACGTACACGATGGAGGTCAGGGTCTGCGTCATGTAGTTCACAAACGCCATAACCTGGCCCTGCGTGAGCTCGCCCACGTTGACCTGGATGCCGCCCACCCACAGGATGGCGCACACGCCCAGGTTCATCACCAAAAACGTAACGGGGTTAAGGATCGACGAGAGCTTGCCCACCGCGATGGCGGTATGGGCCTGGTCATCGGCGGCCTGGGCAAAGCGCTCGCGCTCGTGGTCCTCGCGTACAAAGGCGCGAACCACGCGGGCGCCCGAAAGGCCCTCGCGGCAAATGAGCGCGATGCGGTCGAGCTTTGCCTGCAGCTGTTTGTAGTACGGAATGCAGCGCGCCATGACAAACCAAAACACCAGGCCGATGGCGGGCGTGCAAATCAAAAAGATCATGCCGAGCTTAAGGTCGATGGCAAGGGCCGCAACCATGGAACCCACGGCCAAGAAGGGCCAGCGGATGAGCATGCGCACGCCCAGCGCCACGGCAAGCTGCACCTGGTTGATGTCGTTGGTGATGCGGGTGATAAGCGACGGCGTGCCAAAGCGGTCGAGTTCGGCATAGCTCAGTTTGTTGATATGCTGGTAGAGTGCGCCGCGAATGTCAGTACCCATGCCCTGCGAGGTGAGCGCCGCCATCTTTTGGCAGACGAGCGTAAACGAGATGCCGATCACGGCCATGGCGCCAAGCAGCATACCGTAGTGGACGACGGCGTTAACATCGTGTGCCCCAATGCCCTTGTCGATCATCTGGGCAATCACCAGCGGCGTCAGCAGGTCAAAAATCACTTCGATCAACTTGCACGCAGGACCAATCACCATATACCGGCGAAACTTGCCACCAAAACGCCTGAGCAACTCAATCATGTATAGGCGCTCCCTATCATCATTTCAATTCAATCTGATTCATGATAGTACGGAGAGCCCTGGAGATGCGTAAGCAACTCGTTACAGAAGAGTCTTGAGCGGTGGTAAAAAACGTCACAGTTTTGGCGCAGCCAGCGAGCGACATAAACACCAGGGATTCAATTATCAGATAAATGTGACCCTTCAGGCAGTTTTGGTCGGCTACCCGCGAGTGCCGGCAGGGCGCTTGGTAGTCGAGCAATCCCGCAGGCGAAGCCGAGGACCAGCGAGACACCAAGCGCCCTGCCGGCACTCGCGGGTAGCCGCGGCACCAAAAAGCGCCTAGCGCGTTCGGTGGATTCGGATGCCCGACAGAGGCTCCTTATGGCTGCTTCCTTCCGGACCTGACCAGATTCGGAACATGTCGTCATCCGAACCCATCGAACGCGCTAGGCGCTCGATATATCTTACCCGCTCCCGCCCGATGGGGCAAGGTAGCTAATTTGGGACGAGGCTTTTTTGACTACTCGGGCAATCGGATCGGCAAGTAGTCAAAATCGCCCCGTTCCAAAAAGACTGGTCTGACGCTGTGCCACGAAAGTGGCCTATCTACTACGTTTAGGCCGCAGGGGTCAACCATAGCCGGCTTTTTCAAAAACCGGCAAGCTCTCTACCTGCGGTTTCATTTTTGCAAATTCCGAGATAGTCGAGGGTGGTCGGTTAAACGTAGTAGATAGCCGTGTTTCGTGGCAAACGGTCCGACTCGAAACCCATGTCGACCAGCCTCGGATGACCATTCACGAAGTTACGGTGGAATACGGACTGAATTGGCACCTTAAAGGCAAAAACACTCCGTATTTCACCGCAACTTATCGAGGGGATGGGTTTTAGAGGCGGGCGAGGTCGTAGGACCGAGCGGCAGACTCGCCGGCGCAGATAAGGTTGGTTATGGCTTCTTGGGGATCGAGCGCCAGCTCAAGGCCCATGGGCTTGCGGCAGATCGTCAAAACCAGGTCGACGCCCTGCTCATACACCGCATCCAGGTTGTCAGCGCGACCGCCCACGACGGCGACCACCGGCTTGCCATAGCGCTTGGCACGGCGGGCCACGCCCACCGGCGCCTTGCCGGCGGCGGATTGCTCGTCCATATTGCCCTCGCCCGTTATGACCAAGTCGACATCGCGCACGCGCTCGTCAAACCCAATCAGGTCGAGCACCGTCTCCACGCCCGAGCGCAGCTCCGCACCGAGCGCCAACAGCGCGGCGCCCAGGCCGCCGGCGGCACCGGCACCGGGCACGCTGAGCACCGAGCCAAATGTCCGTGCGCCCTCAGGCACGCGCAGCAGCTTCTGGGCTCGCATCTCGAAAATCGCCGTATCGAGCAGACGACCGTAGCCGACCATCCAACTGTCGTACCTGCGCAGTGCCTCGACGTCGCCCGTCGGCAGGCCCTTCTGCCCGCCGAACACCGCCAGAGCGCCTCGACGCCCCACGAGTGGGTTCTCGACATCGGAAAGCGCGACGACACGCGCGCCATTCAGCGCCCGAAGCGCCGGCGCCAAATCGATACTCGCCACCTGCTCAAGTCCCGCAAGCCCGGGAGCGATATCGCGACCGTGCTCATCGACAAGGTGGGCGCCCAGCGCCTGCAGCATGCCGGCGCCACCGTCGTTGGTGGCACTGCCGCCCAGACCAATATAGAGTGTCTTTGCGCCCTTGCGAACCGCGCGAAGCATGAGCTCGCCCACGCCATGGGTTGCGGCCGCCAACGCTGTCGACTCCGTGCAAGGCGAGTACCCAATACCCGCCGCCTCGGCCATCTCGATTACGGCCGACTTGTGCTCGCCGTCCACCAGCATCCGGGCAGACACGCGGTCGCCCAAGGGGCCTGCGACCTCGCAAGTCGAAAGCTCGCCGCCACGCGCGACGACGGCGTCGAGCGTCCCCTCGCCACCATCTGCCAGCGGCAACGCGGCCACCTGGGCATCGGGCCACACACGGCGCACGCCTTCGGCAACCGCCGCCTCCGCCTGTGCACTCGAAACGCTACCCTTAAAGGAGTCGACCGCCAGCAGCACACGGCGGGGCCGGCGACACGCGACACCAAAATCGACCGTCTCAACGGCGATATCTTCGGCACACGCGAGCGCCTCGGCATGAGCGGCATGCGCCTCAAGATCGGCCCCACAACCGCAGCCAGCACCATCGGTACCACGCAGCCCACTAAAATAGCCGCTCAAAACCTCACGACACTCATCCGCCAGCACGCCGGCGGTCAAATTAAACCGATGGTTCAGGCGCGAATCGGCATTCAGGTCGTACAGCGAACCCAGTGCGCCGGCCTTGGCATCAGCCGCGCCATACACGCAGCGCCTCACGCGCGCGTTGACCATAAGCCCCGCACACATGCAGCAAGGCTCGAGCGTCACGTAGACCGCGCAATCGGAAAGACGCCAGCGACCGAGCGACCGAGCGGCAGCGCACAGAGCCGCAAACTCCGCATGCGCCGAAGGGTCCTGGTCGAGCTCGCGACGATTATGCGCCCTCGCGACGATCTCACCCGCGCGCACCACCACAGCGCCAATGGGCACTTCGCCCACCGCCGCGGCGGCGCGCGCCTCGGCCAGCGCCTCGCGCATGAACTTCTCGTCGATTTCGGTAATCGTCATCGTTCGCCTTCCCTGTTGCAAATTCAAAACGATGCTATCATTACGACTCACGGAGAGATGGCAGAGCGGTTGAATGCGGCGGTCTTGAAAACCGTTGAGCGCGAGAGCGTTCCGGGGGTTCGAATCCCCCTCTCTCCGCCACTTCTAATGATGTACCGGCGTCATGGTTCGCTCGAACAGTGCATCGACCACGTCGGCCATCTCGGGTCGACGCTCGAGGTCGTGACCCGACTCCCACCATATCGTGAAAAGTCGAATAATACCGCCGGCGACAAACTCAGACGTCGTCTCAAGCGAAACGGGGGCCAGGGCATCCTCGGCAAGCACGTTCATCACGCGCTCGCGGATGGAGCGGGCAATACGGTCGCAAATAACGTTGGTCAACATGCCCGACATGTTGCTTGCCAAAATGTTATCCATGAGCTGCTCGTGCGCCAGAATCAAATCCATGGCATCGTCCAAAATCGCATGTCGAAGCGCGCGCACGTCCTCGGCAGGCACTGCGCCGGCCTCATCGGGCTGTTTTTGCGGCAAGCCCGACATGAGCTCATCGATATAAAAGGCGAAGTAATCGTTTTTATCGCGAAAGTGCTTATAGAACGTCGTGCGGCGAATCATGGCCCGGTCGCACAGCATGGCAACCGTCAAATCCTCAAACCGATGCTCTTCCAAAAGCTCGGTAAAGGCATCGAACAGGGCGCGATAAGTTTTCTTGATGCGAAGGTCCATCCGTATCGCCATCCTCAAGGCGTAGACAGCATTCCTTAATTTGTCGCATATCTTACACCTGTACCGCCCGTTCGATATTGGCGCCCCCTCCCTGGTTGAAACATAACGCTTACCGGAAAGTTCGGCACCGCCAAGGGTTGTGGGTATACTAAATACCGTTACACCAACGGCAGCTGGCGCGAAACGCCGCGGCCATTCGAAACGGAGACATCATGCTTCCCGTCATCATCGGTATCGTTGTTATCGTTGTGATCGTCTGCGCCATCGCCGGCATCTACAACAACATGGTCACCAAGCGCAATCGCATCGATAACGCCTGGCAGAACATCGACACGCAGCTGCAGCGCCGCAACGACCTGATCCCCAACCTGGTCGAGACCGTCAGGGGCTACGCCAAGCACGAGCAGGACACGCTCGCCGCCGTGGTCAACGCACGCAACGCCGCCGTAAGCGCCACCACGCCCGAGGCCAAGATGGAAGCTGACAACGTGCTGACCGGTGCACTGCGACAGCTCTTTGCCGTGGCCGAGGCCTACCCCGACCTTAAGGCGAACACCAACTTTACGCAGCTCCAAGCCACGCTCGAGGACACCGAGAACAAGGTAAGCTACGCGCGTCAGAGCTACAACGACTGCGTGCTCAGCTACAACAATGCCATCCAGACGTTCCCGGCCGTTATCTTTGCCGGCATCTTCCAGTTTAAGGAGCGCCAGGGCTTCGAGGCCGCTGAAGCCGCCCGCCAAGCCCCGACCGTCAAGTTCTAACAATCACGGCCGAGTCTTAAGCCAGTTCATCAACCCTTTGGGGTCCAAGGCACAAACCTTGGGCCCTTTTCGTATCCACGCACAACGCGCGGCCAAAAGGCCGCGCGCCATCTTTATTCAGATTAATTTTGGCCCGTACGGCAGCTCCGAGGTAACGCAGGCCCGAGGGCAACCTACCTTTCCGGCGCACTCCGCAGGACGAAAGAACCTCCGCCGCACGAAGTGCGCAGCGGAGGTTCTTTCATGTCCGAGGACGCGCCGGAAAGGTAGGTTGCCCTCGGGCCGGACAGCTAAGACAGCTTACGCGACGGTGTAAACCCAGTTGTGCTTATCCTCGACAGCACCGGACTGGATACCAGTCAGGGTCTCGCGGAGTTTCTTCATCACGGGGCCGATCTCGGTGTAGCCAGCCGGGAAGGTCACGGTCTCGTCGGCGCCGTAGACCTTGTTGTCGATCTCGCCCACCGGGGAGATGACGGCAGCGGTGCCACACAGGCCGCACTCGACAAAGGTACCGGCCTTGACCTCGGCCCACTCGACGGGACGCTGATCGACGGTCATGCCCAGGTCCTGAGCAACCTGAACGAGCGAACGACGGGTAATGGAGGGCAGGATGGAGTCGGTGTGCGACTGCGGAACGACGAGCGTGCCGTCCTCCTTCACAAACAGGACGTTGGCGCCGCCGGTCTCCTCGACATAGGTGCGGGACTCGGAGTCGAGATACAGATTCTCGGCATAGCCCCCGCGGTGAGCCTCCATCGTGGGCTTGAGGGACATGGCGTAGTTGAGGCCGGCCTTGATGTTGCCGGTGCCGTGCGGTGCGGCGCGGTCGTACTCGGAAACGCGCAGCTTGACGGGCTTAAGGCCACCCTTAAAGTACGGACCGACCGGGGTCACGAGAATACGGAACGTGTACTCAGGAGCGGGAGCCACGCCGATCACGTCACCGGAGCCGATCATAAACGGACGCACATACAGGGTTGCGCCAGAGCCGAAGGGCGGAACCCATGCGGCGTTGGCAGAGACAACCTGCTTGACGGCCTCGACGAACTTATCCTTGGGGAACGGCGGCATCTCGAGGCGCTGGGCAGAGTTATACATACGCTCAGCATTCATGTCGGGACGGAAGCAGACGATGCTGCCGTCCTCGGCGGTGTAGGCCTTCAGGCCCTCAAAGACCTCCTGGCAGTAATGAAAGATGCCACCACACTCGGAGACGTGCAGGGTGTGGTCGGTGGTCAGGCCACCCTCGTCCCACTCGCCGTCCTTCCAATGGGCCTCGTAGCTGTAATCGGTCTTCATGTAGCCAAAGCCGAGGCTACCCCAATCGATATCCTTCTTCTCGACAGTCATATGTCGCTCCTTACATACACAGTTGCAAACTCGCGAACTCGTACGCAAGGACCGAGGCCGACCGCGTCGCAACGTCGCACGCCCGGAGCGTAGAGCCGGACGGGACACGCGGGCAACACCAAAGCCCATGGCACGTCGATTCGCATGCACGAGATTGTACTCCGCACACGCGTCGGATAAAACGCTTTTCTTTAACTAAGTAAAGTATTTTCATTTGACCGAAGCAAAAAGGCCCGCCACCGTAAGCGGTGACGGACCTCAACGGCACGGTTTGCGCGCCGGCTCGATCTATACGTTCTTTTTGCCCAGCTTTGCCTTAACCAGACCGACCACAGTCGGGATAATCGACACGGCAACGATGCCGATAATCAGCAGCTCAAAGTGCTCCTGCACAAAGGGAATGCCGCCAAAGAAGTAGCCCAGCAGCGTAAAGAGCGTTGACCAGGTAATGCCGCCCAGCACGTTGTAGATGACAAAGTTGCGCCAGTGCATGCCGCCCATGCCGGCGATAAAGGGCACGAAGGTGCGGATAAACGGGAAGAAGCGGCCCAGGAAGATGGCCAGGTGGCCCCACTTGTCCAAGAAGTCCTCGGACTTTTTAATGCGCTCGGGCGTCATGGCCTTCACCTTGCCCGAGGCAATGATCTTTTTGCCGAAGAAGTGACCGATCATAAAGTTGCATTGATCGCCCAGGATAGCCGCGGCCCATGCGGTGGCCAGAAGCGCCACGATGTTAAAGCCGCCGTTGTGGGCAAAGAAGCCCGAGGCAAACAGCAGCGAATCGCCGGGAAGGAACGGGAAGAACACCACGCCTGTCTCAATGAAGATGATCAGGAACACGCAGCCGTAGGCCATAAGCGGGCCGGCGGCAATCCAACTGGCGATCGCGGTGCGCGGATCCTTGAGCAGCTCGGCGATAAAATTAATGAAACCCATGAAGTAAAACCTCTCAGTTGTGGGCGCGGATACGTCCAAGTTGACCAGTATACGGTTGCGACGCGACCATGCACGCAACCCCACAAAAGCATGACTCCATTACCAGCAAGTTTGCATAACTGACACCTGTCACGCAAAGCCGTGAAAGATTGCTCTTCCTAATCCCTAGCGAATCGCTATACTTTATTGAATCGCATTGCCATGGCGCTAAGGGAGGGCAGCCGGTGAGCCTTATCAATACCATTCGCGAGGACATCAAGACCGTCCAGGCGCAGGACCCCGCTGCGCAAAATGGCCTGGTCATTTTCCTTTCGTACCCCGGTCTTCATGCCAAGTGGAATCACGTGCCCGAGCACTGGCTCTGGGAGCACGGCCATCGCTCGCTCGCCCGCGTGCTCTCGCAGCTCACCCGTCATATCACCGGCGTCGAGATTCATCCCGCCGCGCAGATCGGCAAGCACTTCTTTATCGACCATGCCATGGGCGTCGTCATCGGCGAGACCACCATTGTGGGCGACAACTGCGTGCTCTACCAGGGCGTCACGCTCGGCGGTACCGGCAACGAGACCGGTAAGCGCCACCCAACGCTCGGCAATAACGTCACTGTGGGCACAGGCGCCAAGGTGCTCGGTAACATCCGCATCGGCAACAACGTCAAGATCGGCGGCAACTCGGTCGTCGTCAAAGACATACCCGATAACTGCACCGTCGTGGGCGTGCCCGGGCGCATCATCAAGCGCAACGGCTGCCGCGTGTTCGAAGAAAGCTTCGATGCCAAGCAGCATCGCGAGTACATGCCCGATGACGCCGCCGAGCAGAGCGCCCTCAACCGCCAGGGCATCACCGAGAATGCCCGCCGCGTCAAGGAACTCGAGCGAGAGGTGGCCGAGCTCAAGGCCCTCGTCGCCAAGCTCGTGGACGAGCACTAGGAACGCGAGCGGCACAAAACAACATCGGCGCCGACGCAAAAGGCGCGCCAGGGAATCCATCCCCGGCGCGCCTTTCTTTTTGATGTGACATGCGGGACTGTCCCTTTGTTACCTTAGGCGAACTGACTCAAGTAGAGGTCGGCATAGGCACCCTCGGCAGCCAGCAGTTCCCTATGCGTGCCTTGCTCGATAATGTTGCCGTGATCCATGACCAAGATCAGGTCGGCGTCCACGATCGTCGACAGGCGATGCGCGATCACAAAGCTTGTGCGCCCATGCATGAGCGCGTCCATGGCACGGCCGATGGCAAGCTCGGTGCGCGTATCCACGCTTGAGGTCGCCTCATCCAGAATGAGAATCGCCGGGTTGTTGAGCAGCACGCGTGCGATGGTTAGCAGCTGACGCTGGCCCTGGCTGATGCTTTCGGCATCGTTGGCTACGCGCGTGTCGTAGCCCTGAGGCATGGTGCGCACAAAGAAGTCGACCTGGGCGGCGCGAGCGGCCGCAACAATCTCCTCGCGCGTTGCCTCGGGGCAGCCGTAGGCGATGTTCTCGGCAATCGTGCCGTCGAACAGCCAGGCGTCCTGTAGCACCATGCCAAACTGCTGCCGTAGCTCGCCGCGGTCCATGAGGCGCGTATCCACACCGTCAAGCGTAATACGGCCGCCATCGATCTCGTAAAAGCGCATGAGCAGGTTGATGAGCGTCGTCTTGCCTGCGCCCGTGGTTCCCACCACGGCAATCTTCTGGCCCGGCTCGGCGGTAAACGACACGTCGCGCATGAGCGGCTTGTCGGGCACATAGCCAAAGCGCACGTGCTCAAAAGCGACGCGGCCCTCAATGCGACCCGGCAGCTTGGCGGCCTCGTCCGGCAGCGGATCGGCCTCCATCTCGGGCTCATCAAGCAGGTCGAACACGCGCTCCGCACTCGCCAGCGCGCTCTGCAGCGAGTTAAAAGTGAACGACAGCTGCGTCATGGGTTCGGACGCCTCGTAGATAAACTGGAAGAACGCCTGGAACACGCCGACGGTCATGTGACCGGCGACCAGCATGCTGCAGCCCACGAGCGCAATCACAATCTGCGCCAGGCGACCAATAAAGCGAACCGCGGGTCCGACGGCGTTGATCATAAAGTCGGCCTTGGTGCTCACGCGCGCCAGCTCCTTCGAAGCCTCGCGTACCTCGGCAGAGCTCTGGCGCTCGCGGTTAAACGCACGGATCACCAGACGGCCCGAGTAGCCCTCCTCGACCGCGCTCGTAATCTTGGACACCCACTCCTGGCGCTCGCCCGTCACATCGTGCGTGCGGCGCGACACGACCTTCGTCACCAGCAGCGAAAGCGCCGTAAAGAACAAAAAGACGAGCGTGAGCGGCACGCTAAACACGAACATCACGCTCACGGCGCCCACTACGGTACCGATCGACACCAGCAGCTGCAGCAATCCGCGCTGCATACTCTCGGACATCTTGTCCAAGTCGTTGGTCGCGCGGCTGACGACCTCGCCGGGGCGATGCGCATCAAAGTAAGCGAGCGGCAGACGGCTGAGCTTTTGTGCGATGCGGTTGCGTAGGCGCAGGTTAAGGCGTTCGGCAACGCTCGACATCAAAAAGCTCTGGAGCGCATAGAACGAGGCAGCGGCAGTCCAGATCATAAAGTAGACGAAGATGGTCTTGCCGCAGTTCTCCCAAGTGATGTTGAAGGTGGTTCCGTTGGCAAACGCCACCTGAATGTGGCCCCACAGCTCATCAATCACGCGGGCGCTATATGCCGGCGCGGCGGTGTTAAAGATGACATAGAACACAATGCTCGCGAACACGATATAGAAGCGCCAATGGTCGCCGGCAGCCTCGCTCCACAGGCGGCGCACCGTCGCCCAGGTATCACGGGGCGTCTCGTCCTCGTCTTCGTCGTCCACGTCGCGCATGCGCTCTGCCTCGGCGCGGGCGCGCTCGTCCTCGGCGCGTTCGTTTTCCTCGTAGAGCGCTTGGCGGCGAGCCTCGCGCTCGGCTGCAGCCTTGGCGGCCTCGTCCAGCTCGGGTGCCGCGGCAGCCGTTTCCTCGACCAGCCCCGCGGCAACGGCGTCATCAACGCCGCCCTGCTTCTTGAGCTCCCCGGTCATGCTACTCACCTCCCTTCATCTGCGATTCCGCGATAGCGCGGTACACCTCGCAGGTTTCCATGAGCTCGTCGTGCGTGCCCAGGCCCACGACCTCGCCGTCCTTGAGCACGACGATCTGGTCGGCGTGCAAGATCGTCGAGATGCGCTGCGCGATGATGAGCACCGCAGCGTCACGCGTCTCGTCTTGCAACGCATGGCGCAGGGCGGCATCAGTCTTAAAGTCCAGGGCCGAAAAACTGTCGTCGAAGATATACAGGTCGGCGCGCTTCATGAGCGCACGAGCAATCGCCAGGCGCTGGCGCTGACCACCCGAGAAGTTCGTGCCGCCCTGCGCCACCGGGGTATCGAGCCCCTGCGGCTGATCGAGCACAAAGGTACTCTGGGCAACCTGGAGCGCATGAAGCATGTCCGCCTCGGTCGCACCCTCGTTACCAAAGCGCAGATTGCTTGCCACGGTACCCGAGAACAGCCACGCCTTCTGCGGCACATAGGAGATGCGTCCACGGATCTCATCTTGCGAAAGCTCGCGCAGATCGACGCCGTCCAGGCGAATGGCGCCCTTCGTGGCATCGTGGAAGCGCAGCAAGAGCTTTGCCACCGTCGACTTACCCGAACCGGTCGAGCCCACGATCGCGGTCGTCTGACCACGACGACAGGCAAAGCTCAGGTCGCACAGGGTGTCCTCGTCGGCGTCGTCAAAGCGAAACGACATATGATCGAACACTGCGACTGCATCCGCATCGTCCTCGGGGGCAGGCGCCCCGTCATCCAGCGTACGCTCACCATCCACGATGCTCGGCTCAATCTCCAACACCTGCTGCGCGCGGTTCAGACATGCGGCGGCACGCGGAAGCGTCAGCACCACCATCTGCGCCATCATCACAAAGAACAGGATCAGAAGCGCGTACTCCAGCACCGCCGAGATGCTCGCGATCTGCATGGCGTGGGCGCCCACGCGGTTGCCGCCCACCCACAGTACCGCCACCTCTGCGATGTTCATCAAAAAGAAACTGGAGCTGTCGAGCCCCACAAACAGGTGGTTGACCTTAATGGCGTTGTCCGCGTAATCGCTAAACACCTCGTCCAGGCGCCGCTCCTCATGGCGCTCCTTGTTAAACGCACGGATGACGCGCACGCCCACGATGTTTTCGCGCAGCACCACGTTCATGCGGTCGATAAAGCTCTGCAGGCGCATAAAAATCGGAGCCGCGTTGGCAACCGTAAAGACCGCCGCCACCAGCACAATCGCAACGACTACGCCCAGAAGCATGCCCATGGCCGGATCGATGAGCCAAGCAAAGATGATGCCCGCCACGGCCAAGAACGGTACCGGCAGCACCAGCTGAATCGTCTGCAGGATCGCTTGCTGGATCACGTTGATGTCGTTGAGCGAGCGCGTGATCATCGAGCCCGTGCCAAAGCGCTCAAAGTCGCTGGCGGACAGCTCGAGCGACTTATCGTAGACGGCGTTGCGGATGTCGCAGGCCACATTGGCCGCCAGACGGGCCGAAAGGTAGCAGCCCAGCACCGCGCCGCCGCTGGCCATGCCGGTCGCGATAAGCATGTAGAGGCCATTGCGCAAAATGTAGTCGACATCACCCGTGGTGATACCGGTGTTGACCATGTTCGCCAACATCGTGGGAACCAACAGCGTGCCGACGTTATCAACCAGCAGCACCAGCAGCGTCACTGCGATAAGCCCTCGATAGGGCTTCAGAAACCTCATTAACAGTCGCACGACTCCCCCTCACCTTGATTCTCGGCTTGGCTCTCGGCAGCGATATGCTGCTTAAATGCCTCGCACTCCTCACCGAGCACCTGAGAGAATTTTCCGATCAAGCGCATAATCTCGCGCTGCTCACACGGCTCAAGCGCGCCAAAGGCTCGCTGCTCGGCCTTGAGTGCCGGCAGCGCATAACGCTCGGCAAATCGCCTGCCCTCTTCGGTCAGGCTCACAACCTTGTTCTTACGACTGCCTTCGGCAAACTCCAACGTTGCGAAGCCCCGCGCCGTCAAGGTTTTAATGGCCGAGTTGATGGTCTGCTTGCTGTAGAACCATTCGCTTGTCAGACGGCTTACGGCAATACTGCCGCCCGCCGTGCTGGTATCGACGAGCATCCAGTAAGCGCAGTCCGAAAGGCCGCAGGCGCGCGAGAACTCCGAATAGATATGGTCGAGTCCATTGAGCAACCGGTCGAAGTCGACCAGCGTAACCGCACTATTCATCTATCCCACCATTCGATTGTCCGATTTTTGACCAATTTTATATCTCTAGATTAGTCCGAGTTTTGACTATCGTCAACAGGCTCTCCGCAAACGCGTGCACTTTTATGGCCTATCGGCAGAAAAAGACCGCCGGCGCGGGGGCGGCGCCAGCGGTCACGTGAAAATCGGGTTTTATTGCCTGTTAGGCAGCGACGGCCTCGTAGACCGTAGCGCCCGCAAAGCTGTCATGCAGGCTCTTGCCGCAAATCCAAGGCAGCTCAACAACCTCGCAGACCGTATTGACCAGCTCGGAGCAGTCAGTAAAGTGGCCCTTGTCGTTGAGGGCCTCGCAATCCTGAACACGCCAATAGCCATCGGTGTGCGTGATGTAGTACTCGTGATCGTCAATCGTCACAAAAGCGCGCGTCTTGGAACGCAGCAGCTTCAGAAATCCTTCGAAGTCGGTCTCGACGACATCTCCAGCCTGGAACATGATAGTTACCTCCTGGCCCGGCGCCACCACGGCGCATTGATAAACGTTGGTACTCCTTTAGTAAAACCTTTATCAGAGGTTATACGTTCGTCATTTAGGCAAGTGGTAAAAAACCGCAGGGTAGACGGGATAAAACGTTTAACCATCCCATTTGTTTGTCACATTCTGAAGGTACTTTTATGCAAACCTACTTTCCCAATTGGAATCTATCCTTTTGGCCGGGCAATTGACCGTCTATCGTTTGAGCCCGACGGGTATGAACGGGGCATCTGCAACGCCACTACAAGGAGGCACCATGGAGACTATCGAAGCGCTCATTCACCGCCGCAGCTGCCGCAACTACAGCGATCGTCCCGTCGAGGCCGAAAAGCTTGCACGTATTATCGAAGCCGGCCAATATGCACCGAGCGGCATGGGCCGCCAGCCGGTGACGTTTGTCGCCGTCACCGATCCCGCGACCGTCGAGCGTCTCTCGCAGCTTAACGCCCAAGTCATGGGTAGCAACGGCGACCCCTTCTACGGAGCCAAAACGGCTGTGGTGGTACTGGTCGACCGCAACGTGCCCACGCATCTGGAAGACGGCTCGCTCGCCATGGGCAACTTGCTCAACGCCGCCTATGCACTGGGTGTCGATTCATGCTGGATTCACCGCGCGCATGAGGTCTTTGACTCGCCCGAGGGCCTGGAGCTGCTGGCCAGCTGGAGCCTGCCCGCCGACGGCAGCCTGCGCGGTGTCGGTCACTGCATTCTGGGCTATGCCGAGGACACGCTACCCGAGCCCAAACCCCGCCGCGACAACGTGGTGTATGTAAAGTAATTAGTTCCGCCGTTCTAACGAACGGCGGACCCGCTCGCAACTTATCTTGCCGGTGGAGTTGTCGTCGTTTCGTTCGTTTGAGTCGTTTCGGCACCGTCGCCCTGTTCGTCCTCGTCCTTTTGAGCGTCGGCGATGGTAGAGGCCGCCGCAACGATACCGCGCTGGGGCGCGACGCCCGTCTGGGTCTGAGCGCCCTCGACAATTTCCGTGCCTGCATGCGCGAGCTCGGGCGATTTAAACATCGCGTCCAAGTTGGCGCCACCGCCGGCGTAGCCAAGCGCTGCGAGCGCGATGACGATCACTGCAACGACGACCGCGATCGGAACATAACGATGCCAACCAGCCGGATTGAGTCCGCTGCGACGAGCCGCCCCGCGGCTGATGTAACCGAGCGTTCCGTCGTGCTTGAGCTTTGAGCCCACCACGCGTTTGCGGCCCCACAACGAGGACTCTGTCTGCATGGCCAAGCGGGCGCTTGCCGAAGGATAGCCGTATTTAGTGCGCTTGAACGAGCCATCAAACCCCGAGGCGTGTTTGCCCCACGTCACCGGTGTTGTGCGTCGGTTGACCGGCGCGGCACTCCGCCTTCTGCGGCTCGGTTTTGTAGTCTCAGCCATACGCCCCCGCACGCCGTAACCAAATCGAAACAATAACGCTTTGGACTGTAGCACACGCGTCGCGCGCGGTCACGGGCGCCTCGCTCAACGGTCATCGTCCTTCAGCAAGCGCCACAGCGTTGTTCGGCTTATGCCCAGCACCTCCGCCGCACGGGTTCGGTTGCCGTGGAGATGATCTACAACCAGATGCGCGATATCTCGCTCGGTATCGGCCAACGGTCGCAGGATATACAGGTCGCTTTCGAGTGTCGGGGCGCCAAAGGTTGCGGTCTTAATCACGTCCTCTTGGGCGAGCACTTCCTCCGCCACAGCGCGATCCACCGTGCCCGTCCCCACCAATATATACAGTCGTTCCGAGACCTCGCGGAGCTGCAGATAGTTGCGCGGCCAGCGGTAAGCATCGAGCGCCTTCGTCGCCGCGGCAGACAGCGTGGGCGCTGCCGTCCCAAATGCACCAGCGAGATATTCCAAATAGCGCGCAACCTTCGTCGACGCGGCTCCCTGCTCGACGATTGCCGGCGCCACGCTCACCGCACAGGCGAAGCGCTCGGTCACAAAGGCGGCTTGATCACTTTCGCTGCCGCCCGGCATGTCATTCGCCGTCAGCACCACATGGCAGCGCGTCGCCAACGCGGTGTCGGCCATCGTGGAAACGAGCTCGCGAAGGCGCTGGGGGCCAACCGCATTCCAGCCCGCAATGCAAAGTGTCAGCCCCGTTTGGAACAACGGCGATTCGGCGCTTTTGAGCACGTGGCGCCAACCGCGATCGGTAAGCTCATCGAGCGCAACGGCAACAAAGGGTTGATCGGCAAAAGGACCGTCCAGATAGAGGCGCTTGGCGATCTCGATCTGACCCGCTCCCAGCTCGCCCTCGAGCATAAGGGGCACACCGCGCGCGTAGCTCTCGGCGACCGGCGCAGCTACCGAGGCCGCCCCCTCAACGATGCCGTACGCGCTCGATTCGTAGCGGGCCTCAACTTCGTCGGCGTTGAGCCACTCGATGCCCGCATGTGCCGCGGCGCCGCGCACCTCGCGGACCACGACGACCCAAAGGCCCCCACCCTCTTTGTCGGTGGGGCGAACGGTCAGGCTCAGGCGCGTACCCGCGCGCCCCATAACCAGACGCGCGCCGTCTCCTATACGGCCGAGGCGCTCAGCGACAAAAGCCGCCACATCCCGCTCAAGCGCCGCGTCATTCATGGTCGAAATCACGACGTCCCCACGCGCATCGATTGCCAATGCCGAGGCCCCGGCAGCAGCCAGGGCCTCGGTCAAGATGTTCAGCTTGGCATCGCTATTCATGATTTGCCCCTGTCCGCGGCGACGTGCAACCGCCGACGGTCGCACGACCGAGTGTTTCAAAATTGAACGATATTGCTCACCAAACACTATAGGGCAGAAAGCGCCGTCCTGCGAGTATAGGTGTTGCCCCGCATCGCCATCCGGGCGGGGCGATAAGAGCTCTTCGGGACTTATAAACCTGCGGACAAGCCATACCCGCAAGAGCTCCTATCGCTCCACCGCAAGCTTGCGCCCACCAGCAACCAGCACGCGAATAAGCTACTCCTCTACCAGATTCCCAGCACGTGCTGCATTCCCAAACTCATGCACGCAATGCCAATCCAGCAGCAAAAGCCCAGCGCGATGGGCTTGCCGCCCTTTTTGACCAGCTCGACGATATCGGTATTAAAGCCAATAGCCGCCATGGCCATCACGATAAAGAACTTCGACAGCTCCTTGATGGGCGCCGTGATGGACACGGGAAGCTGAAGCACCGTGGTGATTACGCTCGCCAGCACAAAGAACAGCACAAACATGGGAAACGCGCGTTTAAGCGAGAACGTGCTTTTGGCGTCGCCGCCGGCCTTGCGCGCCAGATGCATCTGCCAGCATGCGAGGACCAACGTGATGGGAATAATGGCCAGCGTCCTGGTGAGCTTGACCACCGTAGCGCTCTCGAGCACATTGGCGCCGGGATGCATGCTGTCCCAGGCGCTCGCCGCAGCCGTTACGGACGAGGTGTCGTTGATGGCGGTGCCGGCAAACAGGCCAAAGCCCTCGTTGGTCAGCCCGAGCATACCGCCGAGCGTCGGAAACACGAGCGCCGCGATAACGTTAAACAGGAAGATGACCGAAATAGCCTGGGCAATCTCGCGATCGTCGGCATCGATGACGGGCGCGGTCGCGGCGATGGCAGAACCGCCGCAAATCGACGAACCCACACCCACAAGCGTCGCGATCTTGCTCGGCACGTTCATAACGCGGCAGAGCACGAAGGCGATGACAAGCGAGGTCGAGATCGTCGCCACGATAATCGGCAACGACTGGGCGCCCTTGGACAGAATCTGGGAGAGGTTCATGCCAAAGCCAAGCAGGATAACCGCGTACTGCAAGACTTTTTTAGACGTATAGGTGACACCGGCGGCGAGCTGTTCGCGATGATTCTTGGGAAAGACGATCGCCAGAACCATGCCGAAGAGGATGGCGAATACCGGCCCACCGACCACCTCAATCTGTTTGCCGAGCAGCGTTGCGGGGATAGCGATGATCAGGCAGAACAAGACGCCCTTCCAGCGCTCGCGTACGATATTCGCCAGTTGCATATGGGATTCCTTCTTTCTCTTTCACGTTTGCGACGGCTTATGATACGGCAACATTGAGCGCAGCCTTGCGTAAACAAAGACTAAGATGCCGCAATAGTTCTTGGGCAACAGCCGAATTACCCACCGCGGAAAGCTGATTCGCGGCATAATTAACAACTGACATATGAGTTTGATAGAACAGTTGCGAGGCGCTATGGAAGAATCGATGCACGTCGGCGAGCAGGAAACGAGCCTACAGGACCAGTCCTACCACACCATTCGACGCAAAATCGTCTACCTGGACTACAAACCGGGCGAAAAACTGGGCGTCAAGCAGCTTTGCGACGACCTGGATATGGGGCGCACCCCTGTGCGCGAGGCGCTGGTGCGTCTGGCGCAAGAGGGCCTGGTGCGTACCGTGCCCCAGAGCGGCACCTACGTCTCACCCATCAACCTCACCCTTGCCGAGAGTGCCTGTTACATCCGCGAACATCTGGAAAAGCAGGTGATTGTGGAGTGCTGTGCGCGAGCCACGTCGGCCGGCATCGAGCAGCTCGACCGCGCCATCGTGCTGCAGGAAAAGGCCATGGCCGAAGAGGATCGCATCGGCTTCTTTTTGAGCGACAACCTCATGCATCACATGATTTTTAGCATCGCATGTCGCAGCACCGTTTGGTCGTGGCTCGAAGAGACCAATGCCGACCTGGAGCGCTTCCGCTGGCTGCGCGCCGCCACGCAGGTTCTCGACAATCAGGACATCGTGAACGAGCACAAGCAGATTCGCCGCGCTATCGCCGGTCGCGACCCCATCGAAGCGAGCTTTTTAGTCAGCAAGCATCTGCACATGATGTTCCGCAACCAAACCGAGGTTCTGGACCAGTTCCCCGAGTACTTCGAGACCAGCAAGCTCCGCTAACCTGCCAAAACCACCACAAAGGGGACAGACACCTTTGTGGTGGTTTCTCCGTACAAAAAGGCCCGGCTCCGTCTGATGATGACGCGGAGCCGGGCCTTGGTCGTTAGAACGGCGGAACATCCGCTACTCGACTGTGACACTCTTTGCCAGGTTTCGGGGTTGGTCGACGTCGCAGCCGCGCAGGATGGCGACCTCGCGGGCGAGCAGCTGCAGCGGGACGCTCGCCGTGATGGGGCTGAACACGTCGCGGACGGCCGGCACGCGGATGATGCAATCGGCGATCTTGTTGATCTCCTCGTCGCCCTCGGTGGCAACGACGATGACCTTGGCGCCGCGCGCCTTGCACTCCATAAGGTTCGACACGGTCTTGTCGTAGGTGGCACTCTTGGTGGCCACGGCGATGACAGGGAAGCCCGGATCGATCAGTGCGATGGGACCGTGTTTCATCTCGCCGGCGGCGTAGGCCTCGGCGTGCAGGTAGCTGACCTCTTTGAGCTTGAGCGCGCCCTCGTAGGAAATAGCGGCACCCATGCCGCGACCCACGAACAGTGCGGACTGCGCGTCCTTGCACAGCAGGGCGGCCTCATGCACGGCCTCGGTCTGGGTATCCAAAATCCACTGGATCTGCTCGGCCGTATCGGAAAGCTCGCGGAACAGCATGCGCGCCTGCTTGGTGGTCAGACGGTACTTAACCTGCGCCAACAGCAAAGCCAGCAGCGTCAGGCTCACGACCTGGCCGATGAAGCTCTTGGTCGAGGCGACCGCGATCTCCTTATTGGCCTTGGTGTAGATGACGCCGTCGCTCTCACGCGCCACGGGGCTGCCCACCACGTTGGTGATGCCGAAGACCTTGGCACCCTTGATGCGCGCGTCGCGAATGGCGGCAAGGGTATCGGCCGTCTCGCCCGACTGGGACACGGCAACGACAAGCGTCGTCGGCGTAATGATGGGGTTGCGATAACGGAACTCGCTGGCCGCCTCCACCTCGGTGGGGATGCGAGCCCAGCCCTCGATGAGATTCTTGGCAATGAGGCCAGCGTGATAGCTGGTGCCGCAAGCGATTACGTAGACGCGGTCGATGTCGTTGAGCTCCTCGAGTGAAAGGCCCAGCTCGTCGATGTCGAGCTCGCCGGCCGGCGTCATACGACCGACCAGTGTGTCGCGCACGACGCGCGGCTGCTCGTGGATTTCCTTGAGCATAAAGTCGGGATAACCGCCCTTTTCGGCCATGTCCAGGTCCCAGTCGATGTGGGTGACCTTGGGCTCGATAACGTTGCCGGCCTCGTCGGTGTACTCGACGCCTGCGGGCGTGAGTTTGGCAAACTGACCGTCCTCGAGCACCACGACATCGCGGGTGGCGTCGATGAGCGCGATGACGTCGGAGGCGACATAGGCGCCGGTCTCGCCCGCGCCGACCACGATCGGGGAATCCTTGCGGGCCACGGCGATCACGCCGGGCTCGTCAGCGCACACGGCGGCCAGACCATAGGCACCGACCACGTGGTTGCAAGCCTCGCGCACGGAGGCCATCAGGTCGTGCGTCTCGGCATAAGCCTCTTCGATCAGATGCGCGAAGACCTCGGTATCGGTCTCGCTCTTAAAGTGGTGGCCGCGGCCCTCCAGCTCTTCGCGCAGCTCGGCGAAGTTCTCGATGATGCCGTTGTGGACGATGGCGATACGACCGTCGCAGCTGGTGTGGGGGTGAGCGTTAACGACGGAGGGCTTGCCGTGGGTGGCCCAACGGGTGTGGCCGATGCCGCAGGTAGCGTCGCTGTCGATGTTGGAAAGCTCGCTCTCCAGGCCCGCGACCTTGCCCACGCGGCGGATGACGTCGAGGTGCGCCGCGGCGCCCTCGCCCACCTCGAGCGCGACGCCCGAGGAGTCATAGCCGCGATACTCCATACGCTTGAGGCCCGTGACCAGGATGTTCTTTGCAATATCAGAGCCGGTGTAGCCGACGATTCCGCACATAGGATAAATCCCTTCGTTCGCGTGACTGCAAGACGTCCACGCACAGGGGGCGCTGAGACGTATAACGTTCGAGTATTGTACTCACGCAAGCGCAAGCTGATATACCAGAAGTGGTATCTCAACTTAGATACCACCCGATGCACACATGCCCAGCCGGTCCAAACCACCACAAAGGTGCCTGTCCCCTTTGTGGTGGTTTTGGGCGTCGCGGCGGCCTATCCCGGCGAAAGATCTCGATCTGTAACATCTGCGCCGCAATAAGCCGGCTTAGTGTTACAGGTCGAGACATTACGGTTCGGTCCCAGCACTATGTCTCAATCTGTAACAGGTGGAGGCGGTTTTGCCGTCCAGATGTTACAGATCGAGACAATTGAAGGCCCGGGCAGCTCAAGCCACCACAAAGGTGCACTGTCCCCTTTGTGGTGGTTGCGCCGGCAACGGCGTTTCCCCAGATAAACCTGCCAAAATAAACCTGTCACTTTTTGGTTGGTTTAGGATGCTACAATCTGGCTTGTACTTGAAACGCATCAAAGGGGCCGCTATGGCAAAGGTAAAAATCAGCGACGTCGCGCGCGAGGCCGGGGTTTCGCTGGGCACGGTTTCCAACGCGCTCAACCACCCCGAAAAGCTGCGCCCCGAGACCCTCAAGCTCATCAACGAGACCATCAATCGCCTTGGCTACCTGCCCAACCAAAGCGCTCGTCAGCTCGCGGGCGGCGCCACCAAGTCTTTTGGCCTGGTGCTCCCCCGTCTCGATCACGGCTTTTCGCTCCAAATCGCCAGCGGCGCCCACAACGAGGCCCGTAAGCACGGCTACGACCTGCTCATCGCCAACGCCGATAACGACGATATTCTCGAGGACCATTACCTGCGTTACTTTATGGGCACTCAAATGTCCGGCGTCATGGTTCAGCCCATGGCGTCCCCCGATTGGCCCCCCGCCATGACCAAGACTCCCGTCCCCATCGTCCATCTGGACGTCCATTGTTCAGAACCCGGTTACTACGTGGCCGCCGACAACGAGGCACAGGGGCGCATTATCGCCGAGCTCGCCATCGCCCGCGGTGCACACCGCATCGTCGTTGTGGGCCGAGCGGCATTTATGCAGCTCGGCCTGCGCGTCCTTGGCATCCACAAGGCACTTGCCCTGCATCCTGATATCAAAATTGAGGTCATCGATGCCGGAGAGTGGAATACCGCAGCCGACGGCTACAGCATCGGTACCCAGATTGCCGAACGCCCTGTTGACGAGCGCCCCGATTTTGTCATCGGCCTGACCGACGTATTGGCCTCGGGCGTTATCTCGGCGCTGATCGACAAGGGCATTTCCATCCCCGGCCAGATTCTTGTTGCCGGCTGCGATGGCAACCCGCTTGCCTGGAGCGGATCGGTCCCCCTCACCACGGTAGCACCACCGGGCTACGAGATCGGCCGCAAGGGCGTGCAGCTGCTCATGGAACAAATCGAGGATGAACCTGCCGCCAAGACCAAACGAGTCCGCATCGGCTCCGCCGCGCGTACCGTCACCACAATCACGGCCACTGAGGACAGTAACCGTCAGGAGCTCGTGCGCCCCTTCTTGCTCGAGCGTGTGAGCACCCAAAAGGCCGAGCAGCACCCGACGGGCCCATCCGCGGCCCCAATAACCGACATCAACCTGGGCGCCTACCTGTAACAAAAAAACGCCGCAACGGAAACAGCCCCGCTGCGGCGTTTTTGCTGGCCCCACGGGCCTTCCCCGTTTAGCCGGACCTGCGGCTACGGATGTTTATGGAATGTAACCCATTTTTCATTAACTTTTTTGTTAAAATAGACTCAATTCCATATTTTTAGGTATTTCCTATAAGTATTGATTTTGCTCCAGTTTTTTCTCGCCGAGAAAGGGGTTTCATGAATCTGATTGATCGCAAACAGTACCTCGACTGGCTCATTTCGTGGAAAGACTCGCACGTCATCAAGGTCGTTTCGGGCGTGCGAAGGTCCGGCAAATCAAAGCTATTCGAAATCTACCGCAGCTACCTGCGCGATCATGGAATCACAGGCGACCAGGTTATATCCCTCAACTTTGAAGACCTGGAGTTCGAGTCGCTTACGTCGTATAGAGCACTCTACGACTACATTTCCGCCAGACTCGTCCCCGATAAGATGAACTACGTTTTTCTAGACGAGATACAGCACGTCGAGCATTTCGAAAAAGCCGTCGACAGTCTTTTTATCAAGGACAATGTCGACCTCTACATAACCGGTTCCAACGCTTATCTGCTCTCGAGCGAGCTGGCAACTTTGCTCTCCGGCCGCTACGTAGAGCTCAAGATGCTGCCCCTATCCTTTAAAGAGTTTTGCTCGGCAAAAACCAATGACGGAAAGGCTCCCGCACAGTTGTTTGACGAGTACATCACCCGGGGCTCTTTTCCCTTTATCGCCGAGACGGGTATTCAGGGACCCCAGGCGCGCGATTATCTTATGAGCCTCTACGATACCATCGTCATACGCGACGTTATCGAACGCCTGAAGGTCTCGGACGTCCCGACCCTGCGCGATATCACCAAGTTCCTACTCCATAGCATTGGAAACCGGATCTCGATTAAAAAAATCTCCGACACGCTCTCGTCCAACGGCAACAAAACCGACCAGAAAACCGTAGCCAAATACCTCAAAGGCTTAACAGACAGCCTTGTGCTGTACTTTGCTCCGCGCTATAACGTGCGCGGTCGGCAGCTTCTTTCAACAAACGGCAAATACTACGCCGTTGACCTTGGACTTAGAGGCGCTCTCGTCAAAACCCAAAGCAGCGATATCGGTCATATCCTCGAGAATGTTGTTTATCTCGAGCTCCTACGCCGTGGATACGACGTCTACGTGGGCGATATCGACGGCGGGGAAATCGATTTTGTTGCCCTAAACTCAGACGAGACAGCCTATTTTCAGGTTTCAGCCACAACGCTCGACGAAACTACCCTCAATCGAGAGTTGGCCCCCTTTAAGAAAGTCCGAGACAACTATCCCAAGACGCTTCTTACGCTCGACACGCTGTTTGCGGACGCGAACTACGAAGGAGTCCGCAAGCGCAACGTGATCGACTGGCTCCTGGAGTAGACCGAGACTGGAGTCACAGCTCGGCCCCTGAACAGTCATAACCACCGCAAAGGGGACCGTCCCCCTTGCGGTGGTTTCTCATTTGAACGCTACAGCGTCGAGTCGTTGCGCGGTTTGGCAAAACCGCGCAACTAAACTGGCGGCAAACGACCTCGACAGGCACTTTCAAAATCTTGGCGACCTTAAGGATCGTGTCAGTCTGGCTGACCAGGCAGGCAGCCATGTGGTGAGTCGGGCCGTCAACGTCCTCGTCCTCGACAACCACAAACTAAAAGTTACCGTCACCGTCCTGCGGGATCGGGCGCGGGGCATGGCGACTCGCGTGCAAACGCTAGCACACGGCCTTGACCGCGGCCGGCAGATCGAACAGCGTATCGAACACAGCCTCGCAGCCATCCACCACGTCCTGCGGCAGCGGCACGATATCGGGAACGGCAAAGACGTGGCAGCCGGCCGTGATGCCCGAGACGCAGCCGTTGCGGGAATCCTCGACCACAGCGCACTCCTCGGGAGCAAAGCCCGCGCGCTCGCAGGCGAGCAGGTACATCTCAGGGTCGGGCTTGCCGTGTACGACGTCCTCGCCGCAGGTCACCGTCTCAAACTTGTCAAAGAGGCCGACCGTCTTAAGGTTGCGCTCGGCGGTAACATGGCGCGACGACGTCGCAAGACCCACGCGATAGCCCGCGGTCAGCAGCTCGTCCAGGCACTCGGCGGCGCCGGCCTTAAGCTCCAGTTCGGTCTTGACCATCTCGTCGCGAATCTCCTTGTGGCGACGATAGATCGCCTCAGCGGTTTCGCGGCTGCCGTAATGCCCATCAAGGATCTCCATGACATCGGGCAGCGTGCGGCCGATAAACTGATGGATCAGCGCATCGTCAATCGCGAATCCCAGCTCGGCCGCGCCCGCCTTCCACGCCTTGATACCCAAACGCTCGGTGTCGACCAGCGTTCCGTCCATGTCAAAAATGACAGCCTTGATCATATCGGTCCCCCATCGCTTCGCGCTGCTGTACTCCCACAACTTTACCGCACCTGTAAACTTGTATATAACGTATATAGCATATTGCACTTTCGTTACATAGATAGAAGTCTTATGACAAGCGGCTCGGTAGGATTATAGTTTTCGACCGAGTACTCAACGGCAAGGATCGATTCATGCTTTCAGACACCACCGCACCTGCAGAGGGGCTTCAGGACAAACTCACAGCGCTCGAGCAGCTGCTTTTGGCATACGGACGCGTCGCCATCGGCTTTTCCGGTGGCGTCGACAGCAGCTTTTTGGCCGCGGTCTGCGCCCGCACCATGCCCACCAGCACCCTTCTCGTTCACCTCACCACGCCGCTCATCGGCACGCCCGAGCAGGCTTCGTTTGAGCGGTCCGTTGACGGGCAGGCCGATGAGGGCCCGCATCTTAAGCTCCCCGTGCTCAATCTTTCGGTCGATCAGCTGCAGCTCCCCCAGGTAGCCTGCAACGACGCCGACCGCTGCTACCACTGCAAGCGCGCCGGCTTTACCGCCATCGTCAATCACGCCAGGTCGCTGGGCTTTCCCACCGTTATCGACGGCAGTAACGCAAGCGACCGCGGCGACTACCGCCCCGGCATGCGCGCCGCCCAGGAGCTCGGCGTGCGATCGCCGCTTATGGAGGTCGGCTTTACCAAGGACGAGGAGCGCGAGTTGCTGCGCGCCTGGGGATACCCCGTCTGGAACCTGCCGGCAGGAGCCTGCCTGGCCACGCGTGTCCCCACGGGCGAGGAGCTCACGCGCGAGAAGGTCGATGTAATCCGCGCCTGCGAGGATTACCTGCACGATCTTGACTTGGCTCAGGTCCGCGCGCGCCTGGTCGGCGGCTGCATGCATATCGAGGCCGCGCCGGCAGACGTCGCCAAGATCGCCGCCCTCAGCAGCACCGCGGTCAACGACGAGGGCAAGGCCCCGCTTCCCGCCGCCATCGAATCTGCCCTGCGCAACCTAGGCTGCGGTCATATCTCCCCCGAGGTAACCCCCTACATCCACGGCAACATGAACCTTTAGGTTACGCCGTTTTACAAACGGCGTAACCGCTCGGCGCTGCGCAGGCCCCAGGCAAGCAGCCACGCCGAAGCCACCGTCATCAACCTCGGCGCATGCCTTTAGCGCACTGCCCTGACCGCTGCCGGCAGCTCAAAGAGCGTATCGAGCACGGCCTCGCAGCCGTCCGCCACGTCCTGCGGCAGCGGCAAGATATCGGGCACGGCAAAGACATGGCAGCCGGCCGTGATGCCTGAGACGCAGCCATTGCGTGAGTCCTCGACCACCGCACATTCCTCGGGAGCAAAGCCCGCGCGCTCGCAGGCGAGCAGGTAGATCTCGGGATCGGGCTTGCCGTTCAGGGTATCCTCGTTGCAGGTCACCGTCTCAAACCTATCAAAGAGGCCGACCGTCTTAAGGTTGCGCTCGGCCGCAACGCGGCGCGACGACGTCGCAAGACCCACGTGATAGCCCGCAGCCAGCAGCTCGTCCAGGCACTCGGCGGCGCCGGCCTTAAGCTCCAGATCGGTCTTGACCATCTCGTCGAGAGCATCCCTGTAGTGGGCTTCGACCGTCTCGACGATTTCGCGGCTGCCGTAATGCTCCTCAAGGATGTCCCTGACATCAGGCATCGAGCGACCGATAAACTGGTGGACCAGCGCATCATCAATCGCAACCCCCAGCTCGGCAGCGCCCACCTTCCATGCCCTCATGTCCAAGCGCTCGGTATCGATCAACGTTCCGTCCATGTCAAAAATGACAGCCTTGATCATATCGGCCCCCTTCGCCGGCTTGCGTTACCGCAACCCCACCCCACTTTGCAACTTGTATATAACGTATATATCATATCGCGCCAAGCTGCTGAAAAGGGACAGGTTTATTTTGGCAGGTTTTATCTGGAAAAACGCAAACAGGGCCGCGACGCCTATAGCGTCGCGGCCCTGCTCCTTGGAGAAGGATCAATAGATTGAGCGGGCTGGTTGCACCTAGCCCTCAAGCCCGGCGTTAATAAGCTCCGCGATCTCGGCGGGATCGGCGCTCGTGCGCACCTTGTCACGGAAGCCGGCATCCATCAGCATCACGGCAGCCTTGGAGAGCAGACGCAGATGCGTGGTTCCCGCTTCGCCGGCGGGCACGTACAGCGCGAGTGCCACATCGACGGGCACGCCATCAAAGCTCGGCCACTCAACAGGCTCGGACAGCTTGAGCACGGCCACGCCCGGCGTATGGATCGCATCGCTCTTGGCATGCGGAACGGCAAAACCGGCGACGAGGCCAGTCTCGGCCTCGTTTTCGCGAGCAATAAAAGCCGCCTCTACAGCAGATGCGTCATCGGCAAAACCAAGCTCAACAGCCTGCTCGGACAGATAATGCAGCGCGTCCTCGCGCGAGGCGGCGGCGTAGCCAATCGTCACTTGGTTGGCAGATACAAACCCCATGGAAAACCTTCCTTACAACACGGACCTGACCGCGGCTTCGATGCCGTCGGCGTCCAAACCGTACTTGTGCAGCAAATCGACCGCAGGGCCGGACTCGCCATATACATCGCGCACGCCGACGCGTCGCATCGGCACCGGATGCTGTTCCGCGAGCACCGAGGCCACGGCCTCGCCAAGACCGCCGATGATCGAATGCTCCTCGGCGGTGACCACGCGACCAGTCTTCTTGGCGCTGGCAACCACCAGGCGCTCATCGAGCGGCTTGATCGTGTGCATGTTGATGACCTCGGCGTCGATACCATCGGCAGCGAGCGCCTCGGCAGCCTCAAGCGCCTCGGCGACCATGAGGCCACAAGCGACGATGGTCACACCGGACCCCTCGCGCACGACCACGCCGCGACCAATCTTGAACTCATAGTCCTCGCGGTCGTTGATGACCGGTGTTGCCAGGCGGCCGAAGCGCATGTAGACCGGTCCCTCAAACTCATAGGCGGCGCGCACGCAAGCGCGAGCCTCGATGTCATCGGCGGGGACGATCACCGTCATGCCCGGAATCGTGCGCATGAGCGCGATATCCTCGCAGCACTGATGCGTAGCGCCATCTTCACCGACCGAGATGCCCGCATGCGTAGCGCCAATTTTGACGTTGAGGTGCGGATAGCCGATGGAGTTACGCACTTGCTCATACGCACGACCGGCGGCGAACATGGCAAAGGTGCTCGCAAAGGCGACGCGACCCGTGGTCGCAATGCCGGCGGCAAGCCCCATCAAGTTGCTCTCGGCAATGCCGGCGTCGTAGAAGCGCTCAGGGTGAGCGGCCTTAAACTTACCGGTCTGTGTGGCGGCGGCCAGGTCGGCATCGAGCACTACAAAGTCATCGCGCTCATTGCCCAGCTCGACAAGTGCCTCGCCGTAGCTAACGCGCGTGGCGACCTTCTTGACGTCTGCCATTAGAGCTCCTCCCCTGCTGCTGCGAGCTCGGCCATGGCCTGCTCAAACTGTTCATCGTTGGGCGCCTTGCCGTGCCAGCCCACCTGGTTTTCCATAAAGGAGACGCCCTTGCCCTTCACCGTCTCGGCGATGATAGCGACGGGCGCGCCGGTCACCTCGCGAGCCTCGGCAAAGGCGGCGGCAATCTGCGCCATGTCGTTACCGTCGGCGAGCTCGATCACATGCCACTTAAAAGCGCGGAACTTGTCGGCAAGTGGCATAGCCGAGTTAACTTCGTCGATACTGCCGTCAATTTGCAGGCCATTGTGATCGACGATAGCGACAAGGTTATCCAGGTCGTGGTTGCCGGCGAACATTGCCGCCTCCCACACCTGGCCCTCCTCGCACTCACCGTCGCCCAACAGCGTGTAGACACGGTAGCTGTCGCCCCAGTGCTTAGCGGCAAGCGCCATTCCAACTGCAGCAGAGATGCCCTGGCCGAGCGATCCGGTGGACATATCAACACCCGGGGTGTCGTTCATGTTGGGATGGCCCTGCAGTCGGCTGCCAATATGGCGGAGCGTCTCGAGCTCTTCGACGGCAAAATAGCCGCGATTTGCCAACACCGAATACAGGCCCGGCGCCGCGTGACCCTTGGAGAGCACAAAGCGGTCTCGATCGGCCTTGTGAGGGTCGGCAGGATCGATATTCATTTCCTCAAAGTACAGATACGTCATGATGTCGGCAGCACCAAGCGATCCACCCGGATGTCCCGACTTGGCCGCGTGTACCGCAGTCACGACACCCTTCCTGACCTCATTGGCGACCTTCGCCAGCTCCTGGTTGGTCATACGAATTCCTCTCTTGAGAACAACCCCGGCACCGGATGACGCGATGCCGGGGCAATCCACTCGTTAAGCCTGAGCGACGACCTTTTTCCAGTCAGCCTCGAACGAGGCAAGGCCCTGGTCGGTCAGCGGGTGATGCAGGCATTTCTTGAGAGCGGCCATGGGCACGGTCGCGATGTCGGCGCCAAGAAGAGCCGCCTGGGTCACGTGGTTGGGCGTGCGGACCGAAGCGGTGATGATCTCGACGGTGTCGTCGACGTTCTTGCCAGTCCAGTCATAGTTCTTGATGCAGGTCACAACGTTGTCGAGCTGCGAAATACCGTCCTCGGCGATATCGTCGAAGCGTCCCACAAACGGGCTGATGTAGCGAGCGCCGGCGTTGGCGGCCATCAAGGCCTGGGTCGGCGAGAAAACAAGCGTCATGTTGACGCGCACGCCTGCATCGGCCAGCGCGCGGCAGGCGGCGAGACCGGCCTCGCACACGGGAAGCTTAACCACGATGTTGGGAGCCAGAGCGGCAAGGCGCTTGCCCTCCTCGATCATGCCCTCGGCAGTGGTCGCGGTGGACTCGGCGGACACGGGCAGGCCCTCGCAAAGCTCGGCGATCTTGAGCATGTGGGGTTCAAAGTCTGCAAGCTTGCCGCCGGTCTTGGCGTACAGGGACGGGTTGGTGGTTACGCCGGCAAGGCAGCCCCAGCTCTTGGCCTCGGCGATCTCGTCAAGGTTGGCGGTATCGATAAAGAACTTCATGGTGCAAACTCCTTCGGAGGAATCCAAAACTCAAAAGAAAGGACAAAGGGGATGCCCCTTTGTCCTATGTGCCGGGCCTGCAGCTGGGACATGCCCCAGGCCCGGCGTCGTGTAGGAAAAACTACTTAGTCCTCGAGAGCCTTCTCGATGCGGCTCGTGACGCCCTTGAGGTTAAGACCGACGACGTACTGCTTGATCGGGCGCTTGATGTGCTCGATCACAAAGCGCTTGCCGTCGATGTCTTGGGCAGCGAGGTTGCGATAGAGCTTCTCGACCTGCTCCTTGACCTCGGGATCGTTGAACGCGTAGTGGCCGGAAACATCCAGAATCTTCAGGCTGAGCTCGTCGTCGGCCAGAATGTCGTCAACCTGCAGGTTGACATCGTCGCCAGTCATCCACTTGCGCCAGCGCTCGGTCTTGATGGCCTTGACCAGCAGCGTGTGATACAGGTCGGAGGGATCGTCGCACAGGCCGTTGTCGACCAGAATCTGCTCGGTAGCGCAGAGTTTGAGGTAAGCGCGGGTCTCCTCGGTGCCGTACTGAGGGGCAACATTGGAGGCCGTCACGTGAGCCGGGATGTGCTCGAGCAGCGTCGCGTCATCCAGGTAGTCGGCGTTGTGCTCCTTCAGGCCCACGCCGTAGCGCTTGGCCATGTCGGCGAGCTCGCGGGCATTCTTAAAGTTGTAATGACCGACCTGCTCGGTCCAACGGGTGAGCGTACCGGTCTGGCCGACGATAAAGGTGGGCATGGGGCAGCCGCGCTTCTCGAGCTCGGGCTGCAGCTGAGAAATGAACTCCTCGTACTTGTCGGTGGAGGTCAGGCCGCCATTGGTCTCCTCGGTACCGACCTCATAGGCAACCTCGGGCAGGTTATGCTCGCGACGGTACTGCTCAAGATAGTCGATAAGATCGATCGTGCGGTGAAGCACCACGTCGAGCGGAATAACCTTGCCGATCTGATAGGGGTCCTTGGTGGGGTCGACCATCAGCAGGTCAAAGCCTGCCTCCATGTCGGCGACAAAGGACTTGCGGGCGAGCTCCATGGCCTCGTCCTCGGGCAGGTGGGCGTTACGCTCCTCGTCGCGCTGCCACGGACCGCCGTGATCGCGGCACAGGTAGTACGGACCGGTATAACCCACCTCGTCGGCAACCTTCTTAATGTCGGCGGCAAAGCGCGTCTGGTCCCAACCGTTGACGTAGCCGGCGCCCATCTCGTCCATATCGACCTGGTTGCGGCTAGCGATAAACATGGGCGGGAAATCCTCGTCCTTGGCAAGCTCGAACACGGCCTGAATCAGGTTGGGGCTCATGGGGCCAATGCCGACCATGGTTGCGTGATCGCCGCTATCCTGCAGCTTGAGCATGCCCTGAACGGCCTGGCGGATGGTGAGGTTGGACATTTTGTTCTCCTTCTCCAGAGGATTTTTGACAAAAGTTCCCTGGGACCCAGATGCGGGCCCTATCAGTACGGATGGATTTTGTTGTGTAGGGGCGGTTGTGCGGAGTCAAATCCATCCCTCCGCACAACCGGAGTCCTTAAAGGTTTACTTGGCCTGCTTATCGAGCGTGGGCTTCATGGCAATCAGGATTGCAGCGGCGACCACGGAGCCAATCACGATGTCCAGGCAGAACAGCGCGACGTTGTTGGTGGCAAGGGCGACGATAAAGCCACCGTGCGGGACGTAGCAGTCGATACCCTGGAAGGCGGCGAGAGCAGCGCCCACGGCAGAGCCGATGCAGATGCCGGGAAGGGTGTGGCCGAGATCCTTGACCGCGAAGGGAATTGCGCCCTCGGTAATACCGATGCAGCCCATGAACAGTGCGGAGATGCCCATCTGACGGTCGGCGTCATCGAACTTGTTCTTGGCGATGAGCGCAGCGAGGCCACAGGCGATCGGGGGAACGGCGACGGCAACGCGGAACATACCGTTAGGGCCGTAGATGCCGGATGCCATGATAGCCATGGTAAAGGTCGAGGCGGTCTTGTTGATGGGGCCACCCATGTCGAAGGCGGTCATAACACCAATGACCAGGCCCAGGACGACGGCGGAGCCGCCCTGCAGGCTGCCGAGCACGCTGGTGAGCCAGTCCATCACAAAGCCAAGCGGCGTGGCCAGGATGTAGATATAGGCCATACCCAGGACAAGCGAGGTCAGAATCGGGATGATCAGGATGGGCATGATGGTCTGGATGGTGTTGTTGACCTTCCAGGTCTTCATCCAGCGGACAAAGTAGCCGCAGATGACCGCCATGATCATGGCGCCCAAGAAACCGGTCGAAACGCTGTTGCCATTAGGGGTAACGACCGCGTTGTTGACCAGGTAGCCCAGGACAAAACCAGGGGCGAGCGCGGGCTTGCCGGCCATCGAGTAGGAGATGTATGCCGCAAGCACCGGAATCATCATAGAGATGCCGGCCATACCGATGGTGTTAAGGCTCACCATCAGCGGGTTCGTAACCTCCATGCCATTGGCGCCGGCGGTGCCGGATGCCAGCGAGAAGGCAAGGAACACGCCGCCGATAACGACAATGGGGATAAAATAGGAAACGCCGGTATTGAATGCATTGAGCAGCGTCTTGCCAGGATCGGCAAAGATGGACTGCTTGGACGCCGGTGTCGGGGCCTGCGGGGCAGCGGAGACGGCCTTCTTCTCTGCCTTGGCCTCGGCCTTGGGCGCGTCAACGGAGCCGCCCGTCGCCTTGATGATCTCAATAGCCTGGTCGATGATCTTTGCCGGATCGGCGATTACATCCGAGGTACCGACCTTCAGGAACTTGCCCTCGGCCATCTTCTGCTCAAAACGGTCCTCGTTCTCGACACCCACGTCGACGGACTCCAGGACCAGGTCGGCGGAGTCCACGTCTTCCTGCGTGAGCTCATTCTCGATACCCAGGCCACCCTGAGCCTCGACCTTGCACTCGATGCCACGGGCGGCGCATTCATCCTGAATCGCCTTCTGGGCCATATACGTGTGGGCGATACCCACGGTACAGGCGGCAACGCCTACGATCTTCATTGCTTCCCTCTTTTCATAGAGTTGCGTGCGCAAGACACCGTTTGCGGAGGCCTCCGGAGCATCCCCTGCCGTTTGGACTTGCTGTCTTTTCGACAAGACCAATATAGGTGCTCAATTTTCTTAATGCCAGCTTATTTCGGTAAACGCGCAGGTCAGGGCGTTGGTTACGCTATTTAGTTATGCGTTTAACCAAAAATGAATCCTGCGATTTTACCCTCGATTTCAAAAGTCAAGAAGTATTTGATTTTCTCGGTAGACGGCAGATGCGCATGCCGGTCACAAATTTCGACCCCACCCGTATACCGCATTTGTTGCATACTCATATGAAAGGAAAAGGTCGCTCACCGAAGCGTATCCCTCACCAAGACTCAAAGTCATCATGTTGGAAA
The DNA here is from genome assembly GCA_905194545.1 of Coriobacteriaceae bacterium. Taxonomy (GTDB): domain Bacteria; phylum Actinomycetota; class Coriobacteriia; order Coriobacteriales; family Coriobacteriaceae; genus Collinsella. The sequence goes on along the minus strand of CAJJSS010000005.1, from coordinate 21,618 downwards.
ATGCTCATCTGTCGGAAGGAGTCGCTGTGGCAAAACAGCGCGTTACGATCGCAGACGTCGCTCGAGAGGCGGGAACCTCGACGGCAAGCGTCTCGTATTACCTCAACGACAAACGAGAAAAGCTTAGCGAAAAGACGCAGAACAAAATCGCGCGCGTCATTAAGGAACTCGGATACGTTCCCAACGCCCAAGCGCAGACGCTCACCGGCAAGCAAACCCATGTCATTGCCATCATCATTTTGGATAACACCAACAAATGGGCGGGGCTCGTTCTCAATGGCATGGAGCAGGTCATGCTCCCCGCGGGCTACCAGACGGTCGTTTGCACGAGCAACTTTAACCCCGAGACCGAGCTCATGTATGTCGACAAAATGCTCTCACTGGGCGTCGATGGTTTTATCATCCAGCCCACAGCAAATTTCAAGGCCGTCCACGACCGCATCAAGCGCGCCGGCAAGCCCGTCGTCTTTTTTGACGCGGCCATCTACAGCCCAGGCACCAGCTGGATCAAAACCAACCTCTACGACGGCGTGTACAATGCCACGCAGGCGCTTCTCGATGCCGGCTACGAGGACTTTTTCTCCATTGCCGCCAATATGACCGAAATGCGCACTCGCATGGAACGTTTTCAGGGATATGCCGAGGCATTGGCCGCGAATGGGCAGCTCTACAAAGCCATCCCCATCGATCACAACAAGCCGTCAATCAACGAGCTTACCGAGTACTTTAAATTCAAGTTCAATCCCGCCAAGCGTACGCTCATCTTTGTCCAAAACCAATGGGCGCTCCCCCGCGTCTACAAGGCACTTCAGCCCATGGCCCATCTGCTTCCGCAGCAAATCGGCCTTTTGGGACTCAACTGCGAAGACTGGACTAATCTCACCACACCGACCGTCTCCACCATCATCGAGCCCGTCGACCAGGAAGGTCGCGAAGCAGCCGAGATGCTGCTCGCCCTACTTGACGGCAGCAGCGAACCCGGCGAGCAGCGCATTCTCGAGTGCAAGCTCAACTGGCTCGACTCCACCTCGATCTAGACCGCGAGACAAATTAATCAGTAGTGTTTGTCCCAAATCTTAAGTATTTGTTCGATAGAACGGCCCCTGCCGGCTCCTGCTAGACTGGTAGATTCCCAACCGTCCCTCCAGGAGCCTCAATGTCGCGCAAGTCCGCCTACAAGCAAGTACTTTCCATCGGCACCGCCGTGGTGCTGGGGTTTGCGCTGTTTACGGGATCGCTCGACGGAGCTCCCAAGCTGCTCTCGCCGCAAAGCGATGAACAGGCGGCGGCTCTGGCCGAGAAGCAAAGCGAGAGCCCCAACCGCACCGACGACGAAGCGGACTTGGTAGCCCGGCTCGAATCGGGAACAGCGAGCTCCACGGACTCCGAAGATGATCAGGACTCCGGCGATGGCTCTGAATCCGCCACGACCGACACCGCTGACGATGCCTCTTCAAACGTCACCCCCATCGACGAGGTCGAAAACCCCGATCTCAACCGCGCCCGCGGCGTATATCTCAGCAGCATTCCCGACTACGCCGGCAACCCCTACGTTGCCCTTCGCGCCAACAGCACGCACCCGCTCGGCACGCCGTCATTCACACTCGATGAATACGATCGCGCCACCGAAGAGGGCTGCTTTAAGAAATTCTCCAAGCTCGACAGCCTGGGCCGCACTCGCAAAGCGCTCGCCTGCGTAGGCCCCGAGTCGCTCGGACAGGGAAAGCGCGGCGATATCTCGCGCATCCACCCCGCCGGATGGCACCAGCAGCGCTACGACTTTATCCCCGGCCAGAGCCTCTATAACCGCTGCCACCTTATAGCCTGGTCGCTCTGCGGCGAAAACGCCAACCGCAAAAATCTCCTCACCGGTACGCGCTATCTCAACGAGACGGGTATGCTGCCTTTCGAGGAGCAGATTCTCGGCTACATCCACGACACGGGCAACCACGTGCTCTACCGTGTCACGCCCATGTACAACGAAGAGGAACTCGTCTGTCGTGGCGTTCGCCTGGAAGCACAATCAATCGAGGACCACGGCAAGATCCTGTGCTTCCACGTGTACTGCTACAACCTGCAGCCGCATGTGCAGATCGACTACGCCACCGGCCGCAACCAGACATCCGGAGACTAGCGCCGACCAGGCTGCCCCAAAACCTAAAATGATCCGTTTTCCTCCGTCCCCCAGGGATCAAAAAGGGCCGCCCTGGATTGCCCAGAGCGGCCCTTGCATCGGCATGCATGTTGCGGGCAACGCCACGCGCTACTTGGCGCGGCCCTCCTCATAGCGCTCGACCAGCTTGGCCTGAACGTCATAAGGCACCTGCTCATAGCCTGCGGGCTTCATGGTAAAGTCGCCCGTGCCGCGCGTGATAGAGCGCAGGCGCGTCGAATAATCCGTCAGCTCGGCCAGCGGGGCCTGGGCAATGACCACGGTGTCGCCGCGCTCATCGGTCTCCATACCCGTCACGCGACCGCGCGAGGCCGAGATGTCACCCATCACGGCACCGGCGTAGCTCTCGGGGATTGTCACCGTGATTTCCTCGATGGGCTCCAGCACCACCGGGTCGGCATCGGCGCATGCCTTGCGCAGGCCGATGCGAGCCGCCGCGCGGAACGCCATCTCGTTGGAGTCGACGCTGTGATACGAGCCGTCGTACACAGCCACGCGAATGCCCGTGAGCGGATAGCCGGCAATGATGCCGTCCTTCATGGTCTCCTGGACGCCCTTGTCCACGGCGGGAATCAGCGAGCGCGGAATGCGGCCGCCCACGACCTCGTCCACAAACTCATAGCCATCGCTCGTGCCGTCGGGCCCAATGAGCGGCTCCACGCGCAGCCAGCAGTCGCCGTACTGACCGGCGCCGCCGGTCTGCTTCTTATGGCGGCCCTGGGCACTTGCCGTACGGCGAATGGTCTCGCGATACGGAATGCGGATCGGCACACTCTTGGCAGCAACCTTGGTGCGATCCTCCAGACGGTTGAGTAGCACCGAAACCTGCGCCTCGCCAACGGCGGAGATAATGGTCTGGCCAGTCTCCTCGTCGCGGTCGATGCTCATGGTCGGATCAGCCTTGCAGGCCTTCTCGATAAACGTGTAGAGCTTCTCTTCGTCCCCGCGATTCTCGGCCTCGATGGCAATGCGGTACTGCGAGTTGGGGAACTTAAACGCCGCAGCCTCGACCTTGCCGGTAATCGAGAGCGTATCGCCCGTCTCGGCCGCCAGCTTGGGTGCCACGATGATGTCACCGGCATAAGCGTGGCCAACCTCGGTCATATCGCGGCCGCACATCACATACAGGTGGGCCAGACGATCGCTCTTGCGGGTACGCGCGTTGATCAGCTCAAGGCCCGGCTCAAGCGTGCCCGTCAGCACCTTGATAAAGCTGATGCGACCCTGCTGCGGATCGGCCAGCGTCTTAAACACAAACGCCACCGGACGATCATCGTCACTCGAGATCTTAAGCGAATCGCCGTCGATAAGCGGCATCTCGCCGTAGTCGGTCGGCGCCGGGAAGTACGTCGCGATGTCGTCCATCAGCGAGTTGACGCCCTGCTCCTTAATGCAATCGCCCGCAAAGACCGGCACAAAGATGCGCTCGGCAATCGCCTTCGACAGCAAGCCCTCAAGCTCCTCCTGCGTCAGCGTCTCCTCGCCTTCCAGGTACTTCATCATCAGCTCATCGTCGGCCTCGGCCACCAACTCGCACAGATGGTCATGGGCTTCCTCGGCCTGGGCACGATACTCCTCGGGAATCTCCGACTCAACGGCTTCGGTGCCGTTGCAGTGGCGCGCCTTCATGCGCACCAGGTCGATAATGCCGTCAAAGTCCTCGCCCTCGCCCCAGGGAAGGGTCACGGCGCCCAGGCGCGTGCCAAAGCGCTCTTGCAGCAGGTCCATCGTGGTCGCAAAGCTGGCCTCGGAGCGCGACAGGCGGTTTACGAACACCGCACGCGCCAGACGCAGGTCCTCGGCGGCATACCAGAGCTTAACCGTCGTAGGCTGTGGGCCGGCCTCGGCGTCGACCACAAACAGAGCCGTCTCGCAGACGCTCATCGCGGCAAAGGCGTCGCCGATAAAATCGGGGTAGCACGGGGCATCAAGCACATTGATGCGCGCGCCCTTCCAGTCGATCGGCGCGATGGTCGTCGAGATGGAAAATGCACGCTTGACCTCTTCAGGGTCATAGTCGAGCGTAGGCTTGGTGCCGTCGTGGCCGCCCAGGCGGGCGGTCTTGCCGGAAAGGTGGAGCATGGCCTCGGCGAGTGAAGTCTTGCCCACCCCGCCTTGGCCTACGAGCACCACGTTCCTTACGTTACCGGTCTTGGGAGCACCCATGATGACCTCCTTGCAGGGCCGCGCGCATTGCGCGACGCCAACGGGGAGAGTTCGCGGTCGGTGCCATCCCGGGAGCAGCATGGTCGGCAGCCGAGCCGACTCACCCTCCAAATGTCCTATGCCACCACCCTACCCTTGCAGCCGCCCATCCATGCACACCTTTCGGCACGCGTATGAATACAGACGGCGAGAGGAAGAGACAAGCTTGTGGGGCAATTATTGAACCCCGTCGATGTAAACAAAAAGCCGCCACAGACCGTAAGACCTGTGGCGGCTTCGCCTCAATTAATAGTTGAGTAAATACCTGAGTCTATCCCTCGATACGGCTCAAGAACTCACGCGTGCGCTGCTCGCGCGGATGGTCGATAACCTGCTCGGCAGATCCCTCCTCGACAATGCGACCGCCGTCCATAAAGACCACGCGGTCGGCAACATCGCGCGCAAACTGCATTGCGTGGGTCACGATTACCATCGTCATATTCTGCGCCGCCAGGTCCTTAATGACACGCAGCACCTCGGCCGTCAGCTCGGGATCGAGCGCCGAAGTCGGCTCGTCAAAGAATAAGATTTCCGGATCGAGTGCCAGGGCGCGGGCAATACTCACGCGCTGCTGCTGACCGCCGGAAAGCTCACACGGCACCTTGTTCTCGTTGCCCGTAAGCCCCATCTGCACAATCAACTCACGCGCACGCGCCTCCGCCTGCTCGCGCGGGCGCTTGAGCACGTGGATCGGGGCATCGGTAATGTTTTTCATCACCGTATAGTGCGGGAACAGATTGTAATTTTGGAACACCAGGCCGAATCGCGAGCGCGCCTGCTTGGGCACATCGCCCTTCGCATAGACCGCGCCCGATCCCGCATCCGTCGCAACGGCAAGGTCGCCAAACGAGAGCGAGCCTCCGTCGAGTGTCTCGAGCAGCGTGGCACAGCGCAGCAGCGTGGACTTACCGCCGCCCGAAGGCCCGATAATCGCCACGACCTCGCCACGCTTTACCTCGAGTGAGATATCCTTGAGCACCTCATTGCCGCCAAACGCCTTGCGCGCGCTTTCGATTTTCATCACTGAGTTAGTCATGATAATAGTCCAGCTTCTTTTCGGCGGCACCCAGCAGCATCTCGACCACAAAGTTAAAGACCCAGTAAATCAGCGCCGCAATCGCAAACGGCACCATGCTCACCTGCGAGGCAACCAGCGCCTTGGCCGTCGAGAACATCTCGCCCACGCCAATGGCAAACGCCAGCGACGTGTCCTTGACCAGCGTGATGATCTCGTTGCCCATCGCCGGCAGAATACGCTTGGCGACCTGCGGCATCACGATATACAGAAACGTCTGCACGCGCGAATAGCCCAGCACCTCGGCAGCCTCGTATTGACCGCGCGGAATGGACTGCAAGCCCGAGCGATAGATCTCGGCAAAGTAACCGGCGTAGTTGATGATGAACGCCACGACGCACGCCGTCCACTTGGAATCGGGCGTGAGCGAAATGCCAAACACGTAGTACGGGGCAAAGTAGATGGCAAACATCTGCAGCATGAGCGGCGTACCGCGCATGACCGAAATGTAGATGCGCGCAATCCAGCGGAGCGGCGCAATTTTGCTCATGCGCATAAACGCCACGGGGATTCCCAGCGGAATCGACCCCAGCAGCGTCAGCACAAACAGCTGCAAACTGACCAAGAATCCCTGGCCAAGCATCTGCATCATGACCTGAATAGACAACCCAAGCTCTCTTTCACAGTAACGGAACAGCGAACCCAATGCTAAAGCGGGTTTTCCAGGTGCCCGAGTTTGCCGTGAAAGAGGAGCGCCGCGTACTAAATGTACGCAAGCGACGGTTTGAGCGGCAAAATCGGGTGCCTGGGAAAGCCGCTATTTCAGAACCCAGTTGTCGAAGGAAAGACCGTATTCTGCATATTTATCGCACAGGTCCTTGACCGCACCGTCCTCGTAGAGCGCCTTGAGCGACTCGGTCACGGCATCGGCGGACTTGGTGTCGCCCTTCTTAAAGCCGACGGCGTAGTGCTCGCTGGACAGCGGCTTGTCGAGCTGCGTATAGGCATCGGGCTTGGCGGCAAGCTGATACTGGGCAATCGAAAGGTCGCAAGCCACGGCATCGACCGCGCCGCTCTCGAGCTGCATAAAGGCCGTGTTGTACTCGCCGATGGTATCGAGCGTGGCAAACGTCGCGGCCAGATCCTTCTGGTCGCCCTCGAGCACATCCTGCGCAGCGGAATCGGTCTGAGTGATCACGGTCTTGCCAGCGAGATCGTCCCAGCTCTTGATACCCGCGTCCTTCTTGACCACGAGCACTTGCTCGTTGAGCATGTACGGCTCGGAGAACGTGTAATCGTCCTCGCGGCCCTCCATGGTAAAGCCGTTCCAGATGCAGTTGATGGCACCCGAGTTGAGCAGCGTGTCCTTGGCATCCCAATCGATGGCCTCGTATTTGACCTCCCAGCCCTGCTTATCGGCAACAGCCTTGGCCAGATCGAGATCAAAGCCGGTGTACTCACCATCGTCGCCCACAAAGCCGTACGGAGGATAGGACTTATCAAAGCCCACCACGAGCTTCTTGGACTCCGCAGCACCCTTCACATCCTTGGCCGCGGCAGAACCAGCAGCGGAGCCCTTGCCGGCACCACCGCCGCAGCCGACAAGACCAAGGCCAAGCACCGTGGCAAACGAGCCGGCTAGACCAACAAACTGACGACGAGACATATCGGTATTCATGGTATTCCCCCTTGGTGGCACTTTAGTTAAGTAAAGTGAGTCATGTAACGTTCAGAATCATACACTTTAGCGTGATAGAGCACAAGGCGAGTTTGCCCGCCGCGTGAGGGGTGTGGGGGGTTAAGTTTCCTGCTCTACAGTCCTGCTCACGACGGAGGCCACATTAAGTGGCCTCCTGTTCGTGCGGAACTCGCGATAAACTTAACCCCCCACACCCCTCACGCGGCGGGCAACCGTCGTTGGGCTTATCACTGACACGAATAAACCGCTTGCATATCGTCTGCTGGCTTGGCACGGTACAATACTTGCAGCTTAAATTCATGAATTAGTGGAGTTATTGATGGCAGAATCTCGTGCGGAGCGTAGGGCTCGTCGTGCTTTGGTGGAAGCGGCTGAGGGGTCAAAGGAGGAGAAATCTTCTACGAAATCCAAGTCTTCTAAAGCCGCAAAAAGCAAATCGGCCAAGGGCAAGGCTAAGGCCAAGCGTCCCGGCTCTCGTCGGAGCGGGGACAAGGCACCTCAGACTCGCTCCAAGCGTTCGCATAAAGATCAGGTTTCGCCTGCGCGTAAGGCTGTGGACCCCAAGTCTCCCTGTTCCATCATGAAAGCCTGCGGTGGGTGCACGGCGCTCAATCGTCCTTATAAGAAGCAGCTCGCCGCCAAGCAGACTGCTATGGAGGAACTTTTTGCCTCGCTTTGCGAGCGTGAGGGCATTGCTGTCGACCCCATTCGTGGTATGGGTGTCACCTTGGGCGACCCGGGAAAGTATCCTGCGCCGCGTGGTTTTCGTCATAAGGCTGCCACCCCCTTTGCTCCCGGCAAGGAGGGCGCTGTCCGCTGCGGCTTCTTTGAGCGCGGTTCGCACAGAATCGTTGCCGTGCCCGAATGCCCCGTCGAGGCGCCGGGAGCCCGCCAGATTCTCAACGGCATCGCTCGCGAGGCCGAACGTCTGCATATTCCTGCCTTTAACGAAGACAAGCATCTGGGGCTGCTCCGCTATGCCGTCGTTCGCTGCGGTTGGCGTACCGACCAGATTATGGTCACCCTCGTGACCGCTCAGCGCGACTTGCCGCATGCGCAGGAGTTCTTTGAGGCTGTCGCCGCACTCGATCCGCATATCGTCACCGTTGCCCAAAACATCAACGGACGCCCCGGTAACGCCATCTTGGGTGAGGAGACTCGTATCGTCTATGGCGCCGAGTGCATGCGCGACCAGCTGCTCGGTTGCGAATTCGATATCTCCCCTACCGCGTTCTACCAGACCAACCCGCAGCAGACCGAGCTGCTCTACCAGCTCGCTATCGATGGCATGGATCTGCGCCAGGGCGATGTGCTTATGGATGCCTACTGCGGCAGCGGCACCATCGGTCTTTGCGCAGCTAAAGAAGCCCAGAACAAGGGTATCGGCATCATGCTGCTCGGTGTGGAGCGCAACCCGGCGGGCATTGCCGACGCACGCCGCAATGCCGAGCTCAACGGCCTCACCCGCAGCGCTTGGTTTATGGCCGACGACGCCACCGATTACATCCTGGACGCTGCCGATAACAACGAGCGCGTTGACGTTCTCTCCATCGACCCGCCGCGCGCCGGCTCCACACCCGAGTTCCTCGAAGCCGCCTGCGCACTTAAGCCGCGCCGCATCACCTATATCAGCTGCAACCCCGTGACCCAAGAGCGCGACCTGCACCAGCTCCTCGACGGAGGCTATCGCCTGCTCAAGATCACGCCCGTCGACATGTTCCCCCATACCGACCACACCGAAACCGTAGCGGTCCTCGAGCGCCGCTAATCCACCCCGGTAGATTTTCGAGACAAGAAAGGGGGCGGCCCGTCTAGACCGCCCCCTTCGCTTGGTTTATGAACTCCGCTACATCCCCTTGCGCAGGTCACACACGCCGGCTGCCGCCATCTCGCGCAGCAGCGTCTCGCGGTCGCGCGTCACGATCAAATCCAGCGGGAAGTGAATCTCGTCAAGCATCTTGCGCGCGTGATCGAGTTTGCCAATGGCCATGCCAATGTGGGCATCGGTCGACACGCCAATACCCACGCCCAGCTCGGCGCAGCGCTCGGCGATCTTGCGGCATACGGCCCAATGCTCAGTGTCGACACCGTGTTCAAGACTATGGTTGTTGATCTCGATAATCTTGTGCTTGGCCTTGGCCGCCAGCAGCACCTCATCGATATCGAACGGCACGCCCGAGCGCCCCGCGTGGCCCAGCATGAATACCTTGGGGTGTTCCAAGGCATTGATATACATCTCGGTTGTCTGGGCGAGCGTCGCGCCCTCAGCAATCTGCGGATTATGCACGCTTGCAACCAAATAATCCAAATTACGCGTAACCAAATCGAACAGCGAATGCTGACGGCTGTACGAATCGCCGGCGATATCGAGCGTGACAGGAGTGTCCTCGCCAAACAGGCTTCCGTCCAGCGAAACGATATCGGCCTCGGCACCACGCAGCACCAGCACGCCGCTCCAAATGCGCGGCCAGATATCCTGGTTGATAAAGAATTGGTAACTGCGCAGGTCATTGGGGCAAGCCGTAACCATAGAGCTCAGATGGTCGGCAGATCCGAGTACCTGCAGACCACGCTCTGCCGCCCAGTACACATTCTCCTCAATGGTCGAATATGCATGCGCAGAGAACATCGTATGGGTATGAATGTCACAAGAAAGCAGGTAGGGCATCAGGTCTCCTTATCTGGCACGGCCGTCGCTTATATTCATTGTACGCATAGCCTTCGATAGTCGTAAAACCACTCCATCCCAAAGACACAACGTCCATGACAACGGGGTCCGGCTTAACACCAAACCCCGTTTCACGTAAAACATTATAGGCAGAGCGCTTTACTTTTAACGATACTCGTCCGCCAACTGTTTCCAAGCGGGTAGCGAATTGACAATCGTTTCGTAGCTCACGCAATAGCCCAGGCGGAACCAGCCCGGCATACCAAAGCTGTCCGAGGGAACCGCAAGCAGCTCATACTTCTTTGCACGCTCGCAGAAGGCGTTCGCATCGGGCTCCAGTGCTTTCACCCATAGGTAGAACGCGCCATCCGGCTCAACATACGGGTAGCCGTACTCCGCCAATGCATCGGTAAGCACCGTGCGGTTGCGTGCATAGGCCTCAACGTCACTCGGCTCATCGATGCAATCGATGATCACACGCTGGAAGAGCGCCGGTGCGCATACAAAACCCAGCGTACGGGCAGCACCCGCAACAGCCGGCATCAGACGGGCAGCCTGCGGATTGGTGTTGGGAACCAAGATCCACCCCACGCGCTCACCCGGCAGCGACAGCGACTTGGAATACGAGTAGCACACGATGGTGTGCTCGTAGATCGAGGGCACCCAAGGCACCTCGGCACCGTACACGATCTCGCGGTACGGCTCATCCGAGATGAGCATAATCGGATTCTCGGGATCGCGCTGAGCGTTGGCCTCGCGCAGAACATTGGCCAGTCGCGTCAGCGTGTTGCGCGTATATACGGCACCGGTCGGGTTGTTGGGCGAGTCGATAATGACGGCTGCCGTCTTGTCGGTGATCGCCTTGAGCACGTTGTCCACGCTCAGCTGGAACGTGTCTTCATCAGCAGGCGCCACAACACACGTGCAGCCGGCCTTCTCAATCCAAACGCGATACTCCGGAAAGTACGGGGCGATAACAATAACCTCGTCGCCCGGGTTCGTAACGGCGTTGAGCGTACAGGTGAGCGAAGCCGCGGCACCCACCGTCATAAAGACGTCCTTACCCTCATAGTTCGTTCCAAAGCGGCGGTTGAGCGATTCGGCGACGGCTGCTCGACATTGCGGCAGGCCCGGAGCGGGGGTGTAGCCGTGCAACTGGTCACTCGGCAGCCCCAAGGCCTTCTTAATGGACTCCGCCACGGCAGCCGGCGCCGGAACACTCGGGTTGCCCAGCGAAAAATCGAATACGTTCTCCGCACCGATCTGTGCCTTGCGCTCAAGACCATAGCTAAAGATCTCGCGGATGATGGAGCTTTCCGCACCGCGAGCATACATCGTTTCGTTGATCATCTGTTCCCCTTTCGCATAGGCGCTATTGTACGCTTTAGTTGAGCAAAGTGCCGCAGCAATGTTGATTGGGGACAGACTTAAATGCGTGAAAACGCTCATTTAAGTCTGTCCCCAATCAACAGACGGCCCCATATCGCTCAAAAGAAAAAGCCTCCGCAGGTTTCCCCGCGGAGGCTTTCGCCACAAAGACTATTTGTCGGTGTCGACATCGTCATCGACATCGACGACGGCATGGTCATCGTCAGCATCATCGGATGCGGCTTCGGCATCCTCCTGCATGGCCGCCTGCGCAAAAGCCGCGGCGTCTGCCGCCAGCTCTTCCTCGCTCATGCGAGGCGCACGCTTCTTGGTCGGCATACCGGCAGCCTTGGCGTTGCGCTCCTCCTTGGCCGCCAGGATATCGCCCTCGCGCTCAAGGTAGGCATCCCACTCGTTGTCGAGCAGGGCGTTCACGGCGTCGCCTTCGACGGTCTCGCGCTCAAGCAGCACCTTCGCCATCAGATCGAGCTGATCGCGACGGGCGTCCAGGATCTCGACCGCACGACGATGGGCCTCGCGCATGATGCGCTGAACCTCGATATCGATACGGCGCGCCGTCTCCTCGGAGTAATCCTGGTGATCAGCGTAATCGCGGCCCAGGAATACCTGATGCTGCGCCTCACCAAACACTTGCGTGCCCAGTTCCTCGCTCATGCCCAGGCGCGTGACCATCTCGCGCGCCATCTTGGTCGCGCGCTCCAGATCGTTGCTCGCGCCCGACGTAATGTCATCGCACATGAGCTCCTCGGCAACGCGACCGCCCAAGAACACGGCGAGCTCGTCGAGCATCTCGTTCTTGGTCTTGAGGAAGTGGTCCTCCTGCGGAAGCTGCAGCGTGTAGCCCAGAGCCTGACCGCGGCTGACGATCGAGATCTTGTGGACCGGATCGGAGTGCTCCAGGATGTGGCCCACCAGGGCGTGACCGCTCTCGTGGTAGGCAATCGTGGTGCGCTCGGCCTCGGTCATCACGCGACCCTTGCGCTGCGGTCCGGCAATCACGCGCTCCATCGATTCCTCGACCTCGTCCATCGAGATCACGGAACGATGACGGCGAGCGGCCAGCAGCGCAGACTCGTTGAGCAGGTTCGCCAAATCGGCACCAGTAAAGCCAACGGTCATCTGGGCGAGCTTCTCAAACTTAACGTCCTCGTCCATCGGCTTGTTCTCGGCATGCACGCGCAAGATCTGCTCGCGGCCCTTCACATCCGGACGGTCGACCGTAACCTGACGGTCAAAACGGCCGGGACGCAGCAGCGCCGGATCCAGAATGTCGGGGCGGTTGGTCGCAGCGATCAGGATGACCGACTCGCTCTCCTCAAAACCGTCCATCTCGACCAGCAGCTGGTTGAGCGTCTGCTCGCGCTCGTCGTGACCGCCGCCCAGACCGGCTCCGCGCTGACGTCCCACGGCATCAATCTCATCGATGAAGATGATCGACGGGGCCTGGGACTTGGCCTCCTTAAAGAGGTCACGCACACGGCTGGCGCCGACACCCACGAACATCTCGACAAAGTCGGAACCCGAGATGCTAAAGAACGGCACGCCCGCCTCGCCGGCAACGGCCTTGGCCAGCAGCGTTTTACCGGTACCCGGAGGGCCCACCAGCAACACGCCACGCGGGATCTTGGCGCCCAGCTTGCGATAGCGGTCCGGATCGCTCAAAAAGTCGCGGATCTCCTCGAGCTCCTCGACTGCCTCGTCCACGCCGGCAACGTCTTCAAACTTGACCTTGGGGCGTGTGGCCTCGTTGGTCTTGGCGTTGGTCTTGCCAAACTGCATGTTCCTGTTGTTGGCGCCCATCATCTGGCGCATAAAGTAGAACATGATGGCGATAAGGGCGATCGTCGGAAGCACACTCATCGCCAAGTCGCCCCAAAAATCGGGATCGTTGGTGTTGACGATGTACTTGGTATCGGGGTGCTCCGCCATGAGCTCGGCAAGCGAATCGGAGCCGACATAGGTCGAGGAGAAGCTCTTGAGCTCGCTCGTATCGCCCTTGTCCTTTTTTGTCTTCCAGTAATGACCCGTCACGCTTCCGTCTTGAACCGTATAGGTCAGATCTTCGACGCGATCCTGCTTGATGGCGCTGACCATCTCGCTCGTCGCGAGCTTAACGGTATTGCTGGAGCTGGCAAAGCCGGAGCCCATATTAAAGAAGGCATAGCCCAGAAGCGCGCAAGCCAAAAGAAAATACAGCCAGCCCGTACGCGTGGGCTTCTTGCCTCCGGGCATCCCCGGGATCTTTGGGTCCCGGGGAGTCTGGGAATTGTTGTCGTTACGGTCGTCGGGCATCTTACGAATAAACCTCCGGTTTCAAAATGCCCAGATACGGAAGGTTGCGATAGCGCTCGGCATAGTCGAGGCCGTAGCCCACCACAAAGGCATCGGGGCAATGGGTTCCAACATACTTGGGCGTGATGGCCGAGACGCGGTCCTCAACGTCCTTCCACAGGAAGGCGGCGACCTCCAGAGAAGCGGGCTTGCGGCTCTCGAGGTTCTTCATCAGATACTTGAGCGTCAGGCCCGAGTCCAGAATGTCCTCGACGATCAGCACGTCGCGACCGCGGATGTCGATATCCAGGTCCTTAATGATACGCACGATACCCGAGGACTTCACACCGTCGCCGTAGCTCGAAACAGCCATGAAATCGATGTTGGTCGGCAGCTCGATCTTACGCATCAGGTCGCCCATAAAGACCACGGCGCCGCGCAGGACCGCAATCAGCACCAGATCCTTACCCGCGTAGTCGCGAGTAATCTGCTCGCCTAGGCGAGAGACGATACCGTCGATATCCTCCTGCGTAAACAGAACCTTCTCGATATCCGGATGTTGAGAAGCCATGACAACCCTTTCTTGTGCTTATCGCCCACACACCGCCGTATGGACGCGAACTACACATTCTAGCAGCGCACGGGGTATATTTACCAGCCCGTGCGCCATCAGCGCGGGAATACCGTCAACGTCGCACAGAATAGTAGGCACAAGTCACTATTCCGCATCGACTACGCGGAGCAGATATGCCACGCGCGTTGCGGCCGTGCATTTAAAACGCTCGTCGGCCCGAACGCCCGCGACCCACACCACGGCTCCTCCCGGAGCCGTTCTTACCACGGGCACGCCAGAGCGTTCGGAAACGGGAATGCGCGCCTCGTTGAGCAGGTCGGACACTTTCTTGCTTCGACCACTCATTCCCAGCGGGCACATCACATCCCCCGGCACAGGGTTATCCACCCACAAGCGCGCCGATCGAGCCTCAGCGGGAATCTCTCCGAACGAGCCGGCGAGCATCCGATCGCTATCGCGGTCGGCAAAGCCCAAGGCCGCCGCATCCACGATAGCGGCCACCTCTCCAGCAGCCACAAGCTCGCGGGCTCGATGCACGACATCGCATCCCGGCTCGACGGCCATCGGCTCGGCCACCAGCATACGCCCCGCTCCCAACGACAGGCGCCCGGGAACGGAGATCCAGTCGGCAACTAAGCCCTCGCGCGCCGCCGGGGCCTTGAGTGCCAGCATGCCAAACTCCACGCGCGCATCAATTCCCGCCGGGAGTGTGACCGACCCCGCACCCTCGGCAACGCAGGCGAGCACGCGCTCCACATGCCGCATCTCCGGCCGAGCATCGGGGTCGATGCGCTTAATCGCCAGCCGCACGATGCGCCGCGCGATTACCACCTCGGCCGCAGCAAGGCGCCTGGCATCGAGCACCAGCGCGCCCGCCGCCTCCTTACGCAGGCAGCTTCGAAACGCCTGTGCCGAAAGCTGAGACAAAAACGCGTCCTCATCGCCTAAGATCTCGCAGGCGGCGCCAATCGTCTTGCAGACGCTCGCGTTGCGCTGCGCCACCACCGGCATCACTCGATGGCGCACGTAGTTTCGCAGATACGAGATATCCTCATTGCTCTCGTCTTCACGCCACGGCTGACCATGTACCTGTAGATAGCCCACGAGCTCGCCATGAGTTAGGTCGAGCAAGGGACGCACCACGATATTCCTCCGGCGAGGAATGCTCGATAGGCCAGCGGGCCCCGAACCCTTAATCGCGTTCATCATAAACGTTTCCGCGCGATCCGAAGACGTGTGCGCGGTGCAGATACGAGCCGCCGTTCGCGGTGCCCCCGTCTGGGCGCAGAGCTCGCGGACATACCTCCGCGCCGCGGCATAGCGCACCTCGCGGGCCGCGGCCTCAACATTGCCCGACTCCCCATCAAAATAAGCGTGCTCCACGCACAGCGGTAAACCATATTTCGCGCAGAGCTCACGCACAAAGGCCTCGTCGCCATCGGACGCCTTGCCGCGCAGATGGTGGTTTACATGCAGCACATGCAGGCGCTCGCGAGCAATGGGGGCAACACCGCGTCCGTCTTGGATATCCAGCTTTGATGTGCACGCCATAAGAAGCAGTGCCGTCGAGTCCGCGCCGCCTGATACCATGAGCACGACAGGAGCAGCCTGCTGCCTCGTTCGGGTCTCATCGACTGCCCCGGGCACGGCATGGTGTCCGTAATGCTGTGATACCGTTGGCATTCGCTTCCTCCTCTATTCGTCCGCACCCATTGTATCCTTTGGAATCTTATGTCTCGTCTGCACCTTCATATCCTCGGCAGTGGCTCTAAAGGCAACTGCGCACTCATTGAGGGCCCGCAGGGGCTCATTATGGTCGATGACGGACTGTCTCGCCGCGAGACATTAAAGCGCATGGCAGAACTGGGGCTCTCGACAGACAACGTCTCGGCTCTTCTCATTACTCATGAGCATAGCGATCACATCAAGGGCCTCGATGTCTGGTGCAAGCACTGGCACGGCCCCCTCTTTGCCAGCAGGGGCACGCTTTCGTGCAAAGAAACCCTCGCACATCTACCCGTAGAGGAATTTGACCCCGGCGACACGCTTTCCATTGCCGGCATCCGCATGCGAACCTACCCAACATCGCATGATGTCATCAATCCTGTCGGTTATCGATTCGACACTCTCGATGACTCCATTGGCTTTGCTACCGACACCGGAGAGCTAACCAAACAAGCTATAGACACCCTCGAAGACTGCCGAGTTCTTGCACTCGAGAGCAACCACGATGTGGCCATGCTGCGCCAAGGGGATTACCCCCGCTTCCTCCAAGAGCGAATTTTATCTGCAAAAGGCCATCTCTCTAACGACCAGGCCGCCGACGCAGCGCGTGGGCTCGTCACCGATCGAACCGAGCAGCTCATCGCCATGCACATCAGCCAGGACAATAATCGTCCAAGCCTAACCGTCAAAAGCTATGCCAAAGCTCTAGCCGCAACTCTGGATGACGAGGTCGGCAGCTCCGCCACCCTTCTCCACGGATCGCGAATACTCTCGATACGCCCCGCCAGCCAGCACCGGCCAGTAACCATTCAATAGACTGTCCTAGGCAGCAAAAGGGGCCGGGAATCGCTTCCCAGCCCCTTTTGCTGCCTTTTAATAGCGCAGAACACCAACGAAGCTAGTCAATGGAGATCTTCGTAACGTTCTTCTTCTCGACGATCTTAGGTACCGTAACGGTGAGGATGCCGTCAGCATACTTAGCAGAGAGACCCTCGCTCGAAGCGTCCTTCAGATATACGCCACGCGTCGCGCTGTACGAGCTAAACTCCTTCTGCAGGTAGTTCTTGCCCTCGTTCTCCTCGTCCTCCACAACGTTCACGCTAATGGACAGACGGCCCTCATTGAGCTCGACATCGATGTCATCCTTGGCGACACCGGTCAGATAGGCCTTGACCTCATAGCCATCGCCCTTATCCTCAACGTCAACGGGAAACGCCTTGGAAGCAATCGAGTTGTTTGCAAGGTCGGTCATATCATCAAACAGATCGAACAGCGAGCTAGCAGAAGGACGAACGCCAAAAACCGAACGATAAGGAACCATGCTTGCCATGTTTACCACTCCTTTTAGGACTGCCGAGCCATCTTCTAGGTGACTGGGACTTCTTTTGACGCTCTTATATATGCCCACCCAGTGCTTATATATACATCGACTATAAAGTTTTTTGAGTCCTGTAATATAAGCATATCTAAGTGTGAATGACTCAGGTTTTAGTAAGGTTAAGGTTCTTTGAACCAGAGCTTAAATAACGAGTATGTTCGCAGCTACAAATAACAAGGGGCTTACAATGAGCGCGTACACGTTGTTGGTAACGAGCTAAAGGGCATCATGGACGACCAAAACCAGAACAAAATATTTATGCCGACGCAGGGGGAAGATACTTCCACGCAGCCGCCACGGTTCCATCGCCCCCACATCTCGCAAGAGCCCATTAATGATCCGGAGCCCGAGTATGTGACGAGAAATCGATATCAAACACTCGAGGATGCCCAAACGGGACGTAAACATATGGGCGTCGCATCGGGCGATCCCGTATATCTGAAAGATGCACCGTTATCAAAAAACAGCGCAATCAATGACGACCCGACGGAAACGCGCATAACTCGGCAGCAAAGAGGTCCTCGACCCAAGCAAACCTTAACGCATTCGGCTCGTTATCTCGAAACGCCAAAACAAGGGAAAACGATCTTCGTTTCATCAAGTAAACGACGTAAACAGCATCGACTCCAATTCCTGCTTTTGATCATTGTGGTCATAGCGGTTGCCCTTGTGATTCGATGTATTGTCTTTAAATAAAAGCTCATCACCCATAAGCCCAACCGGGTTACAGGTGAAATGCGACTTTATTTTGAAGTGTTAACGCAAAAAAGGGGGAGGCCGCGAGGCCTCCCCCTTCTTCAGTTTCGTTGACGGCTCGGTGCCGTCCACCGGTCAGCGGCGCCCTGGCCTCCCACGGGCTCACCCCGCAGTACTCTCGGCGCGATGGGGCTTAGCTTCCGGGTTCGGAACGGGACCGGGCGTGCCCCCCATGCTCTGGCCGCTGACCGGTGGGCGGCGCCCACCGTTACGGTGTCCGGGTGTCTACTCACGTGCCCTGGGGGCCGCATGGCGCATAGGAGGAGTCGACTCGGGGGCATCCTCGTGCCCGGACCGCGCGCATGAGCGCTGGGTCCCGCGGGCCGCGAGGTGCGGTTCCGGAAGAGCTCGGGCGATTAGTGCGGCTCGGCTGAGGCTGTCGCCAGCCTTGCACCTGCCGTCTATCGACCAGGTAGTCTACCTGGGCCCTTACCGGAAGGAGAACTAATCCCTGGAACGGCTTCCCGCTTAGATGCCTTCAGCGGTTATCCGCGCCGCACGCGGCTACCCGGCCGTGCCGTTGGTCGACAACCGGTTCACCGGAGGTGCGTCCACCCCGGTCCTCTCGTACTGGGGGCAGCCTCCATCGATTCTCCTGCGCCCACGGAGGATAGGGACCGAACTGTCTCACGACGTTCTGAACCCAGCTCGCGTACCGCTTTAAACGGCGAACAGCCGTACCCTTGGGACCTGCTCCAGCCCCAGGATGCGATGAGCCGACATCGAGGTGCCAAACCTTGCCGTCGATGTGGACTCTTGGGCAAGATCAGCCTGTTATCCCCGGAGTACCTTTTATCCGTTGAGCGACGGCCCACCCACTCGGGGCCGCCGGATCACTAGAGCCTGCTTTCGCACCTGCTCGGCTTGTGGGCCTCGCAGTCAAGCCCGCTTGTACTCTTGCATTCAAAAGGACGGTTGCCGACCGTCCCGAGCGGACCTTCGCGCGCCTCCGTTACCCTTTAGGAGGCGACCGCCCCAGTCAAACTGCCCGCCTGGCACGGTCCCCGAGCCGGTTGACGGCCTCGGGTTAGGACGCCGGTCGCGCGAGGGCAGTATTCCAAGGGCGGCTCCCCGGGGGCTGGCGCCTCCGGATCGATGCCTCCTGCCTATCCTCTACACGCGGGACCAGCGGCCAATGCCAAGCTGCAGTGAAGGTTCACGGGGTCTTTCCGTCCTTCCGCGGGTAAGTCGCATCTTCACGACCAGTGCAATTTCACCGGGTCCATGGTCGAGACAGCGCCCAAGTCGTTGCGCCTTTCGTGCAGGTCGGAACTTACCCGACAAGGAATTTCGCTACCTTAGGACCGTTATAGTTACGGCCGCCGTTTACCGGGGCTTGGCTTCGGGGCTTCGCCTTGCGGCTAACTCCTCCGCGTGACCTTCCGGCACCGGGCAGGCGTCAGACCCTATACGTCGCCTTGCGGCTTCTGCAGAGTCCTGTGTTTTTGGTAAACAGTCGCTTGGGCCTCTCCACTGCGGCCCGCCTCCGCTCCCGGAGCAAGTCCGTTCACGTACGCGCGGGCACCCCTTCTCCCGAAGTTACGGGGCCATTGTGCCGAGTTCCTTGACCATGGTTGACCCGATCGCCTCGGTATGTTCTACCCACCCACCTGTGTCGGTTTGCGGTACGGGCGCGCACGCGCCTGCCTAGGGGTTTTTCTAGGGACCTCGGGCTCACTCGCTTCGCTCAGATGCTTCGTCCGGAGCCTCGCCCTCGTGCGGACCGGATTTCCCTGGTCCGCGGGCCGCGCTCCATCACGGGGACGTCCAGAACCCCGCCGAGCCACCCCCATCCGTCGCCCCGTCGGTCGTAGCGCCGCGTGCGCGGTGCAGGAATGTCTGCCTGCTGCGCGTCGGCTACGCCTCCCGGCCTCGCCTTAGCCCCCGACTGACCCTGGGAGGATTAGCCTTGCCCAGGAAACCTCGGGTTCACGGCGGACGAGTTACTCTCTCGTCTCTCGCTACTCATGCCAGCATTCTCACTCCCATGCGCTCCACCGCCGGTCGCCCGGCGGCTTCCCCGCCCATGGGAAGCTCCCCTACCGATTCTGAAAATCAAAATCCCGCCGCTTCGGTGTCCAGCTTAGCCCCGTGTATTGTCGGCGCATGTCCACTCGACCAGTGAGCTGTTACGCACTCTTTGAATGCATGGCTGCTTCTAAGCCAACATCCTGGTTGTCTGGGCGGACGCACATCCTTTGCCACTCGGCTGGAACTTGGGGACCTTAGCGGGCGGTCCGGGCTGTTTCCCTCTCGAGCACACAGCTTAGCCCACATGCTCTGACTGCCGCGCTCTGGGCCGCCGGCATTCGGAGTTCGGTTGGATTCGGTAGGCGGCGAAGCCCCCTCGTCCATCCGGTGCTCTACCTCCGGCGGTGAACGCGCGACGCTAGCCCTAAAGCTATTTCGGGGAGAACGAGATATCTCCGGGTTTGATTGGCCTTTCACCCCTATCCGCAGGTCATCGCCGCCGTTTTCAACCGACGTGCGTTCGGCCCTCCACGGGGTCTTACCCCCGCTTCAGCCTGCCCACGGATAGCTCACCCGGCTTCGCGTCCGCGGCGCGGGACTCAAGTCGCCCTGTTAAGGCTCGCTTTCGCTACGGCTCCCTTTCGGTTAACCTCGCCCCGCGCCAGCGACTCGCTGGCTCATTCTACAAAAGGCACGCCGTCACACCGTATAGGTGCTCCGACTGCTCGTGGGCGCACGGTTTCAGGTACTGTTTCACTCCCCTCCCGGGGTGCTTTTCACCTTTCCCTCACGGTACTGGTGCGCTATCGGTCACAGGGTAGTACTCAGGCTTGGATGGTGGTCCACCCAGGTTCGGACCGGGTTTCACGTGCCCGGCCCTACTCAGGGACCGCGTCGCGCCGTCCGGTCTGGGTTCGCGTACGGGGCTGTCACCCGCTGCGGCCGGCCCTCCCATGCCGTTCCGCTCCCCAGCCGGACCTGCGCCCGGGGGCGGCAGCCCCCGGATGCGCGGCCCTGCAACCCCGTCGGCGGAACCCCTGCCGGGTATGCCCGCTCGACGGTTTGGCCATCGGTCCCCTTTCGCTCGCCGCTACTCGGGGAGTCTCGAGATTGATTTCCTCTCCTCCGGGTACTTAGATGTTTCAGTTCCCCGGGTTGTCCTCCCGGCCCCTATGTGTTCGGGGTCGGGATATCCGTACTGCTACGGATGGGTTCGCCCATTCGGAGACCCCCGGGTCGAAGGATGTGTGCTCCTCGCCGGGGATTATCGCAGCTTGCCGCGTCCTTCATCGGCTCCCTGTGCCAAGGCATCCGCCGTGCGCCCGTGGTATCTTGCGGGACCGCATCGGGCCCGCGGGATATCCACGTGTCGCTAATTAAGTTAAATTAATCGATATCATGAATAGCGCTCGTATGTCGCAATTCGGGTATCTCATACCGCGGCACAGTGTGTTTCACTGTGCTCGCGATCAGATGCTCCTCACTCATGTATAAGTGAATTCTTCTTGTTTGGATCGGATGAATGATTGCTATCATTCTCTGTTTTAATCGCAGAAAAGAATCGAGTCTGGAAGAATGATCTTCCATCTCTCTCCTATCGCTATGCGGCTCTCAAGGTACGCGGGTGCGACCCCGGGGACCGGGTGCTGCGGGGAATCATCCTGGCGGACATCTACCGGACGGGCTCCTGCCCTCTATTCGAGTTAAAGTGTTTTCTCTCTAAGAATGTATCTCCCTAGAAAGGAGGTGATCCAGCCGCACCTTCCGGTACGGCTACCTTGTTACGACTTCACC
>CAJJSS010000004.1:0-94194 GCA_905194545.1 Coriobacteriaceae bacterium | reverse complement strand
ACTCATGAAAAAGGCTTTTGCCTTGCCGGAAACCGAGTTCCCCGCGTGGGTGAAGGTTGGCGCGATGAGCACGCCGACGTCCTTCAGCACCCGCCTGATTTCTTGCAGGGCCTTTTCCGGATGCGGCACTATGTGAAGTGCGTTGGACACGATCACCACTTCGAAGGACTTCTGTGCATAGGGCAGGCGGAACATATCTTGTACGGAAAAGTGCAGCTTTGCGGATTGATTGTCCCGCTTTGCTTCAAGGATCATCTTTGCAGAGGCGTCCGTAGCCTCGATGCGCGCCGCCGCATCCACGACGCTCTTTGCGATGAGCCCCGTGCCGGTGGCAACCTCCAGCACGGTCTTTGCTTTCACCACCGGCCGGATCAGCCCATACATCTTCTCATACGCCGCCCGGTCGTTTCGCATGAAACGGTCGTACCGACCAGCATTCCTGTCCCAGAAGTCCTTGCGTTCGTGCATGGCCATCGCCCCCAAACAGTTAGAGCCATCTAACTATAACACACGAATCATGCAGTAAGATGAGGCTAACCTTCTTTTCTTGGCTAAGACGCATCTCTTCGGTTTTCGCTTATAACGGCGCGAATCAGATACTAGGCTGGAGCTGAAGAAAGAGCTCGGCGGACAGGTAGGTCGATACCGGTTCCCGGAACGGTGATCCAGCCAATTACACCAGGGCCCTAGTCATTGAGTGGGAATAGAAAATTCCTTAGTTATGGGGGTATAAATTTGATTTCCTTTAGGATACCCCCCCATAACTATATGAATTGACCTGCTGACTCCAATGAAGATTGGAGGGCAACTGCCAGGGGTGACGGCCCAGCGAGTGTTATTTTGCGAGCTATGCGCGTTGAAAGCGACCTTTCGTGGCATAAACTACTTGCCGGAAGCCGCGGCTTTCAGAGTACGGCTTACGTGTACGTTTAACCTCCGTGGGCGACGGGGTGCCGCAAGGCGTAGAATATCGCCCACCTGTAGGGGCCTGCAGCGATGCGGGCCCCACTTCGTATGAAGAGGCGCAACCGGTGAAGGTCGTATCCATCTCCCAGGACTTCTTTGACCTCGTCGAGGGCGACCGCGAGCTCATGCTTAAGCACAATCTCCCCTGCATCGTGGTGGTGAGGCTGCGTTTCCGCGGGAAGCGCAGGGACTTCGCCGTACCGCTGCATTCCAACATCGCCCCCAACGTGCCCAAAGACCAGTACTTTGCGTTGCCACCCCGCCCCACGACGCGCCCGTGCTGTCGCCACGGCATCCACTACATCAAGATGTTCCCCATAACCAAGTCCTACCAGCGCCGCTTCAGGACCGAGGGCTCGGCCTACTACGAGACGCTCCAGCGCATCATCGACGGCAACACCAAGCGCATTGTCTCCGAGTGCCAGGCGTACCTCGACCGCTACGAGCGCGAGGGAAGGCCCCGCTTCGCCGTCGACATCGACCGTATCGTGGGGCTGCTGGAGGGCGAGAAGTAGGGCACCTCGGCTCAGTCTCGAGCCATGCGGAGTCGCTCCGCATTTTTGAACGCCGCGTGTGCGTCCCAAATGCTTGAGAAACAAGCTGTGAAGTGCAGTGGCTCGCCCGTGCCCGTGCATAGCCGTCACCATCAGCGTCTACGCGGCGTCGGCTTCAAGTGGAACTGGCCCCACTGCTGTATATGGTCTGCCTTGCTGCACATGGCGATCAATGCCCACGATGCTTCTGCTTGCGCTTCAGCTTCCGCTGCTCGAAGCGCGCCTCCGCCTCATCCGCGCGACACTGGCTTCTTGCGCGGGCCGATTCCCGCTTCATCGCTTCCCGCTGTGCTGCGAGCGCCTGTTGTGCCTTGGTGCTCACCGCGGGCCGCTTAAGGGCTTTCGCTGCCTCGCGAGCGCGTCGCTTGGGATTCTTCGCGGGCTTGCTTGTTTCCGTGGCCTCGTCACCGAAGAACGAGAGCTTCGCCCATTTGCTTGTAACGAATTGCAGGATTTCCTCATTGGACGGTTCTGCACCGAAGACGATGCGGGCGGCGCCGTATCTGCCGTCCTCGACATGCTCCGCCAGCCCGACCCAGAATTGGCCGTCGTGATATACGGTCAGGGTGGATGACACGCTGATCTGCATGGTTGGTTCCTCCTTTATGTAGATGACCATGCAGAGAAGGGACAACCAAGGAGGCAGGTTACTGATGCGGACTCCCGCACGCCCACGACTACCCGACGGGGACTGTGTTTTCATCTCTGGTGCCCGCATTGTAGCACGCGCGGATTTACGATGTTGATCGCCGGCGCCTAGGCGGAGATGAAGGCGGTTCGATCTAGGTCAAGCCGGTCGCTCGTTCATGAAGCGGCCGATTCCCTGAAAATAAAAGGCGCCCAGGAGGACACCTACAGGCTATCTTCGAAATACTTGGTTTGGGGCAGACGGAGGAAAAAAATAGGGCAGAATCGCTCTCACGATCCCGCCCCGCAAATCCGAGGGTTTCTAACTGGCTCCATTATTCCGGGCTTCTCAGTTCTGTCATTGACCCAGGTATCACCCGTCTCCTATAGCGAGTGAATATAAAAATAGGGCAGAGTCGCTTGCGCAAGTCCGCCCCTAAAACCGTGAAGGTTTTGCTATCTGCAGGCTATTCTACCAACCCGAGCGATTCTGTCAACCTGCGAAGGAACTCGAGCGCGGAGCGAGCTGCGGCGTCGGGCCCCTTGTCGGTCAGCGCCTCGGTTTCTCCGTCGGCCCTGGCGAACATCTCGGCGAGCTCGGATGCGGCGCGCGAGCGCGAGGAGCCCTCGGGTACCAAGCCGGAGTGCGCCACGAGCACGGTCGCGACCTCCTGCATGGCCGTATTCCCCATCCACTTCCTCCTGGTCGCCTTGGGGATTCCCACGGCGGCGACCCTTCGGGAGACGCCACTGGACGCCGAGCCCCGGGCGGCGCCCCTCTCGGCGAAGCAGTTGATCAGGCACGAGCCGTGCGCGGCGCAGTTGCGGACGGACTTCACGCGCTTGAGGTCGTAGTGGGAGGCCTCGAAGCGCCTGTCGCCCCATCGCCTGGCGCAGAAGCGCACGAAGTCGATGAGGGTGCCGAACGAGGTGAGCTCAAGGAAGGCCCAGGCAGGCATGTCGCCGGAGTACTTCGCGTAGAGGCTCGAGCTGTAGGGGCTGCGGCCGCTCATCTTGAGCTCGCGCAGGCGGTACTCCCTGTTTGCAGTGGTAAGCGATGCCATGTAGTCGGCCACGATGGCGTAGCCGTCCTCTCCACGGTCCTCCATCTCGCGAAGCAGTGTCACCTTCTGGAAGTGCTCGATGTCGAGCGTCATGCCGAGCAGGGCGTGGCGTAGCTCCTGGTCGAGCGCCGCGAGCAGGCGTAGCTGGCCGAAGTCGAGGTCTACGTAGCGGCCGTCGCGCGGGCCTCCCTCGTATTTCGAGAAGAGTTTGCGATAGGATGCGAGCTTGAAGAAGTTGCACTTGTCGCGCAGGTAGTCCTCGGCCTCTTCCTCGGAACACAGCTCGAAGGCTACGCCCTTCTGCTTGAGGTGCTCTATCTGCTGCTCGATCGTGAGGATCGGCTTCCTATCGTGGGGTTCGGCCATGCTCGTTCTCCTGTCATAAAAAGTATTGCCTATTTTACCAGCATGTTCTCGACATTCGGTGAAGGCCTCATCGTCGACTCATGGGCAAGCCGCCTGATACGACTCCCTTTCCCTGCCAGCAGCGCAGTCGCCTGACCTGCGGCTTTGGAATCGCGTTGGAAGCCGCCCTCGACCAATCATTTGCAGTTGTTGCGAGTGGCTTGTGCGTGATGCTGCGGTTGAGTTCCAGAAACGGGCGATTCCGCCCAATCGGGCATCCGAATCACGGCCGGAAGCTCCTTTGGGACAAAAACAAAAACTCAAAGCCCTGAGTTTGAAAAAAGTTTTTGAAGTTGTCCCAGCTTTTGTCCCCGAAGCCGACGAGACGCGACATCGCGTCATTCGGCGGCACGCGTTCCGTGTCGATGCCGAAAACTGGGTGCAACTGGAATGACGGGACGACAGAACCAAAGCCACCAGCGAAATAGTGGGAATAACAGCCCTCGAACCCTTTGGTTCGAGGGCTTTCTTTTTGCATCTCTACCTGGGAAAACGACCCAATTATTCCCGTGTGTCCCTACTGGGCGGTACAACGGAGTACTCGGCGGTACGGGAATAATTAGGCCCTGCGGGAATAATTCACAATTCGGGTCCCCCGAAGGCCGATTTCGAGCGGATGAAACTGACTTGAAACTGCGAGGCGGATTCAAGCCCTCTTCAATTGCATTCTCCCAGGTCAACAAATGGGAATAAAGAAATGCGAAAATCGGTTTCCTCAGTTTCAGTGACCCCGAATGCCGCCGAATAACGCCGTGTATTCTGAGCGTATTGCTTGCATTGTTGCATTATTTTCCACAATGCAAGCATGGAATAAATCGAAGTCATACGAGCCACCAACGACATCGCCTCTTCCCAAAGGGGGCTCTTCACATCTGTGCAGGCGAAGGTGCTCGGCGTCGAGCGGTACGCGCTCTCGAGGCTGGAAGGGCTCGGCAACATAGAGAGGCTCGCGAAGGGCGTCTACCGCATGGGCGGCTCGCCGAGCACGCGGGAGGAGGACGTCCTCGCGGCCTGACTGTCGATCGACCCGGGGAGGCGCCCCGTCGCCATGGGGGCGACGGCTGCATGGCTCTACGGCATCGGCGAGGTCAGCCCCTCGCCCTACGAGTTCTGCACGCCCGAGAGAAAGCAGACTAAGCGCCCGAACCTGATTCATCAGGAAGCGCCGCCTCGACCCGAAGGACGTGGCGATCGTCTCGGACATCCCGGCGACGAGGCCCTGGCTCACGGTGGTGGACCTGATAGACTCCGGGGAGGAACTGAGCCTGGTCGCGAACGTGCTCGCGGACGCGCTCGAAAGGGGCCTCGTCGAAGACGAGGGCGCGCTGAGGGAGAAAATCGACGCCGGGGGGCAAAAGCCGGGATGCCGGCGGGGGCCAGCCTGTACGATTCGTTAGCTAGGAGGCGGGAAGAATGACGTACGAGAACGGCGGTCAGCTCGACAGGGCCCTGAAGAGGGCCGTTCGCGACAGGGGCGGTGACCCCGGGGACGGCTGTCGTCGGGCTTTGCGCGACCGGTTCCTGCGCAGGGTGTTCAGCAACCCCGACGGCCGGTTTATCCTCAAGGGCGGAAGCGGGCTGCTCGCGCGCATCCCCGACGGCCGCGTCACGCGCGACATCGACTTCGCGACGGCATCTGTGTTTGATAGCGTTCAATTTACGGGTTGGGGCTGCGGGGGAAATCCTGGACCAAAAGAGGACCAGGATTTCCACCGCAGCCCCAACCCGAAAATCAGGCTTGACTAAACACAGACGGTCTGCTGCGCGAGTACTTCCCGAAGGGGACCGGCTTCTCTGCGGTCTCGGACGAGGAGGTCGAGCGGGTGTACGATGCCATCAACCGCAGGCCCCACAAGCGCCTGGGGTTCAGGACGCCCTACGAGGTCCACTACTCAGGGGTGTTGCAGTTGCTCTGAGAATTCAAGCTCGAAAAGGCGCAAGCAAAGGTATCTTGACTACGCTCTAAAGCGTGGCGTGAAGTCCGGCATCGTTGACGCGCTGAGGCTTCAGGGAATTGCCGCGAGCGAGGTTGATGCAGTTTCTGTTGTGGTTGACGAGCATTCGACTTCGATCGACGGAAAGTACAACCTGGCAGAATCGGTTGATGAGGAGCTGCGCTGCGGCATGTTCAACCCAACGTGGCAGACCTCCTACCCTCCTGTATTTAGCGACTGGCTGCCCAAGATTCCAGTCTCCTATGTCGACTCCTCCAAGGTGGCTATGGTGAGGGCGGCTGACGTGACGGCGAACTGGGCATTTATGGCCGAGCGCGACAAAGAGACATATCCGCGAGCCTACGAGATGCTATCAAAGGCGACGGTCCTCGGGCTTCTGTAGCGTTGGACATGTAACTATCTGTCTTTTCAAAAGCCGTGAAGATCTTGGTGGATGATAAATTGCGATTTGTCCGCCTCGGCAGCGAAGTCGGCGAACTCCTGTTGGAGGGACAACGGGGGAATTGCAATGGGAATAGCGGCCAAGTCTGCTGCGCTGATGTTTGCCTGATGGACACTTCCCTTCGCTATATTACGAAGGACTCGCTTTCCTTCCTTTGAATTCAGGTAACC
This sequence comes from Coriobacteriaceae bacterium, assembly GCA_905194545.1. Taxonomy (GTDB): domain Bacteria; phylum Actinomycetota; class Coriobacteriia; order Coriobacteriales; family Coriobacteriaceae; genus Collinsella. The sequence continues at coordinate 88,011 of CAJJSS010000004.1, read as the reverse complement.
AGATACATATTCGGCAGAGCTGTGGTCAGCGAACCTTACGCACACGATGTACCCAGCAATAACCATGGTCTCTGACTGATGAAAAACGCAAGTTTTCCCAACCTTGTCAATGCTGTTGGTTCGATTAAAAAGCATATCGCCATAGCGGACGGTAGCATTTTCGAGAGCTTGGCCCTTTAGGGTGATTCGCTTTGTATCGGTTAGGTCAAGGATGCCGTCGTCGGTGATATTGTTCATTCGGATGTAGACATAATCGCCATCGGCGCCGGCTTTTGCTGAAGTGCCGTAGTGCATTTCTATGCTGTAGTTGCCGATTGTTTCGATTGGCCATGATGCGTGTGTCTTGGTTCTAAACATCTCGACAAACCGTGATTTGACTTAACAGATATACCTTCTATGAGAGTCCCTTACGTTGTCCTGATCGACCATTGCGTACATCAACGTTGTATCAATCTTTTGATGGCCAAGCAGCTTCTGCACCTGCTCGATGGGCATTCCTTTTCCAATTGCTTTGGTGGCCAGCGTTCTCCTGAACTTATGTGGGTGGACGTGTTTGACGCCTGCTTTTGTTCCCAAGGAGCGAAGGCGGAGCTCGACTCCGCTTACTTGCAGCCTAGAACTCGGCTTTGTGAGACTACAGAATAGCGCGGCGACGTTATCGCTGCGTTCTTGCAGGTAGTTGTTTAGGTGCAGCTTTGTAGTCGCATCAAAATAGACGACTCTCTCTTTGTTGCCCTTTCCGAGTACAATGCACTCTCGCCGATTTAGATCAACGTCTTCTCGATTGAGCGAGACGAGTTCGCCTATTCTCATCCCTGTTGAACTAAGAAGGTTGATGATTGCCAGATCCCTCTTGCAAGAACAGGCGTCTGTGAGGGCTATAAGTTCTTCATCAGAATATACGGACTTGACCGTTCTCTTTGAGCGAATCTTTTTAATGCGTCGTGCAGGGCTTTTGAGTATATGGTTCTCGTCTTCAAGCCAAGAGAAGAATGACGACAGGATGCGCCTGACGTTGTCGACGGTGATGCTCCCTGCGTTATTACCCATGGGATATTCGCTCAGGTATGTTCGTAAGTCATCTGAACTAATCCGGACAATTGGTTTTTTGATTGCTTCGAGCGCCCTTGTAAGTGTGGCCTTGTAGTACCTGATGGTCTTAGGCGAGCATCCCTCGATGGTTTTGGCTGCGAGGAATCGCTCCATGTACTTTGAGGCCTCGTCTTCGACATTGCTGAGCGCGTTCACTTCAAGTTCGATGCCCCTGAGTTCGCTCATAAGGACGCTCTCGAGATACGAAAGCACTTCGCCGCTAACGAGTGCCTGCATTTTTGTGAGAACCGCGTTTGCTATTTCGATCGTCGTGTGCATCAGTTCCTCCCATCCCGATATGGATGGGAGGAACGTATCACGCGAGGAATCGGTCTAGAAGGGCGTCGCGCTCTGCGGAAAGGGCGTCGACCTCTTGCTCGAGTGCAAATTGCGATTTGTCGACCTGAGCGACGAAAGAGGCGAACTCTTGCTGAAGCTCAAGGGGAGGCAAGGGAACCGTCATTCTCTTTAGAGCTTCTTTGGTAATTGCCTCCCTTGTTGCTCCAGCCGCTCTTGAGCCGTTTAGCAGGAGTCTCTGATACGAATCACTGATCAGCACCGTGTTCAATAGCACCGGCAGCATCCGTTTTTGGTCGACTCTGACAATTGAGACATGCTGATTAACACGTCCACCAGCCAATTCATCCGGCAAAAGACATGAACGAGCAACCGAAGCGCCAGTAATATTCAGAAGCACGTCACCCTTCATCAGCGTGACGCCTTCTAGTTTTGCGGCTTGTTCATCATCAATACAAGCAAGGTCCTTCCACACGAAACGACCGTTGTGAACATTCATACTTCTGACCAGCGGAACACCTTCGGCCTTGTATGCCGTTTTGCCGCCTCGTGGTGTTGCTCCGGAACCCAACTTGGTACAGAGGTCTTCAAGCCTAACGAAAGGCCATTTTTTACCATCGACCGGATCGCCAAATACCTCTACAAACCGTGATTTGACGCTTTCCTTGAGAGCGGCGATTTGCTGTCTTTTGCTATTGATTTCATCTGTTAAGCGATTGAAACCGTCGATGAGGGCTCTCTGCTCGGAGAGCGTCGGGACTGGGATGGGGTATTTGAGCAGCTCATTCTTGTCTCCGCGAGGCCTGCCGGTTCCCGTGAAGGTGGACATATCGTAGTCGAAGAAGTCCTTCTGCCACAGGAGCAGATGGAGGAACTCGGGCAATAGGCTGTCGGTATTTATGCTTCGGAATACCAAAACGTCCTTGGAGCACGCCCCATCGCGGTCTGCGAGCCAAATCTTCTGCAGATAGGGGCGAATATTGGAGACGAGCGTGTCTCCCTTCTTGTATGCGGTGCCAGCACTTGCCGGAAGCTCTCCGCTATAGGCGGTTATGCCGCCACGATCCTTGACCATGTTCTCCGTTGTTACGTAAGTGTCGGTGGTGATGGAACTCTGGGCCACGCTGTTGGTAACGTAGGATGTGATGTCTCTAAGCGTCTTGACTACGGTGCCCTGGGCGAACGAGCGGGGCTTGTAGAAAGAGCGGGGAATCGTAAGAGTCTCGTCGAACTTCTCGGCATCAAAGTCGATGAAATCGGTGGTCTTGGCATAGTAGTAGTACTGGGCAAGGTCGCCGGGCTCAACCTGCTCGCCGGAGAACCATGCTCTGATGATGCCGCTTAGCGAGTTCGTGTCGTCCGATTCGTCGTCCGAATAGAGCACGCCCTCACCATCGATGGGCTGTATCCCCTCGTTGCCTTTGCGATTGCTCCATTTGTAGCCAAGGAAAGAGGCGATTTCCTTGGTCGTGTTAGGTGAGTTGATGATGAGCGTCTGTTCGCCGCAGACGAGACCCCAAACGCGCAGGCGTTTGCGCTTTTCCTTGTGCGCATAGCGATAGAACAGCTCGTTCTCTGCTTTGAGCTGTGAGTTCTTGTCGGCCGCCTTCCAAGTCTTGCTCTTTCGAAGGGTCTTGAGCTCCTTCGATGATTCGAAAAGATGGCAATAAACGTTGAAGTGGCGAGTGTTTGCCCATTCGTTCCAGCCAGCCTCTCCTGCGAGAAAAGCCCGGTAAGTATCTCCGTCTACATTAATTGTGTCGAGATAAGCGTTGAAAGCGCTTTCGTCTTTCCAACCAGTGAGCTTCCTGCGCTCAAAAACAGCGTCAACGAAATCAAGTGCGTTCGCATTGCGGGGCGGGATCTCGTCAAAGCGACGTAGGAACATAATTGCGACGTTTGTTCCTGTGGCCGCGAATGTGCCTGATCCAAACCTGGCGATGGAGACGATCTCGAAGGAGCTCAAAAGCACATCGCGTGCGGCCATGAAACTCGAGCTCGTGCTCTTGTCGAGGATCGAGGTGGGGAGGACAATGGCGGCGTAGCCTCCGGGCCGAACAAGCTGTGCCGCACGCTCGACAAAGAGGGTCTCGATTTCCGAGCCGCTATCGCTGATGGTTTCCAGCACTTTGAGTTCGTTGTTGTGAAGCTTGAGATGCGGTTTGAAGGCCGCGACAGAGTACGGGGGATTGGCGACAAGAATGTCGAAGCGTCCCCTGTCGGTTCGGCTGTCGATTCCCTTGTCGGGATAATTTTCAAGTCCGTCGCCGAAGACCACGTTGCTCTGCCCTGCGCCATGCATGTAGAACGAGACCTTGGAAACGCGAGCGAGTCGATAGTCCTTCTCGATGCCGACGAGATTGTCTCTGACCCAGTCGGCGTCTCCGAGGTCATCCTCTATGGTCGGATCATATTGGCATGCGGCGTCGGAGATTTCTTCGAATCCTTCTGTGAGAAAGTGCCCCGCGCCACAGGCGTAATCGATAACGCGTGGATAGTGCACGGCACCAGCCTCGTCCTGCACGATGCTGTCGAGTGGGAGTGACTTCCAAATAAAACGGGTGATGGGCACAGGTGTGAAGAATTGGCCCTCGTTTTGCTTAAAGCCCTGATTAAGGAGCTGTTCGAAGAGGTCGCCCAAGAATTGAATGTCTTGAGTTCCTACGATGCGATACGGCTGTAGAAGTTGCACCGTCTCTACGAGTACCTTGCCGTTCTGAAGAAAGAGTTCCTCGTTGTGGACGTCTTTGAACGCAAAGTCATTGTTGGTATAGAACTTGAGCTTGCGCAGCGTGCCGTTCAGCTCCTCGATGAGCTTCTTGCGGTGCTGGCCCGTATAGTTGCTTATGAGGTTTTCGGCGTAGTCGTTGGGAACGTACAGGACCTCTTCCCGCATGAGCTTTCTCATGCCGTCTGAGTGGAGTCTCTGGAGCCTGTCCTGGAGCGTTTCGTAGGTGTCGCGTCCTTGGCGGTATTGGAACTCAATCTCCTGGGTTGGCATTTTCGAGAGCTCGTCTTGGAGCTTCGCGATAAAGAGCGCGATAAGGCGATTGAAGGCGTTCTCTTTATCGGAGACGTTGTTGTGGCGGAGGATTTCCTCGAAGCGGTTGACGATGCTGTCTTCGGCCCTGAAGTCGACAAGGTCCTTCTTGAGAAGGGGAGGAACCATCGGGTGGTATGCCGTCGACCTATCGCCAAAGAGGATGTTTCCCTCGACTTGTTGGTTGTACGTTTCCGTCCAAACTTGATGGAGCTGTTCCACTGTATGGGCGTCGCGGTAGAGCGCAATGGTGTCATCGCGTTTGGCGAGCGCGATGAAGTTCTCGTCATCGCTGCAGTTAATTGAAACCTGGTCTGGCACGATTTCGTTGTTGATGAAATCGCATGCAAAGAGTACCAACCAGCGAGTCGCGCGCTCTTGTTGCCAATAGGAGAGGAGTTGCCCTCCGTCTGACTGCATGTTCTTGAATTCGTTTTTGAACTCGGTTCCAGGGGTCTTGCATTCGACGATTGCGAGTGTGTCGCCCCTCTCGTCATTAATGCAGATATCAGCGCGGCCGCTCTTTTGTTCGTGCCCAAGGGCCCATTCGCGCTCCAGCTCAAGTGATTCGGGGCGATATCCTTTGTCGAGGAGCATGGTTACGCAGGCGAGTACGACGAAGTTCTCGTTATCGGAAAAGTTACAAGTTGTGTCTTTGTTGACTTTGAACCCCAGGTCTTTCGGGTAGCCGATGCGTTTCTTGGAAAAATCGACCGTGATTTGCGCGCTGGTCTCTTCCCAGGATTTCTGATAAACGGTGCCGTCGCCCGAGGGCTCGTAGCACAGAGCCCTAAGTGCGTCGCGAAGATTGTCCAGAGTAATCATCTAATGTCTCCGTAGCTGCGAGGTGAAAACACAATTCGCTAGTTTTATCGCAGAGGGCGCCGTAAGAACGTAGTGTGATTGGCGGTGCTGCTGCTTGCCAGGGCATTTGATTGGATGATGACGCGCACGGGGCGGGATTCGCCAGTCCGCTAAGCCACGCTGGCAACAGTAGCGTACCAGGCGGTTGCTTGCAGAGATCCTCACGCGCGCCGTGCTTGAACCACTGGAGGTACGTGTTTCTCGTCGTGCGTCCATCGGTGACCGATCCGCCTTTTACTAAACAAGTTTATCGAGCGCGCGAAGCGATTGAGCCAATGGCGAAGCTCCAACTTATTCGTCAACTCATGGGCAAGCCACCCGAGACTACTCATTTCTCCTACTAGCAATGAAGGTCTGCGACCTGCAGTTTTGCAAACTGCTTGAAAGCCACCCGATGAGATACCCCCGATTTCCACTTGGAATCGGGGGTATTTTTATTTACAGGCTTTAGCCTGTGCGGGGCGCGCAGCGCGCCGCATCAGAAACCACCCGCTATGCGGGTGGGGCCAAACGGCTTTACAAAGCCGCCCCCTCGCCGGACACTTGCGATTGTTCAGGCCGCAAGGAATCCGAGTCGAGAGGGCGGTGGTGGCGTATGGCCCAGAAGGCCTACGGCCTGTCGCACACGAAGTGGACGTGCAAGTACCACGTCGTGTTCACGCCGAAGTATAGGCGCAAAGTCATCTACAACCAAATAAGGTCCGACCTTGGGGAGATCTTCAGGAAGCTCTGCCAGTACAAGGGGATAGAGGTCATCGAGGGGCACCTGATGCCCGACCACGTCCACATGCTGCTGGCGATACCGCCGAAGTACAGCGTGTCGAGCGTGATGGGCTACCTGAAGGGGAAGAGCTCGCTGATGGTATTCGACAGGCACGCGAACATGAAGTACAAGTTCGGCAACAGGAAGTTCTGGGCCGAGGGCTACTACGTGTCCACCGTCGGCCTGAACGAGGCCACGATCGCGAAGTACATCCGGGAGCAGGAGAAGGCCGACATCGCGCTCGACCGGCTGAGCGTCAAGGAGTACGAGGACCCCTTCGATAGGGGGCCGGGGCGTAAATAGCGCCGGTTTGACCGGCCCGTCACGGGTCAATCTGCAGTGCGGCCCGAACCCCGTGAGGGCCGGCGCCTTTAGACGCGTGCCGGCAATCCAAGGGTTATGCCCTAAGAGCAAACCACCCCTTTTAGGGGTGGTTTTGATTTATCTGCCCCGATAAGGAGCCCATGGCGAGAGAGCTCAGCATATTCGTGGACGAGAGCGGCGACCGAGGCGGCAAGGCGCGCTACAATATGAAGGAGTTGGACGAAGACGAGAAGTCGTTCGAGAAGCTCGGCATTACATTCGAGGAGAAGGCCTTCTGCGACATCCTCGTGAAGGTGCGCAACGAGCATGGCTTCCCCTACGAGGAGGAGAAGTACCTTGTTCTCGCCAAGGCTATCAAGGAGTCCGTCGACGGCAAGGCTCAATACGCTGACTGGTCAACGCGTGATAACATTAAAAAGCCAGCTCAACATGGACCTTACCGTTCTGCTTTATAAGAACGGTTATCCGCAAGAGCGGGACGAAGAGGTATCTGAGAAGGTCCTGGAACAAACTGAAAACCTCAAGGCAGAATCGAACTGCAGCTTCGAAGCGATGAAATGGTCAAAACAGGCAACATCTGATTTGCAACGTCGAACAGCATAGCTAAGGACTATCAAATGGTTGATTTTAAAAAGATGGCAGCATCGCAGAACCCTACGCTGCGCATAAAGCCTGATGAGATTTTCGATAGGCTGCCGAAACCCCAATCCTTTGATGATTTACATAGCAGCCAGGCTGAGGTACTTGATGCATGGTTTGCTAACAGAAAAACGAAAGACACCGTTATTAAGCTTAATACGGGAGGCGGCAAAACCCTTATAGGCCTGCTGATTGCCCTCTCTAGTGCACGAGAGCTAAAACGTGGAGCATTGTACCTTGTCGACAACAAACAGCTTGTCCATCAAGTGTGCGAACAAGCAAGGACACTTGGAATACCCGCTTCCGAATATAACGGAAGGGGATCGCTTACTGCGGATTTCAGAAATGGCTCAACGATTCTCGTTGCCCATTATCAAGCCCTCTTTAACGGCAAGTCCTCCTTCGGCTTGGAAGGAGGACCCGAAGCCGAGGAAGTTTCAGTAATCATCATAGATGATGCGCACTCTTCCTTTGACTCGGTTCGAAGCGCATTCACGGTGGAGATAAATGCATCGGATGCGCCTGGCTTATATCAAGAAGTTGCGACGCTCTTTCGCTCAAGCTTTGATGATATCGATAAAGTGTCAACTTTCGACGATTTCGTTTCTGGGACTCGCACAGCTGGCGAAGAGGTGCTGGAGGTCCCATTCTGGGCGTGGGAAAAGCATCGACAGAAGGTCGCCCGAAGCATTTCTGATTTCGCAGCGTCAAATAAAAAAGGCACGCTTACGGCAAACTCTATAAGCTTTGGCTGGGATCTCATCAAAGACGATCTCAAGTACTGTCTTGCAACGCTGAGTCGTGACAGATTCTCAATTACTCCAATTCTTCCCCTTGTGGAGAAGTTTCCGACATTCGAAGAAGCACCTAGAAGAGTGTACATGTCTGCAACGTTTGCTGACGAAAGTGCAATCGTTAGATCGTTTGGATGCAAGAAAGATGACATCAACGTCATCTCCCCCAAAACACTTGCTGGTGTAGGGCGGAGGATGGTTCTCGAGATTGGGGCAAAAGAAGAGCTTCGAACCGCGCTCGTCGAGAAAATGATTGCCCTTGCGAAAGACAAAAAGGGCGTCGTAGTCCTCGAACCGAGCTTTGCAACTGCAGAGCAATGGGAACAATTGGGAATCCCCACTGTAAAAGGAAGCGAGGTTGTTCAGGCTGTAAACGCCCTGAAGGTAAGCAAGCTGGACACACCAATTGTATTTGCAAATCGATACAACGGTATTGACTTGCCAGGCGATGCATGCCGTATGCTTGTCGTCTCAGGCATCCCCAAGGGGATGTCCGATCACCATAAATTGATGTCGAAAATCCTAGTCCATAGCAAAGTCTATGCCCGCTCAATCGCCCAAAACATTGAGCAAGCAATGGGCAGAGGTACAAGGGGTTCGGGTGATTACTGTGTCGTTGCTTTGATTGGATTCGATCTTTGCGAGTGGGTTAATGACAACCGCCATGCTGTGTTCTTGACCCCTACAACAAGAGCCCAAATCGAATGCGGGCAAGGCATTATGAACGAAGTAAAGTCAGCAAAAGACTTCGTTGAGGTTATCGATCAGGGAGTCAATGACGACCCCGATTTTGCAGCCTATTTGTCAAGCTATGTGGCAGATAAGGTCAACGATTTTGAATTTGTTGACGACGGCATGCTCGAAGATTTTGCTCTCTGTGAAAGAAAAGCGCTAAACGAATGGCGCAAAGGCAGGAGTGGTCGAGCTGTCGAGCTCCTAAAACGATTTACGAATAGTGAAAATATAGACAATTCAGTAAAGGGACTTGTCCTCCGCCTGGCAGCTCAAATTGCCTATTCGGATGACGATGTAGAGACTTCCAGAGAGCTACAGACTCGCGCAAACGGGCTCAACCGTTCACTTGCTAAGCCCATGTTCTCTAGCTCAGACTCTGACGTTAGCTTGCAAGCAAGAAAGATAATTGAATTCATTTCGTACCAAACTCGAAAAAGCAGCGATGTGTCGACGAAATTCGACTCAGACTTGAAATCCTTATCGAAGCAATGCGATTCAAAAGAATTCGAATCAAAACTTGAGCTGCTGGGGAAATACCTTGGTGCCAGCTCGAAACGTTACGACGATAACGGTGACGGACCCGACGTTGCCTGGGTTTTTGAAGATGAGGATATTGCTTTTGCCTTTGAAGCAAAAAACGAAAAACTTTCGGATAATCCGCTCACGAAACAAGAGCATGGACAGCTTCAGGTCGCAAAAGAGTGGTTACGAGCTCAGTATCCAAAAATGAAATGTTTTGCAATATCTGTTCATCCAAATAATTTGGCATACAAGAATGCGAGTGCAGAATCAGCATTAGTGCTTACGCTTAATAAGCTTAACGGACTTGTAAAATCGATTGGTCAATTGATTGCGATCCTAAGTCATGGAACGCTTAATGAGAGAGGTCGATTGGCGGAATGCGAGACGCTAATCGACCAGCACGACCTGCGCCCCGGTCAGATCCTTGAAACCAGGGTTGAAACATTCATAGCTAAGGAACAAGGGTAGACTCGTGGTGGATTCCTCGCCAAAACCGACCGTATTAAAGCGCTTGAGATGTTTTTCAATCTTGGTCATTACAACGGCTGATCTTAGTTTTCAAAAGAGACAACTGCTGGATAACGGATGCACAGAAGTTTTGGCGGCATCCATCCATGCCAACATCCTCGAGTTCATGCAGGAAGGGAGGATCTTTTAAGGGTTTGTAGAGCTTCTCTACCTTGCCCTCCCTTGACATATAGTGTTCGTGCGACTATTCGGTACTGCTCGCAGCTTGCCGTGACCCACTGTGACCCGCAAAATTGCTACAGGTGGCCTGATGATCCGTGACCCAGATTTGACCCCCATGGATTCGCGGCATTTTTTGAGACTGGGTGTAAATAAGACAAACCAAAACAAACTGCGGCAAACTGGAACAAACTGGAGAGAGCTTTTTACTATTGAGTGGGAGTAAGCTTCTACTCTTTTGGGCGAATTGCATTGACAGGGAGGGGGTCCCGCGCAAACGTGTGCGGGCCCCCTTTCGTTTTACTGTTCGGTTAATGCTGCGGATCGTTTTGGAAGGCTTGCGAGCATAGTGGTCCCGTTCTCGGAACTTGCTTCGACCTCTACAGCGCCACCGTGAAGCGCTGCAATCTCCCAAACGAGCGCGAGTCCGAGTCCTGCGCCGCCGTATGCCCTGCTGCGGGATTTATCCAGGCGAAAGAACGGTTGGAAGATGCTCTCGCGGTACTGCTTGGGTATTCCCGGGCCCTGGTCCTCGACTCGCAGGAACACGCGGCTGTTGTTGTCGCAGATGGAGACGTTGACAGTCGAGCCGGGGCGGCTGTAACGGATGGCATTTTCGACCAGGTTAAACACCAGCCGATAGAGGAGCGTGTCGCTCCCGATTACTAAAGCGTCTCCAGCACAGTTGAGGGCTATGCCCTTATTTTCGGCAAGTGGCGCAAGGTCGGTGAGGACCTCTTCGGACAAGGGACCAAGTTCAACATCGTCCTCGCAAGGAACGCTGCGGAGCTCACTCATCTCGAGCAACACCTTGGTCATCCGCGACATCCGCTCAGTTTGTTCTTGTAGCAGGCCGAGCAGCTCGGCTGTTTCGGGTTGCAAACCGGAGTGCTCGGAGATGAATAGTTCAATCTGCGCTTGCATAAGGGCGAGCGGGGTGCGAAGCTCGTGTGCGGCGTTGCCGGTAAACTGACGCTGTGCAGAGAACCCTTCGCCAAGACGAGCGATCATGTCGTTGAAAGAGGCGCTGCATCGTTGTAGCTCGGTGGGCACATCTTCATTGAGTCTGATTTCGCTTAGGTTGTCAGGCTGCACACGCTCAACCTGAGCTGCAAAAGCCCGTAGCGGTTTGAGTGCACGGCCGCTCGCAAAGTATGCCAGCGCGCCGCCAAGGAGTGTGACTCCAGCCGTGATGTACCAGGCTGTCGTGCCAAAAGACTCCTGTGCGTCATTTACGACGATTGTGACCTTGTCATCGAGGGCCGCTTTCGTTGGGTCGAACGCCTGGAGCGAATCTTCGCCGGTTGCGTTAAAGGCCGAGATGTCGCTGCCGATGGCATCCATGTAGCGCATGCCCGTATAGCCGACCAAGCAGTTCGTCAGTACGCATGCCGCACACGTCAGCAGTGCCGTCATAATCGTTATGCGCCATTGCAGCGAAAGCCCTTTCATTCTCCATCCTCCATAACGTAGCCCTCTCCAATCCGATTGCGAATCGGGTCGTATCCCAAAGCGCTGCGCAGCTTTTTGCGCAGTGACGAGATGTGCACGCGGGTCGCGTTGCTAAAACTGTTGACACTGGTATCCCATACGTGGTCGATGAGCTCCTCCTGGCTTACCGGTCGCCCCTGGTTGAGCATCAGGTATTCCAAGATACCGGTCTCCTTGCGCGTGAGGCATAGGGTCTCGCCGCCCACGGAGGCGAGGCGCGCCTTGGTGTCAAAGCTCAGCGATCCGCAGGTCAGGACGACGTCGCTTTGCGTAAAGCGCCTGAGCGTGAGGCTACGGATGCGTGCCGCCAGCTCGTCTAGATGGAACGGCTTAGTGAGGTAGTCGTTGGCGCCCGCATCGAGTCCCGCTACCTTGTCGGCGACCTCGCCGAGGGCCGACAGCACGAGCACCTTGGTCTCGCAATCAGTTGTTCTGAGTTGCCTGAGCACGGTCATGCCGTCGACATGGGGGAGATTGAGGTCGAGCACGACAAGATCAAAGGTCTCGACATCGAGCAGATCGAGGGCCTGTTGCCCGTCGTAGCAGCAGTCGACGCTATAGGCCAAGTTGCGCAGGCTGCGTGCGATCGCATCGCACAGCGCCCGCTCGTCCTCGACGACCAAGATGCGCATAACGTTCTCCTTGCATAGTCATTCACGCTTAACACGGATTTTATAGTCGGTATGGTCCAATGGGTCGCGAAACGAAAGGAGTGGTCAGATTGTTCAAAGCGATTAAGCCTGTGGCGCAGGTGGCTTTGCTGATCGTTGGGGTAGCCATGGTTGGCTTTGGAATTATGCGCGGCGAGGCAGATGCCGTGCTGGCCAAGGCAATCAGGCTGTGCTTGGAGTGTATCGGAATTGGATAAAAGAAAAAACACTGCATCGCATCTTTTGGCGAGATTCCGCGGATTGATTCAGGCGGCGGCGACGCTTGCGACCAATATTCACCTGCCTAACTTTGCCAAGGGGGGCATCTACCAGGGGGCGGGCAAAGCCGTCTGCGTACCGGGACTCAACTGCTACTCGTGTCCGGCGGCTTCGGGTGCGTGTCCCATCGGGTCGTTTCAGTCGGTAGTGGGATCGTCTAAGTTTAGCTTTTCGTATTACGTCACCGGAACGCTCATTCTGATCGGCGTGCTGCTGGGACGTTTTGTATGCGGCTTTTTGTGCCCGTTTGGATGGCTGCAAGAGCTTCTGCATAAGATTCCCAGCAAGAAGCTCTCCACGAAAAAGCTCAAGCCGCTCACGTACATCAAGTACGCCGTACTGCTGTTTGCCGTGGTGCTGCTGCCCGTCTTGGTGGTTAACGATGTGGGTATGGGCGACCCGTTCTTTTGCAAGTACATCTGCCCGCAGGGTGTGCTCGAGGGCGCGATTCCGCTGTCCATCATGAATACGGGAATCCGCTCCGCGCTGGGAAAGCTCTTTACCTGGAAGCTCGCGATTCTCATTGTGGTTGCAGCGCTGAGCGTGCTGTTCTACCGCCCCTTCTGCAAATGGATTTGCCCCCTCGGTGCGTTTTATGCGCTCATGAACAAGGTGTCGTTGCTGGGGATCCAGGTTGACCAGTGCAAATGCGTTTCGTGCGGCAAGTGCGCCAGGGTGTGCCAGATGGACGTGGACGTTACGCGTACGCCCGACCATGCCGAGTGTATTCGTTGCGGCAAATGCGTGAGCGCGTGCCCCGTCGATGCTATTAGCTTTCGCTACGGGCTGGGTGTGACGGGCGACAAACCCGCGCAGCCCGCGCAAGCCAGCGAAAACAAATAGGTACCTATATAAGTTTCGATATAAACGGAGGAACCATGAAACTGTCAAAAATTGCGGCCTTGTTGATGCTGCCCGTGCTGGCGCTGACTCTCGCGGCGTGCTCTGCCCCCAAGGGCGACGCGAAGGATGCCACGAGCGGCGATGCGCAGATTGCCGAGCTTGTGGCACAAAAGCCGTCGAGCGCCGAGGAGGCGGCCGAGCTGTACCAGCAGCTGCTGCAAAAGGAAAACGAGATCTTTGCGAGCGATAACGCCCTATGGGAAAAGGTATTCAATGCGGCAAATAAAGACTCGGCAATGATTGAGGACGGTAGCAATTACGGCGACTTTTTGCTTGATACCATCGAGGGCGCCAAGGATCAGTTTACGGCTGACGAGCTCAAGACGCTTAAGGCCGGCGCGCAGCAGGTCAAGGAGATCGAGGATAAGCTCATGGCGCTGGAGAAGGAGTTTCCCGGATGCGGCAGCACGCCCGGCGAGGGGGAGAGCGTCGATGCCTCGACCGCAGGCATGACCAACGGCGAGAGCGGGGAGACGAAGTTCCCCAGCTTTAAGGGCAAGGACTTGGACGGCAACGATGTAAACAGCGACGAGCTGTTCTCCAAGAACAAGGTCACCGTCATGAACTTCTGGTTTACCACCTGCAAGCCGTGCGTGGGAGAGCTGGGCGATCTGGAGAAGCTCAACAAGGAGCTTGCCGAGAAGGGCGGCCAGGTCGTGGGCGTTAATTCCTTTACGCTCGATGGCAACAAAGACGAGGTGGCCGATGCCAAGGACGTGCTTTCCAAGAAGGGCGTGACGTATAAGAACATCTGGTTTAAGTCGGACAGCGAGGCCGGAAAGTTCACCTCCAACCTGTACTCGTTCCCGACCACCTACGTGATCGACCAGAACGGTAACATTGTGGGAGAGCCGATCATGGGCGGCATCAACTCCGCTGAGCAGCGCGAGGCGCTCAACAAACTGATCGATCAGGCACTCGCGAAGAGCGAACAGTAAGTCCGTGGGACAGACAACTGAAGGGGAGTCGCTGGAAACAGCGACTCTTTTTTCTGCTTCGGGGTAGCATCATGGGTATACGTCGAAAGGGCACGCAGCTTTTCGTGCATTGCCCGAGCGGTGCGCGAAGCAACCAAGCTGTGAGTTTTCTTAAGCGTTCTGGGTATGGCAGTGTCAAGAATATCGGCGGCATAAGCGGCTACACGGGAAAGGTGGTGCGTTAGCTATGAAGGTGGTTATCGTTGGAGGCGTCGCGGGCGGCGCATCGGCGGCGGCACGTTTGCGCAGGCTCGACGAGCAGGCCCAAATTGTCATCTTTGAGCGCACGGGTTTTGTATCGTATGCCAACTGTGGGCTTCCGTACTACATTGGCGGCGTGATAGAAGAAGAGAGTGCATTGACGCTGCAGTCTCCCAAGGGCTTTTGGGATCGCTTTCGCATTGCGGTCAAGACGAGTCACGAGGTGTTTGCCATCCATCCCGATTCGCATACGGTCGAGGTTCGCAATATGCTGACGGGCGAGGAATTTGTCGAGACGTATGACAAGCTCATCCTGTCGCCGGGTGCAAAGCCGATTCGCCCTGCGTTGCCGGGCATCGACTCGGATAAAATCTTTAGCCTACGCACCGTTGAGGACACGCTGCGTATTCACAGCTATGTTCGAGAGCGGCGACCGAGCAGTGCCGTCGTGATCGGCGGCGGCTTCATTGGCGTCGAGACGGCGGAGAATCTGTGCGAGCTGGGGCTCAAGGTGACCCTTCTGCAGCGTCCCGTCCAGCTTATGAACAACCTGGATTGCGACATGGCGACCCTTTTGCATACCGAGGTGCGTGAGCACGGTATCGATCTGCGCCTCAAGGCCGATGTGACAGGTTTTGAGGAAGTTGATGGCCGCGTTGTCACCCATGTTGCGGGCGATGACCCTATCGGAGCCGATATGGTGCTGCTTGCCATTGGCGTGGCACCTGAGAGCCATCTGGCGCAAGAGGCGGGGCTCGAACTGGGCATCAAGGGGGCTATTGTGGTCAACGACCGCATGGAGACCTCTGCTGCCGACGTGTATGCCGTGGGCGATGCCGTGCAGGTCACGCATCAGGTGACCGGCGAGGACGCGGTCATTTCGCTCGCCGGCCCCGCCAACAAGCAGGGGCGTGTCGTCGCCGATGTCATAGCCGGCATGGACAGCTGCTACCTCGGATCGTTGGGCTCATCGGTTATCAAGGTATTCGACTTGACGGCGGCAAGCACGGGACTATCCGAAAAGGCAGCACACGCGGCGGGAATTGACTGCGACAGCGTGGTCCTGTCGCCCGGTTCGCATGCGGGTTATTATCCGGGTGCAACGCCCATGACCATGAAGGTTGTCTTCGAGAAGCAGGGATTGCGCCTGCTGGGTGCGCAAATCGTGGGCATCGATGGTGTGGACAAGCGTATCGACGTTCTGGCGACTGCCATCCAGGCAGGCATGCGCGGCGATAGGCTTAAGGATTTGGACCTAGCATACGCGCCGCCGTATTCATCGGCGAAGGATCCCGTCAATATGGCGGGCTTTATGATCGAGAACCTCAATCGCGGCATACTGGCGCAGTGGCATTGGGAGGATGAGCCCAACTTGCCACGCGATGGCAGCGTGCAGCTGCTCGATGTTCGTACGGAAGGGGAGTATGAGCGCGGGCATATTGATGGTTTCGTAAACATTCCCGTCGATGATCTGCGCAATCGCCTGGGCGAGCTCGACCGGGCCAAGCCGGTCTACGTGATTTGCCAGAGCGGCATTCGCAGCTACATTGCTTGCCGCATTTTGGCGCAGCATGGCTTTGAGTGCTTTAACTTCTCGGGCGGCTATCGCTTCTTTGCAGCCGTGACTGAGGCTCGCCGCGGCAGCGCTAACGTTATGCCGTGCGGGCTCGAAAAGTAGCGCGCATTGGAATGTGACAAAGTGACAGCCTCTTTGTCGCATCGGGGATGTTATATGCGGGATGGTGCGCCATGCGGCGTGCTGTCCCGTTCGTTTTTTGGCGCGGTTCGTTACATTCCTCACTGGTATCGGCCAAAAATGAGGATAGAGTAGGACAAACGCGCCGAACGTGAACGGCGGGGGAGCGGGCGAGCGCGCCCGCGCGAGAGAGGTTGCCGTCCATGCTGGATCTCAGAGTTATTTGCAAAAGGTACGTTACGCAGTCGTTTACGCAGGTAGCGCTCGACAGCGTAAGCCTGTCTTTTCGCGATAACGAGTTTGTAGCCATCCTGGGTCCCTCGGGTTCGGGTAAAACTACGATGCTCAACGTCATTGGTGGACTCGACCATTTCGATTCGGGCGACCTGCTGATCGATGGCATCTCGACCAAGGATTTCAGCGACCGCGATTGGGATGCCTACAGAAACAATCGCATTGGCTTTGTGTTCCAGAGCTATAACCTCATTCCGCATCAGACCATTTTGGAAAACGTGGAGCTGGCGCTTACGCTCACGGGCGTGGGGCGTGCCGAGCGCCGCCAGCGTGCGCGCAAGGCGCTCGAGGCAGTTGGCCTGGGCGAGCACGTTGACAAGCGCCCGAGCCAGCTTTCGGGCGGGCAGATGCAGCGCGTCGCCATCGCCCGCGCCTTAATCAACGATCCCGAGATTGTGCTGGCTGACGAGCCGACCGGCGCCTTGGACTCAACGACATCCGTACAGGTCATGGATTTGCTCAAGGATGTTGCGCGCGATCGTTTGGTCATCATGGTCACGCACAATCCCGAGTTGGCATACAGGTACGCCACGCGCATCGTCACCCTGGCGGACGGCAAGATCACCGACGATTCAGATCCCTTTGATGCTGCCGAGGCCGCGCGTCGCGAGGCCAAGCCCACGCGCAAAACCTCGATGAGCTTTGTGACGGCGCTGGGGCTTTCTGCCCGAAACCTCATGACCAAGAAGGGCCGTACGGCCATGACTGCCTTTGCAGGTTCGATTGGCATTATTGGCATCGCAGCGATTCTGGCGCTGTCCAACGGCGTAAACGGCTACATCAAAAAGGTCGAGGAGGACACGCTCTCGAGCTACCCGCTTACGATTTCCAAACAAGATTATGACCTGTCATCCATGATGGGCGGGCATGGGGCTACCGATGAGGAGGCGTCCAAGGGCGAGGGCTCGTCCGATGACGCCACCGGTGGCAAAGATAAGGGAACCGATAAGATCCCTGTGGTCACGGCCGTAAAAGACATGTTCGCAAGCGTTAAATCTAACGATATGACGAGCTTTAAGGCATGGCTCGATGCCGGTGGCGACGGTATCAATAAAGAGGTCAATGCTATCCAGTACGGCTATGGCGTGACGCCGGTTGTCTATCGTGCCGGGAATGGCGATGAGAAGCCTGTCCGGCTGGTGCCCAACGCCATGACCGAGGCCATGAGCGGAGGCGCGAGCTCGGCGGCAACGGTGAGCATGGATTCCATGGGAACCTCGGTCTTTAACGAGATGATTGACGACCAGAGCCTGCTCGACAGCCAGTACGATGTCGTTGCCGGCCATTGGCCTACGTCCGCCAACGAGGCCGTGATGGTGCTTTCGAGCCGCGGAACGGTGGGCGACTACACGCTCTACAGTATCGGCGCGCTGGATATCGATGAGCTCAACGACCTGGTTAACAGTGCCATGACGGCCGACGGCAAGGTCAAGACGCCCAAGACCGGCAGCGACTTTACCTACGACGATGCACTGTCCACGACGTTTAAGGTGTTGTCGCCGGCCGATGCCTATCGCAAAAACGAAGAGACCGGCATGTGGACTGACATGTCTGGCGACGCCGACTTTATGAAAGCCAAGGTTGCCGACGGTATTGACGTGCGCATTGTGGGCGTGGTGCGACCCAACGAGACGGCAAACGCGAGCGCATTGTCCCCGGGCATTGTCTATACGCATGCGCTGACTCGCCAGCTTATGGAGCGTGCTGCCGATTCGCAGATTGTGCAGGAGCAGCTTGCCCACCCCGAGACGGATGTCTTTACGGGCAAAACCTTTGACGAGTTGCAAGGCGAGGCCAAGCAAGGCGTGGATCTGGGCAGTATGTTCAGTGTGGACGAGGCGGCGCTGAAGAGCGCGTTCTCTCTCGATTCGTCTGCGCTCTCGGGCGCGGCCGGCGGTATAGACCTTTCTGGTATCGACTTGTCCGGGCTGGACCTTGACCTTTCGGGCGTTGGGAAGGACATCGACTTCAGCGACATCATGGCCAAAGCGCCGGCCCCAGATTTCTCGGGCATCTTTGACGGTCTTGAGCTCACGCCCGAGCAAATGCAGCAGGTGGGAGCGCTTGCCAACCAGCTGTTTGAGGGCTTTATGCAGTCCGATCAGTTTAAGGCGCTGTCGCCCGAAGATCTTAAGGATGCGTCAAAGCTTGCTGCCGCATTCTCAGCGTACCTTGAGAATGATGTCGCAGCCCAGCAATACCTGGCTCAGCTCAGGGCGCTTGGCGGCGATGCCCTGGCCGAGCGTCTGCAGCAGGTGATGGGCGACTATGTGCAAAAGCAGCTGGCTCCGTATTTGCAGCAGTCTATGGATCAGGTGATGAAGGCGGTCAGCGAGCAGATTGCCACGACGGTATCGTCCCAGCTCAAGGCGGGCGCGGCAGGGCTCATGGGCCAGATGGCGACGCAGATGTCATCGAGTTTTGCCAACCTGGCGAGCGCTATGCGTGTGGATGCGAGCGCCTTTGCGCGTGCCATCCATTTCAACATGGACGCCGAGGACCTGAGTTCGCTCATGATGGGCTATGCCAAGGCGTCGAAGCTCACCTACGACAACAATCTGACCACGTTGGGCTATGCGGACGAGGCAGACCCCATCTCGGTCAAGATTTTCCCGCGCGACTTTGAGGCCAAGGAGCGCGTACTCGATCACATCGACGCGTACAACAAGCAGGTCAAAGCCGCTGGCCACGATGAGCAGGCAATCTCGTACACCGACTACATGGGCATCATCATGGGCTCGGTAACCGACATCGTGAACACCATCAGCTTGGTGCTCATCGCATTTGTGAGCATCAGTTTGGTGGTGAGCTCCATCATGATCGGCATCATCACCTACATCAGCGTACTGGAGCGCAAAAAGGAGATTGGCATCCTGCGCGCGATCGGCGCGTCCAAGCGCAACGTGGCCAACGTGTTCAACGCCGAGACCTTTATCGAAGGCCTCATTGCCGGCGTCTTTGCCATTGTCGTCGTAGTGACCGTGAGCTTTCCGGTTAATGCCTGGGCACTTGCCGCCAAGCAGGTACCCAATCTGATGAGCCTGCCCCTGCGGGATGCGCTGATGCTCATTGCAATTTCTGTGTTGCTGACGGTCGTTGCCGGCCTGCTGCCGGCCCGCAGCGCATCCAAGAAAGACCCTGTGGAAGCCCTACGCTCCGAATAATGTGACAAAGGGACTGTCCCTTTGTCACATTGGGGGCCCAATTACCGTTCGGCACGTTAAGGGTCCCCGCTCCCCGCTTAACACTTGACGAAGAATCTCCATCTTTATATACCTATCGGTAGGCATATAGGTTGCATTGCCGATAGAAACGGAGTAACCATGACTCTCATCGCACCAGCCGAAAAGGACCGCCCCCGTGAGAGCGGCGCATTTGCTTGGATTGTCGTTATTGCGCTCGGTTTAATGTCTGCGGGAACAACCGGCACCTACAGCATCATTGCCGGCTCATTCATCGCTCCTGTATGTGAAGACCTGGGCTTTGACTACACTTCTTTCTCTTTCTATTTCACCGCGATTCTTCTTGGCCTTGCGCTTGGGCTTCCGCTTTTGAGTCGTTTCATTCCAAAAGTAATCGGCAAACCATGGCATATTTGCGTTGAACTCGTCCTTATTGCCGCCGGCGCCGCAATGGCGTTCTACACCGAGGTCTGGATGTTCATCGTCTCCGCCGCAGTGATCGGCATCTGCTTTTCGTTCACAACGGGTGTCTGCATGTCCGATGTCATTGACCAATGGTTCAGTAAATCGTCTGGTCTTGCCATCGGCCTTGCGTGGGGCGTTAATTCTCTCTGCACGCTGCTATTGAGTCCTGTCATTACACTGGTCATCGAGCAGCAAGGCTGGCGTACGGGTTACATCGTACTTGCGGCCGTTTCTGCAGCCATGATATTGCCCACAAGCGCATTTATCATTCGCCTTAAGCCTTCTGATCGCAATATGCTTCCGTACGGAGAGACTACCTCCGAAACCCATGAGAGCTACAGCGCCGATGAAAAGGAAGATGTCTCTTCGGGCATGGCGCTCCGCGATGCCGCGAAAACGCCATCTTTTATTCTCTGCGCCCTTCTGCTCTGCGTGGCGCAACTCACCTGCTGCATGAACCAGCTGTTCCCGACCTATGCAAGCGAGGTCGGCTTCAATCCCATCGTAGGAAGCTTAATGGTCTCGGCAGCTTCGTTCTCCGACATCTTCCTAAATCCCTTCGTAGGCAAAACATGTGACAAGCTCGGCTCTATTAAAGCAACGGTCGCGTGGACAGGTGTCAGCATTTTTTCGTTCCTGCTTCTCATCATTGGCGGAAGCAATGAGACTGTTTCAATCATTGCAGCTGGCGTAAACGACGTCATGTTCGCCATCGTTGGAACTGCAATGCCGATGATTCTCCTCTCGCTCTTCGGATCACGCGATTTTGGAAGGATCTATTCGATTATTTGCTCAGCGGGCTATGTTGTCGGAGCTTTCGGAATGCCAGTCATGATGAAGGTTTACGGTATGGCAGGGTCTTTCCAAGGAGTATTCGTCTTCTGTATCATCTGCAACCTTCTGATTGCGACATTTGCTTTAGTTTCCGGTCTCCTCAATAAGACTACCGCGAAATAACCTGACCAACGAACTGCCCTTCAGCCCTGTCATTTGTCTCCGCAAGTTAAAACGAAATTGGGGCCGATTCCAACATAGCTGGAATCGGCCCCAATTTCTATTCAACAACTTTTGCAATCATCGCGAACACGGGTTTCGAACCATTCCGCGACCTCGCAAGTCGTCGCATCGCGCTTGCCAAGGTGCCTCTGTTATTACGCGCCTATTTAAACATGAGTTCGACGATCCCTGCCCAAACAGCCTTTTCATCGATGTCTTCATCTTGGGCAACGGTATTGCTCGCTCCCTCAAGTACGGTGTAAAGAATCTGCACGTACAGCATGACGTCTGTTTCATCGGAAAACGCGCCAATTTCTAGGCCATGGAGAAGGATGTCTTTAAGCGCGTCCATAGTTCGGTTGATCGCCGTTGCCTGACGTTCCTGAACTGCAGGGATTCGATTTGCCTGAATACTGACCTCGGCCAGCACGCGACGGCGCTTTTCATCACTACGATAGCCACCTATAACCGAATTGCCGAGCTCGATAAGCGCCGCCTTGAATCCGTCCCTATCGACTATTAGCGAGTAGTCGCGCTGATAGTCGATAGTCGGAAACATACTATCTAAGAGCGTGGTGAAAATATCCTCTTTAGAGGGAAAGTAGTAGTACACCGATGGCTTGGATATACCGACACGGTCGCAGATTTTTCCAATGGACGCCTTGTCGTAACCGACTTCTGCCACAAGATCATACATTGCGTCCAATATTTTTCCCTTTGTGCTCACGCTTCACTTCTCCATTGCAAATCACTTCCGCATTGCCAACATTATTAAGAATGGCAACGGAACATCAATTCGTGTCCAAACACGACCACTATAAACGGTGAACGGTAGGTATCGACAGGCGAATGGCAATTATACAAAAACACCTACCGAACGGTAGGTATAGTAGTACTATAGCTGGTGTAACCCCGCTATTGTCGCGGCCGGACAGCATTGCGGGAAACCCGACGGAAGGACCAACCATGTACGAGAACTATCGTATGCCGGGCGAGTTTGAGAAACGCTCCAACGTCTATGTGACATGGCTTCCCGATTACATTCGCGCAGAGGGCTTCGATAATCGCCAGCCCTGCGTTGACGTAATTAAAGCTTTGCTTGAGTATGGCGACGTTACGGTCAACCTCAACTGTGGCACCCCCGGCTCCTACGAGGAAGCCTGCTCGCGCCTTAAAGAAGAAGGGGTGGATCTCGACCGTATCCAGATTACGCAGTTCGAAGACTCCAACTTCTACGTTCGCGACAACGGCCCCAGCATCATGGTCGACGACGAAGGCCATTCCTATATGGTCAACCCCGCTTGGACCTATTATGGCGTGTGGGACAAGAACTCCCCAGAGTGCCAGTCCGCACGCAGGGCAGCTGTTCACATGGCGGTTGCGCTCGGGTGCTTCGATATCGTCAATTCCGAAATGGTTTCGGAGGGCGGCGACCGCGAGTTTGACGGTCACGGCACCCTGATCGCCATCGAGGACACGGAATGCCGCAAGCGCAATCCCGAGTTCTCAAAAGAGGAAGTGGAGGCCGAGTACAAGCGCATCTACAACCTCAACAAGGTTATCTGGCTGCCGCAGCCTATGCTTGAGGACGACGACTATCGACTGGGCATCCTCGACGAGAAGGAAGATGGAACTCCTGTCTTCGGCATGAGCTTCGCCGCCCACATCGATGAGATGTGCCGCTTTATCACCCCGAACAAGATTCTTCTTGCCGAGGTATCCGATGAGGAGGCCGCCTCGAGCAAGGCGGGCGCGGAATCGCGTCGTCGCATCGACGCCGCCTACGAGATTCTACGCGCCGAGACGGACTGGGAGGGCAAGCCCTTCGAAATCGTCCGCATGCCCACTGCCGAGCCGATCGAGGTTGTCATCGCCCCCGGCGACGAGGACTACGAGCTGTATAAGGGCTTCATCGACGAAATGGGCGGCAAGTTCATGGATGGCACCCCTTGGCCCGAAGGCCCCGTTCACTTTTATGCCGCAGCAAGCTACTGCAACTTCCTCATCTGCAACGGCGTCGTTCTTGGCCAGCGTTATTACCACGAAGGCATGAGCGAAGTCGTGAAGGAGAAGGACGAGCAGGCCAAGGCGGTTCTTGAGAGCTGCTTCCCCGATCGCAAGGTCATCATGATCGACTCTCTCGCGCTTAACCTGTCCGGCGGCGGCGTGCACTGCTGGACCAAGGACGTGGCCGCCAGCTGCTAGCAAGTTCTTAAACTTGCGCTGCCTGATCCAAGCGCCACATTTACAGTCCCCGAGGGATATCCGTGTTTCCCTCGGGGGCGCATTCGACACTTACCATCAAACAATTGAAAGGAAATAGGCATGAACAACAGCCTTCGCGGTCGCGACTACCTCAACATCCACGATCTTTCCTCTGAGGATTTCCGTTACCTCATCGATCTTGCCTGGAACCTCAAGGCCCAGAAAAAGTCCGGTGTCGACCAGCGCTACTTCCCCGGCAAGAACGTTCTCGCCAACTTTGAGTGGGGCTCGACCCGCACTCGTTGCGCCTTTGAGACCTCTTGCAACGACCTGGGCATGGGCTTCACCTATCTGACCAACTCCCACATGGGCGATTGCGAGACCATCGAGGATGCCATGCGCGTCTTCAACGGCATGTATGATCTCATTGTCTATCGTGCACAAAAGGACGAGCAGTTCCTCTATGATGTCGCCGACTTGGTCGATATTCCAGTCATCAATGCCCTCACCCTCGGCGATCACCCGACCCAGATGCTCGCTGACGCTCTCACGATGGAGGAGCAGTGGGGTGGTCTGCGCACGAGCCGTGGCAAGAAGATGGCCTTCGTTGGCAACTGCGCCGGCGCCCCCGTGTGGTATGGCCGTCTGTGCGCGATGCTCGACATGGACTTCCTCGCCATCGGCCCCGACGACCTCCGTCACCAGATGTGCAAGGAAATGATCGAGGAGGTTGAGGCCTGCTACGCCAAGTACGCGCCTAACAGGACCTTCACCATCACCTCTGACCTTGATGCTCTGGACGGTGTCGACGTAATCGTTACCGAGGAGTGGCGCTACATCAACCCCGAGTGCGGCGACGAGGTTCTGGACCCCGACGACTACAACTCTTGGCTTGGCGACGCCGAGTCCCTGTACCCCTATCGCGTCACCAGTGAGCTGTGCAAGCGCACCAACAACCCCGACATCTTCTGCATGCACGAGCTCCCCTCTGTTCACAACGCAAATCACCGCGTTGGCAAGATGTTGCTCGACCAGTGCAAGAACGACCTGCATCGTGAAATCATCACCGAGGGCTTTGAGATTGCGGACGAGTGCTTTGAGGCCAACGCGTCGGTCATCTTCCGTGAGGCAGAGAACCGTCAGCACACCATTAAGGCCGTTATGTGCGCCCTTCTGGGTCTCTAGGAGCTGTATCAATGGAAAATGCAAAGTTAAAGAGCAGCAAGGTTTACGCATGGGTTCTCGTGATCGCGCTCGGCCTCATGTCTGCCGGTACGACCGGATCCTATAGCGTAATCGCTGGCTCCTTCGTCGCGCCCGTGTGCGAGGAGTTCGGATTTGACTACTCCATCTTCTCGTATTACTTCACTGCAACGCTCATTGGTCTTGCAGCGGCTCTTCCGTTTGTCGGAAAACTCATCCCCAAGGTTGTTGGCAAGTTTTGGCTCCCCGTCGTCGAGCTTATTCTGCTCGCCGCTGGCGCAGGCATGGCCTTCTACACCGAAGTCTGGATGTTCATCGCAGCTGGTGCTTTGATTGGCGTTTGCTTCGCCTTCACTACCGGCGTCGCCATGTCCGATGTTATTGACCAGTGGTTCAAAAAATCTGGCGGCCTGGCAATTGGTCTCGCTTGGGCAGTGAACTCGATTTACATGCTCATCATGAGTCCCGTCATCACCTCTGTCATTGAGGCTGCTGGCTGGAGGACTGGTTATCTGGTGCTCGCTGGCGTCTCCGCCGTGCTCATTCTTCCCGCTTCCATCCTGATCATCCGCTATAAGCCCCGGGACAAGGGCATGCTGCCCTATGGCTATGTCGAAGGCGAGACGGTCGCCGAGACCGAGGAGACGACCGAGGATAGTGCACGTGGCGTTAGCTACGCACGCGCTATTAAGTCGCCTGCATTCTTTTTCTGCATCGGCTTCCTCTGCCTCGTTCAGCTTACTTGCTGCATGAACCAGCTGTTCCCCACCTATGCCGCCGAGGTCGGCTTTAGCCCCATGGTGGGTGGCTTCATGGTTTCCGCCGCATCGCTGTTCGACCTGTTCCTCAACCCGATCGTCGGTACCACTTGCGATAAGTTTGGCAGCACCAAGGCCATTCTGAGCTGGCTCGCCGTCTCGATTCTCTCCTTTGTCATGCTCATGATGAGCAGCGGCAACTCGACGCTCAGCATTCTTGCTGCCGGTGTTAACGACGTCATGTACGTCATCGCCGGCACCGCTCTGACCGTTTTGGTGATGGACGTCTTTGGCTCCCGTGACTTTGGTCGCATCTTCGCGCTCATCTGCTCCGTGGGCTATATCGTCGGCGCCTTTGGCATGCCCGTCATGATGAAGGTATACGAGCTTGTCGGCTCCTTCCAGGGCGTTTTCATCTTCTGTATTGCATGCAACGTCATCATCGGTCTGTTCTTGCTGCTGGCAAAGAAGACTGGTAAGAGCCTCTCTTGGGACGAATAGTTCGATTCGTCTTAGTCATACGCTGTAGGAGTTAATCTGCAGCAGCTTTAGGGCATCGGCTAACGCCGGTGCCCTTTTTCATGGAATGTGACAAAGGGACAGTCCCTTTGTCACATTTGCGCCTAGCTCGTTTTGCCCATCAGCGTAATACGGACGCTTGGATGGGTGTACTCGTCAAACTCGTCCTCGGGATCCGTATCAAACGAGTAATACGTTTTGATGAGGTCGTCACTCGTCCTGATAGAGATTCTCTCGTAGAGTGAGCCGTTCAAAAATGCCTGCCTAAACTCTTTGGGGAGTTTCTGCGGTGCCAAGAGCTCGGGGCTCACCGTCTTGACGTCAACGGTTTGAACGGCAGAGGAAAGCTCGTCAAGCTCGCGTTCGATGCGGGCAAGGTTATCCTCGAGGCTCGCGCTGGGGTCGACCTCTGCCGCGTAGCTCACTTCCTTGAGCGTCCCCTTGTTGTCAAAGTCCAGATACGTATAGGTCTTCTGGGCGTCGGAGTCGCCTTCGTGCAGATAGCCGCGGACATGATAGCCGTAATCTTGATATCGCTCGTAGGGGTCATCGGCGGACACGTACTCGCATGCGGGCTCTAATGCTTTGCGGGCGATGGCGATCTGCTCGGCCGCGGCCGCGGCGTTCTGTTGCATCTCGATGTTTCCCTGCGCCAGCTGCGGGATATAGGCACCGCACACGATTGCGAGGGGCAGTGCCACAAGCGCGACGATCCACTTTTTTGCACGGGGGATAGGCACGCCACAGGCCTCTGCCATGGCCTTTGCGTTGGCAAAGCTTTCGGCAAGCACGTCTGCCGCGGTGGCGACGGCGCCTACGGCAGCGGCGACTTCTGCCGCGCCGCCCAGGTTGCGTGCGGTCTCGTTGTCGCTGTTCTTGAGCAGGCGCGCGGCGGCCTGCGTACCGATAACACCTGCGATTTGTGCCGAGCGGTCTTTCTCAGCCTGCTCAACGACGAGTCGATGCTGCATTTCTTTCCACTGCTTGCCGCGCATGCCAAAGCGCGGCGCGAGCGCGCAGTAGCAGAAGATGGCGAGCTCGACGGCGGTGAGCGCCAAGGCGGTCATCATGCCCGTCTCCTGGAAGCTTTCATGATGGAAGACGATATCGTCAATCATTTCGAAGGGAATGATCAAAAAAGGCAGCACAAACGCCATGGCAAGCGCCGCGCCGGCAACCTTGGGACAGATGCAGTATCGCTGGATGCGCTTGCGTTCTTGTTCGGAAAGTGTAGCCATAGCTGCTCCTTGGTGTCGTGGCGGTCGTTGCGGCGCATGGGGTGCGGGGCGCATCAGTTTGAGCTAGCGCTGGATAAGAACATAGAGCAAGATGCTCATCGCGATGAGCAAGAAGCCCGCGATGTTAAACATCAGTGTGGCAAAGTTGCCCACGATGGGGCGTTCGACATAGCTTTTGTCTGGGTTGCTGGGGTTGTAGTACACGGTCATTTGGCTACCGAGGGGCCAAAGCTGCTCCGCGAGGGTGCCTAGGCGGGCGATGGGGCCTGTCTGCACGTGCAGCCAGCCCTTGGCGTCTTCGTAGGCGGTGGCTTGCGTGCGGATGGGGAGTCCCGACAAGCTTTTGGTCTTTATGCCACGGAATTGTTTTTTCGCGCGGTATTGCGTGCCGTCGACGGCGTATTCCAAAACGGGATACATCCTGCCTTCGCCCATAAAGCGATGGTCGATGACCGTTCCCATGGTCACGGCGGTACAGGCCTTGGCTTTCTTGCGAGCGGCGGCTTTCATGAGCGCGCTCACTCCGATAAGCAGGATGCCGATGCCCCCAACCAAGATGAGCGCGAGCAGGGATATCTGCGACGTGGTCACGGCGTTCTCCTTTGGCGCGATACCGTCATATGTGACTCAGTATAGAGAACCCCCGCCCTCGGTGGGCGTATTATGTGACAAAGGGACAGTCCCTTTGTCACATTGATTTGAGAATGGATGTTGATGTATTTATCGCTGGCTCCTATGGAGGGGATTACCGGGCATGTGTTCTGTCGCGTGCATGCGGAGTGCTTCGGCGCGCTCGATTGTTATTACACGCCGTTTTTGCCGCCGCCGCGGGTGGGCAATCGCTTTGGCGGCAAGGCGTTTAAAGAGGTCGATCCTGCCAACAACCAGGGACTTAACGTGGTGCCCCAGCTGATGTCCAAGAATGCGGACGAGTTTGTGTGGGCGGCGCAGGTGCTTGCCGATATGGGTTACCGCGAGGTCAACCTCAACCTTGGCTGCCCTTCGGGTACGGTGGTCGCGAAGGGCAAGGGTTCGGGCTTTCTGCGCAATTTGGATGAGCTCGAGGTGTTCTTGAGCGACGTGTGCGAACGCTCGCCCTTGCCGGTGTCGGTCAAGACCAGACTGGGGCTCGAATGCGATGACGAGTACGAGCGCGTGCTCGACCTCTATTGCCGAATGCCGCTGGCGGAGTTGATCGTGCATCCGCGCGTGCAAAAGGACCGTTATACGGGCTCACCACGCAAAGAGTTTTACGGCGAGACGCTGGAACGGGCGCCGTTCCCCGTGGCCTATAACGGCGACATCTTTGATCTTGAGGACATGGATGCGCTGGTGAAGGCCTATCCCGGAACACGCCACGTAATGTTGGGGCGCGGCTTGCTTGCGAATCCCGCGCTGGCTCGCATGGTTAAGGGCGACCCTGCCGCTACCGCCGCTGAGCTGCAACGCTTCCATGACATGCTGTTTGCGGCCTATGCGGACGAGATTGGGGGCAACGCGGTCTTTCGCATGAAGGAGTGGTGGTTCTACGCCAAATGCGCCTTCGCCGATCCCGCGACCGTTCACAAACTCGTACGCAAGACCAAAAAGGTCGATGAATACCGTGCCGCTGTCGACCGTGTCTTTCGCGAGCAGCAGCTTGCGCCCGTTGCCCGCTTTTGCGGCTAAATGTAGTCGCCTGCGACGTTCTTTAGCGACTAGACGCCTGCGACGTTCTTTAACGACTAGTCATTTAAGAACGTCCCCAATGACTACCTGTGCTGGGCCCATGCAAAAAGCTGTACACCAGCATCCAAAGATGTCGAAAAATGTCGACTTTGGATGCTGACGTACATGTTTGGGTCATATGGGTTTGGACGTCGGGGCGAGCTGACTGCAATTGCGTACTAGAGCAGGTTCTTCTGTACCCACACGATAATGTCGCTCGACTCGTAGAGCGGTGCGCCGTCAATGAACAGGCAGGGAACCTGGCGCTTGCCGCCGACGGCGATAAGCGTCTGCTTGGCATCGGAATCGGTCGAGATATTGCGCTCGGGGATGGTCAAGCCGTTATCGGCCAGGAAGCGCTTGACCTTTATGCAATACGGGCAGCCGGTCATAACGTACAGCTCGAGCTCGTGATCAGTAGCCATAGGTCTCCAATCGGTTGAGGTTTCGATTGAGATACCCAAAGCCGCCGCGGTCTATGCGCGAGCCAGCGACGACTCGATGGCCTGAACCAAAAACGCTGTGGCCCCGGTGCCGCAGGGCTTGTCGTAGTAGTCAACAAAGCGCTGGTCGGCAAGGTAGCCGTGGGCGAGGCCTAGGTATGCGTCGTCTTGGGGCTCGCGTCCCCAGTTGAGGCTAATCCAACGACGATGCATCGCAACAAGTTTTTGGGCCTCGACGCTCTTTGGGTCGCCGTCGTCCATGGCAATCGACAGCTGGCCCAGAATCGCGCGCTCGAGTTCTTTCATGTCGTTCCAGGTTTCGGGGTCCATATCCAACAATGTTTCGTTTGCCGCATCGATTGCCTCGTCGCCATAGCGTGCCCGTGCCTCGGCGCCGTAGCGCTCCTCGTTTTCTTGCACGGTGCGCCAGCGCTCCAGTTGCGGCAGCACGGCACCCATGAGCGAGACGGCTTCGTCGAGCGACATGCCGGTGCTTTGTGCCAGCCGCGGGGCGCAATCCTCGATCATTGCCTCCATCGTGGTCTCATAGGTGTACTTACCGCGGTCGTAGCACCACTTGCAGTAATGGTCGGTCGCGGCGCCCGCGGCATCGGTGCCGCAGTCGTCGGGTGTGAGCACCATGCCGCAGCTCTGGCAATAGTGCTCGGGCATTTCGAGCAGGTGGGACAGCGGCTCTCCGGTTACGGCGGCAATGAGCTTCATCATGTCGATGCCCGGGGTGACTTCGCCGCGCTCCCAACGGCTCACGGCTTGGCGCGTGACGTAGAGCTTGGCGGCGAGCTGCTCTTGAGTGAGATTGTTGGCGCGGCGGACGGCGATGAGTTTTTCTGCAAAGGCCATAACGGCTCCTTTCTGCTGCTTGTTGGCTTAAGCATACGCGGCAGCCGATGTCCTTCCAAGCAACCGTTGGTTGCATGCAGATGACGATGAGAGAGAATCGCAGCCTGCGCCCCGCGCGCCTGTGCCGTACAATGGCCGGCATGGAACCTATTGCACACATATATACCGACCTGCCGCAAAAGTTCGGCATCCCGCGTAACAGCTTTTTGGCGCCCCATCTTGAGGGGCGCATTGTCTTTGAGCCGGAATATGCTTCCAGCGCGTCAGTTGAGGGTCTGGACTCCTTCTCTCACCTGTGGCTGCTCTGGCGCTTTGAAAACGGAACGCCCGGCGGCACGGCCGAAGACATCGCCGTCGATGCCAAGACGCAGGACAGGTCCGGCACCAACGCCAAGTGGTCGAAGACCGTGCGTCCGCCGCGCTTAGGTGGAGCCGAGCGCGTGGGCGTATTTGCCACGCGCAGCCCGTTTCGCCCCAATCCCATCGGTCTTACCTGCGTCAAGCTCGATCATGTCGAGCTTACCGGCGACGGTCCCATCGTCCATGTGCTGGGAGCGGACCTGCGCGACGGCACGCCCATCTACGATATCAAGCCCTACATTCCGTTTGCGGACTGCCACCCGGATGCGACCGGCGGCTGGATTGAGGATGCGCCGTGGCAAGAGCTCGATGTTGACTTTCCACAAGCGCTGCAGGAGATGGTCCCGTCCACAAAGCTCCCCGGCTTGGTCGAGGTCCTTCGCCAAGATCCGCGCCGCGCGGGTAGCAAACACGAGCCAAACCGCGTCTACCATCTGGCCTACGCCGGGCTCGACATATCCTTTACGGTTGATGGAACCAGGTTGACGGTAATCGCCATCAACGACGCGCGGGACTAGCCGGCCATTCGCCGGTGCCCGCCAAATTCAACGGCAAACCCCGTGCCAAAATCGCCCACGCTGGTGGACAATAACTCCTACCAAAACAATCCGCTTTGCACGGGAGCTCAGCATGAAATACGACTTTACTTCGCTTATCGACCGTCACGGCATGGATGCTATCGCCGTTGACTCCTGGGGCGAGATCCCCGGCATGGCTCCGAA
Source organism: Coriobacteriaceae bacterium (assembly GCA_905194545.1). Lineage (GTDB taxonomy): Bacteria > Actinomycetota > Coriobacteriia > Coriobacteriales > Coriobacteriaceae > Collinsella. The sequence continues at coordinate 57,104 of CAJJSS010000004.1, read as the reverse complement.
CGCGCCTGACGAGGGCTTCGACCGCATTCCCATGTGGGTGGCGGACATGAACTTTGCCACGGTGCCCACGGTCCAGGAGCACATCATTCAGCGCGCCCAGCATCCCATGTTTGGCTATTTCGATCCGCGCGACGAGTACTTCGACCGCATCATCGAATGGCAGAGCCGCCGTAATGGCGTCGAGGGCCTGCTCCCGGAGCATATCGGCTACGAAAACGGCGTGCTGGGCGGCGTCGTGTCGACCCTGCGCGCGTATGTCCAGCCGGGCGATGCGGTGCTGGTCCACAGCCCTACCTACATCGGCTTTACCAAGTCTATCGAAGCCGCGGGCTATCGCATTGTCCACAGCCCGCTTAAGTTCGACGACCAGGGTGTGTGGCGCATGGACTTTGAGGACATGGGGCGCAAGCTCGTCCAAAACCATATCCATGCCGCGGTGTTCTGCTCGCCGCATAACCCCTGCGGCCGCGTATGGGAGCGCGATGAGATTGAGCGCGTCATGGACATCTATCGCCGGCACGATTGCGTGGTGATCTCGGACGAGATCTGGTCCGACATCATCATGCCCGGCCACAAGCATATCCCGACGCAGTCGGTGAGCGAGGATGCCCGCATGCGCACGGTCGCCCTCTATGCGCCGAGCAAGACGTTTAACCTGGCGGGCCTGGTCGGCAGCTACCACATTATCTATAACGAGACGCTGCGCGATCGCGTGTGCGCCGTGTCCAATAAGACTCACTACAACGAGATGAATGTCCTTTCAATGCATGCGCTTATCGGCGCCTACCAGCCGCAGGGCTACGAGTGGGTCGATGAGCTCAACGAGGTCATCGAGGGCAACATTGACTACTTCTGCGATTACGTGGACGAGCATTTTGAGGGCGTGTCCTATTCGCGCCCGCAGGGCACCTATATGGTGTTCCTAGACTGCACGGAGTGGTGCCGCGAGCATGGCCGCGATATTCAGTGGCTGCTCGATGAGGGCGCGCGTGTGGGCGTGGGCTATCAGGACGGCCGTCCGTTCCACGGATCTTGCCACATTCGCGTGAATCTAGCACTGCCGCTTTCGCGTGTAAGGGAGGCATGCGACCGCTTGGACCGCTACGTTTTTGGGGTATAGGGGGCAAGCGATTCGGCCGCCGCGGTCTGCGCCCACGCCGTTAGCGTGCGTGGGCGCATAGGGCACAGAGGGCTGCGAGCACGTTTTCCGCGTTTGCTACTTTTCCTGAATCTGCTTGCCGCAAAGGTGCTCAACCGTAATTTCATACAGCTGGACGCCCCCTATGCTTTGTTTGATCTCCTCTTCGGCCTCCTCGGCGGAAGGGTAGTATTTGAGGGCGAGCTGGCGGATTGTATCTTCGACAAATGCCGGGTCATCGTTCACGAGGCGACAGCGGCCAAAAACCACGGTGCTCTGAACATAGGGTGCCCAGTCGTCATCCTTATACCAATCGTTGCCATAGACGGTAAAGCAGACTTTGTCGTTTCGTTTGAGTGCGTCGACCTTGTGTCCTGCCTTGGCACCATGAAAATAAATTTTGTCGTGCTCGGTGTCAAAGAAGTAATTGACGGGAATGGCATAGGGATAGCCATCGTCGCCGTTGACGGCAAAAACGCCGCGCTTGCAATCGGCGAGTAGCTCTCGCGCCTGTTTATCGGTGATGGCGCGCTTTTTTCTGCGAAGAGGCCTAAACATTGTGGACTCCCTTTCTTTTTGCGTGCTGCGGGCACGGCGGTGGGCGGTATGTCTATATCAAGATACTCGTTCGGGCCGTGAGACCTGTGGGGATGTCCTATTTGTCGCAGATTGAAACGTATGCCGTTTTGCCACGGGGACGGTCCTTCATAACCCGCCGTTTAGAAGCGTCCCCGACGACTGATTCCGTTTGCGGGGAAGGCGTGGGACAATACCGAGCGAATGTGATTGGGCGTCTGGGAAAAGGGGTCGCGATGAACAAGTTGAGGACGCTTGCCGACGTGTTGCGACAGGCTGGCTTTGCACGCATCACGGGCCTGTTTCTTATCTTTTACCTGCTGTGCTCGACGGCCGTCTGGCTGTCCGAGCCCACGACCCTCACGTTTGGCGATGGTCTCTGGTTTAGCTTTGAGACGGTCTCGACCATCGGCTTTGGCGATATCCCGGCCGAAACGCCGGTCGCCCGCGCTATTACCGTCGTCCTGAGCGTCATCAGTATCTTCTACATCGCCATGCTCACGGGTGTGGCGGTGAACTACTGCAATACGCTCATTAAGCTGCGCCAAAAGGACACCATGGCGCGCTTTATGGATGATCTTGAGCATTTGGAAGAGCTCGATCGTGACGAGCTCGCTGACCTGTCGCGCCGCGTACGCGAATATCGCCGACGCCAACGCTAGAACGGGCGCCGTGCGTCACGACGAGGGGGACTGAATATGAATATCACCGTGTATCTGGGCGCCAGCGTCGGCAATGACCCGGCGTTTCTGCCTGCGGTGCAAGAGCTGGGCAACTGGATTGGCTCCAACGGGCACGCGCTGGTATACGGCGGGTCCAAATCGGGCATGATGGGCGCGCTTGCCGATAGCGTGCTCGATGCTGGCGGGCATGTGACGGGCGTTGAGCCGAGCTTTTTTATCGAGGCAGAGTTTCAACACGAAGGTATTGACGACCTTATCGTGACGAGCGATATGGCTGAGCGCAAAGCCAAGATGATTGAGCTTGGTGATGCCTTCATTGCCTTTCCCGGCGGGACGGGCACGCTCGAGGAGATTGCCGAGGTCATGTCTGCGGTATCGTTGGGACACCTGAGTGCTCCGTGCATCCTGTATAACTTGGACGGTTACTACAACGACCTCAAGGCGCTGCTCGGGCATATGATCGATAAGGGCTTATCGAGTCCGCAGCGCCAGCAAGGCATCTACTTTGCCGACGATTTGCGCGAGATTGCCTCGATTATTGGGAGTTGAGGTTCGCATCCGTAGTGCCCTGGCACTCAATGGTGTCGTTTGGGGCGCAGATGGTTGGCTCGTCTGGACAATGTTCGCCCTACAATAAAGCGTATCTATGTTGACTTTGACCACGGGAGGACCCGATGGGTAACCTGGCAAAACCCAAAAACCGTGCGCTGTTTTTAGCTAGCGTTGCTGTGACTGGCGCTTTCGCAGGCGCTGCGGTCTGGCTGTTCTTTTTTGCGATGGAGCACGGTATCGACTATCTATGGACCGAGATCCCGCATATGCTGGGCGTCGCTTCGCCCGAGCTCGCGAGCGGTCCGTTCGGTTTTTTACCGTACCCGTTTTTCGTCTGCCTGCTGGGCGGCCTGCTGATCGGTCTGTACGAAAAGATGACGGGCACCAAGACCGATGACCTCAACCAGGTGATGGCCAAGGTAAAGCGCGACGGCCGCTACCCGTACGACAACCTCGGCAAGCTATCTCTTGCGGCATTGCTGCCGTTGCTGTTTGGCGGAAGCATTGGACCGGAGGCTGGCCTGACCGGTGTCATTGCAGGTCTATGCAGCTGGGTCGGCGACCGCATGCGTTGCTTTGGCGCCGAGTTTAGGGAGCTCACGCTGCTGGGTACCCAGGCTGCTCTGACGGCGCTCTTTACCGCGCCTGTCTTTGGCTTTGTGGCGCCGCTCGCCGGCAGCGCCGACGGCCAGGGCGCCGACGACGATGAGGACTCAGCGTCCGACGAGATCACCATCAAGCTGCCCAAGGCGCAAAAGACCGTGGTCTACGGCATCGCGATTGCCGGCGGCTTGGGCACCTATCTGTTGCTCGGCCAGCTTATGGGCGGCGGTATGGGTATGCCGAGGTTCGAGGCTGCTCAGGTGGGCAACCTCGAGCTTGCCTGGCTTATTCCCCTGGCGCTCATCGGCACGGCCTGTGGCTGGCTGTACTTTGTTTCGGAGCACGCGAGCGAGGCATTGGCCCACGCCATAGGGGAGCGCCCTGTCATCAAGGCCATGCTGGCCGGTTTGGCGCTCGCCATTTGCGGCACGGTCCTGCCCTACACCATGTTTGCCGGCGAGACGCAGGCCGACGTGCTCATGGAGACCTATATGACCATTCCCGCTGGCGTACTCATTGCAACCGGTCTTGTCAAGGCCATGCTGACGCCCGCCCTTATCAACATGGGCTGGCGCGGCGGCCACTTCTTCCCGGTTATCTTCTCGGGCGTAAGCCTGGGCTACGGCCTTGCTGTCCTCACCGGCGCCGATCCGGTCTTTTGCGTCGCCGTCTGCACGGCATCGACGATGGGTGCGGTCATGCGTCAGCCGGTCATGGTCGTGGGCCTGCTGCTCATGTGCTTCCCACTCAAGGGTATCGTCTGCATGATCATCGCCGCCGTTATCGCCGCCGGCATTCCGCTGCCCAAGCCGCTGCGCAAGTAGCACGATAGCGCGCAGTCAGTACAAACATCTCAAGTCCGGTGCGGGCGCTGTGTCACGGATTTGCGGGTGGACTGGATTTCGTTCGGTATCGGCGCTACTTCCAAATTGCAAGCGCGGCGGTGCCCAGTACGATGAGGGCGAGACCGATGGCGCTGCGTCGTGAGAGTTTTTCGTTGAATGCCAGACGCGCAAATAGTACCGATACGACAATCGATAGTTTGTCGATCTGCACCGCGACGCTCACCTGGCCTGCAGCGATGGCGTAGTAATAGAGCAGCCACGATGCTCCGGTTGCGATGCCCGATGTTACGAGAAATGTGAGTTCGCGCCGGTCAACGTGCGCGACCTGCTCCAGTTTTCCCTTGGCTGCCACGATTGCCCATGCCATAACCAGTACCACGCAGGTGCGGATTGCCGTGGCCAGGTTTGACTCGACGCCTTCGATGCCGATCTTGGCGAGGATGGAGGTGAGTGCTGCGAACACGGCGGCGCCGAGGGCGTAAGCGAGCCAGGTCCGGTCTTGCTGCTGCTCGGGTCCGGCGGACTGCTTCTTCTCGATCATTAAAAACGTGCCGAGGGTGATGACAGCGGTTCCCACGAGCTTAACCGCAAGGTTGCTCGTCTCACCAAAAAGCGCGATGGCGACCAGCGCGGCGAGCACGGTGCTCATCTTGTCGACCGGTACGACCTTATTGACGTCTCCGATGCTCAACGCCTTAAAGTAACAGATCCACGAAGCACCTGTAGCGAGTCCCGAGAGGACGAGAAAGAGCCAGGATCTGGGTTCGATACTGCCAATGGTCCCAATGGATCTAGAAATGCCCGCCATTGCCCAGGCGAAAACGAGCACCACGCAGGTGCGAATGGCCGTCGCGATATCGGAGTCGGTCTGCTTGATACCGCATTTGGCCAAGATGGATGTGATGCCGGCAAAGAATGCTGACGCAAATGCTGCGACGACCCACGACACGGGTGCGATGCCTCCTTGGATAATGGGTTTATCCTGCGAGTTTTATGGACATAAGGATACCGCCCCACCATGAAGGTTTGATATGGCCGCGGCGAGACGGGGCCATGTTCCGGGGAGCCATTTGGTTAGGGCTCGAATTGAAGGTGAATGTTTTTCCGAGAAGTGAACGGCATGCCGTGAAGGGTGGTAACGACGTTGTTACTGCTTCGTCTTATCTAGTAAATGAGGTGGGGTGCCGCCCAAGTCCTTTAGCTGTCGATTACAGGTCGCGTACTCGATAAACCTTGGTGCTGACGGTGCAGCTGATTGCGCATAGCGCGAGGGCCAGGACGGCAATTCCTGCGCACAGGCAGCCGAGGACGGCGGAATCGGGATTTGCCCCGGCAATCGACATGAGCCAGTTGCTGATGGGGTTGGAGGAGCTCAGCGTGGCCATAGCAAGGCAACCGAGCAAGGCAAACAGACCAACGGACAGGCGCAGCGCCTCCATGTGTCCAAAACGAAAGAACAGCGGCTGCGCCAAAAACACCATCATGAGGGAGATGAGCATCGAGGCTGCCGAGGCAATTGCGATCTCAAATACGACCTGTCCCGTCGGGAAAATGCCTGCATTATTGAAGAGTGGGATGGTGACGATGTTCAACAGCGCGGCCGCACATGCCATGATGGCCGAGAAAGCAACGATACACAGGTAACGTGCGCAGACGATGTCTTTGCGCGAGAAGGGCAGCGTTGCCCGATAGCGCTCCCATCCGTTTTGATTGTCGAAGCCGGCTAGCGAGTTCATGATCATGATGGGCGACATGGCGCTGACTGCGCAGGCGCCAGCACTCATGCCGGAATCACCATCCGATGCGTTGGCGAGGGTCATCACGATGAATATAAATAAGCCGACACCCGCGATGCTCGGGATAAGCGTGCGAACGATGGCGAGCTCGGACATAAAGGCGCGTTTCATTTCGAAGCCCCTTTCAGCATGAGGCGAAGGTAGTCATCAATGGTTGCCCGATCGCAGGGAATCTCGGGGAAAGCCTCGAGCGTATCACGGCGGTTGGGCACGAGCACGTCCACGCTATAGGCGTGGCGGGCAGCACGGGCGCCTTCGACGCAAGCCATGAGCTCTGCGGCCTGTGCTTGCGTGCAGTGGGCGATTCCGGCGCGGTCGGTAATGTCCTCGCGTGGCAGGTCAAATGCAATCGAACCGTTATCGATGCAGATGACGCGATCGGCGGCGCTATCGAGGTCGGACGTAATGTGGCTCGAGAGCAGTACGCTGCGCTGGCCGTCGGAAACAAAGGCGAGCAGCTCATCGAGCAGCTCCTCGCGCGCCATGGGATCGAGGCCCGCGGTGGCTTCGTCCAAAACGAGCAGCCTGGCATTGTGGCTGAGCGCACAGGCGAGCTGCAGCTTCATACCCATGCCGCGGGAGAGGTCTTTGACCTTGGCTTTGGGATCAAGGCCAAATCGTTCGATAAATCTGGCGAATGTTTCGCGACTCCATGTGGGGTGCGCCGGGCCTACGAGCGTCTCGATCTGGCCCACCTTGAGCGTGGAAGGGAAAGGACACGTGTCCAGGACAAGACCGATGCGGGAGCGCAGATGGCGCTGTGTCTCGCCGGGCGCGTCGGTGCCGCAGTGCTGCCCAAACAGGTGCACCTCGCCGGCATCGAGCTTTATGAGTCCGAGCGCGGCGCGAATGGTCATTGTTTTGCCGGCGCCGTTTGCGCCCACAAAGCCGACGATCTGGCCGGGCTCCACGGTGAGTGTGACATCGCGTAGGGAAAAGCGGTCGCTCACGCGGCGTGAGATGCCTTTGAGTTCTAAAAGGTTTTGCATGGTATAGCCTTTCTTGCAGATGGCTACTGCATGGTTTCGGGGGCTACGAGGTCGAGCATCTCGTGCAGCTTGTCGCGCGTGACGCCCAAGGCTTCGGCTTGGCTCGCCGCTTTCGCAAGCAGCTCTTCGATATGGCAGAGCTGGTTTTCGCGCAAGAGTTCCTGGTTGCCCTCGGCGACAAAGCAGCCCTTGCCCTGCACGGTGCAGATAAAGCCGAGCTGCTCCAGGTCGGCATAGGCGCGCTTGGTGGTGATGACACTCACGCCAAGATCGCTCGCGAGTGCACGGATGCTGGGGAGTTTGGCTCCCGCAGCGAGCGCGCCCGAAAGGATCTGAGCTTTGACTTGCGAGGCTATTTGCTCGTAGATGGGCTTGTCGCTCGAATTGGATAGGATAATGTCCACAGCGGCTCCTTAGCTGTTGGGCTACACGTGTATATAACCGGTAAGCACAGTATATATACACTATGTACAGTTACGCAAGAGACAAATTCGGATTGGGCCGGCTACCCAGGCCCCAACTGATGAATTTGTCCTGATAGGCGCCCTAGGGCGGGATTTCGCGGCTACAATGGTGCGGTTACAACGACGTAATGCACTCAATGCAAGAAAGGATCCGCATGGCAAGCCTGTCGGATGAAATCTCGTCGCGCCGCACATTCGCGATCATCAGCCACCCGGACGCCGGTAAGACCACGCTTACCGAGAAGCTGCTGCTCTATACCGGCAGCATCCAGACCGCCGGCTCGGTCAAGGGCAAGAGTTCGGCCAAGCATGCCGTCTCGGACTGGATGGACATCGAGAAGGAGCGCGGTATTTCCGTTACCTCCTCGGTACTGCAGTTCACCTACAACGGCGCCTGCGTCAACATCCTCGATACCCCCGGCCACCAGGACTTCTCGGAGGACACCTACCGTACCCTCATGGCTGCCGACGCCGCGGTCATGGTCATCGACGGCGCTAAGGGCGTCGAGGCCCAGACCAAAAAGCTCTTTAAGGTCTGTACGCTGCGCCATATTCCCATCTTTACCTTTGTGAACAAGCTCGACCACGAGGCTCGCGATCCGTTTGAGCTCATGGAAGAGATCGAGAATGTTCTGGGGATCAATACGTATCCCATGAACTGGCCGATCGGCAGCGGCCGCAACTTCCGCGGCGTGTTCGATCGCCAGACCCGTCGCGTTATCGCCTTTGAGGGCGACGGTCACGCCAACGCCACCAAGAAGGTCGCCGAGGTCGAGGCCGAGCTGGGCGATCCCGCCATGGATGAGCTTATTGGCGAGGAGAACCACAAGAACCTGATGGACGACATCGAGCTGCTCGATGGCGCCGGCGACGAGCTCGACCTGGATGCCGTGGCCTGCGGCAAGCTGAGTCCGGCGTTCTTTGGCTCGGCACTCACCAACTTTGGTGTGGAGCCCTTCCTTAAAGAGTTCCTGCGTCTGGCCCCGACGCCGCGTGCCTATACCGATACGCTCACCAGCGAGCCGGTCGCGCCCGCCGAGAACGACTTTAGCGGCTTTGTGTTTAAGATCCAGGCCAATATGGACAAGAACCACCGAGACCGTATCGCCTTTGTGCGCATTTGCTCGGGCAAGTTCGAGCGTGGCATGGACGCCTTCCACGTGCAGGGCAACCGTAAACTCAAGCTTGCAACGGGCACGTCGATGATGGCCGATGACCGCGCCATCGTGGACGAGGCGTACGCGGGCGATATCGTGGGCCTGTTCGACCCGGGTATCTTTAGCATCGGCGACACCGTGTGCTCCGGCAAGCGCCACGTGCAGTATCCGCAGATCCCGACGTTTGCCCCCGAGATGTTTGCCCGCATTACGCAGGTCGACACGCTCAAGCGCAAGCAGTTCGTCAAGGGTATGGAGGAGCTTGCCCAGGAGGGTGCCATCCAGATCTTCCGCGAGCTGGGTGCCGGCATGGAGAGCGTTATCGTGGGCGTGGTCGGTGTGCTGCAGTTTGAGGTACTCGAGCGCCGCCTCAAGGCCGAGTATCGTGTTGAGGTCCGTCGCCAGCCGCTGCCCTATACGGACATCCGCTGGATTCAGAACGACCCCGATACCATTGATATCCCGGGCCTTTCGCTCACGCGTGACACGCTGCGCGTCGAGGACATGCGCGGCGGTAAGCTGCTGCTGTTCACGAGCCCGTGGAACGTGGATTGGGCAACCGATCACAACCCCGATCTTATCCTGTCGGAGTTTGGCAACGTAACGTTTTAGCGCACCGGCGCGGTGGCCCTGTGGGGCTGCCGCGCCGTTTGCTTGCCTGATGCCGTGTGAGCGGCTATCATACCCACCGTCGCCTCAAGACCGTGGCGGCCGAGCAGTTCGGGTCCGATATCCTGCTCGTTAAACCTAAAACCAAAGGAGTACATAATGATCAAGAAGGTCATGGAGGACTACAAGGTCCTGTTGCGGAGCATTCCCGCGGCAACGGTTTCGCTGTTTTTCGTGAGTGTCATCATGATGAACCTGCTGGCCAACAAAGAGCTCATCAGCCTGCCGTATCTGGCACTCGATTGCGGCTTTGTGGTGAGCTGGGTTTCGTTTTTGTGCCAGGACATGATCTGCAAGCGCTTTGGCGCCAAGGCATCCATCAAAATCTCTATCCTCGCGCTGCTGGTCAATCTGGCCGTGAGTCTGTGCTTTTGGGCATGCTCGCTCACGCCCGGCATGTGGGGCGCCTACTACGACACGGGTATGATCGAGGTCAACACCGCCCTTAACGCCACCATCGGCGGCACCTGGTACGTGGTGCTGGGCTCTTCGCTGGCAATGCTCGTCTCTGCCGTGGTTAACTCCACACTCAACCAGTCGCTCGGCCGTATGCTCAAAAAGAATAACTTTGCGAGCTTTGCCTTCCGCTCCTATGTGTCTACAGGTGTTGGCCAGTTTATCGACAACTTGGTCTTTGCCATTGTGGTGAGCCACACGTTCTTTGGTTGGACCTGGGTGCAGGTCCTTATGTGCTCGCTGACCGGCGCTGTTGCCGAGCTGCTGTGCGAGGTCTTCCTGAGCCCCGTGGGCTACAAGGTCGTGCGCAGCTGGGAGCGCGAGAATGTGGGCGCCGAGTACCTCAAGCGCCATGCAACCGCCTAAGGAGCAAGCATGCGGGTTTTGATCACGGGTGCTTCGGGTGGTATCGGAGCCGCGTGCGTGCAGCGCTTTTTGGACGAGGGCCACGAGGTCGTGGGCTTTGATCTGCTGCCGGCGGCGATCGAACACGAGCGCTACCGCCATCTGATCGTTGATGTCCGCGAGCCTGACTCGTTTCCAGGCGACCTTGAGCCACAGGTAATCGTGAACGTTGCCGGTGTGCAGGATTCGGCCGACGATATTGCCGCCAACTTGCGTGGCACCATCAACGTGACCGAGCGCTATGCCTTTGTGGGGGAGGGGCTTGCCGCCAAGCCGACACCGGCTATCAAATCCGTGGTCAATGTGGGGTCGGCGAGCGGGCATACGGGATCGGAGTTTCCCGACTATGCCGCCAGCAAGGGCGGCGTTATCGCCTACACCAAGAACCTTGCAAACCGCCTGGCGCCGCAGGCCATCGCCAACAGTGTGGACCCGGGTGGCGTGATCACGCCGCTCAACCGTTGCGTGATGGAAGACGAACACCTGTGGAGCCAGATTATGGAACTCACGCCGCTTAAGCGCTGGGCCACCGCCCAAGAGATTGCCGAATGGATCTACTTTGTGGGCGTAACCAACCGGTTTATGACCGGGCAGAGCCTGCTGATCGATGGCGGCGAGGCCGGCCGCACGCAATTTATTTGGCCCGAATAGGAAACGCGCCCGATGGAAAGCTGTCGGGCGCGTTTTTGATGTATCGATTTTTAGCCGAGGCTAGTCCAGTTAACGGGGGTCGAGCCGTGCTGTTCGAGTAACCGATTGGCAGCGGAGAAGGGACGCGACCCCATAAAAGCGGGGAGTTCCGCCGTGGCACGGTTGGCCGAAAGCGGCGAGGGGTGCGTAGAGGCTAGGCAGAACTTGTCGGTTGCCTTGCCCGCGCCGGTCGTGGCGAGCTTGCCTTCGACCATCTGCTGGGCAAAGCGGCCCCATGCCAAAAAGACTACCGGCTGGGGCAGCTGGCAGCAGCGTTCGATAATGTAGTCGGTCAGGGTACTCCAGCCCAGCTTGGCGTGCGAGTTCGCGGCATGCTCGCGCACGGTGAGCGTGGTGTTGAGGAGCAGGACGCCCTGCTGTGCCCATGGGGTTAGGTCTCCCGTGGCGGGAATGGGGCAACCCAGATCGGCTTTGAGTTCCTTATAGATGTTGCGCAGGCTCGGCGGCAACTTGGTTTGCGTCGCGGGGACCGAGAACGACAACCCCATTGCCTGGTTAGGTCCGTGATAAGGGTCTTGACCCAATATGACAACCTTGACCTGGTCGGCCGGCGTGTAGGCGAGGGCATTGAGGATGTCGTCTTGCGCCGGGTAGATGGTCTGCTCGGCACGCAAAAGGGCGATGCGCTCGAGCAGCTGGTTCGTAGTGTCACGGACCGGCTGCGGCGCATCGCCCAACCAAGTTGCTATGTTGCGGTCGCGAGTTACAGCGTCCATGGAACTCCTTTATGGCAGATGCTATGTTGGCACCTATTGTAAAGGCGTCCAGAGACCTTTATGCCACGGCTGCATGAGGAGTGGGGTCTACGAGACGTGCTCGGGCGCTCCTGCCATACGAGTATGCCCATGTGCGCGAAGGTGTGGAAGCTCGACGGTTGCCACCATGACGCCGGTGAGGATGAGCGCTGCGCCAAAGAAGGCGATGGGGCTCAGGACCTCGCCGACCAGGAAGAACGAGAAGACGGCGGAGCAGACCGGCTCGAGCGAGAAGGCGAAGCCGGTGGTCTCGGCGGGTACGTGGGGCTGCACGAGCGTCTGGGTGATAAAGCCGTAGGCAGAGCAGATGAGTGCGAGCGCAACGACAACGACGATCTCGTTCGGCGTGCTGGGAAGCGTAAAGCCGCCAAAGGTGCATGCGGCGACGCCCGAGAACAAGCCACCGAAGCCCAGCTGCCAAACGCCCAGAGCCAGCGGATCGACTTCTTCGACAAAGCGCTTGGCTACGATAATGTGGCCGGCATAGATAAAGGCCGAGAGCAGCATGACCATCGCGCCGGGGTTCAGGCTGGTAAAGTCGGCGCCCGAGAGCAAAAGCATGCCGCAGGTGACGATGGCGGTGCCGATGAGCACCTTGCGCTCGGGGGCGCGACGCAGCAGAGCCGCGTTGGCAAACGGCACGATCACGACCGTCAGGCTCTGCAAAAAGCCGGCGGTGGAGGCGGAGGTGAGACTGGAGCCCAAGCACATGCAGGTAAGCTCGGTTGCCATGATGGCGCCGATGATGGCGGAACGAATCATCACGTCGCGATTGATGCGCAGCGCGTGCTTGTGGAAGAGCAGCAGACAAGCTGCAAAGGCGATGATGCAGCGCAGCGCAACGATACTCGTGGCGTTCATGCTATCCATGCCGATCTTCATGAGGGGGTACGAAAAGCCCCATGCGACGGGAACGGAAAATGAGAGCGCGATTGCTTTTTTGCGATCCATGGGACTCCTTTTGTTACAAAACGGTTTCGTAAAAAGGATTCTGCTCCCAGATGAGGATGTAGTAAAGCGAATGTATCTTCAGTATGATTAAGAAATGCTAATGTTGATAGGAAAAACGCTAGCAAAACGTTTTACGGCTACATCGATGTGGAGGCACGATGGCATCGCGGTATCAGATTGTATGTATGGTGGTCGATTGCGGCAGTCTTAAGGGTGCGGCCGACGAGCTGGGCTATACGCAAAGCGCGGTGAGCCAGGCCGTCAAGGCGCTCGAGCGCGAGCTGGGCACCACGATTATCGAGCGCGGCAAGCAGGGCGTCTCGCTTACGCGCGACGGCAAACAGTATCTGCCGTATCTGCGCCAGATCGTAACGGCCGAGGCCGAGCTTGAGGGCAAGCGTCAGGAGTTGTTGGGGCTTTCGTCGACCGACATTCGCATTGCGACGTTTACCAACGTGAGCCGTACCGTGCTGCCGCGCGTGATCCGCGACTTTGGGGCCCTGCATCCGGGCGTGCGCTTTACCCTCAAGCAGGGCGATTACACGCGCAACGCCCAATGGGTGCACGATGGCGTGGTTGACTTTTGCTTTACGGCGCGTGGATTTACCACAGGGCTCGAGAAGCGCGTGGCCTATCATGACGAGCTGGTGGCGCTGTTGCCAGCCGCCCATCCGCTGGCGGCAAAGGAAAAGGTGACGCTCGCCGACCTCGCGTCCGAACCGTTTGTGCTGCTGGATGAGGGCGAGCAGAGCCTGGTGCTCGATGCATTCGCAACGCACGGGCTGTCGCCGCACGTGACGAGTGAGGTCACCGACGACTACACCATTATGGCGATGGTGGAGGAGGGGTTAGGCGTGAGCATGCTCTACCGTCGTACCGTTGAGGGCATGCGGGCCGATATTCGCGTGCGTCCCATCGTGCACGCCCCCTCGCGCGACGTGGTGGCAGCCTGGCGCAGCTGGGACACCATGCCTATCGCCACGAGGCGCTTTATCGACTACATGAGCTCGCATATTGTCAACTAATGACTGGCGTGGCGTTGAGTGTGGTGATTAGCGGGCTGTCGCTTTGGCTTGCGTCAGACGGTAGGTGTGTGCCGGATGGCAGAGCAATACCGCCACGACCATAAAGAACGCCGTGGTGCCCAGGCTGATGGGGTAGACCATCATGATGTTCGCAAAGGTGCGGAAGTGCGGGAACACGCAGAATACCCAGTAGAAGCGGATGCCGCAGACGCAGATCATGGTGATGAGGGCGGGCATAAGCGAGATGCCAAAGCCGCGTAGGTAACCGGACATGTTTTCGTAGAACATGCTAAAGGCGTATGCCGGGAAGATCGAGCACACGCGGATATAGCCGATCGAGACGATGTTGGGATCGCTGTTAAAGAGCGCCAGGATCTCGCGCCCCAGACCGACGATGATGACGATGGTGGTGAGCGCGACGATGCCGCCTTCGACCAGGCAGACCTTGAGCGTCTTGGTGCAGCGGTCGATCTGGCGGGCACCGTGGTTTTGTCCCACAAAGGTGGTGCAGGCCTGGCTAAAGCTGTTGAGCAGGTTGTAGCACACATACTCCAGGCTCATGGCGGCGCTCGATGCCGCCATGACCTCGGTGCCCAGACTGTTGATGGCGGACTGGATGATGATGTTGGCGACGGCAAAGACGGCGCTTTGAATGCCGGCGGGCAGGCCGATCTTGACGATGCGCTTGAGGGCGACGGGGTCTAAGCCTAAGTCGCGTGGGGTGACGCGGACGACGGAGTCGGTCTTGAGCAGGCGGATAAAGAGCGTAGCGGCGCTGACGGTGTAGGCGATGGCGGTGGCGATGGCGACGCCCGCGACGCCCCAGTGGAGTACGGGGACAAAAATGAGGTCCAGGCCAATGTTGAGGACGGTGGACACGGCAAGCGCCTGTAGCGGCATACGGGTGATGCCGACAGAGCGGAAGATCGCGGCCTCAAAGTTGTAGAGCAAAATCGAGGGCATGCTGAGCAAAAAGACGCGTAGGTAGAGCGAAGCGAGCGGCATGGTCTCGGCGGGAACGTTGAGCGCGGCGAGCATGGGCTCGGCAAAGATCTCGCCCAGCGCGATGACGACAAAGCCCACGAGCGCCATTAAAATCGAGGTGTGGACGGCACGCTTGACCATGTTCTGATCGTTGCGGCCGATGGCATTGGCGATGACCACGTTGGAGCCAAGCGACAGCCCAATAAACAGGTTGATCATAAGACTGGTAAGCGGAACATTGGAGCCGACCGCGGCCATGGCGAGGGTTCCCTGGTCGCCCGAGAAGTTACCGATGATGACCGTGGCGATGAGGTTCGACAGCTGCTCCAAGATGCTCGTGGCGGCCACGGGGAAGGCGAACAGGGGAATATTGCGCCACAGCGAGCCGGTGGTCATGTCAATGTGCTTAGATGCGGTATCAGCCATACGCTCTCAATCTCTAACATGCTCTTTCGTGCTTATTTGCGCAGACGATGATACTCCTAATCGACTAGTCATTGGGGACGTTCTAAAACGACTAGTCATTCAAGAATGTCCCCAATGACTAGGCGGGGAAGGCGTGCGACAATGGTGGGCGTTGTGTTGTTCGCGCTAAGGAGTTGCCATGTTGTTGTGTCCCGTTTGCCATGAGCCGCTGGTGGATGACGAACGCGGTGCTGCATGCGCGGGCGGACATCGGTTTGACCGTGCGCGCGAGGGCTATCTGTATCTGCTGCGCTCGTCCAAGAGCGGCGACTCCATGGGCGATCCCAAGTCGCAGGCGCGCAGCCGTCGTGACTTTCTAAACCGCGGCTACTATGTGCCGTTGCGTGATGCGATGGTCGAGCTGGTGCGCGATCGGGTGTCTGGGCATGCGGCGTCTGCGGGCGGTCCCATGACCTTGCTCGATATCTGCTGTGGCGAGGGCTACTACACCAGCGCCATGGGTGCGGTGCCGGGCGTGGATGCTTACGGATTCGACTTGGGCAAAGAGATGGTGCGCCTGGCTGCCAAGCGCGGCGATGCGACCTACTTCGTGGCCAACATGAAGGACATCCCCGTGGCCGATGGCACCTTCGATATGGTGACCGAGCTCTTTGCCCCCTTTAACGAGCGCGAGTTTGCCCGCGTGCTGGCGCCCGAGGGCTCGCTCTACACCGTGGTGCCGGGCGCCCGTCATCTCTTTGGGCTCAAGGAGGTGCTCTACGACACGCCGTACCTTAACGACGAGAAGCTGCCGAAGACTACCGAACTCGAGTTGGTCGGAACGCAGCGGGTGTCTGCGAACATTACGCTCCAGACGCAGGCCGATATCGAGGCAGTGTTCCAGATGACGCCGTACTACTACCGCACGCGCCCTGCCGACAAAGAGCGCCTGGCAAACCTGGACACCCTTCAAACCGACATCGACTTCATCATCGCCGAATACCGCCACTAACCTACCAAAAAGGGACAGGTTTATTTTGGCAGGTTTTATCTGGGCAAATGCAAAGGGCCGACCGCGGAGATGTGCGATCGGCCCTTTTTAGTTGCTTGGCTGCAGAGGCTATGAGAAGCGAGCGCTTACAGGCGGTCCTTGTTCTCGGCCTTGACGGCGTGCGCCTGCTGAACAAAAAACAGGTCGTAGACCACGATGACAAAGGCGCCGATATTGACGGCGCTGCCGCCGAGTGCGGGAAGCGTGAGCACGGCCTGCGCAATCGTGGCGAGTGCGGCAACGATGCCGAGCTTAAACGCGCCATCCACCTGCGAGGGCTTGTTGGCGCCCTTGATGCCCGCAACACCTGCGGCGAGATCGATGAGGCCCTTGGCGATAATCACGGCCGCGGCGAGCATGGCGTTCGACCCGTACGTGGAATCGAGGTTGCCTCGGGCGATGCCGACGCCGGCGATGACGAGGCTGGCGATGCCCAAAACAAAGTAGACGAGGGCAAGGATTTTGAGAGTCTTACGAGCGGAGCTCATGGCTGGTCCTTTCGATACGAGTACGCCAACCTGGCGCACCCCATGTGCTGCACATATGGTGAAGCACATTGTAGTTCAACGCGGCGATGCGTGCGTTTGAAAGCGTCTCTTGCCTGTACGGTCCAACCTTTCAAAAGGGAAAGCTGGACGTAAGCCAAATCGATGGCAGCTCATGTGCGGCGCTGAGATGATGGGGCCGTAACAAGGAGCTAATCTCAAGGAGGAGCCATGATGTACGGAGCAAGGCAAGTGCGTGAGCCGCGGTCGTTGGGAAGGCGCATGGGTGATTCTGTGATCGCTGCCGTGTGCACGGTATTGATGGCGGTGCTTTGCATTGGGATGCTGTGGACCATGTCGCATGTGGGACAATAACGGACGGTTGGGTGCCGACATAAACGGCGCCCATGTATTCGTTTTCTTTGCTAAGGAGTGTCCATGGGCGTCGTCGATCCCTTTTCTGTTGCTCGGGCGGCAGGGCTCGAGTTAACCAGGACACCCAAAGGCCTCACGCTCACCGATGGCTCGATGGAGTTGCGAGCCGATTTTGCCCGCATGCTCCCACGGCTCAAGCAGGGCCGCTTGCAACAGGAGCTGCTGGTGAAGGCCGCGCGTGCAAAAGGCATCGAACAACCATGGGCGATTGATGCCACGGCAGGCTTTGGCGAGGATTCGCTGCTGCTGGCGGCCGCGGGCTTTACCGTCGATCTGTATGAACAGGATTGCGTGATCGCGGCGCTCCTCAAGGATGCCTTGGATCGCGCGGCAGATGATCCGGCGCTTGCGGCTGCCGTGGCGCGCATGCGCTTGCATGCGGGCGAGGACAGCATTGCCGGCCTTCGCCATGTAACTGAGCTGATCGAGCGGGGCGAGTTCGCGGCTCCCGATGTGGTATATCTGGACCCCATGTTTCCCGAGCGCACCAAGAGCGCGGCGGTGAAAAAGAAGTTCCAACTTTTGCACCATTTGGAACAGCCGTGTGCCGATGAGGAGACGCTGGTCGAAGCTGCGTTTGCGGTGCACCCGCGCAAGGTCGTTATCAAACGGCCGGTGAAGGGGCCGCTGCTTGCCGGCGTCAAGCCGAGCTATCAACTTGCGGGCAAGGCCGTTCGTTACGATGTTTTGGTGCCGCCGCGCCCGTAGCTTGCGCACAATGGCTGGCGTCCCGTCAACACCGTGCCGATGCGAGGTCTATTTCCAAGGGTGCGACGTCAGGTGCCAGCCGCCACAGTATTCGCATTTGTAGCAGGCCAAACCACGCCGTCCGCGGTTTTCGCAGTCGGCCATAACGGCCTCGGCCTCGGCGCGTGTGTCGTACCGGTTTTTGCGCTCGCACGACTTATAGCGCCAAGCCTCATCGCGCTCGGCGTCCAGGGCGTCGCGGCGCTCGCCCTCGCGCGCAAACAGGTCGCTCATATCGCCGCCGGTGGCAGCGCCCAAAAACTCGCTTTTGGCCTTTGACCAGGCGGCTCGCTTCTTGCTCCCCATCTGCTTCGCACCCTCTCCAAACGTTGGTATCATTGCTCAATCAAAGTGATACCAATAAACGTGAGGTCGCCGCGTGATGATCAGAAAAACCCTCGATACCGACATTCCCGTCGTCATGGCTATCTATGACGCGGCCCGCGCCTTTATGCGCGCACATGGCAACGCCACGCAGTGGCCCGAGGGCACGCCTTCGGCCGAGCAGCTGGCTGCCGATATTGCCGCTGATGGCAGTTACGTGTGCGAAGTCGACGGTCGCGTGGTGGCGACGTTTGCCCTTTTGCCGGGGCCGGACGAGTGCTATGACGTCATTGAGGACGGGCAATGGCGTAGCGACACTCCGTATGCCGTACTGCACCGAGTGGCGTCCGACGGCACCGTGCACGGTATCGCGGCTGCGATGTTTGCCTTTGCCAAGGAACGCGCCGACCATCTGCGTATCGACACGCACGAGGACAACTTGCCCATGCAGGGCGCCATCGCCAAGGCCGGGTTTAAGCGCGCCGGTATCGTATATGTGTCGGACGGTACGCCGCGCGTCGCGTTTGATTGGCTGCGCGAGGCGTAGGAGCCAAGGCACGTATCATCACCCAGCTCAAATAAAAAATGGCCTCGAGTGGGGCCATTTTTGTTAAAACGCGTCGTTGTGGGGCTCGCGTTGTTACCGCCCAGATGAGTCCGGGCGGACAAAAAGGGGAGGTGCCGGCTTTCGCAAGGCGCGAACCTACGAAAATCGCCGCGCGGCAACGCAGGGCGATGAGCTCGGTCGGGGGATAGGGCCCGCTTCGCCCGCCGGCCCGTAAATTGTATCATCCAGTGTGGAACGAGGATGCCCGTTGCCGCGTGCGATGGGCTTGTAATAAGAGGAGAGCCATGTCGAAGCAAGCGGTCGTTGGAATCTTGGCACATGTCGATGCCGGCAAGACCACGCTGGCCGAGGCTATGCTGTTCAACGCGGGCCGCATTCGCAAACGCGGCCGTGTGGACGATGGCGATTCGCACCTGGACACGAACGCGATCGAGCGCGAGCGCGGCATTACGATCTTCTCGTCGCAGGCCGTGCTCGACCACGGCGATGCCCACGTCATGCTCGTGGATGCACCCGGCCACGTCGATTTTTCGGCTGAGGCGGAGCGCACGCTGCGCGCGCTCGACTATGCGATTTTGGTTGTGGGTGCCAACGATGGCGTGCAGGGGCACACCGAAACCCTGTGGCGCCTGCTTGCACGCTATGACATCCCGACGTTCATCTTTATCAACAAAATCGATTTGGAGAATCCCGGTCGCGATGTTTTGCTGGCACAGCTGGGGCAGCGTCTTTCCGAGGGCTGCCTGGATGTCAACGAACTGCTGGCGGGCGGCGCCGTTCAGGAGGACGCTGCTGCGTTGGACGAAGCGGCGCTCGAGGAGTTTCTTGAAGCGGGTGAGCTTTCTGTCGCAACGCTGTCGCGCATGGTTGCCGAGCGCAAGCTCTTTCCCTGCTTTGCCGGCTCGGCGCTCAAGGACCAAGGCGTTGACGAGCTGCTGGATGGTATATGCGCGCTGATTCGTGAGCAGGCGTGGCTCCCGGAGTTTGCCGCGCGCGTCTATCGTGTCAGCCGCGGGGATCGTGGCGAGCGCTTGGCTTGGGTTAAAGTGACCGGCGGCACGCTGCGCGCAAAACAGATGATCAGCGGGCATTCCAGTGCCGAGGCGTGGGAACAGAAGGTCGATCAGGTACGCATCTATAACGGCGAGAAGTATGAGCTTGCCCAAGAAGTTGCTGCTGGCGGTATTTGCGCCGTGACGGGTCTTGCGCACGTTCGCCCAGGGGACGCCCTGGGCACGGAGCCCGCGGGCGATGCGCCCGTCATCGCTCCGGTCCTCACCTATACGGTGCTGCCGGGCGAACACGACGTTCATGCGGTGTTTAAAGCGCTGAGTGAGTTGGCGGACGAAGATCCCATGCTCGGCGTAAGCTGGAATACGCATCTTGAGCAGATCCATTTGCAGTTGATGGGCGCCGTGCAACTCGAGGTCGTGCAGCGCGTGCTGGCCGATCGTTTTGGCCTTTCGGTCGAGTTTGAGTCTGGCGGCATTCTCTATAAGGAGACGATCTCGCAGCCGGTCGAGGGCGTGGGCCACTTTGAGCCGCTGCGCCACTATGCCGAGGTGCATCTGCGCCTGGAGCCGTTGCCAGCAGGTTCGGGCGTGCAGTTTGGCACCGTGACCTCGACCGACGAGCTCGATCTTAACTGGCAGCGTCTGGCACTCACCAACGCCATGGAGCGCGACCACCTGGGCGTGCTGACCGGCTCGCCCATCACCGATGTGCGCATTACGCTCACGGGCGGCCGCGCGCATGCCAAACACACCGAGGGCGGCGATTTTCGCCAGGCCACGTATCGCGCGATTCGCCAGGGTTTGATGCGGGCGCGTGAGGCGGGCGCGGTGGTGCTGCTGGAGCCGTGGTACCACTTTGAGCTCGAGGTGCCGGGGGAGTGCGTGGGCCGGGCGCTCTCAGACGCCACGCGCATGAGTGCCGAGTACGAGCCGCCGACGATGGCGGGCGACCGGGCGAATCTTGTGGGTCGCGTGCCGGCATCCGAGGTGCAGGATTATGCGCTGGAGGTGGCTGCCTACACGAGCGGTCGCGGGCATCTGTACCTGGAGTTCGCCGGTTATGCGGCCTGTCATGATGCCGAGCGCGTCATCGAGGCGGCCGCCTATGAGCCCGAGGCCGATCTGCCCAACACACCCGACTCGGTCTTTTGCTCTCACGGCGCCGGCTACACGGTCAAATGGTACGACGTGCCCGCCGCGGCGCACGTAAAGATCGATCCCGCCACCTTCCGCCCCTGGCGAGCAGCAGACGCCGAGTTTTTCGGCCACATGTGACAAAGGGACAGTTCTTTTGTCACATGCTATTGGTATAACTCGGTACAAGTTGGTATAACTATTACCAGGGTTTGCCAATCCGAGGAGGCCGACATGAATCCAAATCCCTTTAAGCCAACGGCAGGCAAGCGGCCTCCGATGCTCATCGGTCGCGAGTCGGTCGTCGAAGATTTCGAGGAAGGGCTCGATAACGGCGCCGGAGCGCCGGGCAGGCTCATGCTCATTACGGGAAACCGCGGCTGCGGCAAGACGGTTCTCCTGCGGGAGCTGCAACGTCTAGCCAATGAGCGCGGATGGGCGGTTGTCTCCGATTCTGCTTCGCTTGGCTTGTGCGATCGCCTGGCCGACGCGCTTCGCTCGAATAAACCCGTTGTGACGTCAATGGAGTTTGGGCTGTCGTTTGGTCGGATGTCGGTCGAGGCGGCTCGGGCAAAGGGCGAGACGCTACGGGGGCTGGTCAACGAGCGCCTCAAGAAGCTCGGTCCAGGCAAGGGCATCCTGTTTGCGATTGACGAGGCGCAATCTGCGTCAATCGAGGAACTGGCGGCTCTTGCCGTTCTCTATCAGCAGGTGCTCGGAGATCAGGATGCTACGGGCCTGTCCGATAGCGACCAGCGCGGTCTTGCGCTGGTATTTGCCGGCTTGCCCAGTATGGTTGACGACCTGCTCGAAGAGCCGAGCGTGACGTTTTTGCGCCGTGCGCAGCAGCGTGCGCTGGGGGCGATTTCTTTGCCCAAGGTGCGCGATTCATATGTCCAGACGGTCAAGGACGCCGGTCTTTACGTTGATGCGGAGACGGCGGACCTTGCGGCGCGCAAGAGTATGGGGTATCCCTACATGGTCCAGCTGGTGGGATATTACATGTGGCGCTCTGCTGTCCGGCGTGGCTCGCAGGTCATCGAAAAGCACGATGTCGAGGATGGCCATGCGGATGCCGTCTCCGAGTTCTACGAAGCGGTCGACGCGCCCCTGTATTATGGATTGCGCAGTCCGCAACGCCTCTTTATCGAGGCCATGGCTACTGACGAGGGTAAGCCGACGCGCATGGCGGATATCATTGAGCGCTGCGATCGCACTCAGAGCTGGGCGAGTAAATATCGCGCAAGCCTGATTCGCGAGCGCGTCATCGAGGCTGCCGGATACGGCCTGGTCCGGTTTACCGTGCCCATGCTGGGCGAGTACATCCGCGACCGCATTTTATGGCATGAGTAGGGTGATAAAGGTGACGGAACAGAAGATGAGCCCGCAAGCTATCGAGGTGCGCGGTGCGCGCGTACACAACCTTAAGGACATCAATATCGATATTCCGCTGGGAAAGCTCGTGGGTATTGCCGGCGTGTCGGGGTCGGGCAAGAGCTCGCTGGCGTTGGGAGTTCTTTATGCCGAGGGCTCGCGCCGTTACCTGGAGGCGCTCAGCACCTATACCCGTCGACGGCTCACCCAGGCCGAGCACGCTCAGGTGGATGAAGTGCTGCACGTGCCGGCGGCGCTCGCGTTGCATCAGCGCCCTAGTGTGCCAGGCGTACGCTCGACCTTTGGCACCATGACCGAGCTCAACAACAGTCTGCGTTTGCTCTTTAGCCGCTGTGCCCATCACGTGTGCCCACATTGCGGGGCGCGTGTGGAGCCGAGCCTTAACGTGGCCGCAGGCCTGTCGCTCACGTGTTCGACATGCGGCCGCGAGTTCTACGCGCCGAGTGCCGAGGATTTGGCTTTCAATAGCGGCGGTGCATGCCCCACCTGTGGCGGTACCGGTGTCATGCGCGAGGTGGACGAAGCGAGCCTGGTGCCCGACGAGTCCAAGACCATCAACGAAGGCGCGGTGCTTCCCTGGGGCACGCTCATGTGGGACTTGATGAAGCAGGTAGCCGGCGAGATGGGTGTGCGTACCGATGTGCCGTTTAACCAGCTCACACCTCAAGAGCGCGACATCGTGTTCCATGGTCCGGCGGTTAAGAAGCATATTCTCTACGTTCCCAAAAACGGCGAGGGCGCCACGCCGCTCGACTTTACCTATTACAACGCCGTCTATACGGTCGAGAATGCGCTCGCCAAGGTTAAGGACGATAAGGGACTAAAGCGCGTGGCTCGCTTTTTGCGCGAGGGCCCGTGCCGTGACTGCGGCGGCACGCGTCTCTCCGAGGTTGCGCGCCAGCCCCAGGTGCGCGGTATCAATCTGGCGCAGGCCGCGGCCATGACGTTGGGTGAGGCGATTGAGTGGGTGCGCGGGGTGCCCGCATCCTTGCCGGCCGAGATGCAGCCCATGGCAGTGGATATCTGCGATTCGTTTTTGAGCACGGCTCGTCGCCTGGTCGACCTGGGGCTCGATTACCTCTCGCTCGACCGCGCCGGTGCTACGCTCTCCACGGGTGAGCGCCAGCGTGTGCAGCTCGCCCGCGTGGTGCGCAACCGATCGACGGGCGTGCTTTATGTGCTGGACGAGCCTTCGATTGGCTTGCATCCTGCCAATGTCGACGGCTTGGTGGGCGTAATGCGCGATCTGGTGGATGACGGCAACACCGTGGTTGTTGTCGACCACGATACGCGCGTACTAGCGGAAGCCGACTATCTGGTTGAGATGGGCCCCGTTGCCGGAGCAGGCGGCGGTAATGTGATTGCCACTGGCACGGTGGACGAGGTCGAACAATCGCAGGGCAGCCGCATCGCCCCGTTTTTGCGCGCAGAGTCCAAGCGCTTGCGCCCGCAGGTGTCCGACGAGGAAATGTTCGACCGGGGCCATATCCGCATGGCGACCGATGCCATCCATACCGTCAAGCCGCTCGAAGTTGATATCCCGCGCGGTCGCTTGGTCGCGGTGACGGGCGTTTCGGGTTCGGGTAAGACGACGTTGGTACTCGAGACGCTCATTCCGGCACTCAAGGCGCAGGCAGCCGGCGAGCGCCTGCCGGGGCACGTGCGTTGGGTCGATGCCGAGGGCATTGCCCGTGCAAATCTGATTGACGCTACGCCTATCGGCGCCAACGTGCGCTCGACGGTGGCAACTTATGCTGACATCCATGATGAGCTACGTCGCGCCTTCGCCCGTACGCCCGAGGCCAAGGCAGCCGGCTACAAGGCGGGCGCATTTAGCTACAACACTGGCGCCTTGCGCTGCCCTACGTGCGATGGCACGGGCTCGATATCGCTCGACGTGCAGTTCTTGCCCGACGTCGAGATCGTCTGTCCGACATGTCGCGGCTCACGTTATGCAGACGCGGCTTCGCATATTCATCGCGAGGGCAAGGACGGGAGTCTGCTTACGTTGCCGCAGCTCATGGATATGAGTGTGGACGAGGCCCTCGACGCCACGGTGGGTCTCAAGAAAGTTCAGGCGCGCTTACAGACCTTACACGACTTGGGCTTGGGCTATCTCACGCTCGGTGAGCCCACGCCGGCGCTCTCGGGCGGCGAGGCGCAGCGTCTTAAGCTTGCGAGCGAGATGGGCCGCGTGCAGGATGATGCCGTATTCGTATTCGATGAGCCCACGATCGGCCTGCATCCGCTCGATGTTCAGGTACTGCTGAGCGTGTTTGACGGACTCGTTGCCAAGGGCGCCACGGTCATCGTGATCGAACACGACCTCGACCTTATCCGTAACGCCGATTACGTGATCGACATGGGCCCGGGCGGCGGTGACGCAGGCGGACAAATCGTCTGCACCGGCACGCCGGATGACACTGCGGCCTGCTCCGCAAGCGTCACTGGCCGCTACCTCTAGCAGAATGTGACAAAGGGACAGTCCCTTTGTCACATCCGATGCCTATTTCACGCATTGAGCGGCGAGATAGTCGCGGAAGAACGGTAATTCAAAAGCGACGATTCCGCGCCCGCGTTCTCCAATGATGCCGGCGTCTATCATGCGGCGTCGGTAGCGGGAGACCTGTTGCGGCGAACGCTTAAGGCGCTCGACAAGGTCAGCGGTGGTGGACTCTTCCTCGTCATCGAGCATGGCGATGAGAAATCGCTTGTCCTCTGCAGTGAGTTCCCGGTAAGTCGCTGCGAGGATTCGGTCGTCCATCTCGTCGCGCGCGATTTTGATCCCCAGGTCAAAGTCGCGTGACGAGATTTCCTTCGAATTGCTTGTGAGATCCCAGGCACGGTAGCCTACGAGTTGCAATAGGAAAGGAAAGCCCGAAATCGAGCGAACGGCCTTATCGATTCCCTCGGCATCCGCCAAACGGTCGTTTTCCTGGATCGTTCGGATCAAGGCCTCGCGTACATCGTAGTCGGCGATACGCCCCAGATGATATTGCTGGGCGCGACGAAGGAACGAGACCGTCTTGTGGTTCAGCAACGTCGAGACGTTGTTAGGAAGTCCCGCCATGAGTAGGGCGACGCGTTTCCCATCGGTCACAAAGTGCTGATACGTGGCTGCGAGCTGGATCATCTCGTCGAGCGTCGGGTCGACCTCATCAACCGTGACGAGCATGCCGGTGCCCGTTTCGTTGAGCTGGTCGATGATATCGCTCATGCGATAACGCCAGGTTGAGGCATCGTGAACGCGATTGACCTCGATACTGCCGAGCGGCGCGATTCCGAGACCGGTGACTTCGAAGTTGTTAGACGGGTCGATGAGATGGCCTGCAGCACGTTTCGCCCCGAGCTCGATTTCCTCAAGCATTCCCGAGAGCGCGGTCGTCTTTACCGCTATCCAGCCGTGGGATTCCGCCCTTGTCGCGAGCGACGACATGAGAGCGGTTTTACCGGTTCCACGCGCGCCTGAGAAGATCGAGGTCAATTCCGGGCGTCTACGCTGGCTCAAGAAGGCACGGTCCAAATCCCGAATAATCTGTTGTCTGCCGGCGAGATGAGCAGGAACCTCACCAAAACTGGGAGTAAACGGGTTCTCGAGATATTCCACAAGGCTCTCCTTTCGCATCGCCGTTTAACTTTATTTTATTCTAGTAAATCCTGATTAAAAGCGATGGCTCGTTATTTGGTGCATCAATGTGACAAAGGGGCGGTCCCTTTGTCACATTCCCGGAAAGCCTGTTTGGCGCAGAGCTTCGTAGAGGACGATGGCGGCGCTGTTGGAGAGGTTGAGCGCGCTGATGCGGTAGTCGTCCGGGTCGACGAAGTTGCCGCAGATATCCTGTCGAAGGATGGCTTCGTGGCTGTCCTCGGTATGCCCGAGCGACTCCTCGTGGGCCTCCCAGGCGTCGGCGTTTTCGAGCGAGTCGCAATCGCGCAACATGGGGATGCGCTCGCAGCGCTCGGGCGCCGCGGCAAGCAGTGGCTCGGGAATCCCCGAGCTCTCGCTGCCAAAGACCAAAAAGTCACCGTCGCGGTAGGTACTTTGCGCATAGGTGCGGCGCGCCTTTTTGGTCAGCAGATGCAGGCGTTCGTCGGCGGGGGAGAGGCCGTTGCGCGCAAGGAAATCCTCCCAGCCGGCATAGGTCGTCACGTCCAAATTTTGCCAGTAGCCCAGGCCGGCGCGACGCACCGTCTTGTCGTCGAGTGAAAAGCCCAGTGGCTCCACCAGATGCAGGCGGGCACCGGTAACCACGCAGGTGCGGCCGATATTGCCCGTATTGGCCGGAATCTCGGGCGCATACAGCACAATGTTGAACATGAATCTCCTTGGCTCAGAACGAAAAACCACCACGAAGGGCACCTTCGTGGTGGTTTGGCGGTTACGTAGGCGGAAAAATGCCCGCTTGGATAAACCTAGGCGCGGTGCCAGTCGGTCAGGCAGGCATCGAGGGAGGCGATGAGCGCGTCTTTGTCCATGTGACGGCCGATGATGCACAGGCTCGTCATGCGGTCGCCCGTCTCGTCGTCCCAAATCTGCATGATTTCGGGGTTCTCGTCGATAATCTTCTGCTTCTCGCCCTCGGGCGCAGAATCGACAAACAGACCGTTTTCCATCAGACGCATCTGGTGGCCGGCCTGCTCAAACATGTAGCACATGTCCGGATCGCCGGTCTGCCACAGCGGACCCTTGACGCGAATGACTTCGTCGGGCCACTCCTGCTCAACAAAATCGGTGAACTTCTGCAGGTCAAACGGCTTGCGGCGCGAGTACACAAAGGTCTCGATGTCGTACTCGAGCACCTCGGGGTCGTCGTGCTCCTCGGGATGCTCCATGGCCTCGATCCAGGCGGCGGAGTTGTAGGCGCGCATAAAGTCGAAGCGGTCGGTGTCGAGCAGCTCCTCCATGGGGACCTCGCCGTTTTGAGCCTCGACAATCACGGCGTCCTTCTGCAGGCTGCGCACGATGGCTTTGAGCTCTGCGATCTGCTCGGGGGTGACGGTGTCAGTCTTATTAAGAATCAGCGTGGAGCAAAACTCGATCTGCTGGATGAGCAGGCTCTCGATGTCATCCTCGTCAATGTCCTCGGCCAGCAGGTCGCGACCGCCGTTGAACTCGTCGTACATGCGGGCGCAGTCGACCACGGCCACGATGTTGTCGAGCGCGAGCTTGGGCTCGCCGCCCACCTTGGCCTCGTCGCAGAAGCTCGAGATGGTGTAGGCGATGGGGATAGGCTCGCAAATACCCGAGGCCTCGATGATGATGTAGTCGAACTTGCCCGAATCGGCGATGCCCTGCAGCTGGTTGGCCAGGTCGTCCGAAAGCGTGCAGCAGATGCAGCCGTTGGTGAGCGGGATGAGGTCGTCGGTCTCGGAAAGGCCGCCGTCGGCGATAAGGCTAGCGTCGACGTTGATCTCGCCGATATCGTTGACGATCACGGCGGCGCGGATGCCGCCGTCGTTGGCGAGGATGTGGTTGAGCAGCGTGGTCTTGCCGGCACCGAGGTAGCCGGTAAGCATGATGATCTTCACGGGTTTGTTGGGCATGTGCCCTCCTTTGTTAGACATGGCTTACAGTTGAATCTTATGCCAAACGCCTGCTCTTATACCCACGCGCCGACAAATAACACAGGCTACTCCCAGGCTCCCCATACATCAGGGCAATAACCGACGGTGGCCTTTTTGCCGTTGCGCACGATGGGCTCGGCCAGAACCTGCTGGTTCTCGAGTAGCTTGTCGAAGCGCTGGCTGGGGGTGAGGTGCTGGATGAGTGCGAGCGTCTCCTCGTCCTTAGCCTTGGGGTTGAGCAGCTTGTCGATGCCGCCGACCGCCTGCATCACGCTCGTGAGCTCGCCCTTGCTCATCTCCTTTTCCTTAAGGTCGATAAACTGCACCTTAATGTGGCGCTCCTTAAAATAGCGCTGGGCCTTCTTGGTATCGAAGGACTTTTTGGTGCCGAAGATTTGCACGTTCATATTTATGTTCCGCCGTTCTACCGAATAAAGTTGGTTCGCTCGCGATCGGCCTCGGGGGCTTCGATGCCGGCGGCCTTTCCCGCCTCGATGCAACGCAGCAGCCAGGCCATGTTTTTACCGATGTTTCGCATGGTGGCAAGGCCCTCGGCGTCCTGGGCGGCCTCGCCCGGCATGGCACCGAAGACGTTGTTCCAGTAGGTGGATGCTACCACGGGCATCTGGTTGATGGTGAAGTACTTGTTGAGCACGTCGAAGGTGGTCGACGTGCCGCCGCGACGGGCAACGGCGACAGCGGCGCCCGGCTTGTGCGTAAAGGCCTTGCTGCCTGCATAGAATGCGCGGTCGAGTGCCGAGAGGATGCGTCCGCTGGGATGTGCGTAGTAGACGGGCGAGCCAAAGACAAAGCCGTCTGCCTGCTCGGCAGCGGCAATCAGCTCGTTGACCACATCGTCGCCAAAGGTGCAACGGCAATCGAGCTTGCCGCACTGGCCGCAACCAATGCAATCGCGAATGGGCTTGGCGCCCAGCTGAAACATCTCGGCCTCGATGCCTTCGGCGTTAAGCTGCTCGGCGACCTCGGCGAGTGCGCGGGCCGTGTTGCCGTTTGCCTTGGGGCTGCCATTGACCAAAAGAACCTTCATCACAAACTCCCTCTGCTGTCGGTGACTTCTGCAGAGGATTATCGCACGAGCGGGCAGATGGCGTGGGGCACGATGCCGGCCCCGAGGGCCCACGGCAGGCACGCTTACCAGGTACGAGCGGGATACGGTCCAGAGGATGTTGGAGTGCGGGGCCTCGTGCGAGCAGATTGTAAGGGGTCTGGGCGGGTCGCCCTCGATGGCGAGCTTTGAGGCCTTGGAAGGCGGGCTGCTGCGGCGGCTATGGTTTATACTAAGGCGGTTGCTATCGAGTAATTCATACTTGGTTTGATTCGATTGTGAATGCGTAACTAGGATGGAAAGCAAAGGAAACTCTATGGAAACAGAGGATGCTGTTTGCTTGATGACTTCGATTGCCTTGATTGTCCTTTCAATCCAATACCGAAGAGGAAGATGGCTCTGCTCAATTGCTGGATATGATGTCACAAAAAGGGAGAGCGAGATTGATATACGCCCTTACGCAAAGCTGATTTCTTCTGTGACGTTATGGATGGGGCTGCTGTTTTTCTTGTGGGCGGTAGAGGGCTGGGTACGCGATTGGAATACCAGCGTTTTTGAAGTTTTGGTTCTACTTCTGTTCAGCTTGGCCTCTTTGTCGTTCGTGCGGCTCGTTAGGTTTGTGTTTATGAGGCGATAGCCAGCGGAAGTGGCTGGACGACAAAATGGACCAATGCAGCCAATTGTCAATAGAATTTGATAGGCTTGGCTTAACAGATTTACTCGAGGGCATATCCGTGGCGGGGGATAGGTTCTATCTTGTTGAGCACTTATTTGCATCAGGCAAAGTAAACCAAGAGTATCGAAACGGTGCCCCCGGGCCCCGGGAGGGACTGAGGGGACGTTCGGCTAACTGCGGGTACGACCTATTTGCCCAATGTGTTCGGTTGAGATCGGAAATTAACCATCATGCGCCCCATAACGCTAGTCCAGCTTGGTGCCCGGTACCTGCGGCGCCTCTTTAATCAGCGCATTAAGTTCGTTCAAAATGGAAACGGGCTGTCGGTCGACGGCGTCCAGATGAAGCGTCGCCACGCGAAGGGGCGGCTGATATTCAAATGAGCCAAGGAGCACGGGCGATCCCAAGAACCGCTCGATTTCGTCTGCAACCGCGTCGGTCTCTTCGGGATCAAAGTCGTCGAAGAGCGCCACGAACATCGGTCCGGTCGAGCGGAACAGACGACCCTTGCCGCGCGAGCAATCCATGAGGCAGGCGGCGCTTTCTGCCAAAACGCGGTCGCCTGCATCAAAGCCAAAGCGGGCATTGACCTGTGCGATTTCGTCGATTTTAATGGCGATCAAGCCCGCGTTTCGTGCCACGCGACGCATCTCGCCAATGGCGTTGACCAGGGCGTGGATATCGCCCAGACCGGTCACGGAATCGGTCGTATCTGCCAAGCTTCGGTTGGTGACAATGCCCACATACATGTTGGGCTCGGTATCGGTGCCGTCCAGGCGGTAACCCGTGCAGTCGCAAAGCGCGTATTTTCCGGCGGTATTCATGACGCGATACTGCATGCAGTGGAAGTGCCACGTGCCGTTTACCACCATATCGAGCTCGGCACGTACGTTGTCGCGGTCCTCGGGGTGAACACGGGCAAGCCATATATCGAGCGAGTTGTAGGGATGCTGGGAGGGTAGGTCAAAATCGCGCACGGCATTAACCGACCATTGCGATTCGCCGGTGTCGAGGTTAATGATGAACGGATAGCGTGTCTCGGAGCTCATGGAGATCGCTTGAAACACTCGGTCGTTGCAGGGGGGGGGTTGTTCGGTGATCGGGCGTTGCAGCGCATCGCCTTCTTCCGGTTGTTGCACACGGTACATGAGCTTGTAGCGATACATTTTGCGGTCGGCGTCCTTTGTCATCTGGCGACGCGTATCGCCTGCAAGCGGGTCGACGCGCGAGCAGCCAAAGCTAAAGCTGGCGATCATGGGCGCCTTGCCGTCCGATGTTGCCTCGATAAGATTGGCACGCGTCCACTCCAGGCGCTGCTCGAGCTCGGCTTCGTTTGTCGTGGGGGATATAAGTACAAATTCGTCTCCACCGATACGGAACAGCAACTCATCGTGCTCCATTGTCTCGGTGAGTGCGCGGCAGATGCTCAGAATGTAGCGATTGCCCTCGGCGTGGCCAAACTTATCGTTGCAATGCTTGAGGCGATCGATGTCAATATAGGCACAGGTGAAGGGGGTGCCTTTGCGCCAGAGCTGATCGACATGGCGGTCGAGTCCGCCACGGTTGCCAAGATTGGTGAGCGAGTCGATATAGGCGCCGTGCTCAAGCAACTCACGTTCTTGTTGCAGGATGGCGAGCGTTTTCTGCAGTTGCTCACCGATGGCACGCAGCTCCGGGGGCAGCGCGGCAACATCGAGCTCGGTGGTTGAGGCCCCGTTCGCAAGTCGCTGAAGATGAGCGATGATTGATTGCTCGCCCAGGCGATACGACTCGTTCATGATGGATTGCCTCCTTGGATGGAACAATGGTTTGTATCTTACTCCCAATTCGGTTTAGATTGGAGTATTAGTTAGCTCATGGGAACAAACGCTCCCCTCGACGGTGGCGTTTTGCGTGCGAGCGTATTAGTTGTCGTTGCCACCATCGAGCAATGCCTCAAAATCCTCCGCCTGCATGGGGCGGTAGTAGAGGAATCCCTGAGCGTAGCGGGCGCCCATGTGGCGCAGCATGTTTGCCTGCTTGTCCGTCTCGACGCCTTCGATCACAACGGGCAGATGGAGTGACTGCGCCATCTCGAGCATTGATGAGATGATTTGCACGCTGCGGCCCTCATCGCCGTTATCGGGCACAAACGTGCGATCGAGCTTGATGACGTCGACGTTGACGTTCTTGAGCATCGCGAGCGTGGACTGGCCGGTGCCAAAATCGTCCATATAGGTCGAGAAGCCGCGGGTGTGCAGGTCGGCCGTTAGTTTATCCACGGCCTCGGACTCTCCCGTATAAGCTGTCTCGGTGATCTCGATGCGCATGAGCTCGGGCGGCAGGTTGTATTGGGCGGCGAGCGCTCCCATATGCTCGGCAACGTTGCAGGCGAGGATATCCACGCGCGACACATTAAGCGAGATCGGAACCACGCGAAGCCCCCGATTGATGCGCTCGCGCAGCCACAAGGCAACGCCCTGCCAAACGTATTTGTCGAGCGTCACCACAAAACCGCTTTCTTCGAGAGCGGGGATAAAGGTGGCGGGCGAAATGAGGGAGCCATCCTTGTCGATCCAGCGCGTGAGCGCTTCGGCGCCAATGATCTCGCCGGTTTCCATGTCGACCTGGGGCTGCAGGTAGTAGGTAATACGGCCGTTGGAGAGCGCGTACTGGAATTCGGTCAGCGTGCGGTGGAACGCGATTTCGCGCTCGTACTCCTCGGGGCGGAAAATGGCAATGCGCTCCTTAAAGTCGTTTTTTGCGCGCCGATTGGTAAACATGGCCTTGGCCTGCGCATCGATGGTGATTTTCTCGTTGGAGTCGATGGGGTAGACGCCCATGGACGGCCAGAATCCCACGCCGTCATCATACTTGGCCACGGCCTGGCGAACGCGGCTATAGATCTGATGGACGGTGTCGTGTTCAAAGGGGATGAGTATGCAAAAGTCGTCTTGGCCCCAGTACCCTGCGACGCCCATGTTGGCATTCTCGATGTCCTTGAGGACCGTGCCCACATCGGCGAGCATGCGGTCGCCCTCGGCCTGTCCGTGCCATTCGTTGAACAGTCGCATGTGTCCCATATCGACGGTGGCGATACACCAGGCGCCGTTGCGCCTTGTCTCGAGAAATTCGTTGGCGCGGCGCATAAACTCGCTGGGTCGATAGAGACCCGTGAGCGAATCGATGCGTTCGGCGATGGCGCTTTTGCGCTCCACCTCGGGTATGGGGAGGCTGTCGTTGGGAACAAGCCCGCCGGCCGTGCGAATGCGACGGTCGAGTTCGCCTAAAACGGCGGCCGTTTGATTGGTCAGGTGCTCGTAAAAGGCCGGAACGACAAGACAGACGGGGGTAATGGTGTCGTCCGCGATTCGAACGGGAGCGAAAACGGCCTCTTTGAGATGTTGGATCAGTTGCTCGAATGCTTCGTGATCCAAATTGTTGCTAAGCACGACGAACTGGGCGTTGCGTGAGCGGAAGACGCGACTCCTGCCGCGAGTAATCGACAGCATGCGGCCTGCG
Organism: Coriobacteriaceae bacterium; assembly: GCA_905194545.1. Lineage (GTDB taxonomy): Bacteria > Actinomycetota > Coriobacteriia > Coriobacteriales > Coriobacteriaceae > Collinsella. The sequence goes on along the minus strand of CAJJSS010000004.1, from coordinate 23,980 downwards.
TATTCGGCGAGCATGTTGTCGACGGCCTCGGCCCCGTAGAGCTCGTTGAGCTTTGCCGTGCCGCGAACGCGCACTGCTATAAGCCCCGTCTTGCAATGGTCGCGACGGCAGGCATCGATAGCGTTGATCAGCGTGCGCTGCATTCCGAGGCCCGTGGCGGCGTCGACGGTCTCGGCAAGCGAGTGGTTGACGAGCTCGCCGACATAGAGCGAGGGGACATTTCCGTCGCCGTCGATACGAAACCCGCGAGCACGGCCGAGGATGTAGTCGCCGGCGGCATTGCGCACGCGGTACTGCATGACGTGGCGATGTTTGGAGCCGTCATAGATTTGGTCGATGTCGTTGGTATAGGCCTCAAGGTCATCGGGATGGACACGCGTTTTCCAGTAATCGTGGCAGTTGTCTATATGCTCCGAAGGAAGACCAAGATCGCGCAAGGCGCCTTGTGACCAAAGGGTTCGATGTTTGTCCAAGTTCTCGATAAAGAAATATCGGCCTTCGTTGAGCATCGAAAGGGCGTCGAAAATGCGATCGCTTATTTCGAAGTCGTCGGTGTGGGCTTGTGCGATATTGCGTCGATCGAGGTGCACGGCATGACGTAGCTTGTAGTCGTACATGCGATGGTCGGCATCGTTCGTCAAGCGATTGGGGGCTTCGCCCAGGGCGGGGTCGGCGTGTGCCACTCCGTAGCTAAACGAGTGAGGCATCTTGGAAGCGTTGTTTTCGAGCAGTACCGTTCGGCAGTGTTCCAGACGTTCGGCAAGGTCGTCCTCGGTCGCAATCGTAGATAGGATGGCGAACTCGTCGCCCCCAGACGAAATGCCGCCTCGTCCACCTTCATATACAGTTTGAGATAGAGGCTCACCTGCAAGATATAGCGGTTGCCCTCGTCATGTCCAAAGATGTCGTTGCAGTGCTTAAGGTTATCGATGTCGATAAACGCCATGGTCACGGGCAGTTCCTGCTCCCAGAGTTCCTCTAAGGAACGGGTAAAGCCGCCGCGGTTGCCAAGTCCGGTGAGCTCGTCGGTAAAGGCGGTCCTGATCAGATCGTCCTGACGCTCCAGAAGGTCACGGATGGTCTTTTCGAGCGTTTCGGTATTATTGCTGGCGTTATCCATACTGTAAGCGGCTTTCTGAGGTCGGGGCGGATTGCGTCGGGCGAGCTCGTTGTGCACATGCGTTGCTGCTCAACGCCTTGCGTGTTTCCAAGCCCCCGCCTTGCTGCGTCGTTGGGTTTATTTGTCGGTTCGTGCTCTCGGCTGATAACTACTGAGTAGTATAAACAAGTGTATGGAATTATGTAGGGGTGCCCATGTTGCGGGCGGCCATTATTCGCCAAACGGTAACGCGACGATGTTCGATGAAAATGCGACTGAGACGATATTTGTTGATGGGTATACTTGTTCCGTTTTAAAACGCAGGAACGGAGATGGTCGCATGGCACAGTCAAATATGACGAGCACGGTGGGGCTGGCGCTCGAGGGAGGCGGCTACCGCGGTATGTATACGGCGGGCGTGCTCGACGTTTGGATGGAGCACGGTTTGACCTGCGACCATATGGTGGGCGTCTCGGCGGGCGCGGCATTTGGCTACAACTTTAAATCGCGCCAGATCGGCCGCGCCATTCGCTATAACAAGGTCTATTGCACCGACAAACGCTATGCGAGCGTGACCAACTGGCTGCGAACCGGCGATATGTTCAATGCCGATTTTGCCTATCACGAGGTGCCCATCGAGCGCGATCCCATCGACCTGGAGGCGTATCGCGCCTGCCCCATGCGGTTTACGTGCGTGTGTACCGATATCGAGACGGGCAAGGCCGTCTACCACGACCTGCCCTATGGCGACGAGCGGGATATCGAGTGGATCCGGGCATCGTCGGCGATTCCCGTGGCGACGCGTCCCGTTGCTATTGACGGGCATAAGTATCTGGATGGTGGCGTGGCCGATTCTATTCCCAGTGCATGGCTGTTTGCGCAGGGGTATGACCGCAATATCGTGGTGCTCACGCAGCCGGCGGGCTTTGTGAAGCAGCCCAACAGCGTGATGCCCATGCTGCGTCGCGTGTTCCGTCACTATCCGGAGTTTGTCGCAGCGCTTGAGCGTCGACATGAGGTCTACAATGCCACGCTCGATGACCTGGCACGTCGCGAGGCTGCCGGCGAGATCTTTGTGGTGCGGCCGAGTGAATCGGTGAAGGTGCCGTCGCTGTGTCGCGAGCCCGATGAACTTGAACGCATCTACCAGATTGGTCGCCGCGATGCGGAGGCGACCTTGCCGGCGTTGGAATCGTATCTGGCGGGGTAGGGCAAGCTGCCGTGGACTCGGCGGAAAGCGCGTCCCAGAATGAGCGCTCAGAACGGGTTACAGTTTCCCAAGCGGTGGGGTTTCGGAAAGTACGTCCCGGAATATGCGTTCAGACTGGGATGCGGTTTCCCGTTGAGCCTCTATATGGAAAGCGCATCCCGGAATGGAGGTCCAAACTGGGATGCGCTTTCCGCTATTGAAGATATGAGGCTGCGAATCAGCTGTTCGGCCTATGCCTATGCCTGCTGCCAGGTGTCGACGAGCTCCTTGGCCGCGGCGTAGGGATCATCGGCGCTGCAGACGGCGCTCACCACAAAGAAGCCGTCGACGCCGGTGGCCTTAAGCTGCGGCAGGTCGGCCGTCTTGACGCCGCCGCCCACCACGATGGGCACGGGGCTTGCCGCGTGGAGTGCGGCCAGGTCCTCAAAGCTTTTGGTGATGATAGAGCCATCGGCCGCGCGTCCGCAGTCGCGCTTGGTCTCGGTCTCGTGGAGCGGGCCGATGCCAAGGTAGTCGACCAAACTCATGTCGGCGGTCTTGACGTACTCGAGCATCTCCTCGCAACGGGCCGAAAGGCCCACGATGGCATCGGGGCCCAAAAGTTTGCGGCAGACCTCGACGGGAATATCGCTCTGGCCCACGTGCACGCCGTCGACAGCAATGCCCTGCTCGCGCGCGGCGAGTACGCAGTCCAGGCGGTCGTCGATCAGCAAAGCGACCTGACCGGTCTTGCCAGCCTGTGCGATTGCCTGCGCGGCGCCGCCGGTCAGCGCGATGATCTCGCGGGCGCTTGCCACCTTGGAGCGCACCTGGATGCAGGTAAAGCCGGCATCGAGTGCCTGGGCCACCACATCGCCCACGGGGCGCCCGAGCGTGTTTTCGGGGCCGAGTACCAGATAGGCCGAGATATCAAGGTTGTCGCGGATGCTCATCGTGCTTCCTCCTGCTTTTTGATCTGTGCTTCCATGCGCTCGAGTTTGCCGGTCATGGTGTCGGTAAATCCGGGTCGAATATCGGCTTTGAGTACGACTTCGGTACGGATGCCCTTGCTCGCCAACACAAAGGTTGCGTCGCGCACGACCCGCATGACCTCGTCCCAGTCGCCTTCGATCTCGGTGAACATCGAGGTGGTGCAGTTGGGAAGGCCGCTCTCGCGAATAACGCGCACGACCTCGGCGACCTCGGCAGATAGCTCATCTCCGGTGCCGCACGGGGCGATTGCCACGGCGACGAGTGTGTTCATGCCGGCATTGGTTGCGGGCTCGGACATGGCTTATGCCTCCTCGAGTTCGAGCTGGTTATCGGCAATGTCCTGGGCGGTCGCGCGGTAGAGCTCGTCGATAAAGGCGACCTTAAAGCTTGCCGGGGCATCGGCGACGGCGGCGGCACGCGTGCCGGCAACGTTGTAGACGGCGGTGCCGCAGACGGCTGCCGTAAACGGGTCGGCGGCGCAGGCGTACACGGCCAGCACGCCGCCCTGCGAGCAGCCGCAGCCGGTGATCTTGGACATGAGCGGGCTGCCGCCGTGGGACTTGGCCACGGTCGTGCCGTCGGTGATCAGGTCGACCTCGCCCGAGACTACCACGGCGCCACCGGTGTAGCGGGCGAGCGCCACGGCGGCGCCGCGAGCGGCGTCGACCGTGTCGGTGGTATCGACGCCACGTACGCGGCTCAGGTCGGCCGCCTCGCCCTCAAGGCCCCACAGGCCGGCGAGCGCGATAATCTCGGAGGCGTTTCCGCGCACGATGGCGGGCTTGTACTGCTTGAGTTCGCTTACCAGCTGGGTGCGCAGACTGCCGATGCCCAGGCCCACCGGGTCGAGCACCCAGGGCTTGCCGGCATCGTGTGCCGCCTTGGCCGCGCGGGGAATCGTCTGCTCGTAGATGGGGAAGAACGTTCCCATGTTCAGATAGATGGCGCCGCCGCCGGCAACAAGTGCCTCGCCCTCGTCGGGCAGATAGACCATAGCGGCCGAACCGCCCACGGCGAGCTGTGCGTTGGCGACAAAGTCAATCGTCACCGTGTTGGTGATGGAGCCTGCCATCGGGTTGGTGGCGCGAATCTCGTCCACGGCCTTGACCACTTGTTGCTTAAGCTGTTCCGAATCGATCACTGCACATGCCTCCTTGGCATAGAAAAGGGGCGCTGTGCATAGACAGCGCCCCTAAAAAGGCGGCATGCTCCCTACGCCAGCATTAACTGACAGGTTCAAAGGATTGGGCCCCATGCCCTCTCAGCCTTGTGGTTTGCACCGCCGGCACTCCCGCATCGAATCTGTTGTTCCCTATACTAGCGCACCTGCCAAAAAGGGACAGGTTTATTTTGGCGGGTGCTAACAGGGGCGCTGCATGTTCCCAGATAAAACCTGCCAAAATAAACCTGTCCCTTATTGGCAGGTCGTTACAATGGTTACGGTGAAAATGACTGGGGGACTCTATGATTAAACTTGTGCTGACCGATATGGACGATACGCTGATTCCAGCCGGGCATGACGGCGCCAGCGACTACGCCATCGAGGGCATTCATGCCATGCAGGCGGCGGGTCTGCACTTTGGCCCGGTTTCGGGTCGCCAGCCGTCCGCGATGGGCTGGATGTTCAAAAATCGTTCCGAGTGCTTTTCGACCGGTGCGTTCTGCAACGGCCAGGTCATGTTTGTCGACGGTCAGGCGGTCGCCTCGCGCGCGACCGACAACGATGCCCTGATGCGTCTGGCCGATTACCTCGAGCAAGAGACCGACGATACCTATCTAAAGGTCTACAGCCTGGGTGACGACTTTTGGGATAACGATGCCTATTGCGTGACGAGCGACCCCGAGCGCGTGCGTCGCGCCATGGAGTCGGGCGGCAACGCATGGCTCAAAGGCGAAGAGGCTCCGTGCCGTCCTGTTGTCGATGATGCCCCGGTATACAAGGCGAATATCTGGAGCGCCCGCTCGCGCGAAGAGCTCGCTGAGCTGCGCGACCGCATTGCCGCCGAGGTGCCGGAGCTCTCGCTTGTGTTTCCCAACAACCGCGTGCGCCTATTCGATATTCTCCCGGCCGGTTGGGACAAGGGCTGCGCTGCGCTGGAGCTGGCGCGCGCTTTGGGCCTGACGCCCGATGAGGTGGCCGTATTTGGTGATTCCGATAACGATCTGCCCATGATCGATGCCGTTCCCAACTCCGTTGCAGTCGCCAATGCCAACGAGGCCGTCACGGCTGCCGCGCGCTGGCATATCGGCGCTGCGGCAGATGATGCGGTTGCCGGGGCTCTGCATCAGATTGCCGCCTGCGCCGCGACGGGGGAGATGCCGTCGTTTATGCGCCTGCCGGGTACTGCCGACGCGAATCTCACGAACAGCTAAGGAGACAGCCATGAAGCTCCAGCAGCTCAGATATGTCGTCAAAGTTGCCGAATGCGGCAGCATTACCGAGGCCTCGCGCCGGCTCTTTGTGTCGCAGCCTTCGATTACCGCATCGATTCGCGATCTCGAAAACGAGATGGGTGTGCATATCTTTGAGCGCACTAACAAGGGCGTCGTTGTGTCCGAGGAAGGCGAGACCTTCTTGGGCTATGCGCGCCAGGTGCTCGACCAGGCCGACCTGCTCGAGGGCAAGTACAAGGGCGCATCCGAGCAGGTGCCGCACTTTAGTGTGAGCTGCCAGCATTATTCCTTTGCCGTTAACGCGTTTGTCGACGTGATCCGCGAGTTCGATGCCACGCGTTACGACTTTACCCTGCGCGAGGAGCAGACTCACGAGATTATCGAGGATGTCGCGCATATGAAAAGCGAACTGGGCATCCTATACTTATCCGAGCATAACCGCGAGGTTATCGAGCGCATGCTTGCCGCCAACGAGCTCGTATTCGAGGGACTCTTCTGCGCCACGCCGCATGTCTTCGTGTGCGCAGACCATCCGCTGGCGGGCCGCTCGAGCGTGACGCTCGAGGACTTGGAAGACTACCCGTTCCTGTCCTACGAGCAGGGCAGCTATAACTCGTTTTACTATTCCGAGGAACTGACCTCGACCTTTGAGCGTCGCAAGAATATCCGCGTACGTGACCGTGCGACGTTGTTCAACCTGGCCATGGGCCTCAACGGCTACACGGTGTGTTCGGGCGTGATCAGCCACGAGCTCAACGGGCCGGGTATTATCTCCATTCCGCTCGATGTGGACGAGTACATGGAGATTGGCATCATCACGCGCAAGAACACGACGCTCACGCGCTACGGTCGGGCCTATATTGACGCGATTCGTCAGCACATCTAAGCTGCTGCGTTCTGCACGGATCAAATCTCTTTACGGCAGTCCTAGCTGATATAGGAAGCATCTATATCAAACTGTTATAAACATATATTTTACGATGGCCATATGAGCGCTCATACTCTGTCCCAGTAAAGCAACCAATGCAAAGGGAGATATCCATGAGCACTTCGATTCAACCGAACGCGCCGTTTCGCGCCGATATCGTCGGCAGCTTTCTTCGTCCGCAGGCCGTAAAGGACGCCCGCGCTGCCTATGCGGCAGGCACGCTTGATGCCGAGGGGCTTAAGGCCGTCGAGGACGATGCCATTCGCGATTTGGTGGCAAAGCAAAAGGCCGCTGGCCTGCAGGTGATTACCGATGGCGAGTTTCGTCGCAGTTACTGGCACCTCGACTTTATGTGGGGGCTCAACGGCATTGAACGCCGCACCTCGCGTACGGGCTATATGTTCCACGACGAGGAGACCACGGCTGACACCGCCGTGGTGACCGGCCCCATCAGCGGCGAGAACCACCCCTTCGTCGAGCACTTTAAGTTTGTCAAGGTGCTTGAGGGCGAGGGCCAGGTTGCGCGCCAGACCATTCCGGCGCCGATCCAGACGTTCTCCGAAGTCACGCTCGACCGCTGTGATGGCCAGCAGGAGAGTCTGCACGCTGTCTACAAGACCGACGAAGAGCTCGTCGACGCCATCGCGGCGGCATACCGCACGGTGATCGCCGACCTGTATGCCGCGGGCTGTCGCAACATCCAATTTGATGACTGCACCTGGGGGATCTATTGCGATACCGACTTTGTGGCAAAGACTGGTATGAGCCCGGTCGACCTGCAAAAGGTGTCCGAGCTGGGCGTGGCGCTCAACAACGCCGCCATCGCGGGCAAGCCCGACGACCTGGTCATCAACACGCATGTGTGCCGTGGTAATTACCACTCTACCTATGCCTTCGAGGGCGGCTACGACCCCATCGCGCCGTATCTGTTTGCGCATGAGGACGTTGACGCGTTCTATCTGGAGTTCGACACGCCCCGCGCCGGTGGTTTTGAGCCGCTCAAGTACGTTGCTCCCGGCAAGAAGGTCGTGCTGGGCTTGGTGACCACCAAGGCGGCAGAGCTCGAGAACGAGGATGTTATCGTCGAGCGCATCCGCGAGGCGGCAAAGTACGTGCCGCTCGAGAACCTGTATCTGTCTCCGCAGTGTGGCTTTGCCAGCTGCGAGATTGGCAATAAGCTGACCGAGGACGAGCAGTGGGCAAAGATTGCGCTGGTCAGGCGTATTGCCGAGCGCGTTTGGAAATAGCGCTAGCGTTTGCAGGTGGCGGCGCGTGCGAGGTACTGCATATCGCGTACAATGGTTCGGATCGTATCGTTCGGGCAGGTTATCCGATATGCCTGATCGCCCTTCCATTCGAAAGGACTTCCATGTCCCAGTCTTCGATGCCCGCCGTCACCGATGCCATCTACGATGCATCGTCGCTCGGCCGTCCGCGCATGTTTGTGTTGGGTTTGCAACACATGTTTGCGATGTTCGGAGCCACGGTGCTCGTGCCCGTGCTCACCGGCCTTTCTGTTTCGGCGACGCTTCTGTTCGCCGGCATCGGCACGCTGCTGTTTCATTTTCTATCGCGCGGTAAGGTGCCCGCGTTCCTGGGCTCCTCATTTGCCTTTATCGCGGGTTATGCCGCCATTGCGCCCAACGGCGAGGCCGAGCTTTTGCCCTACGCTTGCCTGGGCGTAGCTTGTGCCGGCCTGCTCTATCCGGTGCTTGCGGCCCTGTTCCGCGCCTTTGGCGCCAAGCGTGTCATGCGTTTCTTCCCGCCGGTGGTGACTGGCCCCATCGTCATTTCCATCGGCTTGATCCTGGCAAGCTCTGCCATTGCTAACTGCCAGACCAACTGGCTTGTCGCCGTTATCGCTGTGGCCGTGATCATCATCTGCAACATCTGGGGCCGCGGCATGGTCAAGATCGTGCCGATTCTGCTGGGCGTTGTGGTGAGCTATGCCGTTGCGGCCGCGCTGGGCGAGGTCGACTTCTCTGGCGTCGCAGCCGCCCCCTGGGTTGGCTTGCCCGTCGTGTGGGACAACACCGTGTTTGCGCTCTTTGGACCGCAGTTCGATAGCAGTCTTGCCACGACGGCCATCATCACCATCATGCCGCTGGCCTTTGCAACTATGATCGAGCATATCGGCGATATCTCCGCCATCGGATCGACTTGTGAGCGCAACTACATTGCCGATCCCGGCCTGCACCGTACCCTGCTCGGCGATGGCCTGGCGACCATCTTGGCATCGCTCTTTGGCGCTCCTGCCAATACGACGTATGGCGAGAACACCGGCGTGCTTGCCTTGACGCGTGTGTTCGACCCGCGTGTGATTCGCATTGCCGCCTGCTGCGCCATTGTGCTTTCGTTCTGCCCCAAGTTTGCTGCGGTGATTGCCGCCATGCCGGCATGCGTTATCGGCGGTGTGTCGCTCGTGCTCTACGGCATGATCAGCGCCGTTGGTGTACGTAACCTCATCGAGAACCAGGTTGATTTCCAGAACAACCGCAACGTGCTGGTGGCGGCTCTGGTGCTCGTGCTTTCGCTCGGCATTGCCTACAGTACCGCCGGTGCCATCGTGCTGGAGCTGGGCGGCGTGACGATTTCGCTTTCGGGCCTTGCCGTGGGCTCGCTGGTGGGCATTGTGCTCAACGCCATCCTGCCCGGTAACGACTTTGAGTTCGATACTTCCGAGCTTGAGGAGACTGCTGAATAGCAGCTGCGTTCAGCCAAATTAAAAATGGCGTCCATGCGTATGTACGCGTGGATGCCATTTTTAATGCGTCAGTATCCAGTGGATGCCGCGTGCCATGCGCAGGTCAGTTTGGGTAAAGTGATTGCCGGGGTTGAGCTCCAGCGTTGTTGGAATGTCACGCTCGATAAACAGCTCTTCCATCGCGCGCGTATCGTCGAGTACGTGCCGCATCATGCGGTTGGGCGTCTTGGTTTCCTTTTTGCCGAGTGACAGATAGACGGCGTCGGGCGTAGCTGCCATCGTGCGCTCGCGCGCGTAGTCGATAAAGCCGGGGAACCACAGCGACCCCGATGCACTCGCCGCGCGCTCAAAGACATCTGTTTGCCAAAGTGCCCACAGTGCAAAAAGACCCGCCAACGAGTAGCCGGCAACGCCGCGCCAGGTGGGCGGTTGCGGGAGCGATGATTCGGCCTCTGGGATTATCTGCTTCAACAACTCGTCAAGAAAACCAGCGGCCTGTCCACCAAAGGGCTCGGCATCGCGCACGGTACCGTCGCATACCCAGGGGCTCAGCTCGCGATTCCAGTTGAGGCTGCCAATGCCGACAAGCGTGAAGGGCGGGCAGTTGAGCTCTCGGCAGCGTTCATAAACCTCCGTGCCGTCGCCCATGACCACGGGAAGATAGATGACTGGTGCGCTTTCGGCATGCTGTGCATGAACGGTTATCTGCTTTTGATGCGCTTCCATGACGGGCTTCTCTCGGCGTTGTGATATCGACGGCCCCCATTGTCGCACGCCGGCTCATGCAGGTTGGGCTAGACCAAAGACAATCTCGTGCATACCCTGCGGACGCATATGGAAAACGCCACCGCCGGAGGGGAGCTCGGCGGTGGCGTTGTTAAACGGTGCTGGGACTCGGGGCCTTCGCGGGAGCTGCCATGTGCGCAGAGGCGTCTAAGAGCGCTTGCGGCTCGCCATGGTGCCTGCGGCGATAGCGGCTGTTCCCGCAAGGACGGTTGCCACGATGGCCGCACCCGAGGTGTCGCCGGTTGCCGCGAGCACGCCGGTAGTCTTGGCTTTCGTGATTGAAGCCGCAACGGCCTTGGTCGGCTTTGAGCACTCAGGCTTGGGGTTCTGCTTGGACTCCGCGGGCTTGCTTTCTGCGGGCTTGGTCTCGTCGGGCTTGGGGTCTTCCGGCTTGGCTACCTCGGGAGGTGCGATGACCATGCTCTTGGCGACAGCTTCGTTATAGGGGGAGTCGATCACAGCGTCGCCCGTGCCGATGGCTTGGCCTGCCTCGTAGATGCCGTCACGGAGCTTGCGATAGTCAATGACCTTGCCGCCTTCGGGCGTCTGGATGGCGGCGTTCTCAATCTTGATGGTGCCGATTGTCTTGCCGTCAGCGCTCATGGCACGGGCAAAGATTGCCGCTGTATCTCCTTCGGCCGTTACCTTGCTGCGGATGATCGAGATGACTGCGGGTGTGACGCCCTCGCTGGTCTGGGCGATGATGCCGATGTTCTCGCCTTGGGGCTCGGGGCTCGTCTCACCATCTTGGTTTTCGCTGTAGGGGATGGGGCCGTCGCCGTTCTCGACATAGCGGGCTATGGCCTTGACAACGGAGTCGCTGATGTAGATGTGGCCACCCTCCTCGTTGGGTCGATCGTTTCTGGTGGAGAATGCAGCCGAAACCTCGCCTTCCGCAAACGCGTCCACGGTGGAGCCGTTCTTGACGACGATATCGTCTTGGTAGGTGAAGAGGGCAATGGCGTCACCGTATCTGCCTTTACTTGCGCGGACTGTCACGTTTGCATGATCGAGTGTGATGCCCTTGTGGGCATAGACGCCATATTCAACACCGTTTGCGTTGAGGGAGGCGTTTGTGGCTGCGAGGCTGCCCTTGGCCTCGACGGCGGCGTCTTTCTCGGAGCTCGCCTTGACCTGGCTGCCGTCCGAGATATTGATGTTGCCGCCGCTCCAAATGGCCTCACCATCGGCTGAGCTTGCCTCGACTGTGCCGCCACCCTTGATGGTGAGGTTCTTGTCGGTTCCGATACCCTTGTCCTTGGTAGCCCTGGCGGTGACGGCCCCGCTGTCGTCAATCGTGATATTGCCGTTTGCCCTGATGCCATCCGATACGCCCGTGGCGTTGACGTTGCCCGAACCTTTGATAGCGAGATCGCCCTCGGCGTCGATGGCATCAAACCCAGCGCTCGTGGCGTTGACGGATCCGGCTCCGTCGATGTTGATATTACCCGTGGAGAGGATAGCGTCCTCAGTAGATGTCACGCTGAGCGTGCTGCCCGCGTCGCCTTGGATATTGAGCTCGGCGTTCTCATTCTTGCCATGAGAAGCCTTGATGCCTTCGATCCAGTCGGCAGTGACGATGTTGTTTCCCGAGTAATTCACGTTGAGCTTGCCTGCGGCCTGGATCTCGCCGCCGTTATAGTTGTTGAGCTTCAAGTCGTCGGCGCCGTCCCACGACCAGGTGCCGGTCTCGTCGCCCGCCGCAGTGCCGGCGTTGTATTTGGTTTCGCCGACCTTGACCCATTCCGCCGCGAGCGAGACGCTCGGCATGAGCAGCGAGCTCACCGTGAGCGCGCACACGGCGCCTACGACGATGCGGCGCGTCACGCGGCGCCAGCTGCCGTGCGCGAGTCCTATGCGACGGCGAACGTCGGGTTCGGCAACATGGGTTCCGGCGGTAGTGTCATTGCGTTTGGGGGTCGTGAACAAGGCTGCCATGGTTGCTCCCGTTCTCATAGGGCCTATACGGCTAGGTTCAGCGTATCTGCTGGATGTTGCCGGCGGTAGTGCCGTTTGGAGGGCAAAATGGCCAAAATGGGGGAGAAATAGGCCGCACGCCGGCGCAGGGACCGACGCTAAAAGAAAAGCGCGGGGCCGCATGGCGACTCCGCGCTTTATTGTTCAGCTTTTGCAGCCTTGCCCTTACGCTACGAAGAAGTAGACGGGGAAGGCAAGGGCTGCGATCCACCCGTCCTGTGCGAAAAAGTGTTTACGAACGTTTGCGACTCGCCAGGGCGCCTGCGGCGATGGCGGCTGTTCCCGCAAGGGCGGCTGCCACGATGGCTGCGTTCGAGGTGTCGCCGGTTGCCGCGAGCTTGCCGACGGTCTTGGCTCCCTTGGCTGCAACTGCAACGGTCTTGGTTGTCTTCGTGCCCTCGGACTTGGAACCCTCGGGCTTGGTCTTGCCGTGCTTTTCCTCGGGCTTGGTCTCCTCGGGAGGCACGATGACCGTGCTCTTGGCGACAGCGGCGTCATAGGGGGAGTCAATCGTGGCATCGCCCGTGCCAATGGTCTGCCCCGCCTCGTAGACGATGCCGTCGCTGAGCTCTTCCTTGTTGCGATAGTCAATGACTTTGCCGCCTGCAGGCGTCTGGATGATGGCGTCCTTGATTTCGATGGTGCCGATCGCCTTGCCGTCCGCGCTCATGGCAAGGGCGAAGATAGCCGCCGTGTCTCCCTCGGCCGTGACCTTGCTGCGGACGATCGAGATGGTCGCGGGCGTGATGCCCTTCTCGGTCTGCGCGAAGATGCCGATGTTCAGGCCCTCGGACTCAGGGATGATTTCGTCGTTTTGGTCTCCACTGTAGTGGTCGGGGCCGTCGCCGCCGGTCTCGGCATAGCGGGCTATGGCCTTGACAACGGAGTCGCTGATGTAGATATGGCCACCCGCTTCGTCGGAGTAGAAATTACTGGTGGAGATTGCAACCGAGAACCTGCCTTCTGCGAGCGCATCCACAGTCGAGCCGTTCTTGATGACGATGTTGTCCTCATCGGTGAAGAGTGCGCTGGCTTCCCCGCCATCTGAGCTTGCGCGGACCGTCACGGTCGCGCCATCGAGCGTGATGCCCTTGTAGACATAGATGCCATACCCAACGCCACTTGCGTTGAGGGAAGCGTTCGTGACCGTGAGGCTGTTTTTACCGTCGATGGCGGCGTCTTCCTCGGAGCTTGCCTTGACCTGGCTGCCACCCGAGATCTCGATACTGCCGTCGGCCCAAATCGCATTGTCCTCGATAGAGCTTGCCTCTACCTTGCCGCCGCCCTTTATGATGAGGTTCTCGTTAGCATCGATACCCTGATCCTCGGTGGCCTTGGCGGTGACGGTTCCGCTGTTGTCGATCGTGATGTTGCCGTCGGCCCTGATGCCATCCGAATCGCCCGTGGCGTTAACGTTTCCCGAGCTCTTGATGGTGACATCGCCCCCGGCATCGATGGCATCGTGCTCGGTGCTCGTGGCGTTGACAGTGCCAGCGCCGTCGATGTTGATGTTGCCGACGGAAGTGATGGCGTCACGAGAAGATGTCACGTTGAGCGTGCTAGACGCGTCGCCCTGAATATTAAGCTCGGCGTTCTCGTTCGCGCCATCCTTAACCTTGATGCCGCGGCCGTCGTCGTTAGTGACGGTGTTGTTGCCCTCGTAGCTCACGTTGAGCTTGCCCGCTGCCTCGATCGCGCCGCCGTTATAGCCGTTGAGCTTCATGTCGTCGGCGCCGTCCCAGGCCCAGGTGCCGGCCTCGTCGCCTGCTGCAGTGTTGTACTGAGTGCCGCCGACGTTGACCCACTCGGCCGCGAGTGAGACGCTCGGCATGAGCAGCGAGCTTGCCGTGAGCGCGCATACGGCGCCCACGACGATGCGGTGTGTCACGCGGCGCCAGCTGCCGTGTGCGAGCAGCGTGCGACGGCGTGCGTCGGGCTCGATAAAATGGGCTCCAGAGGTTTTGTCATTGCGCTTGGGGGTCGTGAACAGGGCGGCCATGGTTGCTCCCATCCTCATAGGGCCTATGCGATTACGCCCAGCATATCTGCAGGATGTAGCCGGCGGTAGTGCCGTTTGGAGGGCAAAATGTCCAAAACTTGGGAAGCAATACATCGCGCGTCCGTGCGTTGCCTGGCTTTAAAAGAAAAGCGCGGAGCCGCTCGATGCGACTCCGCGCTTTTGTGTTCTGCTTTGGCAGACTGTGCCGTTACGCCACGAAGAAGTAGACGAGGAAGGCAAGGGCTGCAATCCACATGAGCGGCTTGATCTTGGAGGCCTCGCCCTTAAAGAGCGCGACGATCACGTAGGCGATAAAGCCCAGGCCAATGCCGGCAGAGATGGAGTAGGTGAAGGGTACGCCGGCGACAATCATGAACGCCGGGAAACCCTGCGACACGTCGGACCAGTCGATCTCGGAGGCCTCGCTCATCATGAGGTAGCCAACGTAGACCAGAGCACCGCAGGTGGCGGCGCTGGAAACGATGGTGACGATGGGGGAGAAGAACGCGGCGAGAATGAACAGCACGCCGGTGGTGACGGAGGTGAGGCCCGTGCGGCCACCGTCGGCGGCGCCGGAAGTGGACTCGACGAAGGTGGTGATGGAGGAGACGCCCATGAAACCGCCCACAGCAGCGGCGGCGGAGTCGACGATCAGGATCTCCTTGATATTCTCGACGTTGCCGTCGTCGGTGAGGAACTCGCCCTGCTTGGCCACGGCCATCGCGGTGCCCATGGTGTCGAAGAAGTCACTCATGAGCAGCGAGAACGAGATGACGAGGAGCGTGGGGTCGGTAAGGACCTTGACGATGGCGGGCACGCCGCCGGCGTCGGCGATGGGGCCGCCGATGCTCGAGAAGTCGAGCGGGGCGATGATGCCGGTCGGAGCCTGGGTCACACCCAGGGGGATACCGGCGATAACGGCGACGATGATGCCGATGAGCAGCGAGCCGGGGACGTTGCGGCAGGCGAGGGCGACCGTCACCAGGATGGAGATGATGCCGACGATGAAGGTGGGGGAGGTGATGTCGCCCAGACCGACGAGTGTACCGGCGCCAGCGGTGATAATGCCGGCATCGCACAGGCCAATCATGGCGATGAACAGGCCCAGACCCACCGAGATGGCGTGACGCAGGACAACCGGGATGGCGTCCATGATGGCCTCGCGCAGGCCACAAAGCACGAGCAGCAAGATGACGACGCCCTCAAGGAAGATGACGCTCATGGCCACGTGCCAGTCACCGCCGCAGACGGTGGTGGTGATTCCAGCGATCATCGCGTTGACGCCTAAGCCCGACGCGCATGCGAGCGGACGGTTGGCGAAGATGCCCATGCAGATGGTCATGATGCCAGCGCCCAGGCAAGTGGCGCAGGCGAGCGCTCCCGCATCGATGCCGGCGCCCGAGAGCACTGCGGGGTTGACGGCGATGATGTAGGCCATCGCCAGGAATGTTGTCAGTCCAGCGCGAAGTTCGGTCCCGATTGTGGACTTGCGCTCACTGACGTGAAAAAGTTCGTCCATGCATACCCTTTCCTTGTTCGGCCCCGAGTTTAGGCCGATTGACACGAACCCACCCACTATATCGCCTTTGTGAAGTTGGTGTTCCTCACATGTTGATGTTCGGCGGTTTGTAACGGACGGGCGGTATCTTTCGCATGAAATTGTGTAGGTACCGTATACTTAAGCGGTTACAACGACCCCTATGGAGGAACGTATGATTAAAGAGCTTTGCCACGACGAGGCTATCCTGTCCCAGCGTTGCGAGGTTGCGACCGTCGAGGACGAGTCGGTTGCTCAGGACCTGATCGATACCATCAAGTCGCTCGACGATGCCGGCTGCCTTGCCGCTAACCAGATTGGCGTTACCAAGAAGGTTTGCGTCTACCTGGACGACGCCGGCGAGCCCCACGTGCTCTACAACCCCCGTCTGGTGTTTGGCCTGGGTGCCAGCAAGATGGAGGAGAGCTGCCTGACGCACGAGGAGGTCACCAAGTCCACGCGCTATATCAAGTGCAAGGTTGCCTTTGACCAGATCGTCGACGGCAAGATGAAGGAGTGCCGCCGCGATTACGCAGGCTTTGAGGCGCAAATGATCCAGCACATGATTGATCACTGTCTTGGAAAGTTGGTCTAAGGGGACCAAAGCACCGCACCTCGTCGTTTTTAGTCCGGGTATGACATTGTTGTCATGTCCGGACTTTTTTGTTTAGCGCTCCTTTGTTTGGTGACAATGACCTTAGTAAGAACATTGAGCTAGGAGGCGCTATGTGCACGAGCATTCGATTTACCGATAATTCCGGCCACATGTATCTGGGCCGCAACCTCGACTGGAGCTTTGGATACGGCGAGCAGGTTCGCGTGGTGCCCCGCGGGTTCCACATCCCGTACTCGTTTATCGACGATGCGACGGCGGCGCATGCGGTAATCGGTATGTGTATCGATTACAAGAACTATCCCATGTTTTTCGATTGCGGCAACGATGCGGGCCTGGCTGTGGCGGGGCTCAACTTTCCCGGCTATGCCGAGTATGCCGAGGGGCCGGTTGATGGCAAGACCAATATCGCGGCCTACGAGTTTCCCCTGTGGGTGGCGGCGACGTTCTCGACGGTCGACGAGGCCGAGGCTGCACTGCGCGATACGGTGATTGTCGCCAAATCTGCCGGCGAGGGCCTGGGCGTGTCGCTGCTCCATTGGATTATCGGCGACAGCCAGCGCAGTATCGTGGTCGAGATGATGGCCGACGGCCTGCATGTATACGACGACCCGGTCGATACCCTTGCCAACCAGCCGACTTTCCCGTGGCATATGGAAAACCTGCGCACCTATATCACCGCCACCAGCGATTTTCCGCAGACGGCGACATGGCGCGCCGCCGAGCTCAAGCCCTATGGCGCTGGTGCCGGCATGCGCGGTATTCCGGGCGACTGCTATTCGCCGAGCCGTTTTGTAAAGGCGGCCTACCTCAATGCCAATTACCCGCAAAAGGGCAGCGAGGCCGAAAACGTCGTCCGCATGTTCCGCTCGCTCGAGGGCGTGGCGATGATCGAGGGAGCGTCCAAGATGGGCGACGGCAAGTTCGAGAAGACCATCTACACCGGATGCTTTAGCGCGCGTACGGGCAATTATTACTACGCGACCTACGATGACCCATCGATTCGCTACGTGAGCCTGATGGATGCCGAGGGCGCGAGCCCCGATAGGCTCGTGGTTCCCGAGCCGCGTCGTTCGTAGCCCATAGCTTTACTGCAATGCAAAATGGCCCTGCATCTCCCGTGAGGTGCAGGGCCACTGCGACCTGGGCTTTATCCCGCATGCGCCCCGAGAAAATGTCCCTTAAGCGCGCGCTGCCTGGGCGATACCAGCCTTGGTGCTTGCGCGTTTGCCGGCGAGTTCGCAAAAGACCGCGCCGCCGATGATGAGCGCGGCGCCCATCAGGCGGACCGGCGTTATGCCTTCGCTCAAAAGGATGGCGGAGAACACAACGGCCGAAAGCGGCTCGAGGTAGCCGACAACCGCGACGGTCTGCACGGGCAGCCTGGCGACGGCGCTAAAGTAAAGCAGGCAGCCGACGCCGGTGTTGACGACGCCGAGCATAGCGACGGCACGCCAATCGATGCTTGCGGCGATACCGGGGGAAAAGAACGAGGGGGCGCCTTGGGTGACGAGCGTGAGGACCAGCGCGGTCACAAAGGCGGCGCTCACCTGGAGTGCAGAGTTCTCGAGGCCTTCGATGTGTGGCGCGCCTTTGCTGGCGATGACCATCAACGCGTAGCAGAAGGCCGAGGCAATGCCACAGACGATGCCCGCAATGGGCATGTTGCCGCCGAGATCCTGCGCTGCAACGAGAAAAGCGCCGCAGGCGACGGCGATAAAGCCGGCGATTTTGCCCCCGGTCAGTTTTTCGCCAAAGATAAACGGCGAGAGGGCCATGACGATGATGGGGCCGCAGTAGTACAGCAGCGAGGATACGCCGACGCCGATCGTCTGATAGGCGCGGAACAGAAAAATCCAGCTGGCGCCCAACGCAGCTCCCGAGAGGATCAAGGCCACAGCTTCGCGAGGGCGGGATGGCGCCTGCAGTTTATGGCGTTGGGTGATGGCGAGGATGGTGACAAGCGAGAAGGCTCCCAGAAAGGTGCGCAGCAGCACGATATCGGAGCTCGGCAGCGCGATGGCCGCGGCAATGATGCCGTTGGAGCCAAACAACAACAATGCTGCTAAATACGTAATCAGTCCGTTGTTCATGCGCAGCCGCCCCTTTCATATCCCTGCATGTTCACTATGGGTGAGGTTGCCTTAGAAGAAAAGCGAATATAATGCATGGATAACATGACAAAACATCATGCAAAGGCGGAGGCGTGTCGTGGAAACGAATATTCAAAAGATGCAGGTGCTGCTCGAGACAGTGCGCGCCGGAAGCTTTACGCGCGCCGCCGAGCGCCTGAGCTATTCGCAATCGGGCGTGAGCCGCATGGTGGCCGACCTCGAGGCCGACTGGGGCTTTAAGGTGCTCGACCGCAGCCGCGAGGGCGTGACGCTTTCTGCCGACGGGCGGCAGGTCATGCCGGCTGTCGAGGCGCTCTGCGAGGAATTCATTCGCTTGCAGCGGCGTGTGGATGAGATGCGTGGGCTCATGCGTGGCAAAATCTGCATCGGTACGTTTTCGAGCGTGGCGACCCACGTACTGCCGCCGGTGATTGCGCGTTTTCGCGCCGATTATCCAGACGTCGATTACGAGTTGCTGATGGGCGACTATTCAGAGATTGAACAATGGGTGGCGCAGGGCCGCTGCGATCTGGGCTTTATCCCGCATGAGCCCCGAGAAAATGGCATGACATCGCGATCTTTGGTGCGCGACGAGTTGATGGCGGTGGTGCCGACAGACTCTCTGCTTGCTAGTGAGGGGGCCGTTTCACTTGCCGATTTGGCCAACGAGCAGTTTATTCTGCTGGAACGCGGCACCGATGACGAGATTACGCCGCTGTTCCGTCGGGCGGGGCTGACGGTGCGCTCAAAACTGTCGACCTGGGATGACTATGCGATTATGGCCATGATCGAGGACGGCTTGGGCGTGAGCATCCTTCCGGCGCTCATCTTGCGGCGCTGCCAGTTCAATGTCGCCATTCGTCCGCTCGAGGGACGTCCCCATCGGCAGATTAACGCCATATATCGAACGGCCGACGTTTCGCTTGCTGCTGCTCGATTCCTTGAATACCTCTAAACGCGTGCACGTTATTGTCCGCTTTGGGCAAATCTCGGAGTTCGGTACGTTTTCTTATGAAATTGAACTTTCGAATTAGGTACGGCGCTATACTGCTTGCTAAATTGAACCTTGGTTCAATTCGTGTCCTATAAATTGAACTTTGCCAGCAAGGAGGTTCTAGTGGCCCAAGAGACGTTTAGCGATCGTCTGCGACAGGCTATGTCCGATCGCGACGTTCGCCAGTCGGACGTGATCCGCGCATCGGAGATGCTCGGCAAAAAACTCGGCAAGAGTCAGATGAGCCAATATGTGAGCGGCAAGACGATTCCGCGGCGCGATGTGGCTGAGCTGCTCGCCCGTATTTTGGAGGTCGATGTTACCTGGCTGCTTGCCGGCGACGCCGATCAAGGCGAGGCATCATCACCCCGCAACGATTCCAAGCCCGAACCCCATCCCTCAGCTCAAATTGCAAGGAGCACCACCATGCGTACTTTTTCTAAATCCACCAAGCTCGATAACGTCCTGTATGACGTGCGCGGTCCCGTCGTCGACGAGGCCGCCCGTATGGAGGACGAGGGCGAGCGCATCCTCAAGCTCAATATCGGCAACCCGGCGCCCTTCGGTTTCCGCACGCCCGATGAGGTCATCAAGGACATGCGCCAGCAGCTGCCCGACTGCGAAGGCTATTCCAACTCGCGTGGCCTGTTCTCCGCGCGCAAGGCGATCATGCAGTATTCGCAGATCAAGGGCTTGCCCAACGTTCAGATGGAGCATATCTACACGGGCAACGGCGTGTCCGAGCTCATTCAGCTTTCGATGAACGCGCTGCTCGACAATGGCGACGAGATTCTGATCCCCAGCCCCGACTATCCGCTCTGGACGGCGTGCGCAACCCTTGCCGGCGGTCATCCCGTGCACTATCTGTGCGATGAGCAGGCGGATTGGTATCCCGACCTGGAGGATATGGAGTCCAAGATCACGAGCGCGACCAAAGCCCTCGTCATCATCAACCCCAACAACCCCACGGGTTCCGTCTATCCGCGCGAGGTGCTCGAGGGCATCGTCGAGGTTGCACGCAGGCATCAGCTGATGATCTTTGCTGATGAGATCTACGACCGCCTGTGCATGGACGGCTACGAGCACGTCTCGATTGCCTCGCTCGCTCCCGATCTGCCCTGCGTCACCTTTAGCGGTCTGTCCAAGTCGCACATGATCGCGGGCTATCGTATTGGCTGGATGGTGCTTTCGGGCAACCAGCGCTGCATGAGCGACTTTATTATGGGCATCAACATGCTCTCGAACATGCGCCTGTGCTCCAACGTGCCGGCTCAGTCGATCGTCCAGACGGCGCTCGGCGGCCATCAGTCCGTCAACGACTACATCCGCCCCGGCGGTCGTGTCTACGAGCAGCGCAACTTTGTGTATGAGGCGCTCAACAAGATCGACGGCATCTCGGTGGTCAAGCCGCGTGCGGCGTTCTATATCTTCCCCAAGATGGATGTGAAGAAGTTCAACATTACCGATGACGAGCAGTTCGCCCTTGACCTGCTGCACGAGAAGAAGATCCTGATCACCCGCGGCGGCGGCTTTAACTGGGCCGAGCCCGACCACTTCCGCATCGTGTACCTGCCGCGTATGGAAGTGCTCAAAGAGTCGCTCGAGGACCTCGCCGACTTCTTCGATCATTACCGTCAAGCGTAGGGGATTGGATATCTTCCGCTGCGAGGGTTGAGACGTCGCAGGATAGGCATACGACAGCGAGCGAGCCGCATTTGCGCCAAGGTGACGTGAAGCGAAAGGGCGCTGACCTTTTGGTCGCGCCCTTGAAGCTGAACGTCAGATTGGCGTGAATGCGGCTCGCGCAGCGTCAAGTGGTCCGCCGTTCGGTAGAACGGCGGAACTATATAACAATTCCGCAACAGTGGTCGATTTCGTGTTGGATGATCTCGGCGGTGTAGCCCGAGAAGTTTTTGATGCGGTGGACGAAGTTCTCGTCCAAATACTCCACCTTAATGCGACGGTAGCGGGTACAGGGGCGCTCGCCGATCAACGAGAGGCATCCTTCGCTCGTCTGATAGGCATTGACCTGCTCAAGAATTTGAGGGTTGTACATCAGCAGCGTCCTGTTGCCGTCCTTTACGCAGATGATGCGCTTGCGCACGCCGATCATGTTGGCGGCGAGCCCCACGCACTCGTGCTCATGCTCAAGGAGCGTATCCAGGAGGTCCTGCCCGGTCGCGGCATCGTCGGGTCCCGCGTCTTCGGAAGGCAGACGCAAAAAGAACTCGGATTTCATGATGGGCTTAATCATGGCGGGCTCCTCATGTCTCATGCTTTCGTGGACTTTCAATAATAGCGCGGAAGGAAAGCAGCGCGTCCGCGTTACGATCTTTCGACGTTGGACCATGTTGCCAGATTCGTCGTGTTGCGGCATTTGGCGTAAGTCTAGGGCTCATTCTCGCCCTGGACGGTTCCTCCGGGGCGATGCGACGGTCGTTCCAAGAGGAAGGAAATGCATGGGGAACAAATCTCAGCAACAAGTTAGGGCAACGCCATCGGGCACTTCGGCGTTTCTCGTCGTCATGTATATCGCAGCCTTTGTTGCCGCGTTTAACGAGAACATCATTAACGTGGCGCTGCGCGACATTATGGCGGCCTTTTCGGTGAGTGCCACCACGGCGCAGTGGCTTGTTTCGGGCTACATGATCGTGACGTCGATCTTTACGGCCATCATGGCCTTTCTGTCCGGACGCTTTTCGACGCGCAAGCTGCTGTTCTTTGCATGCGGCTGCATGGTCGCCGGCGAAGTCCTGTGCCTGGTCGCCCCGTCGTTTGTCGTTTTGCTGCCAAGTCGCATTTTGCAGGCTGCGGGATCGGGCATCTTGTTTCCGCTCATGATGAATGTGGTGCTATCTTGCGCTCCGCGCGAGAAGCTCGGTCTGTATCTGAGCTTGGGCGGTGCCTGCATTACGCTGGGGCCGGCGTTTGGACCTGTGATCAGTGGTCTTATGTGCACGTTGTTTGGCTGGAGGGCGGTGTTCCTAGTGCCGCTGGTGGGCGGTGTTGTGGTCGCTGCGGCGGGTGCAAAGCTCGTTCGAAATGTCGGAGAGCGCCTGGATGTTTCGCTCGATATCCTGTCGGTTATTTTGCTCGCCGCCGGCATTACGGCGTTCGTGTATTCCGTAGGCGAGTTCTCGGCCAATGTGATGGCCGGCATCGTGACGCTTTTCGCCGCGGTTGTGCTGCTCGGCCTGTTTGCGGCCCGTCAGCTCAAGCTCGTCCATCCGGTGCTCAACGTGCGTCCCATGACGAGCGTTCGTTTTTGGCCTGCCTGTCTGCTTGTGGTGGTGTCGATGATGACGACGTTCTCGATGAGCGTTTTGTTGCCGCTCTATTTTGAGGGCGCATACGGCATGACCGCGCTTGTCGCGGGCCTGCTCATTTTGCCGGCAATTGCCTGCAACGCCGTGACCTCGATTGTGGGCGGACGCGTGATGGATGCCCATGGCGCATGGCCGCTGCTACCGGTCGGCTTTGCCCTGATTGCCGTGGGGCAGACTGCCATCTCGATGACGGCGGCAAGCATGAACATCGGCGTCGTCGTGGCGCTGACCGTTGTGGTGTATGCCGGAGTCGGTTTGGTGCTGAGCCCCTCGCAAACGGCCGGCTTGGAGACGCTGCCCGCCGCTGAGCATCCTCACGGAACGGCATTGCTCAACACGTGGAACATGATTGCCGCATCGTTTGGCCCGTCGCTGTTTATCGGCCTGCTCTCGAGTTCTGCGGCGGCTGCCGGTGCTGCCGGCGTGGCGACGGACGTTGCCCAGGCGATTGGATTTGCAGCCGCCGTGCGCATGGCGGCCGTGATTGCCCTGGTTGGCTTCGCGGTGTCGGTTGTGTACGCTCGCCGCGAGTCGCACATGTCGCATTAATGTGTGCACATAGATTCTGCAGCTAGATTAGCGGACGACACCATAAACTAATGGACGTTTTGCCGAGAGGCATGAATGTTTAAAGCGCAAAGAGTGCGCGACGGGCCCCGCGAATGGGGCGATGATGCCCGAGAGGGCCAAGAAGGAGTCTCATGTCCGAGAACGAAGAGATCATGAACGAGACCGAGAACGAGACCATGGCTGCCGAGGTCGAGGCAGTCGAGACCGTGGAGACCGAAGCTGCCGAGGTTGAGGCTGCTGACGAGGTTTCCGCCGAGGAGGAGGCCGAGGTTGTCGAGGCCGCCGTTGATTACGATGACGAAGAGCTGATGGACAAGATGCAGAAGGCCGCCCGCCTGCTGCGTAGCCGTCGCTTTGCTATTTCCAAGGAGGAGGAGGCCAAGGCCGAGCGCATGGCGAACATCGAGCGCGCCATCAAGCTGCTTGACCTCAAGCCCAAGATGGAGCAGAAGGAGATGTCCGACCTGCTGGGCATGCGCCTTCGTGAGCTCGATGGCCTGATGGCCGAGGCCGAGGCTGCCGATCTGGTCGGCCGCATCGACGACGCCGAGGGCGATATGCGCAAGATCGTCGTCTTCGCTGCCGAGGATGCCGCCGAGGGCCTGGTCGAGCTTGCCAACAAGAAGGAGAAGCTCCTGCCCGAGCTTTCTTACGAGGAGGCCACCGAGCTGATGGCTGCCCTCGATAAGGTTATCGCTCCGCTCGTCGCCATGGGCCTGGACGAGGACCGCGGTCCTCGCGGTGGCCGTGACGATCG
>CAJJSS010000003.1:0-118372 GCA_905194545.1 Coriobacteriaceae bacterium | reverse complement strand
ATCAATGCCGCGCCCGATGGCTTTAACATCAACGTCGACTGCGGCTCCACGCATAT
Source organism: Coriobacteriaceae bacterium (assembly GCA_905194545.1). Lineage (GTDB taxonomy): Bacteria > Actinomycetota > Coriobacteriia > Coriobacteriales > Coriobacteriaceae > Collinsella. The sequence continues at coordinate 118,316 of CAJJSS010000003.1, read as the reverse complement.
AGAGCGCCTGCAGCGTCATGTGGTGGAGCAGGGCCTGGACGTGGGCTTTGCCTATGACGGCGATGCCGATCGCTGCTTGGCCGTGGACGAGCGCGGTCGCGTGGTAGACGGCGACCAGATCCTGTACGTGTGTGGCGTGTATCTGAACAAGCACGGTCGCCTTTCGGGCGGTACCGTGGTGCCGACGATTGCCAGCAACTTTGGCCTGGTCAAGTCGCTGGAGCTTGCCGGCCTAAGTGCCGTGACCAGCGGCGTGGGCGACCGTCACGTGTATGCCAAGATGCGCGAGGGCGGCTACAGCTTGGGCGGCGAGCAGACGGGCCATACGATCTTTGGCGATATCGAGCGCACGGGCGACGGCATTATGACCTCGCTGCGCGTGATGGAAGTGATTCGCGCCGAGCGCGAGACCCTCTCGCAGCTCACGGCTCCGTGCAAGCTGCTGCCGCAGGCGCAGGTGGCCGTGCACGTGGCGGACAAGGACGCCGCGCTGGGCAACATGGGTGTGCAGGCCGCCATCGCCGAGGCCGAGGCATCGCTGGCGGGCGAGGGACGCGTGCTCGTGCGCAAGAGCGGAACCGAGTCGGTGATTCGCATTTTGGCCGAAGCCCCCGACCAGGCATCCGCCGATGCCGCCATGAAGCGCATCGCCAACGCACTCGAGGCTCTATAGGGCGCCTTTTGGGCTGTCTGACAGGGGGTTATAAAATGATGTGGCTAAAAAAAGCAAAAATGAGTACTGTCACTAAATAAGTAACAGCAAATTTTGCCTCAAAAGGCCGTTTCGGCATTGCCTGAGCGTTATATCGACAGACGTTGCTCCTCATATGTCCAATAAACAGGGTCGCGGATGAGATTAAATCTCATCCGCGACCCTGTTTTAGCCCGAAATAAATGCTATCAACTTGACAACAGTACTCATTTTTGCTTTTTTGACCACAGCCTCTCCGGAGCAGTCACCCAGCACTTGGGGACGTTCCCTTTCTGCCGGCACTTGGGGACGTTCCTTATCTGCCGGCAGTTTAGGAACGTCCCCAAGTGCCGGGTTGTTGGCTGGCGAAGAGTGTCCCAAACGACTAGTCATTAAAGAGCGTCCCCAATGACTAAGTGAAGGGGGGGGCGCTGCGAATTGATTCCGCGGCGCTCCCCTTTGCGTTGGCGTGTCGGTTATGCCTTACAGCTGGTACAGCGTGGTGAACTTGTCTTGGAGGTAGCTGCAGTAGTAACGGGCGTCAAAGTCCATGCCACAGGCGCCCTTGATGAGCTCCGGCGCGTCCTTGGCGCGGCCCCACTGCCAAATGTGCTCGCCCAGCCAGGCACGGACGGGCGCCAGATCGCCGCTCGCGCAGGCACCGGTAAGGTCGACGCCGTCGCGGCACATGGCCGGCACAAACATGGCGTCGTAGGCGCTGCCCAGCGCATAGGTGGGGAAGTAGCCAAACGAGCCGCCGCTCCAGTGCGTATCCTGTAGGCAGCCGTGCGTGTCGTCGGGAACGGGAATGCCCAGGTACTCATCCATGAAGCGGTTCCAAAGCGCGGGGATGTCCTTGGCCGTGGCCTCGCCGGCAAACAGCATGCGCTCGATCTCGTAGCGCACCATAATATGCAGCGGATAGGTGAGCTCGTCGGCCTCGGTGCGGACCAGCGACGGCTGCGCGATGTTCACGGCGCGGTAGAGCGTGTCTTCGTCCACGCTGCCATAGACCTCGGGCGCGTGGCGGCGCAGTACCTCGAGCAGCGGCCCCATAAAGGCGCGGCTGCGGCCCACGGTGTTCTCGAAGAATCGGCTTTGGCTCTCGTGGATGCCCATAGAGGTGCCGCCCTCCAGGCACGTGCGCGCATAGGCGGGGTTCACGCCCAGCTCGTACATGGCGTGTCCCGCCTCGTGGATGATGCTGTAGACATTGGAGATACAATCGTCCTCGTAGATGTGCGTCGCGATGCGCGCGTCACCCACGGCAAAACCCTCGCTAAACGGGTGCTCGGTAAAGGCAAGCGTGGTGTCGTCCAGATTCAGGCCGACAAGCTTCATAAGGTCGAAACTCATGGCACGCTGGGCGGCCTCGGGCACGCGGGCGTGCGAAAAGTCGGCAGCCGGCTGCTGGCCGCGCTCGCCGATGGCGTGCACGAGCGGCACGACCGTGGCCTTGACCTCGTCACAAAACGCATCGAAGCTCTTGGCGGAAAGGCCGCGCTCGTACTGGTCGAGCCAAACGTCGTATGGGTCGCGCTTGGGGTCCATAAGCTCGGCCTGATGCTTGAGCTGGCCCACAATCTTGTCCACATAGGGCTCAAAGCTCGCCCAGTCATTGGCCGTCTTGGCCTTGTGCCACACGGCGTCGGCCTCGCAGGTGAGCCTGGTCCAGGCCTCGGCCTCCTCGGTAGGGACAACGCTCGCTTCGCGCTGGTCGCGGCCGAGCACGCGGATCTCGTCGAGCAGCTGCGGGTCGTCTACATGTCCGCCTGCAACCGTCTCGCGCGCTAACGAGCGTACGAGCTCAACGGATTTCTCGCTGGTCAGCAGCTTGTGATGCTCGCCGGCAAGCGTACCCATGGCGTCGGCACGGGCGGCAGCGCCGTTGGCGGGAGCAATCGTCGCTCCATCGAACTCGGCAATCTTGAGCAGGTACTCGCGAGTCCACAGCTTGCCTTCGAGTTTGCGGAACTTTTTGACGGCCTTGTCGACCTTCATGCCTTTAGGCGTCTTGCCCGCTGCGGGCTTGGCCTTCTTATCGAGTTTCTTTCCCATACCGTATCCTTAATCTCGCAGGCCGAGCGCCGCAGGCGGGTGCGCGGCCAGTTTGCACAGTTACCTGCCTTATACCCAGCGCGAACAAAACGGAACGCGGCGATGCGCTCGCGAAATGTGCTATCCTATAGCCCAATGCGTTGACGGAGAGGGTTTTGCCCGCCGCGTCGCCGGCAAGAGAGGGAAGGTCATGGGCTGCAAGCCTTCCTGCGGTGGCAAGGGCCAAGCGTTCACTCCCGAGCAGCGACCTCAACGGGCGCGCGGCCAGTGGCAGCAAAGCCCCAGTAGGGAAGCCGTGAGCCTCGCGACAAGAGGCGCAGAGTGGGCGCGGCGGGCCAGACATCCGCCGGGTCAAACAAGGTGGTACCGCGGAATTTAACCGTCCTTGGGCAATGCACATGCCCGAGGGCGGTTTTTTTTGTTACCGAACCGGGCCGCGTATCCGCAGCATCGGGCGGCATCAGCCGTCCCGGAGCGCGGATACGCGAGAGACGAAAGGGAAGACATGAGTCTGATTGATGATCTGGTCAAACTCGAGGAAGAGGCCAAGGAGCTCGTCGCAGGCGCCGACGACGCCGCAAAGCTCGAGGCTGCGCGCGTTGAGCTGCTCGGCCGCAAGGGCCGCATCACCGGCCTGATGCGTATGATGGGCAAGCTCGCCCCCGAGGATCGTCCCGTCATGGGCAAGCGCGCCAACGAGATGCGCCAGCTGATCGAGGGCATGCTCGACGAGCGCACCACCGAGATGAAGGCCGCCGCCCTCAAGCACGCACTCGAGCACGAGGCCGTCGACATTACGCTGCCGGGCATCCGTCCGCAAATCGGTCACCAGCACCTGATCAAGCAGATCATCGAGGAGGCCGAGGACATCTTCTGCGGCATCGGCTACACCGTCGAGTCCGGCCCCATGGTCGATACCTCCTACTACAACTTCACCGCGCTCAACGCGCCCATGGATCACCCGAGCCGCTCGGCCCGCGATACCTTCTACGTGGTCGACAACAACCCCGGCAGCGTCGCGCACCCCGAGGCTCACGCCCATGGCGAGTCCGACGTACTGCTGCGCACCCAGACCTCGGGCGTGCAGATCCACACCATGGAGTCGCAAAAGCCGCCCATCTACATGATCTGCCCGGGCACCGTCTATCGTCCCGACACGGCCGACGCCTGCCACCTGCCGCAGTTCAACCAGATCGAGGGCCTGGTCGTCGACGAGGACATCACCTTTGGCGACCTCAAGGGCACGCTCGACTACTTTGTTAAGTGCATGTTTGGCGAGGACCGCAAGACGCGCTACCGCCCGCACTTCTTCCCCTTCACCGAGCCTTCCTGCGAGGTGGACGTGAGCTGCCGCGTGTGCGGCGGCAAGGGCTGCAACTTCTGCAAGCACAGCGGCTGGATCGAGATCCTGGGCTGCGGCATGGTCGATCCCAACGTGCTCATCAACTGCGGCATCGACCCCGAGAAGTACACCGGCTTTGCCTTTGGCATTGGCGCCGAGCGTGTCGCGGCCCTGCGCTACGACCTGCCCGACCTCAGAACTCTCATGACAGGCGATATGCGTTTCCTGAACCAATTTTAGGCTTGCCCAGGCACCCCATCTTGGCGTTCAAACCGTCGCTCGCGTACCTTTAGTACGCGTCGCTCCTCTTTCACGCCAACCTGGGGCACCTGGACAACCCTAAGGCGAACGTCTTCATTTGATATTCCTCCCTATGCGGAGATTAAGAACTAGGAGAGCTACATGCGCGTTTCTTACGACTGGCTCAAGACCATGATCGATATTCCGGAAGATCCTAAGACCCTTTCGGACGAGTATATCCGCACCGGCACCGAGGTTGAGGCGATTGACACCGTGGGCGAGTCCTTCGACCACGTGGTGACCGCCAAGGTGCTCACCAAGACCCCGCACCCCGATAGCGACCATATGTATGTGTGCTCGGTCGACGTGGGTGACAAGAACCTCGACGCCGACGGCAACCCCGCCCCGCTGCAGATTGTCTGCGGCGCGCAGAACTTCGAGGCCGGCGACCACATCGTCACGGCCATGATCGGCGCAGTTCTGCCCGGCGACGTCAAGATCAAGAAGAGCAAGCTCCGCGGCGTCGTGTCCATGGGCATGAACTGCTCTGCGCGCGAGCTCGGTCTGGGCGGCGACCACTCCGGCATCATGATTCTGCCTGAGGATACGCCCTGCGGCATGCCGTTTGCCGAGTATGTGGGCTCGAGCGATACCGTGCTCGACTGCGAGATCACGCCCAACCGCCCCGACTGCCTGTCCATGATCGGCATGGCCCGCGAGACCGGTGCCATCTTCGACCGCGATTTTCACGTTGAGCTGCCCGCCATCAAGGCCGAGACCGGCCGCGCGACCGACGACGAGCTTTCGGTCGAGATTGCCGACGAGGGCCTGTGCGACCGCTATGTCGCCCGCATCGTGCGCAACGTGAAGGTCGGCCCGTCGCCCGACTGGATGGTCAAGCGCCTCAACGCCCTGGGCGTGCGTCCGCACAACAACATCGTCGACATCACCAACTACGTGATGATGCTCACCGGTCAGCCGCTGCACGCCTTTGACCTGTCAACCTTTGCCGAGCGCGAGGGCCATCGCCGCGTGGTGGTTCGCGCCGCCCGGCAGGACGAGAAGTTCACGACCCTCGACGGCGAGGAGCGCACGCTCGACGCCGGCATGGGCCTCATCACCGACGGCGAGCGTCCCGTGGCGCTGGCCGGCGTTATGGGCGGCATGGATTCCGAGATCGAGGACGACACCGTCGACGTGATGGTCGAGAGCGCCTGCTTCAACGCCGGCCGCACCTCGCACACCAGCCGCGATCTGTCGCTGATCTCCGATGCCTCCATCCGCTTTGAGCGCCAGGTCGACGAGACCGGCTGCGTGGATGTCGCCAACGTTACCTGCGCGCTCATCGAGGAGATCGCCGGCGGCGAGGTTGCTTCCGGCTACGTCGACGTTTTCCCCGCGCCCAAGACCATCGACAGCATTAAGCTGCGCCTGGCCCGCGTGCACGCCATCTGCGGCGCCGACATCGAGCCCGACTTTATCGAGCGCTCGCTCACCCGCCTGGGCTGCACCGTCGAGCGCGACGGCGAGGACTTTATGGTTACCCCGCCGAGCTTCCGCCCTGACCTGCCGCGCGAGATCGATCTGATCGAGGAGGTCCTGCGCCTGTGGGGCATGGGCCGCGTGACGGCGACCATCCCGGCTGCCAAGAACCACATCGGTGGCCTGACCCGCGAGCAGAAGCTCACCCGCAAGGTTGGCGAGATCCTGCGCGCCTGCGGCCTCAACGAGACCACGACTTTTGGCTTTGCCGCCCCGGGCGACCTGGAGAAGATCGGTATGTCTACCGAGGGTCGCGGCTGCCCCGTGATGCTCATGAACCCGCTGGTGGCCGAGCAGACCGAGATGCGCCGCTCGCTGCTGCCGGGTCTACTGCAGTCTGTGGCCTACAACGAGGCCCACGGCACGCCCAACGTGCACCTGTACGAGGTCGGCAGCCTGTTCCACGGCCGCGAGAACGCCAGCCTGCCCAAGGAGACCAAGTCCGTCGCGGGTGTGCTCTCGGGCCAGTGGAGCGAGCAGTCCTGGAACATGAAGTACCGCAAGCTGCGTTTCTTCTTTGGCAAGGGCATCGTCGAGGAGTTGCTCGCTCAGCTGCGCATCGAGAAGGTGCGCTTCCGTCCCGCCGAGGGCGAGGGCTACGCCTTCTTGCAGCCGGGCCGTGCGGCCGAGGTTCTGTCTGGCGGTACCGTGCTGGGCTGGGTCGGCGAGATTCACCCCGAGGCGCGCGAGGCCTGCGGCATAGATGAGGTCGTCGTTGCCTTTGAGCTCGATCTGGACAAGCTGATCAAGGGTGCCCGCAACCAGGAGAACTACCGTGAGTTCTCGCAGTACCCGGCTGTTGAGCACGACCTTGCAATCGTGGTCGACAACTCCGTGACCTGCGAGGACCTCGAGCGCCGTATTACCAGTGCCGGCGGCAAGCTGCTCGAGGGCGTGCGCCTGTTCGATGTCTACCGCGATCCGGTCCGCATTGGCAAGGGCAAGAAGTCCATGGCCTTTGCGCTTACTTATCGCTCCGACGATCACACGCTCACCAGCGAAGAGGTCGAGAAGGCGCACCAGAAGATCGTCACCAAGGTGTGCAAGGGCGTAAACGGCGAGGTCCGCGGCTAAGATCGCTTGCGTCTGTGACGAATGTATTGCAAAACGGCGCACTGCTTTGTTGGCAGTGCGCCGTTTGCTATGATAGCCGGCGGCGTGTTACGAATCTATCAATACGTAACACTATCAAGGTGATTCAAACGGCGCTGCGATTGCGTGCCGACAATCGGGAGGCATACATGCACATTCCAGATAATTATCTGTCCCCGCAGACCGATGCCGTCATGGCGGTGGCGATGGTGCCCGTTTGGGTTCACTGCATCAAGAAGGTGCGCGCCACGCTCGATCGCGAGCACATGGCTTTTCTGGGCATCTGCGCCGCGTTCTCCTTTTTGCTCATGATGTTCAACGTGCCGCTGCCCGGCGGCACCACGGGTCACGCCGTCGGCGGTGCGCTCATCGCACTGCTGCTGGGTCCCGAGGCCGCTGCCATCGCGGTTTCGGTCGCGCTGGCGCTGCAGGCGCTGCTGTTTGGCGACGGCGGCGTTCTGTCGTTTGGCGCCAACTGCTTTAACATGGCCTTTGTGCTGCCGTTTGTCGCTGCTATCGTGTTCGGTGCGCTCAACAGTCGTCTGCACGACAAGAGCTGGGGCACCTCGGTTTCTGCCGTCGTGAGCGGTTGGGTCGGCCTGTGCCTGGCGGCCCTGTGCGCGGCAATCGAGTTTGGTATTCAGCCGATGCTCTTTACCAACGTTTCGGGCGCGCCGCTGTACTGCCCCTTCCCACTGTCCGTGGCTATTCCGGCTATGTTGATTCCGCATATGCTGGTTGCCGGCGTGATCGAGGGCGTGGCGACGGCCGCCATCTACGGTTTCATTAAGAAGACGGCGCCGAGCATTATCGTCGGGCCCGAGGCCGTCGATGGCCAGCTTGCCGCCGATGGTACCGCCAAGAAGACTTCCCTAATCCCCACGCTCATTCTGGTCGCCGTACTTGTATTGGCCACGCCGCTGGGCCTTTTGGCCACGGGTGACGCCTGGGGCGAGTGGGACGCTGAGGGCGCCGCGACCGCCGTTCAGGAGGCTGGTGACGACAGTCTGCAGGCTTCGGTCGGCCTCGATGCTCCGACCTTTGCCGATGCGCTGCCCACGGGCGACTACCTGCAGGTCTATTCCGAGGAGCAGGGCCTTGGCTTTGCCGGCCAGGCCGCGATGTATATCCTTTCGGGCGTGATTGGCGTGGCGGTGCTTACCATCGCATTCCGCCTGGTCTCGCTGACGGTCAAGGAAAGCGGTGCTCATGGCAATAGCCGAGCTGCCTAGCTGGCTTGCGGCCGAGGAGCGATATGAGCCCGTGGGGGCTCGGCATCGTGTGATGCAAAAGAATGTCCTGCACCTGGCGAGCCTGCTTGAGCGGGTTCGCCTGGGTGGAGGTGCGCACGAGGGCGGGTCGATGGTCGACCGCGCCCTTTCTTGCGTTTCGGCTCCGGTGCGCCTGGTGGGGATGTTCGTTTGCGTCCTGTGCGTGTGTCTGACGCAAAGCCCGCTGTATCTCATGTTGATGGCGGCTATCGCGCTGGTGCTCGTTGCCGTGCGCCCTGTACGCGGGCTGCGCGCGACCTTTGTGCCGGCGCTCGGCGCCGCGGGACTCGCAGTGGTTCTGGCGCTGCCTGCTCTGCTGCTGGGCGCTTCTGCCACGGGCGCCATGCTCAAGATCGCGCTCAAGACCTTCATTAATGTGTCGCTGGTACTGGGCGTTTCGTGGACGCTTACCTGGAGCCGCATGTCGGCGGCGCTCAAGATGCTGCATCTGCCCGACGAAGTTATCTTTACGCTTGATATGGCGCTCAAGCATATCGAGGTGCTGGGACTCACGGCGCACGATCTGTGCGAATCGGTCATGCTGCGCAGCGTCGGATCCGCGCCTGCGGGTTTTTCGCGCACCGACTCGCTGGCGGGTATCATGGGCATGACGTTTATCAAGGCGATGGAATGCAGCCGCGCGATGGACGAGGCTATGCTTTGTCGCGGCTTTGCCGGTGCGTATCCGGCGCCCGCGCGCGCCGGGTTTGGCTGGCACGATGCCGTTTACGCGGCCGTTGTGGCGTTGCTCGTCGTGTTGTGCGCGGTGTTGTAGCGCGGACGGTCGAACTGTCGATGTGAGTAGGGAAGGGCGGCGTTTTGGCAAACGATACGAATAACGCGATGGGTGCGAGCGGTGCTGCCGGCGCCGAGATCACGCCGCTCATCGAGTTTCGCGACGTGGTGTTTTCCTATGCGGGTCATACGGTGGTCGATGGTGTGTCGCTGCAGGTCGATCGTGGTGAACTCGTTGCCCTGCTCGGTCCCAACGGCTGCGGTAAGACGACGATTATGCGCCTTATTAACGGCCTTGAACTCGCGGACGCAGGGGCATACCTGTTTGACGGGCACGCGATCGACGCGGCGTTTCTAAAGGATTCCGCGGCCGCTCAGCGTTTTCATCAGCGCGTAGGTTTTGTGTTTCAAAATGCCGACGCCCAGCTGTTCTGCGCTACGGTGGGCGAGGAAGTTGCTTTTGGTCCCGCGCAGATGGGGCTGCCGGCAGACGAGCTCGAGCGCCGCGTGCGCGATGCCATGGAGCTGTTCCAGGTTGCCGATCTGGTCGATGCCTCGCCCTATCAGCTCTCGGGCGGGCAAAAGAAGCGCGTGGCGCTGGCTGCCGTCGTGTCGATGAACCCCGATATCCTGGTGCTCGACGAGCCTACCAACGGACTTGACGAGGACTCGTGCGACATCGTGGTCAACTTTCTACTGGCCTATGTTGCTGCCGGTAAGACGGTCTTGATGAGCACGCACCATCAGGATTTGGTACGACGCCTGGGTGCCCGCGCCATCTATATCGATCGATATCACCATGTGGTCGAGGCGCCGGTGTCTTCGTATGGAACCGAGAGCGGCGCTGCGGAATAGTTGCTGCGTAGAGCGTGCGTAGCGGCCCGCGCGGCTTTGCCGTGATGGTATAGTTATCCAGGTTTTTATGGGGGTGGCTATGCCAAGCTGGAACATTCATATCGCTCAGACGGAGCGTTTGCTGGAGTGCACCGGCGCGCTTGCCAATAGCGTGCGCGACCGCAATGCCTTTTTGTTTGGCTGCGTGGTTCCGGATATCTTCGTGGGCTATATGGTCCCTGGTATCGCTGATCCCATTCCGTATCGCATTACGCACTTTGCCAAGCCCGAGCCTATCCCTAAGCCTCGTGAGCATGAGTTCTGGGATACCTATGTGGCACCGTTGCTTAAAAGTTCGCCCACCGGTGCGCCGGCCGCGGCGACCTCGATTATCGAGGAACGCGAGCGACTGAATCGCGTGCACTATCCCCAGCGCTACAGGGATGCCGAGCCGGTTGTCGGTCCCGGCGCCTGTGAGTTCTCGCTTGCGTCCGAAGATGTGGCGCAGTCGTTGCTCGATTTAACGCTGGGCGTCTGGTCGCATCTGGTGGCCGATACCGTATGGAATACGCGCGTGAATCAGTACCTGGAGGCGCACGGCGGCAAGCCGTGCGAGGAATTCCGCATTAAAAAGCAAGGTGACTTTGACTGGTTTGGTAAGACGCTCGGCATTGTTTCCATCCCGCGTGCGACCGATCGTCTGTATACTGCGGCGATGCGTTTTGGGCAGTATCCCATCCATAAGGAGTATGTGCTCAAGACCATCGGCGTTATGCACGAGATTGTGCGCGAAAACCCCGGTGAGCCCGATCATCCGCCATACCGCCTGCTAACTGAGGAGTTTTTCGATGCAACGTTTACCGAGGTCATCGAGCTGACCGAGGTGGGCTTTGCGACTCGCGTTGCCGCTTCTGACGTCCCCGCAGTCCCTCTGATCACTAGCTGCTAGCTGGCCGGCTTGACGGCGAACAGCTCATCCCAATCGACCAATAGCTCCCGCCGCAGGGCATCTTCGGTGGTGCGTTCCTGATCGGTCTTTGGGATGTAGGGGAGCCCTGCCTTTTTATGGATGAGTTCGGCGATGTTGTTAAAGCTCTTCGTGTCTTTGATTTGCTCATAGGTTATCTGGATAACGTCATAGCCCATGCTTGTGAGGGCGGTGGTGCGCTCGGCATCGGAGAGACTTGCGGCTTCGCCATCGTGGGCGGAGCGGCCTTGGCATTCCAGGATGACGCCCATGCTGTCGGTGTTGCTCTCGATGAGGATATCGGCGTAGCAGCAGGTTTTGTCATACAGTGAGCGCGCGGCGTCGCTGAGTGGGATGCGCACGTTGTTTGCGATGTTGATACCCATGCCGCCCTCGTTGCGGGGGAGCGAGACAAGTATGGAGGTCTGTACTTCGAAGGGCGAGGCGGTCTGCCCCGTCATGTGCTCGGCCGCCCAGCGCAGTTGTTTAACGCCGCGCAGGCCTGCAGCCTGCTTGGCGAACGCGGCGATATCCGCCGCGCTGAGGAGCGGCGGGCGCTTCCACAAATTGGTGTCATTGCCCTTGGTGTCGACAACACGCTCCCAACCGCAGTTGGGTGGAATGAGCTTAAGCGAAATGGCTTCATCGAGTTGTTGTTGCGTTCGCTCGCAGGGCGTAAACACTGCAAAGGAGCCGCACATCTCGTAGCAAGCCATGAGTAACTGGTTGCGTGAGACCTGCGTGGCAAGGCTGAGCAACGTAAACTCGGGCGACGTGACATCAAATCCATGTTCAGTTTGCCTAAACGACCCGGGAGGCGGCTCTTGGGTCAGGAGGTGCGATTTAAACAGGCTTCGCGACCCGGATTGTACTCGAGTGAATACAAGCCTGTGAAGCGGTGCGTGAAGCAGGTCTTTTACAACTGCATGACTTCCGAGGCCGCAACATCTGCGATCCATATTGCCAAGGCTAATGGCGGGGTAAAGCCCTAATACCTGCGGCGGGATACGGTGATAGTAAAAAGCGGATTGACCGCATAGCGTCAGGTCCATGATATCCTCCTGGTCGAAATGTGCTTTTGGACCGTGCGATGCCAGCGTCAATTCGGAAGTATGCGGCAAAATCTGAACCCTGTGAGCAGACCTGGCTTTTGAGGCCAGTTTATCAGGCATTTTGTTGCGAAAAAACGGGGTGTGCTCGGAGGTCTCAGAATTTGCCGCATACTTCCGAAAACGCGGTCGATCTGGCTCTTGCTAAAACGATTTAGCAGCGTCGGGTAAGGTGTGGTTTCGCCATCGGGCGAACACTTTTAGCGCTTGGGACTTTATTTTTGGGCCTCGAAAGGTGGATTTCGCGCTTTTGGTAAAGAAATGGGTGCGTGTTTTGCCGTGTGCCGGCATTGACACAGAAAAAGGGCCCGGAAGGCAATGCCTTCCGGGCCCTTTGCAATGCAAATCTGCTTGCAAGTACGATTTAGCGGACCTGAGCGACGTAAGCGACGTTGGTCGAGGAGACCTTGTCCTCGAGCTGGACGCTCATGCGGGGATCGCCGGCGGTAGCGACGGTCAAATCGCCAGCCTCGACGTAGCCGAGCTCCTTAGCGGTCTCGATCGCCTTGACGATCGTGCCGTTGACGGTGCCCTGGGTAATCTCGGCCTGGTGCGGGATAACGCCCCAGTACATGATCATCTGCTGGACGGCCCACTCGTGGCGGGAGAACGCGCAGATCGGCATGTTGGGACGGAAGTGCGAGATCAGGCGTGCGGTACGACCGGTTGTCGTCGGCACGGTGATGCACTTGGCGCCAACGGTGGTGGCCATGTTCACAGCGGACATACCCACAACGTTGTTGACGACGCGGGTGCCGTGAGCGTCGGCCGGAACCTCGAGCGGAGCGTGGGCCGGGAGGTACTTCTCGGTCTCGAGAGCAATGCTGGCCTGCATCTTAACGGCCTCGACCGGGTACTTACCGGCAGCGGACTCGCCAGAGAGCATAACGGCGTCGGTGCCGTCGTAGATGGCGTTAGCAACGTCGGCAACCTCGGCGCGCGTCGGGCGCGGGTTCTGCTGCATGGAGTCGAGCATCTGCGTAGCGGTGATAACGGGCTTGTAGGCCGCGTTGCACTTGGCGATGATCTCCTTCTGGATGTGCGGAACGAGCTCGGGCTTGATCTCGATACCCAGGTCGCCACGGGCGACCATGATGCCGTCGGAAGCCTCGAGGATCTCGTCGAAGTTCTCGACGCCCAGGGCGCACTCGATCTTCGGGAAGATCGTCACGTGCTCGCCGCCGTTCTCGCGGCAAAGCTTGCGGATGCCACGGACGGACTCGCCGTCACGGATGAAGGAAGCGGCGATGTAGTCGATGTTCTCGGTCAGGCCAAAGAGGATGTCCTGACGATCGCGCTCGGTGATGGCGGGCAGCGAGATGTTGACGTTGGGCATGTTGACGCCCTTGCGCTCGCCGATCAGGCCGTCGTTCTTAACGACACAGGTCATGTCCTGGCCACTGACGGACTCGACCTCGAGGGCAACCAGGCCGTCATCGATCAGGATGAGGGAGCCCTTCTCGACCTCGGAAGGCAGAGCCAGGTAGTCGAGGGAGATGTGCTCAGCGGTGCCGTGGAAATCCTCGGACGTGGGCTGAGCGGTGACGACGATCTTATCGCCGGTCTTGACGGCAACCTTCTTGCCGTCGACCAGAAGGCCGGTGCGGACCTCGGGGCCCTTGGTGTCGAGCAGGATGCCGACGGGCAGACCGAGCTCCTTGGAAATACGGCGGACGCGCTCGATGCGACCGTGGTGCTCGTCGTAGGAGCCGTGCGAGAAGTTAAAACGGGCGACGTTCATGCCCGCCTTGATCATCTCGCGGATGGTCTCGTCGCTATCGCAGGCGGGACCCATGGTGCATACAATCTTAGTGCGCTTGTACATTCAGACCTCCATCTGACATCGTCTTGCGCTGATAGATAAACCATAAGAAATAAAACCGTGTTGATTATAACGAAATGCCGACCGAATACCCCAAAAAATCGACCGTATGCCGAAATGGAAGTTCATTTTTTGCGGGAAAAACGGTATATGAAAAATCTTTACCAACCACTCCAACCGCTGCTATCTGGGAGATATGTCAGTTTGGCGATGTGCCGAAGAAAAAACGTTTTACCAATGTTGAGCATCACACGGTCTGCACCGTTGCGTGCGGACCATATTTCCAAACCGATTGTTTTGGCTAGACGCGTCGCTTTGGGGTACCATAGCTCCACTATCAACTGCCGCTCAGCACGGCAGCCTTGATGAGCCCTTGCCCTTCTCCTGGGAATTATGATCGGGCATCAATCTGCTGAGTGGCCCGAATCCCAGGAGGGGACTCTATATGCAAAAGGAATACCTGTCCGCCGCGGCGGAGGTGCTCAGCGACCAAGGTGTCGATGGGAACCTCGGCCTGAGCAACGACGAGGCGTCTTCGCGCCTCGCCAAGACAGGCCCTAACAAGCTCGAGGAAGCCGAGAAGACGCCGCTGTGGAAGCGTTTCTTTGAGCAGATGGCCGACCCCATGGTCATCATGCTGATCGTTGCCGCCGTCATCAGTGCGCTCACGGGCATGGTCAAGGGCGAGCCCGACTTTGCCGATGTTGCCATCATCATGTTCGTCGTTATCGTCAACTCGGTGCTGGGCGTGGTCCAGGAAGCCAAGAGCGAGGAGGCCCTCGAGGCCCTGCAGGAGATGAGTGCGGCGCAGTCCAAGGTGCTGCGCGACGGCAAGCTCGTGCACCTGCCGAGCGCCGAGCTCGTGCCCGGCGACGTGATCATGCTCGAGGCGGGCGACTCCGTTCCGGCCGACTGCCGCGTGCTCGAGAGCGCCACGATGAAGATCGAAGAGGCCGCGCTCACCGGCGAGTCCGTGCCCGTCGAGAAGCATGCCAACGTGATCGAGCTCGCCGCCGGCACCGACGACGTGCCGCTCGGCGACCGTAAGAACATGTGCTATATGGGCTCCACCGTCGTGTACGGCCGTGGTCGCGCCGTCGTGGTCGGCACCGGCATGAACACCGAGATGGGCAAGATCGCCGGCGCCCTGGCCGAGGCCAAGGAAGAGCTCACGCCGCTGCAGGTGAAGCTCGCCGAGCTCAGCCGCATCCTCACCATCATGGTGATCGTCATCTGCGTCGTCATCTTTGGCGTTGACATCCTCCGCCACGGCGTGGGCAACGTCCTTACCGATCCGACTGCCCTGCTCGACACCTTTATGGTTGCCGTCTCGCTCGCCGTCGCCGCCATCCCCGAGGGCCTTGTTGCCGTCGTGACCATCGTCCTTTCGCTTGGCGTGACCAAGATGGCCAAGCGCCAGGCGATTATCCGCAAGCTCTCTGCTGTCGAGACCCTTGGCTGCACACAGACCATCTGCTCCGACAAGACCGGTACCCTTACCCAGAACAAGATGACCGTCGTCAAGCACGAGCTCGCTGCGCCCAAGGAGAAGTTCCTGGCCGGCATGGCGCTGTGCTCCGATGCTCAGTGGGACGAGGAGCTGGGCGAGGCCGTGGGCGAGCCGACCGAGTGCGCGCTCGTCAACGACGCCGGCAAGGCTGGCCTCACCGGCCTGACTGCCGAGCATCCGCGCGTGGGCGAGGCCCCGTTCGACTCGGGCCGCAAGATGATGTCCGTGATCGTCGAGACCTTGGATGGCGAGTACGAGCAGTACACCAAGGGCGCGCCCGACGTGGTGATCGGCCTGTGCACCCATATCTACGAGGGCGAAAAGGTCGTCCCGCTGACCGAGGAGCGTCGCGCCGAGCTCGTGGCCGCCAACAAGGCCATGGCCGACGAGGCTCTGCGCGTGCTGGCGCTGGCAAGCCGCACCTACACCGAGGTCCCGAGCGACTGCAGCCCCGCTGCGCTCGAGCACGACCTGGTCTTCTGCGGCCTGTCCGGCATGATCGACCCGGTCCGCCCCGAGGTCGCCGAAGCCATCCGCGAGGCCCACGACGCTGGCATTCGCACCGTCATGATCACGGGCGACCACATCGACACCGCCGTGGCCATCGCCAAGCAGCTGGGCATCGTCACCGATCGCAGCCATGCCATCACCGGTGCCGACCTCGATCGCATGAGCGACGAGGAGCTCGACGCGCACATCGAGGACTACGGCGTGTACGCCCGCGTCCAACCCGAGCACAAGACACGCATCGTCGAGGCTTGGAAGTCGCGCGACCAGATCGTGGCCATGACGGGCGATGGCGTCAACGACGCCCCGTCCATCAAGCGCGCCGACATTGGCGTTGGTATGGGCATCACCGGTACCGACGTCACCAAGAACGTCGCCGACATGGTACTTGCCGATGACAACTTCGCTACCATCATCGGCGCCTGCGAAGAGGGTCGTCGCATCTACGACAACATCCGCAAGGTCATCCAGTTCCTGCTTTCGGCCAACCTTGCCGAGGTGTTCTCGGTGTTTATCGCCACGCTCATCGGCTTTACCATCTTCCAGCCGGTGCAGCTGCTGTGGGTGAACCTGGTCACCGACTGCTTCCCCGCGCTTGCGCTGGGCATGGAGGATGCCGAGGGCGACATCATGAAGCGCAAGCCGCGCAACGCCAAGGACGGTGTCTTTGCCGGACATATGGGTCTGGACTGCGTGGTCCAGGGCCTAATCATCACCGCGCTGGTGCTGGCGAGCTTCTTTGTGGGCGTGTACTTTGACATGGGCTACATCCACATCGCCGATATGATCGCCGGCAATGCCGACGAGGAAGGCGTGATGATGGCGTTCATCACGCTCAACATGGTCGAGATTTTCCACTGCTTCAATATGCGCAGCCGTCGTGCGTCGCTGTTCACCATGAAGAAGCAGAACAAGTGGCTGTGGGCTTCCGCCGCGCTGGCACTGGTGCTGACGGTGATCGTGACCGTGCAGCCGACGCTTGCCGAGATGTTCTTTGGCCCCGTGACGCTTGAGCTCAAGGGCGTTGTCGCTGCCCTGGGCCTGGCCTTCCTGATCATCCCGCTGATGGAGATCTACAAGGCGATCATGCGCGCGGTGGAGAAAGAGTAACGTACCTGTCCGGGCCCGCCCGCCTGCGGGGTTTCCACGGGCACGTCCTCGCCGCGTTGCGGCTGCGGGATGTGCCCTTTGGAAACCCCTCTCGGGGGGCGGGCCCTGCGGTGACGTTGCTGACTTTTCTCCCGTGTGGATGATAAAGGCTGAGGGAAAGTGTGTGAGTCGGTCGAGCATTTGCTCGACCGACTCTTTTTTGTGGGAAAATACCTGCTCAGTTGTGATTTATGGTGCTGGGAGGCGCTTGTGGGCAAGGCTAAGGCTAAAGCGAAGAAAAAGACGACGGGGGCGCGGGCTAAGCGTGACCGTCGTCGGAAGCTTGCGACCGAAGCCCCCGCGTCTGCCGAGGAGTTGTTGACGAGCGTACCGGGGCTCGATGCGTTGCAGGATGTTCCGGCGTTTGACGATCTGCCGGTTGATGCCGCCCAACGGGCAGCCTTCGATGATTTTTGCGCGCAAGCCGAGGAACCCGAGCAGATGCAGTTGGGCGCCGTGGTGCGCCTGGACCGCGGGTTTCCGCTGGTGGCGACTGCCGATGACACGTTTCGTGCCGAGCATGCCGTGGGGTTTGCCAAGTCGCGCGGCGAGGACGAGGTCCTGCTGCCTGCCGTGGGCGACCGTGTGGCGGTGCGCCGCGCTCCCGGGCACGATATGGGCGTGATTGAGTGCGTGCTGCCGCGCCGTACGAGCTTTGAGCGTTGGCGTGGCCGTGCCCGCGGTGAGCGCCAAGTGCTCTGCTCCAACGTTGACAGCGTGCTGATCGTGCAGGCGCTCGGCGCCGGCGAGGTGCTGCTCGATCGCGTGGCGCGCTCACTGGTGTTGGCGCTCGATTGCGATGCCGAGCCGGTGGTGGTGCTCACCAAGGCCGACCGCTGCGATGCCGAGGAGCTCGAGCGCGATCTGGACCGCGTGCGCCGCCTGGTGGGTCCGGACGTGCGCGTGATCGTGACGTCCTCTGCCGAGGGCCGCGGCCTGGACGAGGTCCGTGCCTGCGTGCCTGCCGGGAGCTGCGCCATGATTCTGGGCGAGTCGGGTGCCGGCAAGTCGACGCTGCTCAATGCGCTGCTGGGCCACGATACGTTGGCGACCGGCGGTGTGCGCGAACGCGACGACCAGGGCCGTCACACTACCGTCGCGCGCGTGATGGTGACGCTGCCGGGCGACGCCGGCGTGATCGCCGATGCCCCGGGCCTGCGCAGCCTACCGCTCGTGGGTCACGAGCGGGGTCTGGCGCGCGCCTTTCCCGAGATTGTCGAGGCATCGCGTGCGTGCCGGTTTGGCGATTGCACGCATGTCCATGAGCCGGGTTGCGCCGTTCGCGAGGCCGAGGACGCCGGGCAGATCGACAGCCTGCGTCTGGAAACGTTCCAAAACCTGGCGTCATCCATGCGCGTGAGCGCTCAAATGCTCGATCCCGATGTCCATCTGTAATTGATTTTTCCTATGACAGCCGTCTCCCAACTGTTCGGGAGGCGGCTTTTTTGCTGCGGAAAAGCCTCGAAACATGCAGTTTGCTGACGTGCTGACCAAAACCTTGCCACGAGCTTGACGGGCTGGTCAGCTTTTGGTCAGCGATTGGTTTGACATCGAAAACCAAGATTGCGATTGCGCCGCTTTGCACTCTGGCCGCCCAGACAATGGTGGTACGGGCATTCGCCCGGCACTGCCATGAGAGGAGCGGCCGTGAACAAGAGCAAGCGCATCGCCATCAGTTTGGTCGCGGGCGTGCTCGCTGCTCTGCTCTGCATGGTTTACGGCTCGTCGATCCGCTCGCAAGCCGAACAGGTCCAGGCTGAGACCTTGGCCAAGTACGGTGGCGATCGCGTCGAGGTATGCGTCGCGGCGCGCGATATCGATGTGGGTGAGACCCTCGATGAGACCAATGTCATAACCCAGGAGTGGCTGACGAGTCTGCTGCCGCGTGACGCGGCGACCGAGCTACGCCAGGTGCGCGGCGACGTGACGACTTCGCGTATTCCCAAAAACGCCGTGATCTGCAATGTCTACACCAAGGCCGAGAGCCACATGCTCGAGGTGCCTAAGGGCAAGGTCGCCGTTTCGGTGGCGGTCGATGCCGAGCACTCGGTCGGCGGTGCTGCGGGCGTGGGCAGCTACGTGGACGTGTACGTGCAAAAAGACGGCGTAACCGATCGGCTGTGCGGCGCGTACGTGATCGATACCAGTGAGGATTCCGGTTCCACGCGCGAGGGCAAGATCGAATGGGTGACGCTGGCGGCTGACCCCGAAGACGTCAAGGAACTGCTGGGAGCCTCGGGCAAGGGAACGGTCAGCTTGACGATTCCCGCCACGGCGCGCGGCAAAAAGAGCGGAGGCGACGAGTGATGAAGGCGATCTGGCTTGCGTGCTGCGCGTGCGGCGATTACGGGCTGTTGCAGCGGGAAGTCGAGGGCCGTGATGTGGGTGCACAGGTGCTTCGCGTGGGTGACCTGGACGGGCTGGTTTCCATGGCGCGGGCGTTTCCGTCGCGCCGCGGGGCTGCCATCATCGCGGCGTCTCTGTTTGATACCGAAGATGTGCGCAAGACTGTTGCGCGCCTGACGGCCGAAGGCCGCGTGAGTCGCGTGGTCGTGTTGATAGAAGCGCTCGATCCGTCGGATATCGAGGGGCTGTTTCGCGCGGGGGCGACCGAGGTCATCGCTGCGCACAGTATATGCGGCAACGGGCGTGCGGGCGAGGGAGCGGTTGATTCCGATCGGCGCATGACGATTGAGCCCGATGCTTTTGTTGATAGGGAACCCGGGGCGCCTCGCGCTACAAGAGGCCCGCGTGTTGATGATTATGGAAAAGCGGAAGCCGAGCATGGTCGGCGCCCCCGGAACCCCCTTGTATGCGATGACGCTGGAGGGCCGGCGCAGCATGCTGGCGACTCCCCGGCTGTAGATATGGGATACGTGCACGGCGTGAATCTGGTGGATGAACTCGACGAAGTTGAGGGCTTTGCCGGGTGCGGCGAGTTGTCGCTAATGCAGCATGAGCAGATTGCGCAGAACGAGCCTGCCTCGCAGACCGAACAAGCTGCCATGCCGGCTTGGACGCAGCGTGTGGTTGCGGCGGGGGAGACGGGGGCGCTGTCACCGACGCCCGCCCCGCCGCCTCCGATGCCGCCGGCAGACGCTGCCGCTTCGCCGCATCGAGCTCCGGTCATCTGCGCCATTTCGGGTTCGGGCGGTTGCGGCAAGTCGACGATCGTTGCCACCATGGCACACACATCGTCGCTGTTGGGCTTGCGTGCCGCCGTGCTCGACCTGGACCTGATGTTTGGAAACCTTTACGACTTGTTAGGCGTCGATGCTCCGCGCGATATGGCGGCACTTATCGAGCCGTCGGCGGCGGGCACGCTCACCGAGCCGGATATCGTAGCCACATCGATGCGCGTGGCGCCGGGCGTTACGCTCTGGGGTCCCGTCGCGGCGCCCGAGCAAGCTGAGCTCATGGCGCGTCCGGTGGAGCTACTGCTTGATGTTCTGCGTCGCGAATCCGACGTGGTCTTTATCGATACCTCGGTCTTTTGGGGCGACGCCGTGGCGGCTGCGGTGGCGGCGAGCGACCGTTGCCTGGTCGTTGGCGATGCGGCGGTGTCGTCCGCGACATCGGCGTCGCGCGTCATCGAACTGGCAAGTCGAGTAGGTGTGCCGCGCACGCGCATGAGCGCCGTGTTCAACCGGTTCGGTGCGCGCGGGGCAGACGAGGACGTCGCCATGCGCTTTGAGATTGCCTGTGCGTTGAGCTCCAAGATTCGTATCGCCGATGGCGGGCAGGATCTCGCCGCGCTCATGGCGTTTGGGCGCGCTGACGAGGCGGTGGGGCAGACCAGTGCTTTTGCGACTAGCATGCGCGAGGCCACGCGCGAGATGCTCGTGGAACTGGGGTGCGCCGTCGGCCCTTGGAGCGATATGGTCGCCGACCGTGCAACGCGTACCGAACGCCCGCGTATCCGCCTTCCCTGGTCGCGCGAGGGTGATCAGCGATGAGCCTGCAAACGAGGATTAAGGCTGCCGGCGCTGCAGCGGCGGCAGCGCCTGTAGATGCGGGGCGTCGCCGCGCGGTGAAACGACGCACCAAGCGCGCCGTGATGGACCGCATGGGTTACGACGAAGTGGCGCGTATCAGCGCCTATATCGACCCGGCACTTGCCCGCTCGGAATTGCGTCCTGCGGTGGAGGCGGCGCTCAATGTTGAGGAGCCGACCGATCTCGCGACGCCCGAGCGCGAAACCATCATCGACGAGATTTTGGATGACGTGGTGGGCTTGGGGCCGTTGCAGCCGCTCATCGAGGACGACACCGTTACCGAGATCATGATCAACGGCTGCCGCTCGGCTTTCTTTGAACGCGGCGGCGTCTTGTACCCCATCGAGCATGCGTTTGAGGATGATGAGCAGATCCGTGTGCTTATCGATCG
Organism: Coriobacteriaceae bacterium; assembly: GCA_905194545.1. Lineage (GTDB taxonomy): Bacteria > Actinomycetota > Coriobacteriia > Coriobacteriales > Coriobacteriaceae > Collinsella. Next base: position 97,061 of record CAJJSS010000003.1, on the reverse strand, counting down.
CATCATCTCGCCACTTGGCCGCCGTATCGACGAGCGCAGCCCCATCGTCAACGCCCGCCTCAAAACGGGCTATCGCGTCAATGCGGTGATTCCGCCTGTGGCGATTGACGGACCGATTCTCACCATCCGAAAGTTCTCGGACCGCATCTGCTCGCTGGACGAGCTTGTGGGGCTGGGGTCGCTGCCGCTTTGGTATGCGCAGCTGTTGTCATGCGCGGTGTCGCTGCGACAGGACCTGGCGGTTGCGGGAGGCACGGGATCTGGTAAGACCACCCTGCTCAACGCGTTGTCATGCGAGATTTCCACCGGCGAGCGCATCGTGACGATCGAGGATTCCGCCGAGCTCAAGTTTGCACATCATCCGCACGTGGTGCGCTTAGAGGCGCGCGAGGCTTCAATTGAGGGCGAGGGCGCGGTGACGATCCGCGACCTGGTGACCAATGCCCTGCGCATGCGCCCCGACCGCATCGTGGTGGGCGAGGTGCGCGGTGCTGAGTGCTGCGACATGTTGCAGGCCATGAACACGGGCCACGACGGGTCGCTCACCACACTTCATGCGGGTTCAGAACAGGAGACCGTGGTGCGTCTGACGTTGCTTGCACGTTATGGCATCGATCTGCCGAGCGAGCTCATCGAGGAGCAGATTGCCATGGCGCTCGACGGCATCGTGATGTCCGAGCGCCACGCCGATGGCAGGCGTTTCGTCTCCTCGTATTCGGGGGTGCGACGCGCCGCATCGGGCGGCGTAGAGCTCGAGCGCTATGTGACGTTCGATGCCGCCGAGCGCACCTGGACGCTTGACCGCGAGCCGCCGTTTATCGCAGAAAGCTTGCGGTCGGGGACGCTCACACAAGAGGAGGTGGACGAATGGAGATCGCTGTGCCCCTCGTCGTAGGGGGCTTGGCAGGGCTTTCTGTCGCGACGGCGTGCGGGGCGGAACCTCGTGTGCCGCAGGTACCGCCGGCGGAGCTGGCACGTCAGGCGCTCGAGACGGTGGCAGAGAAGCTGCCGCGTGAGCTGGTGGAAAACGATCTGCTGAAAAAGATCGCCCGTTCGTGGGCATCGCTGGCTCCGGCGCATCGCCTTGGCCTCGTGATCGAGGATGCTTCGGGATGTTTGGCGTTTCTGTTGCTATCGAGCGGTGTCTGCTGCGTTTTACTAACGATGGTGTCGTTATCGCCCCTCGGATTTGCCTTGGGACTTGTTGCTCCGTTTGCCGTTGGTGCCGCTCGGGATGGCTTTGAGAGCCGGCGCGAGCAACACGATGCAGAAGAGGCAATGCCCGAGGCGTTTACCGCACTTTCCATGTCGCTTGCCTCGGGACATTCGCTGGCCCAGGGCATGCGCTTTGTGGGCGCTCATGCGCAAGAGCCAGTGCATACCGAGTTTTTGCGGGTGGCGGCGGCGATCGATTGCGGCATCTCGGCGACCGACGCGCTCGATGACTTGCTCGTGCGTATCGACGCCCCCGGTCTTTCGCTTGTGACCTTGGCGCTTAAGGTGTCTCAGCGCACCGGCGCTCCGCTTGCCGACTTACTGTCCGAGGCGTCGAGCATGGTGGGGGAGCGCATTGAGCTCAAGTGCCGCCTGGATGTTAAGACGTCGCAGGCTCGCATGTCTGCGCATATGGTCGCGGCGATGCCGGCGGGCATGTGCGCGGTGTTGGCGCTGCTTTCGGCAGATTTTCGTCGCGGTCTTGCGACGCCTGCCGGCGCGGGCGCTGTGGTGCTGGGTCTTGCCCTCAACGCCGTTGCCCTGGTGGTTATCCGGCGCATTATGCGGGTGGAGCTATGAGCGCCCCGGTTGCAGTTGCGGCTTGCCTGTGCGCCCTGAGTGTATTTGTCGCGACGGGTTTGGATCGGGCGGATGCACGCAAGATCGCAGGGGCCTGCATGCGCGAGGCGGTGCTGGTCGCTGCCGCGGGTCGCTCGGTGGTCGATGCTCTGACCGCGCGAGTGAAGGGCGCGGTTGGAGCGGGCGGCCCGGCGCGAGTGTCGCTCGGCGAAGTGTCCGAGATGATCGATGTTGTGCGCTTGGGTCTTTCGGCCGGTCTTTCGTTTGATGCGGCGCTTGAGATTTTCTGCGCCAACCGCCGGTCAGTGCTGGCTCTTCGCCTTGAACGCGCCTGTATGGCGTGGCAGGTGGGCGTGGGCACGCGTGAGGACGAGTTGTTGGCCGCCGCGCGCGACCTGGACGTGCGAGCGCTCGAGACCTTTGCCATCACGGTGGGGCAGGCGCTCGCCCTGGGTGCCCCACTTGCCGAGACGCTGGCCGCTCAAAGTCGCGAGACCCGTGCGGCTCATCGCGCCGCGGTCGAGCGCGAGATCGAGCGTGCACCCGTCAAGCTGCTGATTCCCACCGGCACGCTCATCTTGCCGGCGTTGCTTCTGTCCATATTGGGCCCGCTGCTGGGAGCAGGCGGGATGATGTAGGGAGGAATACATGAACACGATGACTGACGCTGCTGGCAAGGTCCAGGGCTGGGCGTTTTGCCGGGCGGCACATGTTCGTCAGCGCGCCAAGGAACTATTGCAGGAGGAGAGTGCACAGGGTACCACCGAGTATGCCATCTTGGTCGGCGTGCTCGTGGTGATCGCGATTATCGCCATCGTCGCATTTAAGGGCAAGGTCCAAGATCTATGGAACGCTATCAGCGAGGGCATCAACAGCCTGTAGAGGGCGAGCGCCCCATCGGGGTGCTGCTGGTGTTTGCTTGCCTGACCGTGGCGATAGCGGTGGTGCTTTGGGGGCTTAACGCCGCGCGGCAGCAGCGTCCTGGGACCGCCTCCGATTTGGGCTCAGATTCGGCGGTGGCGTCTCAAAAAGATGAGATGCGAGATGCGGACGATTCGGATGTCGCTGTCACGGCGCAAACCTTTCTGCGGGCGCTCGACAAGCGGTCTGGCACTGCGACGGATTCGCCTGAGGGCAACGCGATTGCGGTCCGGCTTGCATGGTCCGAGGACCGACCGATGACCGAAGCGGCGGCGGATATGCTGCGTTCCTATCGCGAGGTACCCACGGCGCAACTTGCTCTGAGCGGCTATCTCGACATCAAGGGAAACGTGTGGGGCGCCATCGTGCGTGACGGACGCGGCTGGGTCGATATGGTGACGGTTGCTGCGGATACTGGCGATGCTTCGTGTCGTCTGCGCGCCGTGCGCCTGGTCCCGCAAACAATAAGCTCAAAGGAGGGGTCGTGAAATGCATGGCGTTCTGCGTGAGGAGGTTGCCCAAGCGACTGTGGAATACGCCATCGTCACGGTGGCGCTGTTATCGATCGTGCTGGCGATTGCGGGACTTTGGCGTGCTGGCACCGATGGGCGCTTGGCGGCGCTGGTCGAGCGGGCGGCGTCTCACGGCGTCACCTCGACATCGGTTGTCGACGCTGCTGCGGGTGCTAAGGACATCGCGCTGTATTGATATCGCGCGCGAGGACCGGGCGCAGTCTACGGTCGAGGCCGCTTTTTTGCTGCCGACGTTTCTGACGCTCATCCTTCTCGCACTGCAACCGGTGTGCCTGCTCTATACGCGCGCGGTCATGGAGTCTGCCGCCGCCGAGACCGCGCGGCTCATGACCACGACGACGGCGGAGGACGACGATCTTAAGGAGTTCACCCGCCGCCGGCTTGCCGCAGTGCCCAACGTTTCGATTTTTCATGCCGGCGGGCCGCTGTCGTGGGATATCGAGCTTGGCCGGGCCGGTGCGGGTGGCGTCTCGTCCGTGTCCGTTTCCGGCGAGGTCAAGCCGTTGCCCGTGATCGGTGCGTTTGCGCAGGCTATGGGTGGTACCGCCGAGGGCGGCTACGTTGAGCTCAAGGTCGATGTCTCGTATCAATCGCGTCCCGAATGGCTGGAGGGAGATTATGATTCGTGGATTGCTACATGGGATTAAGCGTTTCTGGTCTAGACGCGTTTTGACGCGCCGTCCGAGTTGCCATTGCAAGCGAGGTGGCTTTATGGGTCGAGCCGGTGTCGATCTGTTTATCGAAGACGGTGCCTATACCACGCTTTCTTCTGCCGTGGTCATCCTAGTGGTGCTCACATTGTTGTTTTCGTCGACCGCGGCGATATGGAGCATGTCGCGTGCCGGGGACACCCAGGTGGCGGCTGATAGCGGCGCGCTGGCGGGTGCCAACGTGGTGTCGTCCTATCACACGGCTGCCACGGTGGTTGATGCGAGTATCTTGAGTCTGGGGCTGGCGGGGTTTGCCACGATCGGGACGGGCCTGGTCGCCATCCTCATCCCGGGTGCCGAGCCGGTTGCCGGCAATATGGTCGACACCGGGATCGAGATCATTAAAACGCGCAACAAGTTTGCCAAAAGCGCATCGGAAGGCTTACAGAAAATCGAGACGGCTCTGCCGTATCTGATCGCCGCGCGTGCCACGCAGGCGGTGTCGGCGCAGGATACCGATAGTGTGACCTATACCGGTACGGCGCTTGCCGTGCCCAGGACATCCGAGTCGGACTTCGCTGCGATCAAAGGGTCCGAGATCTCGACCGATACCATTAAAGACACATCAGATGATTTAGAGCGTGCGGCCGAGGAGCTGCGGAAGGCTTCTGAGGACACGGCGAAGGCTAAAGAGCGTGCTTGGCTGGCGGATTGTGGTGGGTCTGACAAGGGCTCGGTCGGCAGCTGTTCTTGCATGTGGGAGCGCGCGAAAAGCCTAACGGATCTCTCCGGTGTTCAAAATCCGCATTACTCATCGAGCGTTACGTGGGAGCCTCAAGTTGCCCTTGATCGCGCGAAGGACTACTACCATTGGCGTCTGACAAATGAGAAGCCCCAGGGCTCGAGTGTCGAGATGAAGGCAGAGTCTGCGGCGCGTAAGGCGTTTTATACCTATGCGAACGCGGAGGTCGATCGGGCATATATAACCGAGAACGGAGACAGGGTTTCCTCCTATATTCCGCTGCTGCCGCGCAACTCTGATGAGGTTCGGGCGACGGAACTCTATACCGATGCGGTGTGGCCGACTAGCGTGAACGATGACAAGGCGTATCTGCATTACGGGACGACCTGCCCTAACTATAAGAAAGGGACGCCGAGCGGATTTGCTTCGGTTGCCGATTACGATGGACAGGATAAATGCAGCAAATGCCATTTTGGCGTTTTGTCGCTTGGTGCTGTTGCGGCGCCTTCAACCTCTATCGAAAACGGCTTCGAGTATCACTTTGACAAGTTTAAAGACGCCCTGGAGGACTACGTCGACTGTCGCAACAAGGAGCTCGAGCTCGAGCGTCAGACCGAGGACGAAGCCGACCGTGCGGGCAATGCGTTCGATACCGCCATCAAAGAACTTTCCGGTGAGCGCCCGCGTATCGCTCCGCCCGGTCGCAACGGCGTGGTTGCCTTTGCGGTTTCGGGTGCCATCTCGAGCTCCGATGAACTCAACTCTTCGTTTAACACGGCAGTCAGACTTGGCGATCGCGGTGCCATCTCTGCCGCGGTGCTGGCGCCCGATGGGGCGACGGCGCAAAACAACGTGCTTTCGCGATTTTTCTCGACATTGAAGGAACGCTCGGGCGGCGTTGCCGGCGTGCTCGACGGCGTCATGGATGTCTGGGGACGGCTGCTTGTGGGATACGGAGACATCCAAGGTTCGGCCGACGAACTTATGGACGAGATGATTAAAGGCCTAGGAGGGGGCAGCGGCGCGTTGGGCTCCATTGCATCGTGGCTCGGCGATACCGTTTCGGCGTCCGTGGCGGCGCTGGGTTTGGAACCGTGCGACTTGCGCCTGCGAAAGCCGGTGCTGACTGATTCCGCCAACGTCATTAAGAGCCCGGGGTCTGACATTGCTGGCCTCTCTCAAGCGCAAGACAAACTGCGAAGTATTCCGTTGGGCGTGACCGATCCCAAGGCGCTTTGCGAGGCGTTGGAATATCAAGTCGAACGCACCATTAGCGGTACGGTGTTCACGCTTGCGGAGATTCCTCTGCCCGGCGGCGGCTCCATCCCGCTCACCGTCGATGTCGCCACGCTGGTTGGCGCTTTGGGCGGTGGGTCGTAATGAGTATCCGCATGCGTCTGCGCGAGGAGCGCGCCCAAGCGACGGTGGAGATGGCAGTGGTTACGCCCGTTTTGCTGGTGCTGGCACTCATCGTGTACAACGTCATGATCTTTGCCAGCGCTGTCGCGCGCTTCGACCGCGTGGTGCCCGACATCGTGTTGGCGCACGCCGTGGCGTCGGAGGGGGAGGGCGACGAAAGCTCTGCCGATGCCTCGGCGACGGTTCAGACTCAAATTCTGAATGCCATGGAAGGCTATGGCTTGCAGATCGAAGTGTCGAGCGAGCAAGGCGCGGAGGCATCGGATGGTGGCCTGCTCTCCCTATCCGGTACGTTTAGGACCTACACCTGCACCATGCACTATGAGCCGTGGCCGACTTCTCTCAGCATCGCTGGCGTTTCGCTGGGGGCGCCGACAACGTTGTCGCACGAGCGCGCGGTGACGGTCGATCCATGGCGTCCGGGGGTGGTCATGTGACCGCGGTCTCGTCCTACATCGCGTACGCGCGGGCGCTCAACAGGCTGGGTTGGACGCCGGCCGAGGTTGTGGTGGCGGAGTCGTTTGCCGTGCGCCTGCGCGGTATGCTGGGACGGTGTCCGGTTGCCGCCAACGGTCTGCCGCTCGTCATGGCGTTTCCACACTGCTCTTCGGTCCATACGTGTTTTATGGCCTATCCCATCGACATCGCCTTCATCGATCGCGACGGCAATATCCTCGCGCGCTACGAAAGCGTTCGTCCTTGGCGCACGTGCTCCTGCCCCGGCGCCTGGGCCGTACTAGAGCGTCCTTCAATCATTGTTTCGATCCCTGCTCTCCAACGCGTGCCGGCTTAAGAATTGGCGACAGCGGACTTTCGTCATACGAAATTGGGTAAGATGGAGGAGAAGATGCATGGATGTTGAGATCCATCCCAACGCTAAAAAGCACCTGACGGAAAAGCAGGTGCTTAGCGCTTGGCTTGCGGTTACTGAGTGCATTCGTCGCGAGTCGAAGGACGAGCCGCCGAGATGGCTTGCGATTGGATGGCTCCCAGACGGACGAAGCGTGGAGCTTGTCGCGGTCGAGCTTGTCCGTGGGTGGCTTATCATTCATGCCTTGTCTCCAGTCCAGAAGAAATTTTGGCAGGAGATTGAACAGGCTCGGCAAAGGGGTCGATGATGGGCAAGACGTATACGGCCGCTAATGGTCAGGTTGTAACGGATGAAATGATTGACGCGTGGTGCGAGTCGTACGAGCGCGGAGAGTTTCCGGATGGCGAACACACCGTTGGTGGGATCGTGCATGGACGGCCCCCACTCTCAGGTGAGGGGACGGCAACGCTGTCGGTCAAGATTCCTCTGGGAATGAAGGAGGCCATTCGTCGACGGGCGGCTGCCGAGGGGATGACGCCAAGTGAGTTTGCCCGTGCGGCTCTGAGCGAAAAACTTCTTGCTGCCGGCTGATGCCTCTGACGTGCCGATTTATAGAACCGAGGCTGTGCTCAAAAACTTTTTTAAAATTCTCGGTTGACCGGAACGCGTCCTTGGTTATACTAATCAAGCCTTGAAACAAGGCACACCTCAAATGGCTGGGTAGCTCAGTTGGTAGAGCAGAGGACTGAAAATCCTCGTGTCAGGGGTTCGATTCCCTTCCCCGCCACCTTGAATTGACTAGGACCTCTGCAAAGGGGTCCTTTTCTTTTATGTAGGGTTCTGCGGAAAATGCGCCCCATTATTGAGCGATAGAACGGGACATGCTTTCCGGTGCCTGCCTCTGGCGCGCGTACACACCTCATCGCACCATCCCGAGCTCGTCTGCTCCCAGACATTCCTCCCACTTTCGCGTCGCTTTACAGACCGTTCGGTCGCCTGTCCGCACACGTGGGTATACTCAAAACGATACTTATCCTATGCAATACGATGCGGGTTCGACCTGCATGATCCGAAGGGGGCAGTGATGGAGAGGATACTCGGCGTTAATCTCTCTGGCTGGTTTATTCCCGAGCCTTGGGTGACCCCGTCGCTGTACGCGGCGACCGGTGCATCCAACGCGGCCGAGCTACAGGAGGCCATGGGTACCGCCGCCTATAACGAGCGCATGCGCCGCCATTACGAGACGTTTGTGAGCGAGGACGATTTTCGTCGCATGGCGCAGATCGGTCTCAATGCCGTGCGTCTGCCGGTGCCTTGGTATGCCTTTGGCTCACAGGAGTCCGATGCCTCCTACATATCGGTTGTCGATTACATCGACCGCGCGATTGAGTGGGCTGCCAAGTACGACATCCGCGTGCTGCTCGATCTGGCAACCGTGCCCGGTGGCCAGGGCGATTCCAACGATTCGCCCACCACGCCGGAGGCTGTTGCCGAGTGGCATTCGTCCACCAACGGCCGCCATGTCGCACTCGACGTGCTCGAGCGCTTGGCCGATCGCTATGGCGAGGCCGAGAGCCTGCTGGGCATTGAGCTGCTGGACACGCCGCAGATGAGCGTTCGCAAGAGCCTCTTCACCATGACGGATGGCATTCCCGCTCACTACCTGCGCAATTTCTATCGCGATGCCTACGAGCTCGTCCGTTCGTATATGCCCGAGGATAAGATCGTCGTCTTCTCGTCGTCGGGGCATCCCAGCGAGTGGAAGCATTTTATGCGCGGCGCCAAGTACAAGAACGTCTACATGGACCTTCACCTGTACCATTACCGCGACGAGTATGCGCTCGACATCACGAGCCCTCGCGGGCTGACGACGGCGATTTCGCGTAACAAGCGCGAGCTTAAAGAAGCGATTTCGACTGGGTTCCCCGTGCTGGTGGGCGAATGGTCGGGCGCGGCGATCTTTGCCAACTCGTCGGTTACGCCCGAGGGCCGCAATGCCTACGAGCGCGTGTTTATCGCCAACCAGCTGGCTTCGTTTGCGCCGGCTGCCGGTTGGTTCTTCCAAACGTGGAAGACCGAGAAGCGCATTGCAGCATGGGACGCCCGCGCGGCGCTTGGTACGCTCGAGCGCGGCATGATTGAATAGGTTGATATGACGCAAAACAGCGCCCATACGGGCAAACTCTATGTGGTCGGCACGCCCATCGGCAACCTAGGCGACCTGTCCCCGCGCGTTGGCGAGGCTTTTGCCGCCGCCGATGCCATTTGCTGCGAAGACACGCGTGTGACGTCAAAGCTGCTGATGCACCTGGGCATTTCCAAGCCGCTTGTCCGTTGCGACGAGAATGTGATCGCTAGCCGCGCTGCCGGCCTGGTCGACCGTCTGCTGGCGGGGGAGACCCTCGCCTTTGCCTCGGACGCCGGCATGCCGAGCGTGTCCGATCCCGGCCAGGCGCTGGTCGAGGCGGCGCGTGAGGCCGATGTGCCCGTCGAAGTTATTCCCGGGCCCTCTGCTTGCGTCACGGCGCTTGTTTCGTCCGGCATTCCCTGCGAGCATTTTTTCTTCGAGGGCTTTTTGGGCCGAAAGCACGGCGACCGTGTGCGCCGTTTGCAGCGCCTTGCCGTGGTGCCTGGCGCACTCATCTTCTACGAGTCTCCACATCGTATCGTGGCGACGCTCGAGGCCGTGGCGGAGGTCTTTCCCCAGCGTGAGGTCGCCGTCTGCCGCGAACTCACCAAGCTGCACGAGGAGGTCTTGCGCGGGCCCGCTGACCAGCTTGCCGAGGAGCTGCGTGCTCGCGGCGAGGTAAAGGGCGAGATTGCGCTGGTCATCGCGCCGCCGAGCGAGGACGAGGAGGCCGGCATCGCGCCGGTTGGCGCTGCGGTAGCGGATCCCGACGATGCCCTGCGCGAGGATATCCGCACCGCGCTCGAGGAGGGGGAGCCCGCCTCTGCGGTGGCCAAGCGCCTGTCTCAGAAGTATTCGCGCCGCAAGCGCGATGTCTATGCCATGGTGCTCGATATGCAATAGATGGAGGATATCCAGCCCTTGCGCTAGAATCATCCCCTGTATGCAACGTTTTTCTGGAGGACAAACCCCATGGATCAAAGCAAGCCTTCGTTCTTTATCACGACGCCCATCTACTACGTCAACGCCGATCCGCACCTGGGCACGGCTTATTCCACCATCATCGCCGACGTTCAGGCTCGCTATCGCCGCTCCGCCGGCTATAACGTCAAGTTCCTGACCGGCATGGACGAGCACGGCGAGAAGGTCGCCGAGGCCGCTGCCAAGCACAACATGACGCCGCAGGAGTGGACCGACAGCCAGGCTCCGCACTTCAAGGAGCTTTGGAGCAAGCTCGAGATCTCCAACGACGACTTCATTCGCACCACCGAGCCGCGCCAGCATCACGCCGTGCAGTATCTGTGGGAGCGCATGAAGGAGTCCGGCTACCTGTATAAGGGCAGCTATGACGGCTGGTACTGCGTGCCCGACGAGACCTACTTTACCGATACGCAGGTCCAGAAGGGTGACGAAGAGTACGGTAGCGTCGGCCAGCACCTGTGCCCCGATTGCCACCGTCCGCTCGAGCGCGTGCAGGAGGAGTCCTACTTCTTTAAGCTCTCCGCCTTCCAGGACAAGCTTCTCAAGCTCTATGACGAGCACCCCGACTTTGTCGAGCCTGCGTTCCGCATGAACGAGGTACGTAGCTTTGTCGAGGGCGGCCTTAACGACCTTTCCGTGAGCCGCACGAGCTTTGACTGGGGCATTCAGGTCCCGTTTGACGAGGGTCACGTGACCTACGTGTGGTTCGATGCGCTGCTCAACTATATGACTGCCGTCGGCTACGGTGTCGACACCGACGAGGCCCGTGCCGAGCTGGCCTATCGCTGGCCCGCGCAGTTCCATATTGTGGGTAAGGACATCATTCGCTTCCACTGCGTCATTTGGCCCGCCATGCTCATGGCCATCGGCGAGGCCCTGCCCGAGCACGTCTTTGCCCACGGCTTCCTGACCGTGCGCAATGCCGAGACCGGCAAGGCCGAGAAGATGTCCAAGAGCCGCGGTAACGCCATCGCTCCGCAGGATGTTATCGACATGCTGGGCGTCGAGGGCTATCGCTACTACTTTATGACCGATGTCGTTCCCGGTACCGACGGCGCCATCAGCTTCGATCGCATGGAGCAGGTCTACAACGCCGACCTGGCCAACAGCTGGGGCAACCTTATCTCGCGTTCGCTCAACATGAGCGGCAAGTACTTTGACGGTTGCGCGCCCGCCAAGCCCGCATCGTTCGATGCGTTCGACAACCCGCTGGCAAAGATCGCCGATGGCCTGGTCGACCGCTACATGGCCAAGATGGACGTGCTCGATTACGGCGGAGCCAAGGATGAGGTCATGGAGCTCATCCACGCCGCCAACCACTACATCGAGGACTCCGAGCCCTGGGCGCTTGCCAAGGACGAGGCCAAGGCTGACGAGCTGGCGTTTGTGATCTACAACCTGCTCGAGGCCATCCGCATTGCCGCTCACCTGCTGATGCCGCTCATGCCTCAGACCTCTGCCGAGGCCCTGCGCCGCCTGTCCTGCGAGAACGAGGCCGCGACCGACGACCTCAAGGGCATTTGCGCTTGGGGCCTGCTTGCTGGTGGTCAGCCCGTCGAGAAGGGCGATCCGCTGTTCCCGCGTCTGGCGTAGAGACCGCACGAGCGCCATATCGGCAATTTGCTGTTTAGATGTAAGGGCATGGCCGCAACGGTCCATGCCCTTTCGTTTCAAGACGCCGCCATCATGCTAAGGAGGCAACTATGACAACTTCGCCTTTGGCAAACCCCACGGCAACAAGGGAGCTGCTGGAGGAGTTTGGCCTTGCGACCAAGCATCGCCTGGGCCAGAACTTTCTAATCGACAATCATGTGATCGAACGTATCTGCGAGCTTGCCGAGCTTGCAGGTGACGAGCGCGTACTCGAGGTGGGTCCAGGTTGCGGTACGTTGACACTTGCGTTGCTGCAGGAAGCGGCGTGCGTTACGTCCATTGAGGCCGATCCCGAGCTTGAGCCGGTGCTCGATGCCCACGCCGCCGACTATGCCAACTTCCGCTTTATCATGGGCGACGCGGTTAAGGTGGGCCCGGAGCAGATTGAGCAGGCTGCGGGCGGTGAGCCGACGGTATTTGTCGCGAACTTGCCCTATAACGTGGCGGCGACGATCATCCTGCAGTTCTTCCAGACGATGCCCGCGCTCAAGCGTGCTGTGGTCATGGTTCAAAAGGAGGTTGCCGATCGCATTGCCGCGGTGCCGGGTAACAAGACCTATGGCGGCTACACGGCAAAGCTCGGCCTGTATGCGCAGGTTACGGGTCGCTTTGAGGTGCCGCCACGTTGCTTTATGCCGGCACCGCACGTGGACTCGGCCGTCGTGCGTATCGATCGCGTTGACGGCGTGGTACCCGAGGGGCTCGATCGCGAATTTGTGGCCCGCGTGATTGATGCTGCATTTGCCCAGCGTCGCAAGACCATCCGCAATTCCATGAGCGCCAACGGCTTTGCCAAGGACGTGCTCGATGCCGCCTTTGAGGCTTGCGGTATCGCACCCACCACGCGCGCCGAGACGCTCGGCGTCGCCGACTTTGTGTGCCTGGCTCGGGAGCTTTCCCATGACGCTTAATGCCGAACGCGTGACGTTTACCAAGAAAAAGAAGACGGTTGCTTGTCCCGTGCCCTTGGCACCGCTTGCCGACACACATGCGCATCTGCTTTCGTTCTGGGGCAAGGATGTGCCCGAGACACTCGTGCGTGCCAAGGCGGCAGGCATCGACCTGTTGGTGACGGTCTTCGACCCCATCGCCGACAAGCGCAGCGTGACGGACTATAGCGACTGGCTCGTGCGCGAAATTCTGCCGATGCAGGATATCCCGCAGATCAAGTATCTTGCCGGCGTGCATCCGTATGGCGCGCCGGACTATACCGACGACATTCACGCGCAGGTTGTTGCTGCGCTTGATGACCCTTTGTGTGCCGGTATTGGCGAAATCGGTCTGGACTACCACATGGATTACGACGACGACATCACGCCGGCGCCCCACAGCGTGCAGATTGATTGCATGGCGCGCCAGCTCGAGCTTGCCGTGTGTCGTAACGTGCCGGTGGAGCTGCATCTGCGTCACGAGGACATGGACCAGGAGCGTACCTCGCACGTGGACGCCTACAACGTGCTTCGTGAGGTGGGCGTGCCCCAGGCCGGTTGTGTGCTGCACTGTTTTGGCGAGGACCGCGCCACGATGGAGCGCTTTGTGAAGCTGGGCTGCTATATCGCCTATGGTGGTGCGGCCACCTTTAAGCGCAACGACGACGTGCGCGAGGCATTTGCGGCGACCCCGCTCGACCGCATTTTGTTCGAGACGGATTGCCCGTATATGGCTCCGGAGCCCATCCGCGGTCTTGAATGCGAGCCCGCAATGATCTCCATTACGGCAAACGCGCTGGTTAACGACCGTGTCGATCGCACTGGTGAGGACGCCGAAACAATCGCGCAAGCCGCTTGGGAAAATGCCTGCAAACTTTTTCAAAAATAGTTCTTGCGTTCGCGATGGCGCTCCGTTATTCTAATTCCTGCACGCGGGCGTGGCGGAATTGGCAGACGCGTACGGTTCAGGTCCGTATGGGGGCAACCCCATGAAGGTTCAAGTCCTTTCGCCCGCACCATTGATTGAAAAAGCTCCCAGCAATGGGAGCTTTTTTGTTACGGGCCCATCGCAGGGACTTGAACCTGTGAAGGAGCGAGCGTCAAGAAAACGCGGAGCGTTTTTAGCGAGCTGGCGAGTCCGCCGGCAGGCGGGCGAAGCCGGTGCGGATCCGCGCAGCGGATAGGCGGACGTCCTTTCGCCCGCACCATGGATTGAAAGAGCTCCCAGCAATGGGAGCTCTTTTTGTTATGCACGATCTCCTTGGACGGGTATCCTAGTACCAACGTGTGCCTATCAGAGGAGAGACCATGCTGTTTTCCGGTATCATCGCCGCCCTTACCAGCCTTTTGATTCCCATCATCATCCTGTTGCTGCTGCTCCCCAACGCCTGTTATGTCGTTGAGCAGCAGCACGCTGTGATCATCGAGCGCTTGGGTAAGTTCAATCGTATCGTCAACGCGGGCTTCCACGTGAAGGTGCCCGTGATTGACCGCAAGGCCGCCACGGTGAGTCTGCGCACCATGAAAAATGGTTTTGGCATCGACGTTAAGACTCAGGACAACGTGACCATCGGTCTTGAGGTCTCCGCTCAGTACCACGTGAGCTATGACATGGGCGCCGGCCCGGCAGATTCGGGCATCTACAAGAGCTACTATATGCTGCAGGAGCCCGTCGACCAGATGCGCGACTTCATCACCGACGCCCTGCGCTCCTCCATCCCCGTCTACACACTCGATGAGGTCTTTGCCAAGAAGGATGACATCGCCAAGGATGTCAACGCTACCGTTTCCGAGCAGATGGCCGCCTACGGCTTCACCCTCGTGTCGACGCTCATCACCAAAATCGCACTGCCGACCGAGGTTGAGAACTCCATGAACGACATCAACGCTGCCCAGCGCAAGCGCGCTGCCGCGCAGGAGCTCGCCGAGGCCGACCGCATCAAGCGCGTCACCGAGGCGACCGCCGAGGCCGAGGCTATGGAAAAGGCGGGTGAGGGCATCGCCAACCAGCGCAAGGCCATCGCGCTGGGTATCAAAGATTCGCTCGAGATCATCCAGGAGACGGGTGTCGGCAATGACGAGGCCAACCAACTGTTCATGTTTACGCAGTGGTCCGAGATGATGACGGAGTTCGCTCGCACGGGTAAAACCTCGACGGTCGTGCTGCCGAGCGACTTTTCGCAGTCGGCCTCGATGTTCGAGCAGATGCTGGCCGCCGGCAAAGTTCAAAACGATTCGAAGGAGTAGACGCGCGTGAAATACACCGTCGTTTGCGTCGGTAAGCTCAAGGAGCGCTTTTGGAAGGACGCGTGCGCTGAGTACACCAAGCGCCTAGGTGCCTATGCCAAGGTGGATATCCGCGAGGTGGCCGATATCGACCCGGCTAAGGCGGGCGGCGTGGATGCCGCGCGCGACAAGGAGGGGGCGGCGATTCTTGCCGCCTTGCCATCTCGAGCGCATGTGATCCTGCTGGCTATCGAGGGCAAGGAGCGCTCGAGCGAGGAGTTTTCGGCGAGGCTCGACGATCTTATGCTGCGAGGCGGCAGCGACATTGCCTTTGTAATCGGCGGTTCGGACGGCGTGAGCGATGACGTGCGCGCACGAGCCGACGAGATGCTCAGCTTTGGACGCATTACCTTGCCGCATAACCTGGCGCGTGTGGTGCTGCTAGAGCAGATTTACCGTGCCTGTAAGATCAGTCGTGGCGAGCCGTATCACAAATAGGTCGGCAATACGAAACAATGGCGTGGGACAATACCTTTCGTTTTGAGGAATGTGTCTGAAAGGACTATGCGATATGAAGATTGGATTTGTCGGTTTTGGCAATATGGCGAGCGCTATGGCCGATGGCTGGATCGCTGCCGGTGTAGCTGCGAGCGACATGTGCGCCTGCGCGGGTCGCTACGACGCACTGGTTGAGCGCTGCGAGGCGCGCGGCATGGTCGCCTGCCACGATGCCGCCGAGGTTGTCGCCGCATCCGATATCGTGGTCGCTGCGGTCAAACCGTACATGATCGAGAAGGTATTCGCCCCGCTCAAGGATGCTTTTGCCAAAAAGGTCGTTCTGTCGGTTGCCTGGACCTGGGACAGTGCCAAGTGGGAGCAGGTCCTGCCGGGCGTCGCGCATATCTCGACGGTGCCCAACACGCCGGTTTCGGTGGGCGAGGGCGTCATCGCCTGCGAGAAGGCTTCGACGCTTAACGACGAGCAGCGTGCTGTGGTGCTCGACCTGCTCGGTAAGCTTGGCGCTGTCGTCGAGCTCGACACAAGCCTGCTGTTTGTGGGCGGCACGGTGGGTGGTTGCGCTCCGGCGTTTGTCGCCATGGCAATCGAGGCCCTGGGCGATGCGGCGGTCAAGCACGGTATCCCGCGTGCGGATGCTTATCGCATTGTGAGCCAGATGGTGCTGGGTACGGCAAAGCTGCAGCTTGCAACTGGCCAGCATCCTGCGGCGATGAAGGATGCCGTATGCTCGCCCGGTGGTGCCACCATCAAGGGCGTCGTTGCGCTCGAGGACGCCGGCATGCGCAGCGCCCTGGTCAAGGCAATCGACGCAACCCTCCAGTAAAACCGACCAAAAAAGGGACAGTTTATTTTGGCAGGTTTTTCCTGCGGTTTTGTCCTTTTAGCGAAAAGCGCCCCGCAACTGGCTCAATTCCAGTTGCGGGGCGCTTGCGTTCGCCCGGATAAAACCGACCAAAATAAACCTGTCCCTTTTTGGCGGGTTAGTCCCAGAAGCTGTCTTCTTCGTCCTCGGATTTGGGGCCGCGGTCGACATACATCTTATGGGTGCGCTTCTCCATTACAAAGGCAAGAATCGCAAACAGCAGGATGCCGCCGGCGAAAAGGATGGCAAAACCGGTGCGGGTGCCAAACAAAAAGGAAAAAACTGCGTCCATTGGGTGCCTTCTTGCGTAGTTGAGTTGGGTCGTAAACGTTCATAAGTATATACTTGCCCATACATGTACAAGGTTGCAACCTAAATGGAATGTATATCGCCGGAGGATCTAATGCTTGATATCAAGTTTGTTCGCGAGAACCCTGATGCCATCGATGTCGCCATGGCTAACCGCCAGACGTCTTGGGATCGCGAGAAGTTCTTTGAGCTCGACGACGAGCGTCGTGCCGTCATCACCGAGGTTGAGGAACTTCAAGCCACGCGCAATGCCGAGTCCAAGAAGATCGGCGCCCTGATGAAGGAGGGCAAGAAGGACGAGGCCGAGGCCGCCAAGGAGGCCGTGCGCGCCGTCAACGAGAAGATTGACGGTCTGGCCGAGCGCCGCACCGCCCTCGAGCAGGAGCAGTACGACTTCATGGCTCACCTGCCCAACATTCCTTGCGAGGCCACGCCGTACGGCAAGGACGAGGACGAGAACATCGAGCGCCGTCGTTGGGGCACCCCGCGCGAGTTCGACTTCGACTTTAAGCCGCACTGGGATCTGGGCACCGACCTCGACATCCTTGACTTCGAGCGCGGCAACAAGCTCTCCGGCAGCCGCTTCACCGTTCTCGGTGGCGCCGGCGCCCGTCTTGAGCGCGCCCTCATCAACTTCTTCCTCGATACGCACACCAGCCGTGGTTTTAAGGAGTGGTGGCCGCCCATCGTCGTCAAGCGTCAGACCATGTTCGGCACGGGCCAGCTGCCCAAGTTCGAGGACGACGCCTATCACGTCTCGGGCGACAACTTCCTGATCCCCACCGCCGAGGTCGTGCTCACCAACCTGCACGCCGGTGAGGTCCTCGACGCCGATACCCTGCCGCGCCGCTACACCGCCTTCACCCCCTGCTTCCGCGAGGAGGCCGGCTCCGCTGGTCGCGATACCCGCGGCATCATTCGCCAGCACGAGTTCGACAAGGTCGAGATGGTAAAGTTTGCCAAGCCGGAGGAGTCCGACGAAGAGCTCGAGAGCATGACCGCCGAGGCCGAGTTCCTGCTGCAGCAGCTGGGTCTTCCGTATCGCGTGATTAGCCTGTGCACCGGCGACCTGGGCTTCTCTGCCCGTCAGACCTACGACGTCGAGGTCTGGCTGCCGAGCTACAACGCCTACAAGGAGATCAGCTCCTGCTCCAACTGCGGTGACTTCCAGGCCCGTCGCGCCAACATCAAGTATCGCGACCCCGAGAACTTCAAGGGTTCGCGCTATCTGCACACCCTCAACGGTTCCGGTCTGCCGGCTGGCCGTACCATGGCAGCCATTCTGGAGAACTACCAGAACGCTGACGGCACCATCACGATCCCCGAGGTTCTGCGTCCCTACATGGGCGGCCTCGAGAAGATCGAGCCGGTCGCGTAGATTGGCTGCATAAGCGATTTGCTAGGGCACTCCTTTTTGGGGTGCCCTTTTTGTGTGCGGCCATACCATGCTGTGCGGACAGCTCAATAGAAAACACACGAACAACTGTTCTGTATACAGCCATCTACCTGCTATGCTTTTGCTAAATAAGAGCGAGAGAAAGGGGACGCGATGGAGCTGTTTGATGATCGGGTGGTTTTGTTTGAGAGCGACGAGGGCGGGGAGTACCTGCTTGTGACGTGTGAGCCGTCTGGCATGGGTGGCCTGGTGGTTCGACAGACGAGCGAGGGTCCGTTGACCCAATGGTGCTACGAGGAGTCGCCGCATGTGGTTGAGACGTTTGTGGCGCACGAGGGGCTTGTGGCCCTGGAGCATTTCTATGGGGTCCGGACATCTAACCAGGTTGCTCGCATGTTGAGTATCTCGTTTGCCGATTATGATTGTGCCCAGCGGGTGAGATCGCTCCTGAGGGAACTTGATGCTAAGTTTGACGTGATCGAAAAGCCAATCGATCGTACGGGGAACGACGGTATATGCGGAGCAGCATGACAAAACTGCGTTTCACAAAAAAGTTTGAGATTGTGCTTGACTCCAATAAGCTAAAGTGGTTTTATATATCTTGCGCTGCGGCGTTACCTCAGCTGGATAGAGGGTCTGACTACGAATCAGAACGTCATAGGTTCGAATCCTATACGCCGCACCATTTGAGATTAAAGCTCCCGGCAACGGGGGCTTTTCTTTTACGCCAGCTTGAGTGCTTTCGTCCAAAGGGACGATTTCCTGTCGACTCGTGTAAGATTCCGAGTAGATGTCGCGACTTATTCGCGACCACTCCTTCTCAAGCGACCGATCAGGGTGATATTTCGTGGCAGAGCGTCCGACATACAAGCTCAGGTTTCTCGATCCCAAGAAGCGCTTTCCGGCGATGCCCGAGCAGCCAGCGGGACGCTCGTATGGCGTGGTCTGGAAACTCTTTGGCGAGGATCAGCATGAATCTTGTTATGTCGTCGAATTCGTTGGCAAAAGCCATGTGTCGCTTTTGGGCTACGTAAGCGTTTCGGGTGAGGTGTACAAGGTGGACCGCCCCGTTAGCGAGGCTCCGCTGCCCAACGATCCCGACATGGAACTGGTCCTTGACGAGTCGGACTCCGGTATTGGTGAGATTATGGTGAGGGGAGCAAACGGCACGATGCGCGCGTGCGCGCGAACCGTCGGCTCTCCCGAAGGCCCCATGCGCGAGCAGTCCGACCACGAGACATGGAATTCGACCCGCTCCCTTCCTTACGGCGAGTTCATGGCATCGATGTTCCTGCGCTACGTGATATTCGCTGACTCCGAAAATGCCATTGCGAGCACGGCGGACGCCGGCGGACTCGACGAGGGTATGCAAAATGTTATCGACAAGATCAAGCTCGTAAAGTTGCCCGAGCCGGTCGAGGTGTTTTTGGGCTTTAACACGGCACCGCTCCCTGATGCTATCGAGACGCTGCTTTACCGCGTTGACCATGCCGAGAATCCGAGCGGTATCGAGCGCTATGCCGCCGCCCTTATGAGTGAAATTGACTTGCCCCGCTTGCGCACCATCGCCGCTAAGTCCGAGATGAGCCTGGCTCGCATCGATCGCTCAAAGCTTTTCTATCTCAATTTTGATCGTAGTCTGCTGGAGCAGGACGAAATTGACACGCTGCTCGCCATCGAGTGCCGTCTCAACCGCCTCTCCGGCATCCTTGAGCGCATCGGGGCTGGATTGGTCCCCGCGGCCTCGTCGCCGAGCCTTGAGGGCTGCGCGCTCTTCGATGCGTGGCATATCGCTAAGACGACCAACGATGTTCCCCGACTGCTCGATACGGCCTCGAGCGATAACCCGTGGGGCGAACCGGGTACGGTGGCTTGCCAACCGGGCGGTGAGTGGGATGTGCGTACCCGCTTCGCGCGTATTGTCGAGGCGCTTAACGTGGTCACGCGGCTCGACTATACCTATCGGGCAAACGTTGCCGAGGGGATTATGCTCGTTCGGTTTGGGCAGTCTGTCGTTGATGCCATGCCGCAACGTGAATACGACGCTCAAGATGACGCCTGGCACGAGCTGGACGAGGACACGCGCACGATCTGGGCCGCGGAGCACGATGCGCGCGTGGCGCTCACGCTTGCGGCAGCGTGTTTTGCCGCGGGCACCTGCATCACGCGCTGCTATGTGCAGATTGCTGCTCCCGACAGTGAGCAGGGCGAGCGCGTTGTTGCAACGTATTTCTTTGGGCGCGCGGCCTATCTGGCCGATTGCGTGCCTGTCGCCAAGGATCTTGAGAGTATAGACATGGACGATATGCCGTGCAAGCGTGTGCTTGAGGCATATGAGTCAACCGCTCCGGAGACGATTGAACCTGCGGAGGTTCATGCTCGTCCGCGTGATGACCATCGCATGCTGCCGCCGGCGCTGCGCGATCTGCTGCTTGCCGATACGGCTGACGAGCTGGAGGTCATGGAAGAGGACGACGACCCATACGTGGCCCGTGTTGTTGAATTGCGCGAGCAGGCAAAAGTCGACCGTACAGGTGCTTTTGAAGGCTTTTCCCGTCTTGTTGAGGAGTTGGAGGCTAAGTGCGCCGTCGCCGAGCTTTTGGCGACAGGTCCGGTTCAAACGCAGTTTTGCGATAACCAGCTGGTGCGCATGGTGCTACCGGTGTTGGAAGAAGACCGCTCTGTGCGAATCCTTCGTGCGCCCGATGCGCTGTACTTTGCCCAGCACGAGATCTGCAGCTTTTACGCCGAGCAAGAGGACTTTGAACGAGCACTGCCCGAGGTGCGCCATCTTTACGATCTGGCGCGCTCGTCCATGCAGTCGCACTTTGCGCTCATCAACGTGCTTGCGCGTCTGGAGCGCTTTGACGAGATTATCGAGGTGGCGCGCCACGGCCTACGTATTGCCAGCGATCGTTCTGCAATCGGCTACCTGTTCTATCGCTTGGCGTTTGCCTATTGGAATTGCGATCAGCTCGACCTGGCGCTGGCTTGTTACCGTCTGGTGCCGCGCGGCGAGGAGTCGGGCAGCAGCGCGCTGGAAGAAATGCAGGGCCTTATGAACGAGATGGGCGTCAGCGAGCCTCCGACGTTCGAGGAAGCGGTCGAGACCATCCATAAGGCTGGACTAGAGCTGCCGCCAGTGTCCGCCGTGACGAATCAGCTGGCAGATGCCGCTGTGCAACTGGTCGACAACGGTTTCTTTTTCCTGGCGCGCGGTTGTATCTTCCAAATGTGGCGCACCATGGGCAACGACGAGCTCGGCTCCCTCAACCGCTCGCTGGGGTAGGCGAAGCTTTCAAGAAGGAAAGGCTGCTAGGCAATTAGAAAATTTCCTCTTGCTCATCCTTGGCTGTTTGGTTACTATAGAACGGCTGTTACGGAGAGCTGACCGAGAGGCCGAAGGTGCTCGCCTGCTAAGCGAGTATGCCCCAAAAGGGCATCTGGGGTTCGAATCCCCAGCTCTCCGCCAGTACGAATTTGAAGAAGGGTCCCATTTGGGGCCCTTTTTATTATCAAGAATGGCGGCTGGGGATTCGAACCCTCAAAAAAAGGAGGCATCCTTTCGGACGCCTCCTTTCAGTGGACTTATTATTCTTGCGCCCTACACCTCGGGCGCCTTGGCGACGGTCTCGCTTTCTGCCGTGAGTGGGCGGTTGTCGATGCGACGGCCCAAGCGATCGAGCTTCACGAGCAGCCATTCAATGGGATTCGGCCCTGCGCCTTCCTCGTCGGCAACCAGGTCCATGACGGCGATCTTGGTGCCGTCCTGCTTGAGCGTGACGCTGCCCACCTTGTCGCCCACATGCACCGTGCCCGAAAGATCGTCGTAGCTAACCTTTTCGGTCACCTCGCCGGCAAGGGAAAACACGGTCGCTTGCGCCGTGGGATCGGCGAGTGTGGCGTCGATCGTCTTATCCGTCCAGTCGGTTTGACCAATGCGCGCCATAAGCGGGTTGCCGTTGGCGGTCTTTTCCTGTGTGTTGGCGATTGCGACCGTCACCTTGTGACCGTAGTACCAATTGGCAAGGGTTGCGGTATCGGTAAAGCGCTGGTCGGTGGTGGTGGAGTTCAAAA
This sequence comes from Coriobacteriaceae bacterium, assembly GCA_905194545.1. Classification (GTDB taxonomy): domain Bacteria; phylum Actinomycetota; class Coriobacteriia; order Coriobacteriales; family Coriobacteriaceae; genus Collinsella. Next base: position 75,111 of record CAJJSS010000003.1, on the reverse strand, counting down.
CGACGGTGTAGATCTCGTCGCCGTCTCGGTTGTAGGCGCTCGTAAAGCAATACCCCGCGTCGTCGGTGGTGCCGGTCTTGCCACCGATGTTGCCATCTTGGCCCAGCAAATAGTTATGCGTGTCCATGGAATGCGAATGGTCGGTGCCGTCGGCGCCCGTGACCTCGATCCAGGAATCCTCGCTCGCTACGACCTCGCGGATCGTGTCGTTTTTCATGGCCTCCTGCATCATCAGCGCTACGTCGTGTGCGGTTGAGTGCATATCGCCAGCCCACTCATCAAAGTCCAGACCATGCGGGTTTTCAAAAAGCGTACCGGTGCAGCCGAGCTTCTTAGCGCGCTCGTTCATGGCCTTCACAAAGGTTGCCTCGGCGTCTTTGGTCTTAGGGTCGATCTTCTTGCCCACATATTCGGCGAGCACGATGGCGGCGTCGTTGCCCGAGGGAATCATCAGGCCGCGCAGTGCCTGCTTCACGGTGAGCTCGTCGCCTTCGAGTAGGCCGGCTGTTGAATTGCCCACGGTGGCTGCGGCGTTGCTCACCGTGGCCTTCTCGTCCATCTTGCAATTCTCGACGGTTAGGATTGCGGTCATGACCTTGGTGATCGAGGCAATCTTGACCTGCTCATCGGCGCCGCGGGCATAGTAGACGGTGCCGTCTTTGCCCATGACGAGGGCATTGGTCGCATCGATATCGGGCAGGTTTTCGGCCGTGATGCCGCGCGCATCGGCGGTTTTGCCGCAAACATTGTCGGTCGTGAGTACTTGGGCGCCGGCGACGGTGGGCACGCCAGCGGCAAGGGCGATAGCGCAGACAAAGCCGGCGGCAAGCTGGGCTGAGCGCTTTGCAAAAGAGGTGAGGGACTTCACGGATTTCGCTTTCGACGGGATGGTCTCTTCTGGAACTAGAGTATATCGTTTGCCGGCGTCGGCGATCATCGCGTGCGTGCGTGGCCCACATCCGCGCCCGAACGGGCACAAGGGTGCTTAAGGCCGACTTAATCACCCACGCTTGTTGTGTGTGGCATGCGCCCCCTCGGGCATAATGGAGCGCGAGAGGAGCACGCATGAACGAGCGCATTTTGGTAGTTGATGACGAAAAGGCCATCGCCGACTTGGTTGGTATCTACCTTACAAAAGAAGGCTTTGACGTACAGGTCGCCTATAGCGGGGCCGATGCTGCCAAGGCAATCTTGGAGCAGGAGTTCGATCTGGCGCTGCTGGATGTCATGCTGCCCGATATCGATGGGCTTGAGTTGCTGCGTACGATCCGTTCCAGCCATACCTATCCCGTGATCATGCTGACGGCGCGCGATGCCCAGCAAGACAAGATCGAGGGCCTTTCGCTTGGCGCGGACGATTACGTGGTTAAGCCGTTCCGTCCGCTTGAGCTCATCGCGCGCGTGCATGCTCAGCTTCGCCGCTACACCAGCTACGGTAGCCGCGCGCAGGTGGCCGAGTCGCCGATCATCCAGCTCGACGGCCTGGAGATCAACCGCGATGCTCGTTCCGTAATGGTGGACGGTGCGCCGGTGCGCCTCACGCCCATCGAGTATTCCATCTTGCTGTATCTGGTCGAGCATCGCGGCAGTGTGGTGGCCGTGGAGGATCTGTTCCGCGCGGTGTGGAACGAGGATTTTATGCCCGGCTCCAACAATACGGTGATGGTGCACATTCGCCACCTGCGCGAAAAGATCGGTGACGACGCTCAAAAGCCGCGCTTTATCAAAAACGTCTGGGGCGTCGGCTACATAATCGAATAACGCCTTTGATGGTGGGGAAGTGGATATGACAAAAGACGATAGGCAGGCATTCGAGGTGCCCGATCGACTCTTTGAATACGTGAGGTCGGTCGTCGACAACCGCGCGCTTGCAACGGTGCTGCTCTTTTTGCTGAGCCTGCTGCTGATTGGCATCGATAACATCGCTGGAATCTTGGCGGTGCTGCTTGTCGGCTTTTTGCTGATCGATCGATTTGAAATCGTACGCCGTTGCGTGGTGATTGGCGGTGCCGCGTGGGCCATGACGTTGGCGATTGGCGCCATGGCACTCGGCGGCATCGAAGGGCCGGTGCTGTTCGATGCCGGCTTTGTATTCAACATGCTTGGCTTTGTGCTGGCGCTTGCCGTGTGCGTGCTGTTCTTTTGCGGCCGCGCCCTGTACTACCAGGGCTATGAGCAGGGCGAGCAGCATGCCGATTGTGTGCTGGCCGCTCGTATTCAAGATCGCCTGATCGATCACCCCGACACCTGGGACAACATCGACGGCGACTTCCTGGAGGTCGAGGGCGCACTCAACCGTGTGCGCGATCGCGAGCGCAAGGTGCAACAGGCCTTGCGTGACGAGTCTCATCGCAAGGACGATCTGGTCACGTACTTGGCACATGACCTACGCACCCCGCTTGCCAGTGTGGTGGGCTATCTTTCGCTGCTGCAAGAGGCTCCTGAGCTGCCGGTTGAGCAACGTGCGCACTTTACGGGCGTGGCGCTCGACAAGGCGCACCGGCTCGATGCACTCATCGAAGAGTTCTTCGATATCACGCGCTTTGACTTCCACGATATCGTGCTCACGCGCGGCTATGTTGATCTGGGGTTGCTGCTGGCTCAGGTGGCTGACGAGTTCTATCCCATCCTCAACGAGCAACATAAGGAAGCCCAGGTTGATATTCGCGAGGACCTGACGGTGCTCGTGGATGGCGATAAGATGGCCCGCGTGTTTAACAACATCATGAAAAACGCCGTCGCCTATAGCTATGAGGGCTCGACTATCACGATTGAGGCCAGGCGCCAAGACGATGGCGGCGTGCGCGTGCGCGTTATCAATCAGGGCGATCCTATCCCTGCGGCTAAGCTCAAGGTGATCTTTGAGAAGTTCTATCGCCTGGATGCGGCGCGTGCGACCAATCGCGGTGGTGCCGGCCTGGGCCTTGCTATTGCCAAGGAGATCATCGCGGCACACGGCGGTACCGTTGCATGTGAATCGACGCCCGAACACACGATATTCACCATCGAGCTGCCCGCCGCATAGCTAGCGTGCCCTTACAAACACTTGACAATGTGCTCACGTGCGTATGAGCCGCGATTCCTACTATCGATACTGCTGAATTGATATCGATATGGAGGTGTGCGGTATGACGGCTGCTGCGGCTGTGGAGCCCACGGAGCTTGAAGAACTCATGGAAGCGCAGGCCGAGGCCGCGCATGAGCGCGAGGTTGGGGATGCGACTCGCCCCACGGCAGAGGATCTTGCCGCCTCGCCGACGCGCATCGACGTCGAGGGCCTCGACCTGTTCTATGGCGACCACCATGCGCTCAAGGACGTGAATATCAAGATCCGCGACAAGCAGATCACCTCGTTCATCGGGCCTTCGGGCTGCGGAAAGTCCACGTTGCTGCGCTGCTTTAACCGCATGAACGACGGCATCAAGGATTGCCGCATCGAGGGCAAGATTGCGCTCGATGGTCAAGATATCCTGGGCGATTGCGACATCTGCCGTTTGCGCCAGCGCGTGGGCATGGTGTTCCAACGCCCCAACCCATTTCCCATGAGCATCTACGACAACGTCGCCTACGGTCCTCGCGGTATGGGTGCGCGCGACCGCGCCGTGCTCGATGAGCTGGTCGAGGACTCCCTGCGTCGCGCTGCCCTGTGGGACGAGGTCAAGGACAAGCTCAAAGAGTCGGGCCTGGGTCTTTCGGGTGGACAGCAGCAGCGCCTGTGCATCGCCCGCGCACTTGCCGTGCAGCCCGACATTCTGCTGATGGACGAGCCGACTTCGGCACTCGACCCTGTGTCGACGTTGGTGGTGGAGCAGCTGGCCTGCGAGCTCAAGGAGACCTGCACGCTGGTGGTCGTGACGCACAACATGCAGCAGGCCGCGCGTATTTCCGATTCGGTTGCGTTCTTTTTGCTGGGTGAGCTGGTGGAGCACGCGCCCACCGCGCAACTCTTTAAGAATCCGTCCGATCCGCGCACCGCGGATTATTTGACGGGGCGTTTTGGCTGACGCTGTCTTTTACAGGTGCCTTTAGGGTTAAGATGCGGTCATATCGGCCGCAAAGGGGTTCAACATGATCTATTACGTCGAGGACGATGACAACATCAGGGATTTGACAGTCTACGCGCTGCGCAAGCAGGGAATCGAGGCCGAGGGCTTTTCGTGTGATGGCGAGTTTAAAGCTGCCGTGGCGCGACGGGTGCCCGATGCTGTGCTGCTCGATATCATGCTGCCCGACACCGATGGCTTGGCGATTATGCGTCGCCTGCGTGCCGATCGCCTGACGGCGACGGTGCCCATCATGATGCTTACCGCCAAGGACACCGAACTCGACAAGGTGATGGCGCTCGATGGCGGTGCCGACGATTACCTGACTAAGCCGTTTTCGCTCATGGAGCTTGCGAGCCGCTGCCGCGCACTGCTGCGTCGCGGCGGCATGGTCAAGCAGGCGAGCGATGTGCTCAGCGTGGGCGACATCGTGCTTTCGCCTAGCCATCGCGAGGTGACCGTTGCCGGCGAGCCGCTTAAGCTCACCCTGCGCGAGTTCGACCTGCTCGAGTACCTCATGCGCAAGCCCGGCGTGGTCTTTACCCGCGAGTCGTTGCTGCAGAGCGTGTGGGGCTGGGACTTCGACGGCGGTTCGCGCACCGTTGACGTGCACGTGCAGACGCTTCGCCAAAAACTGGGCGAGCATGCCAGCGCCATCGAGACCGTGCGCGGCGTGGGTTATCGCCTGGCCGAGCCTTCTGCCGGTGATGGTGCCGAAGGCGACGACACCGCGGCCACCGCATCGGAGGAGTAACCCGTGGTCTTCGCCCCCCAGGGAAAACATACGCTGTCGCACCGCGTTTTTGTGACGATCTTTGTCTGCGCCATGGCGGTTATCGTGGCGTTTACGGTGCTGGGTGCGTTCTTTGTGCAAAACACTTTGGCGGATGCCACGAGTGCCAATCTGGCGCAGGAAACCGAGCTCATTGCTGCCGCCCTCGACGAGCAGCAGGAGCCCATTCCGTTCTTGCGAAGCCTCGATCGCGAGGATCTTCGTATCACGCTGATCAATAAGGACGGATCTGTTGCCTACGACAACGAGGCGTCGCCTTCCACACTGCCCAACCATGGCGATCGCCCCGAGGTCATCGAGGCCTTTGAGAGTGGTTCGGGTTCCGCGGAGCGCGCAAGCTCTACACTCGACGAGATTATGCTGTATCGCGCCGTCACCCTTGATAACGGCCAGGTCGTTCGCTTGGCGCAGGCCCAGCCTGGCGTTGCGGCGATTTTGCTGTCGATGCTGGCGCCGATGCTGCTTATCGCAGCAGCGGGTGCAGTACTCTCGTTTTTTATGGCGCGCCGTGAGTCCCGTGCCATCATCGCGCCGTTGCAAGAGGTGGATTTGGATCACCCACGCCGTAGCTATGAGCACGCCTATGCCGAGATGGTCCCCATGCTTGAGCGCATCGAGTCGCAGCGCCAGGAACTCAAGCGCCAAATGGCGGTGCTAGCGGACAACGACCGTATGCGCCGCGAGTTCACGGCGAATATCACCCATGAGCTCAAGACGCCGCTTACGGCGATTTCGGGCTATGCCGAGCTCATCGCAAATGGCATGGTCGAGGGCGAGGACGACCTGCGCAACTTTGGCGGTCGCATCTATCGTGAGGCGGGCCGCTTGGCAGCGCTTGTCAACGACATCCTTACGCTGTCTAACTTGGACGAGGCCGAACGTGCAACTGAAGGCGAGGCAGTGCCCATTGGGTCCACGGAGCCTATTGAGCTCTCGCGTGCGATCTACGCGGTTGAGCAGCGTCTTGAACAGGTCGCCCGTCAGGCGAATGTGACGATAAGTCATGAGACCAAGCCTGTGGTCATCGAAGGCGTGTCGCGCTTGGTCGACGAGCTCATCTATAATCTGGCAAGCAACGCCATCCGCTACAATCGGCCCGGCGGTACGGTTACGCTGCAGTGCGGCACCAACGACGAAGGCCATCCGTTCCTCGCTGTCGCCGACACGGGAATCGGTATCGCGCCTGAAGAACAGGGCAAGGTATTTGAGCGGTTCTATCGCGTGGACAAGAGTAGGTCCAAGGCACGCGGCGGAACCGGCCTGGGGCTTGCCATTGTCAAGCATGCGGCCCTGTATCATCACGCTACGCTTGATCTGTCGAGCGAGTTGGGCGTGGGAACCACCATTACGGTGACGTTTCCCATACAGCAGGACGAGCCATTCGCATAGCGATACAACACAGATATTGATGTAGACGCCGCATTTGACTTTCGGGTGCGGCGTTGTTGTGCAATTTTACGATTGCTTCCGACATTTTTACAGGAGAGCCTGTTTCTTATGTATAGAGTTTGGTCTCGGTAAAAAGATGCGATAACATACGGACAGTTTTGTCAATCCGAACTGGGGAAATGAAAGGCAAGCTGCATGACCCTTCTCGAACTGTTCCAGCTGCTGAAGAAGCACCTCAAGCTGGTCATCACCCTTCCGGTGGTCTGCGCGATCGCCATGGGCATCGTGTCCTTCGTTGCGATGGACAACACCTATACCGCGACGACGAGCATGTACATTCTCGCCAAGACCGACGATAGCGGTCAGATGAGCTACAACGATCTCTCGGCGAGCCAGATGCTTTCCAACGATATCGCCACGCTGCTGGATAGCGATAGCGTTAAGAGCGGCGCCGCCAAAGAACTGGGCCTCACCGATTTGGATGACTACAAGGTGTCTGTTTCCTCCGAGACCACCACGCGTGTCATTACGCTTTCGGTTACCGGCACCGATGCCAAGGAGACGGCTGAGGTCGCAAAGGCCATTGCCAGCTCGGTGAGTACGGTCGCTCAGAACGTCGGCGCTGCCCAGAGCATCAACGTTATCGACGAGGCTAAGACCCCCGAAGCCCCCAGCGGCCCCAAGCGCACGCTGTATATTGCCGTCGCGTTCCTCGCCGGTATCTTTATCGCAGTTGCCTATGTCGTTTTGGCAGACATGCTCAATACCCGCATCCGCGGTGCCGAAGAGGCAGAAGAGCTCCTGGGTATTCCCGTTGTTGGCCGAATTCCGGCTATGAAAGGTGGTAAATAGGCATGGCTAAGGCAAAGAACACCGATAAGCTCGTTGTGCAGAATGCCGCCAAGACCCTTCTGGCCAACATCCGCTTTGCGAGCGTGGACGACCCCATTCGCACCATCACCGTTACCTCCTCGATTCCCAACGAGGGCAAGTCTACGGTTTCCATTAATCTTGCTCAGGCAATCGCCACGAGCGGCAAGAGTGTCCTGCTGGTCGAGGCTGATATGCGTCGCAGGTCCCTTGCCGATATGCTCGGCGTCCGCTCCCGCGGCGGACTCTATGCAGTCCTGTCCGAGCAGGTTTCTATCGACCAGGCGATTGTCGAGACAGGTCAGAAGAATTTCTACTTCCTCGATGCCGAGCCGCATATTCCCAATCCTGCCGACATCATCGTCTCCCATCGCTTTGCCAAGCTGGTCAAGGCACTGTCTGCTAAGTTCCAGTACGTCATCTTCGATGCTCCTCCGGTCGGCACCTTCATCGATGCTGCCGAGATTGCCAGCCTGACCGACGGCGCGCTGTTCGTGGTGCGCGAGGACTTTACCAAGCGCGAAGAGGCGCTCAACGCTATCGCCCAGCTTAAGAAGTCCGAGAAGGTCAAGCTCATCGGTACCGTCATGAATTACTGTGAGACCGAGACCAGCGAGTACTATTATTCTTACTACACCAAGGACGGTAAGAGGGTTAAGAAGGGCTCCGACGATCAGGGCACTTCCAAAAAGGGCATCTTCACCAACCGAGCAAACGTTTAGTTGATTAAGGCTGACCTATGCGTGACATTCATTGCCATATCTTGCCGGGTGTAGACGACGGCGCCGCCGATCTCGAAGAGAGCTTGGCGATGCTCGAGGCTGCCAAGCGGGCCGGTGTAACCAGAATCGTTTGCACTCCTCACTGCCGTGATCCCTATTTTGATTACGACAAGATGTGGGATGCCTTTGAGCTGCTGCGCGATAACGCTGACGGTTTTCCGCTCCAGATGGGCTTCGAGGTCAACCATCGAAAGCTCGTTGAGCTTGGTATCGATGCCGCGGATCACTTGCATTTCGATGGGACCAACGAGTTTCTGCTCGAGCTTTCGACGCATGCCGATGCGTATGCGTTTAGAGAGTACGAGAACACGATTTACGATTTGCAGTGCCGTGGCTATCAGGTGATCATCGCTCATCCTGAGCGCTATCGTGCGGTTCAAAAGGATGTAAGCGTGGCGGAGCGCCTGGTCGATATGGGCTGCAAGCTGCAGGCTTCGGCGGACTTTATTGCCGGCGGTCGCTTTGGTCGCGAGAAAAAGCCGGCACAGCGCCTGTTCGATCAGAACCTGTACAGCTTCATCGCGAGCGATGCCCATAACGTGGGTCATTACGACTGTCTGGCGAAGGCTCGCGCGAAGTTTAGCGTGCGCGGAGCTCATTTTCGCTAAAATCTGTCCCTAACGTTCGCGTTGAATGAAAGGGCAGCTATGGATATCCAACTTAAGACGGGATGCTTTGACGACGCGGCGTTGGTGCGCCGCGTCGTTTTTATGGACGAGCAGGGCTACGAGAATGAGTTCGACGCTATCGACGAGGATCCGAACTGCATTCATGTGACACTCTATGTAGACGGCGAGCTTGCCGGCTGCTCGCGCGTGTTTCCCGAGGAACTGGAGTACGCGGCAGATGCCGAAGCCCCAGTTTTGCCGGCGTGCGACTTGGACGAAGGCGTCGCGGCGGGGGAGACCTACATTATGGGGCGCGTGGCCGTGCTGCCGAGCATGCGCCGTCGCGGTTTGGCGAGCAAGATTGTCGAGGCCAGTGATACGTGCGCGCGTGATGCCGGCTCCAAGCTCATTAAGCTGCACGCGCAGGAATACGTGCTACCACTCTATGCCAAGGCGGGTTACACGCAGATTGCCCCGGTGGACTACGAAGACGAGGGCCAGCCCCATGTTTGGATGGCCAAGCGCGTAGATGGCAGATAGGGACGTTCCTTTCCTGCCGGCAGTCGGGGACACTCCTTGGCAATTGGTGCATCAGAGCGTTTGGACATACAGTTTTTCGATTCCGTATGTATATATGCGCGCTAATGGGTTATAAAATCTAAGTCTGAACATAGCAGGTCTGCAATGCGGCTCGGGCAACCGGGCCGTTTTTGCGGACGGGGGTAGCGCGAAAGGACTGCACATGCGTCAATTTAAGACCGAGAGCAAAAAACTGCTCGACCTCATGATCAACTCCATCTACACCAATAAGGAAATCTTCCTGCGCGAGCTTATCTCCAACGCGAGCGATGCCGTCGACAAGCTCAACTTTAAGAGCCTGCAGGATCCGAGTGTCAAGCTCGACCAGGGCGACCTGGCCATCCGTGTTTCCTTTGATAAAGATGCCCGTACCATCACCATTTCGGATAACGGTATCGGCATGACCGCCGAGGAGCTCGAGCGCAATCTGGGCACCATCGCCCATTCCGGCTCCGAGGAGTTTAAGACTGAGAACGCCGAGCAGCAGGGTTCCGATGTCGACATCATCGGTCAGTTTGGCGTGGGCTTCTACTCTGCCTTTATGGTTGCCAGCCACGTAAAGGTTGTCAGCCGCGCCTATGGCGAGGACACCGCTCACGTGTGGGAGTCTGATGGTCTTGAGGGTTACACCATCGAAGACGGCGAGCGCGCCGAGCACGGCACCGATGTCATCCTGACGCTGCGCGAGAACGAGAAGCTCGACGCCGACGGCGAGGCCGAGACCTACGATCGCTTCCTGACCGAGTGGGGCCTCAAGAGCCTGATTCAGCAGTACAGCAACTATGTGCGCTACCCGATTCAGATGATGGTGAGCAAGAGCCGCCAGAAGCCCAAGCCCGAGGACGCGCCGGATGATTACAAGCCCGAGTACGAGGACTACCAGGAACTCGAGACCATCAACTCCATGACGCCGATCTGGAAAAAGCGCAGCTCCGACGTTGAGCAGAAGGATTACAACGAGTTCTACAAGTCCACATTCCACGACTTTGACGAACCCGCGCGCACTATCAGCTTCCACGCCGAGGGCACGCTTGAGTACGATGCGCTGCTGTTTGTGCCGGGTCGCGCCCCGTTCGATCTATACAGCAAGGACTACGAGAAGGGCCTGGCGCTCTACAGCTCCAACGTGCTGATTATGGAGAAGTGCGACGACCTGCTGCCCGACTACTACAACTTTGTGCGCGGTGTCGTGGACTCTGCCGACGTGACGCTCAATATTTCGCGTGAGACGCTGCAGCAGAATCGTCAGCTCAAGGCCATTGCCAAGCGTGTCGAGAAGAAGATCACCGCCGATCTCGAGGACATGCGCGACAACGACCGCGAGGCATACGAAAAGTTCTTTGAGAACTTTGGTCGCGGTCTCAAGTACGGCATCTACTCGAGCTATGGTATGAAGGCCGACGAGCTCGCCGACCTGCTGCTGTTCTGGTCTGCCAAGGAGCAGAAGATGATCACCCTTGCCGAGTATGCCAAGGGCATGCCCGAGGGCCAGAAGGCAATCTACTATGCCGCCGGCGATTCGCGCGAGCGTCTGGCCAAGATGCCCGTCGTGAAGGGCGTGCTCGACCGCGGCTACGATGTACTGCTGCTGACGCAGGACGTGGATGAGTTCACCTTCCAGGCCATGCGTGAGTACGTGGCTGCCGATATGCCTAAGGTCTACGAGGATGACGCTGCTCGCGAGGCTGCTGAGAAGGCAGTTGCCGATGGCGCTGAGCCTGAGGTCGAGGATCGTCACCTGGAGCTTAAGAACGTCGCGACCGGCGATCTTGACTTGGCGACCGATGACGAGAAGAAGGAGGCCGAGGACGCCACCAAGGAGAACGAGGACCTCTTTAACGCCATGAAGGAGGCGCTCGGCGACAAGGTCGAGAAGGTTGCCGTCTCTGCGCGTCTGACTGACGCTCCCGCCTGCATCACCACCGAGGGTCCGCTTTCGCTCGAGATGGAGAAAGTGCTTCAGAAGGGCCCCGAGGGCGCGCCCGACGGTATGCCCAAGAGCCAGCGCGTGCTCGAGCTCAACGCCAAACACCCGGTCTTCGCCAAGCTCGTCGCTGCCCAGAAGGCCGGCGACGCCGACAAGATCAAGCAGTACTCCGGCCTGCTCTACGATCAGGCCCTGCTGGTCGAGGGCATCCTCCCTGAGGACCCCGTTGCCTTCGCGGCGGCTGTTTGCAACTTGATGTAGTTAAGTAGTTACGCCTTTGGGTCCGCCGTTCTAACGAACCTATTGGTTCCGTCGTTCTAACGAACGACGGACCGGTCGACGCTGCAAACGCCCCTAAGCGGCAATCTGACGTTCAATCGTCGGTCGCGTACCAAAGTACGCTTCCCTCCTCTTTCACGTCACCTTGCTCGCTCAGGGGCGTTTTCGCTGACTTATGCTCAACCTGCGACGCTTTCGTGGCCCTAAGTAGTCATCGGGGACGTTCTTGTTTGACTGGTCGTTTAAGAACGCCCCCGATGACTATTCGGATTGTTAATTTGTGCGGGTTGTGGTTTTGCGACCTGCTGAAATTTGAGATACTGTACAACTGTACGTTAACTAATCTTCGTAGTATATTGCTACCCGCAAAACTCAATACCATTGTGCTTCGAGACGCTAAAGCGCCTACGTACAATGGTTGTTGATAGTACGATTTGATTCAACGACAGGATGGATGGTCCAAGCGTGAGTCTCGGCAGCAAACTATCCGATGCAAAGGTCTCCTTTGCGATATTCAAGCGCGACATTAAGCGACTGCTTGTGAACCCCGTCGCCTTGGTGGTTACCCTGGGCGTGTGCGTTATCCCCTCGCTGTACGCTTGGTACAACATCGTGGCTAACTGGGATCCATATGGAAACACCCAGGGCATTAAAATCGCTATCGCCAACAACGATCAGGGCACCCAGAACGACCTAGTGGGCGAGCTCAATGCGGGCGATAAGGTGGTCGACCAGCTCAAGGAAAACGATCGGCTGGGCTGGACCTTCGTCGACTCGGCTGCCGATGCCAAAGAGGGCGTCGAGAGCGGGGAATACTACGCGGCGATTGTAATCCCCAAGAACTTCTCCGACAATCTCGTCTCGATGCTCGATGGCAATTACCATCAGCCTAAGCTGACCTATTACGTCAACGAGAAAAAGAGCGCCATTGCGCCCAAGGTTACCGATACCGGTGCCAACACCATCGAGGAGCAGATCAACTCGGAGTTTGTCTCCACGGTGGGCGAGACCGTAGCGGGCATCGCCAAGGATGCCGGCATCGATTTAAAGGACAAGGCAACCCAGACTCAGGACTCGCTGACAAGTTCGGTGTCCGAGGCATCCGACACCTTGGGTGAGGTGCGCGATTCGATTGGCGATATGAATGCCGCCATCGATAAGACGAGTGGCGCTATCGCCTCGGCTGATGCGGCGCTTGCCGGCTTGCAAGGTCAGGCACCGTCGCTGACGCAGGCAATCTCCCAGGGCAACGACCTGCTGGGCGAGGCTCGCGCCACGGCGGGCAACTCTATCACCTCGCTCTCCAAGGCACTCTCGGAAGGTAGCCTTGCACTCACCAAGACGTCAGCCTCCGCGAACGCTGCGATTGGCAAGCTAACGGGTACGGTCACATCTACGACCACCCGCATCGACAACTCGCTCGAGTCTCTCCAGGCGACGATCGATCACAATAAGGCCGTTATCGGGCACTTGGAGATTCTCGTTAATGACACGTCGACAGGTTCCGAGGAAATTGACGCGCGCATTGTATCGACCATCGATTCGCTTCGCGAGCAAAACCAGAAGCTGCAGAGCATCAAGGATGGCCTTTCTGCACAGTCGAGCGCCATGGCAAACGACGCTACGGCAATCTCGAACGCGAGCAACGCACTCAACGCGGCAATTCAGACCGGTACGGCTAGCCTCGGTCAGGCTCAGACCGATCTGGGTCAGAACGCACTTCCGAAGGCTTCGAGCGCGCTTGACTCCTTTGCCGCCGTTTCGGGCGATTTGACCGGCATTGTGTCGGGTATGACCCCCACGATAGCGAGCGCGCGCGGCACGCTGGCGCAGCTCGACGCCACGCTCAAGCAGGCAAAGACCACACTGTCCCAAACCGACGCCTCCCTTGCCAAGGTTCAGGACAAGCTCGCGACCGCCGCCAATGACATTGCGGCGCTGCAGACCTCTGAGTCTATGGGCGAGTTAGCCGACCTCATGGACGTCGACGTCAATGACGTGGCAGATTTCATGGCATCTCCGGTTGAGCTGACGTCCAAGTCAATCTATCCGGTCAAGAGCTTTGGCTCGGGCATCGCGCCCTTCTACACCAATCTGGCGCTGTGGGTAGGCGGCTATGTGCTCATCGCTATCTATAAACTCGAGGTCGACCGCGAGGGCATCGGTAGCTTTACGGCGCGTCAGGGCTACTTTGGCCGCTGGCTGCTGCTGGTGATCCTGGGCGCGTTCCAGGCCATTATCGTTACGGTGGGCGACCTGGTCATTGGCGTTCAGTGCGTCAATCCGCTGCTCTTTGTACTGGGCGGCATCGCTATTTCGTTCACCTACGTCAACATCATCTATGCGCTGTCCACCACGTTTAAGCATATCGGTAAAGCCATTGGCGTCATCCTCGTCATTGTGCAGATCCCCGGCTCGTCGGGCATGTATCCCATCGAGATGATGCCCGGCTTCTTCCAATGGCTGCATCCGCTGCTGCCCTTCACTTATGGCATCAACCTGCTGCGCGAGACCGTCGGTGGCATGTATTCGTTCAACTACCTGTTCAACCTGTGCATCCTGGGCGTGTTCCTTGCCATCGCGCTCTTTATCGGTCTGCAGCTGCGCCCGTTGCTGCTCAACCTCAATCTGCTCTTTGATAAGCAGCTTTCCACGACGGGCCTCATGATCTGCGAGTCCAACGACCTACCGCGCCAGCGCTATTCGCTGCGCACGGCCATGCGCGTCATGCTCGATTCGGATTCGTACCGTCGCGAGCTGCTCGATCATGCCGTGGCGTTTGAGCATCGCTACCCGTACTACATCAAGGGCGGTTTTGCCGCCGTGGTAGGCGTGCAGGTTCTGCTCTTTGTGCTTTCGACGGTGCTCGATATCGACAATAACGGCAAGATCATCCTGCTCGTTATCTGGATTATCTCGGTCATTGCCATCTGCGGCTGGCTCATCAACATCGAGTACATCCGTGCAAGCCTCAACACCCAGATGCGCATCTCGGCGCTTTCGGACGAGGACTTGCGCCGCGAGATGCGCGAGCACACGGCTGCCATCCCTGCCGCCCGTCGTATGTTTGGTCTCAACGCCAGCGAGCGGGGCACCAAGGACAGCGAACAGCCCACGAGCCGTCTGCCGCATATTGGTGCGCATCGTAAATCTCAGGGCAGCGACAGCACAGCTACAAATGATGGAGATACCACCCTGCTTGGCAAGCACTCTAAAGGAGGTGAGGCATAAATGAAGAACATCCTGCACCTGTTTAAGCGTGATGTCCAAAACGTGTCTCGCTCCGTGATCGGCATGGTCGTCGTGATGGGCCTCATTATCGTGCCGTGCCTGTACGCGTGGTTTAACATCGCCGGCAGCTGGGATCCGTACGGCAATACCGGCAACCTTAAGATTGCAGTGGTCAACACCGATGAGGGCTACGAGAGCGACCTGATTCCCGTCGAGATCAACGTGGGCGAAAACGTGACGGCGACCCTGCGCGGTAACGAGAACTTTGACTGGGTTGTCCTCAACGACCGCGATAAGGCGATTGAGGGCGTTAAGTCGGGCACATACTATGCCGCCGTCGTTATCCCCAAGACGTTTAGCGCCGACATGATGACGCTTTTCTCGACCAACGTGAAGCACGCCGACATCGAGTTCTACGAAAACCAGAAGGCTAACGCCATCGCCCAGATCGTGACCGAAAAGGGTTCGAGCGCCGTCCAGAGCCAGGTGAATGAGACCTTTACCAAGACCATCACGACCATCGGCCTTAAGACCGTGTCCAGCCTGCTCGATTACATGAGCACCGATCAGGTCAGCAGCTTTATCGCCAACCTGTCCTCGACACTGGGCGATTCGGTCGAGGACCTGCAGGACGTTCAAGCCAACGCGACTTCGCTGGCGGGCATTTTGAGCTCGACCTCCGATTCGTTGACGTCGGCGAGCGGTATGCTCCAGCAGACGGGTAAGGTCGATGAATCTACCAAGCAGTTGATGGAGCACGCCGAGAGCGGCATTAGTGATTCCAAGGAAGCACTCAAGGCCGCCAACGACGCCATCAACGCCGCGATTGACGGAAGTGCGGGCTCGTTTGACAACGTGTCCGCCGAGCTCGCGAAGGCTTTCGACGCCGCAAACCAGCATGTCCACGTTACGGTGACCCAGCTCAACGAAGCCGCGTCGGCACTCGAATCGCGCGCCAAGGAAATCGACGACACGGCCGACCAGCTCCGCAGCTTTGCCGATCAGGTGAGTGACGAAAAGCTCCAGGACAGCCTCAAGTCTGTGGCTACATCGCTGGGCAGGATCGCGACGGAGTATCGTAACAATGCCAACGACCTGAGGGCAACCGCAAAGTCCCTTTCCGACAGCATGGCAGAGGTCAACAGCACGCGTGCCGAGGTCGACCAGGCCATCGCCGATGCCAAGGCGGGCATCTCGGGCGCTAAGTCCGACTACGATTCCACATTCTCGGTCAAGGCCAAGGAGCTCAAGAAAACTATTTCGGGCGTTCTGGATTCGCTCGACGGCATCTCGGGCGACCTAGATAGCGCTGTTGCCGGCCTGACCGACGCATCCGGTTCGCTGGCAAAGGGTCTCTCCAAGGCCGCAAAGCTGGTCAACAAGGCTTCCGATCAGCTGGGCGAGGCGTCGGACAAGATCAGCGCGTTCAAGGACGAGCTCGACGGCGCCCTGATGTCGGGTGACCTGGCGACGATCAAGACGATGATCGGCAACGACCCCGAGGGCCTGGCCGTGTCGCTTTCCGGCCCCGTTGCGCTCGACCGCAAGCCGGTCTATCCGATCCGCAACTACGGTTCGGCCATGGCGCCGTTCTATACGATTCTGTCGCTCTGGGTCGGCTCGATCGTACTGGCGGCCATGATGAAGGTCTCGGTCGACGACGAGCTCATCAACGAGCTCATCCCCGTACGCCTGCACGAGATCTATCTGGGCCGTTACCTGTTCTTTGGCGGTTTGGCCCTGCTGCAGGCAACGCTCGTGTGCGCGGGCGACATTCTGTTCTTTGGCATTCAGTGCGACAACCCGCTGCAGTTTGTGCTGGCGGGCTGGGTCGCGAGTCTCGTGTTCTCCAATATCGTCTACACGCTTACGGTTTCGTTTGGCGATATCGGCAAGGCGCTCGCTGTCGTGCTGTTGGTCATGCAGGTCGGCGGTTCGGGCGGCACGTTCCCCATCGAGATGACCGGCCCCGTGTTCCAGGCGATCTATCCGTTCCTGCCGTTTACTCACGGCATCAACGCCATGCATGCCGCCATGGCTGGCGCCTACCATATGGAGTACTGGGTTGAGTTGGGTATTCTGGCGAGCTATCTGATTCCGTCGCTGGCCCTGGGCGTCGTCTTCCGCCGTCCGGTCATCAAAGCCAACGACTGGATTATCGAAAAGCTGGAGTCGACCAAATTGATTTAATACAGCAACGTAAACGCCGTCGGAACATCGAGGATTTCTGTTCCGACGCTTTAGTTGAGTGAATTGCATGGGCTGCTTGGTTGTTGCTACAGTAGCGGGGCGTGCCGGGGGTCCGGTGCGCCCTGTTTTTATTTGACCATGAGGCGGCATGCGGTCACGCGCGTGCGGACACCACGCCCAGATTGAGCGCGAGGATGCCCTATGCCCCAGCATGTCACTGACAATATCGAAATGATGCCCGATGGCCCTGTGGCTCGCGAGGACCTGGGTGCGGGCGGCACCTCCCGTGGTGCCGGTGCTCGTTCGCCGTTGTTCTGGAAAGTTCTACTGCTTTCGGTGGCGATTATCTGGGGTTACTCCTTTACCACTATGAAGGACGCGCTCGACACCATTCCGGTGTTTGAACTGCTCTACGTGCGCTTTCTGCCTGCGGCGTTGGTCATGTTTGTCATCTTCCACAAGCGCATCATCGCGCACCTCAACGCCCGCAATCTTATCGTCGGACTTGGAATGGGCACACTTATGTGGGCCGCCTACGTCCTGCAGACGGTCGGTCTGGCGCACACCACGGCGGGCAAGAACGCGTTTTTGACGGGTACGTACTGCATCCTCGTGCCCTTTGCGAGCTATTTTCTGAGCGGCGAAAAACTCACCCGCTATAATCTGGGCGCGGCACTGCTGTGCTTGGCGGGCATTGGCCTGGTGGCGCTTGATAGCGTCGAGTTCAACATCGGCGATGCCATTACGCTGGGCGGCGCGGTTTTCTTCGCCATCCAGATGGCGGTGACCGCCAAGTACGGTCGCAAAATGGACATCAACGTCATCACGTTTTGGATGTTTGTGGGCAATGGCGTGCTGAGCCTGATCTCGTCGCTGCTATTCGAGACCCAGGCGCCTCTGTCCGTGTGGACGCCGAATTTTATCTGTGTGATGGCGTTTCTCTCGGTGGGCTGCACATGCGTGGCTCTGCTCATCCAAAACGTCGGCCTGGCGCATGTCCCGGCTTCGACGGGCTCGCTGCTCCTTTCGATGGAGTCGCCTTCGGGCGTGTTGTTTTCGGTGCTGCTGATGGGGGAGGCGCTCACCTCGCGCCTGCTCGCCGGCTTTGTGCTTATCTTCCTGTCGATTATCTTGAGCGAGACTCACTTCGATTTTTTGCGTCGAAAGCCGCGCCCGCAATTGTAAACAACTTGTTGCGCCGCCCTCCTGGGGCGGCATTTTTTATGCCTCGCCCTTAAAGTTGTACCTTGCGCTTTACGCTATCAAAGTGCTTACTGCAAAAACGTTACTGGAGGGCATTTATGGCACTAGCTCAGTCCGATCTTCAACCGCAATCAGCGTCCAAGGCCACCGTGGCGGCGCAGGCCGCTATCGGTGACGGTCTTGTTGCAGAAGCTCAGGCGTTTGCCAACGAGCTTGCCACATGGCGCCATGATCTCCATCAAACGCCTGAGCTCGGTAACAACCTTCCGCAGACGTCCGCCTTTATCCAGGCGCGTCTGGACGAGATGGATATTCCCTATGCCGTGCTTGTTGACGGCTCCTGTGTCGTTGGCCTAATCGGTGCCGGCGCGGCAGCTGCTGCTCGGGGTAACGGTACGTGCACGGACAAACAGGCCGGTACGGTCATCATGCTCCGTGGCGACATGGATGCCCTGCCTGTTGCTGAAGAGTCAGGCGAGCCTTTCGCCTCTACGAACGGCTGCATGCACGCATGCGGACACGATATGCACGCGACGGCGCTGCTTGGTGCGGCGCGCCTGCTCAAGGCCCGCGAGTCCGAGCTTGTCGACGCCAACGCCACGATTAAGTTGCTGTTCCAACCGGGCGAGGAAACCTTTGAGGGTGCCCGCGCCGCCATCGCCGACGGTCTGCTGCAGAACCCGCGTCCCCAGGCCGCCTTCGCCATACATGTCAATAGCCAGTCGCCGCTTGGCCTGGTGCTCTACGGCAGCCCGGCGCTCTCGGGCGTGTACGGTTTTCGCATCACGCTTCAGGGCAAGGGCGGCCATGGCTCGAGCCCCGAGATCTGCATCGACCCCATCACGGCCGGCGTCCATGTGCATCTGGCGCTTCAGGAGCTCATCTCCCGCGAGGTGCCGGCGGCCAAGGAGGTCGCGCTTACCATTGGCAAGTTCGCCGGCGGTCAGGCCGCAAATGTCATTCCCGACACTTGTGTGCTTGAGGGAACGCTGCGTGGCTTCGACGTCGAGCTCATGGAGCACCTCAAGACCCGCATCGCCGAGGTCGTCAACGGCGTGGCCGCAACGTATCGCACGCCGGCGACTATCGAGACGCTTTCGGATGTTCCGCCGCTGGTACTCGACGACGGCATGACGCAGGCGTCGCTTGGCTACGTGGGCGCGGTGCTGCCCAAGGCTGCCTTCCTGCCGCTGTTCCACGCCATGGCGAGCGAGGACTTCGCGTTGATCTCGAGCGAGATCCCGAGTGCGTACTTTACCGTGGGCGCTGCCGTGACTGATACGGACGAGCACTTTGCTCAGCATCATCCCAAGGCACGTTTTAGCGATGCCGAGCTTCCCCTTGGCGCCGCGGCTTATGCCGCCGTCGCTTTGGGCTACATCGCCGACCACCGGTAGCACCCAATCTTGCTACTCGTTCGTTAAAAAGGAGCAGTATGTCCCGGCAGCATAAATTCTTCCCCGGTTGGCTCGTCGTGGCCTCCGGCTTTGTCATCATGGCCACGTGCTACACGATTTTCGTTAACTGCATGAGTCTGTTCCAGCCGCTCATCGTCAGCGACTTGGGCATTTCTCTTGCGCAGTACAACATCTCCAACGCCATCTCCACCGTGGTGAGCGTTATCGGCTCACTTGTGATCGGTCATGTGGCCGATAAAGTGAGCGGTCGCGTTTTGGGCTCCCTCACTGTTATCGCCACCTCTGCCGTTCTTGCCGGCATGAGTTTTGTCGGTGAGCTGTGGCAGGTCTACGTGCTCTTTGCCGTCTCGGGCTGCTTTGCCGTCGCCTCGACCCGCCTGCTCATTAGCCTTGTGACCGCCAACTGGTTTACGGCCAAGCGAGGCCTTGCCATCTCCATCGCACTTTCGGGCTCGGGCTTTGGCGGCGCTATTCTGTCTCCCATCGTGAGCTCGCTTATCGTGAGCGTTGGCTGGCGTTCCGCCTTCCTAGTGCTCGCGGCTATCTGCATGGTGGCGGCGCTGCCCATCACGGCCTATTCCTTCCGCACCAAGCCTTCCGAGATCGGCCTTAAGCCGCTCGGCGAGAACCCGGGCGATCCGTCCGTCTCGACGGCTGGCGACAAGGATGAGCACACGGCGCCTGAGGTTAACGTTGGCTGGTCTCGCATCAAGAAGAGCCCGGCGTTTTGGCTGCTTGTCGTCGCCTTCCTCTTTATGGGACTCGTTAACGGCGCCATCTTGCCCAACCAGGTCACCAACATGACGAGCGTTACCGTCAACGGCGCCAAGATCGTTACGGGCGGCCACGACCCCATGTGGGCCGGTACGGTGCTTTCTGCCTACATGGTCACGGTTGTTATCGCCAAGATTTCGCTCGGCGCCATCTACGATCGCTTTGGTTTGCGCTTTGGCAACGTGCTGGGTTCCGTTGCGTGTATTGTCGCCTGTGTGGCGCTGTGCTTCCCGACGACGGACCTTGGTCCTATTGTGGCCGCTGTGAGCTTTGGTATCGGAACGTGCATGGGCACCATCACGCCCACCATTGCCGCGTCAAAGCAGTTTGGCATGGCCGACCTCGGCAAGGTCACGGGCACCATTACCTCGCTCGAGATGGTCGGCGGCACCGTGGGCGCCATCGTCTCGGGCGTGCTGTTCGATGCCACGGGCTCCTTTGCGAGCATCTGGATTGTGTGCCTGGCGTGCTCCGTGGTCATGCTGGCGTTCTTGCTGGCGTCTGAGCCCATCGCCGCCAAGCTGCGCGCGAGCGTGGCGGGGGAGTAGACGTCAGTCGCTCTTTTCTGTTTGCCCCGTTCTGTTCGTGGCCGCCCTGGAAGCCGAATGGATGCTCGTACCATCATTCGGTTTCCAAGGCGGCCACGGGCCTACGAAATGATCCGTTTTCCTCCGTCCCCAGCAGATCATGTGACCCAAAGGGGTCGGAGGAAAGCGGATCGGCTGCCGCGGCGGCGCATCTGGCCGAACGAGTCCCCATACCCTCGTTCGGTCAGATGCACCGCCGCGGTTTGAGTTTGTGCCGTATAATGACCACTACCTATGACGCGATACAAAAGAAAGGTGTTTGCCCATGCAGGCACAGAAGGCGGAGGGAACCCGCGACCTTATCGGCGCCGAGATGCGCGCCTGGCAAAAGATGCAGCAGATTGCGGCCGGCGTGTTCGAGCCGTTTGGTTTTAAACCCATCGAGACGCCCGCGATCGAGCAGGTGGACGTGTTTGTCCACGGTATCGGCCAGTCGACCGACGTCGTGCGCAAGGAAATGTTCCGTGTGTTCAGCGGTGCCAACCTGGAGCGCGTCTTTACCGAGGGCACCGACACCAAACTCAAGCCCAAGCAGCGCCTAGCACTTCGCCCCGAGGGCACGGCCGGCGTGGTGCGCGCCGTCGTCGAGAACAATCTGGTGCCCCAGGGCTCCACGCCGTTTAAGGCGTACTACGCCGAGGCCATGTTCCGCGGCGAGCGTCCCCAGAAGGGCCGCCTGCGCCAGTTCCACCAGGTGGGCATCGAGTGGCTCGGCGCTCCCGATCCGGCGGCAGATGCCGAGTGCATCATCATGCTCATGGAGTTCTACAAGCGCCTGGGCTTCGATCTTTCCAAGCTTCGTCTGCTCATCAACTCGATGGGTGACGCCCAGTGCCGTCCGGCTTATCGCGAGCAGGTTAAGCAGTTCATCCTCGATCACGCCGACGAGATGTGCGATGAGTGCCGCGAGCGCGCCGAGCTCAACCCGCTGCGTGCCTTCGACTGCAAGAACGACCACTGCCGCGAGATCATGGCCGAGGCTCCGCTGATGGGTGACAACCTGTGCGATGAGTGCCGCGAGCACTACGAGCAGGTCAAGCGCTATCTGGATGCCGCCGGTATCGAGTATGTCGAGGATCCCACCTTGGTGCGCGGCCTGGACTACTACACCCGTACTGTCTTTGAGGTCGAGGCCCCTGGCGCCGGCGTCGGCTCCATCGGCGGCGGCGGCCGCTACGATGGCCTGGTCGAGCTCGAGGGTGGCAAGCCCACGGCGGGCGTCGGCTTTGCTGTCGGTTTTGAGCGCGCCCTGCTGGCCCTGCAGGCCTTTGGCAGCGATTTGGGTGCCGATGAGGCCCCGTGCGTCTATGTCGCCAACGCCGGCAAGGAGCTGCGTCAGAACGTCTTTGCCATTACGCAGGAGCTTCGCGCCGCAGGGATTGTGACCGAGGCCGACTATCAGGGTCGTTCGCTCAAGGCCCAGTTTAAGCAAGCCGATAAGGTAGGCGCCAAGCTCATCTTGGTCCTGGGTGGCGACGAGCTTGCCGCCGGCAAGGTCAAAGTGCGCGACATGCAGAGCCATGACGAGGTGCTCGCCGATCTGGACAACGTCGTCGAGGCGGTTCGCGAGCGCCTGTAGCGCATCTTTTTGAGCTTCGGGCCTGCTAACGTGCCCTGCTCATGGAGAGCGATTGTTACGGGGGTGTTTCGCTTTTATGCGGAATGCCTCCGTTTACGTATGCCGCCCACCGAGAAATACGACCATTTAGGGCAAAAACCTTTGCAATGCAGAAAATACTTTTGTGTGGTAAAGCGCAATCAGTGTCGAAAGTATTTCTCAAGCGCCTATAATGAATACCGCATGTTACGTGCATAGAAGGAGGAATGGGAGGAAACGTGGCTGAGAACCTAAGCAACCAGTCTGTACCCGAAGCCGCGGCGCGCGTCGCTGCCGTGGTCAACCGCCTCGTTAACCGAATCGGCTCGAATGCCGAGTCCAGGGAGCGTCTCGCCGAGATCGAGATCCCCGAGGAGCTGCGCGACAATCTGGCGCTGTTCTTGCGCCTGGAGCGCCGTGTGCTTAGCGAGTATGATCCCGAGATCGCGGACCTGTTCGACAAGATTTTGACAGCCGAGATTGTGGTCAATGCCGGCAACCCCGGTACCTGCGCTGCCGACGAAGCCGTCGACGAGCAGGGCGTGCCCACCGCCGACGAGCCCACTGCCGTGGCATTTCGTGAGGTCGTCGATTTGATCGACAGCCTGCCGCTCGATAAGCAGCAGGTCATTGTCCGCGCCTTTACGAGCTTTTTCCATCTGGCAAACCTGTCGGAGGAGAACTACCGTGTGGCGCAGCTGCGCGAGCGCGAGGCCGGTGCGTCGACCGATACCGAGGTCGATCCTGCCAACGAGCTTACCGTTGCCTATCACCAGCTGGTGAATGAGCTGGGTGTCGAGGGTGCCAACGAGCTGCTCGACAAGCTCGAGTTCCACCCTGTCTTTACCGCACATCCCACCGAGGCCCGTCGTAAGGCCGTCGAGGGCAAGATCCGCCGTATCTCCAACCTGCTGGAGGAGCGTCCGCGTCTGGGCGGCTCCGACCTGGTGGAGAACGAGCGCCATATGCTGCAGGAGATCGACGCCCTGGTGCGTACGAGCCCCATCGCGCTCAAGAAGCCCACGCCGGTCGAGGAAGCCGATACCATCATCGACATCTTCGATAACACGCTGTTCGACGTTATCCCCGTTATCTATCGTCGTTTTGACGATTGGGTGCTGGGCGACAAGGCCGGTACTGTGCCGCCGCTGTGCCCGGCGTTCTTCCATCCCGGCAGCTGGATCGGTTCCGACCGCGACGGTAACCCCAACGTCACCGCCAAGGTGAGCCGTGAGGTCGCCGCCAAGTACTTTACGCACATGGTGCTCAAGCTCGAGGACAAGTGCCGCCACATCGGCCGCAACCTCACGCTCGAGGCTACCTACAGCAAGCCGTCGGCCGAGCTCATTAACCTGTGGAACCATCAGGTCGAGATGAGCCCTCGGTACACGGCCCGCGCCGAGCTGATCTCCGAGCACGAGCCGCATCGCGCCGTCATGCTCGTCATGGCCGACCGTCTGAACGCCACCGTGCGCCGTATCACCGACACCATGTACCACAGCGCCGACGAGTTCCTGGATGACCTGCGCGTCGTCCAGCGTTCGCTGGCCGCCTGCGGTGCCGTCCGTGCCGCCTACGGCCCGGTCCAGACCATCATCTGGCAAGTCGAGTCCTTCGGCTTCCATATGGTCGAGATGGAGTTCCGTCAGCACTCCGTGGTGCATGCCCGCGCCCTCAAGGATATCCACGAGAACGGTATCCATGGCGACCTGCAGCCCATGACGCGCGAAGTCATCGATACCTTCCGTGCCATCGGCTCCATCCAAAAGCGCTACGGCAAGAAGATGGCGCACCGCTACATCATCTCGTTTACCAAGAGCGCCCAGCATGTGGCTGACGTCTTCGAGCTGGCCCACCTGTCCTTCGCACACGAGGAAGATGTCCCCGAGCTCGACGTGATCCCGCTATTCGAGCAGCTCGAGGACCTCGAGGGCTGCGTCGACGTGCTCGACCAGATGCTTACGCTGCCCGTGGTGCAGAAGCGTCTTGCCCAGACCAACCGTCGCATGGAGGTTATGCTGGGCTATTCCGACTCCTCCAAGGACGCCGGTCCTACCACGGCCATGCTCGCGCTGCATTCCGCGCAGGAGCGCATTGCCAAGTGGGCCGAGAAGAACGATATCGACCTGGTGCTCATGCACGGTCGCGGCGGTGCCGTGGGCCGTGGTGGCGGCCCGGCCAACAAGGCCGTGCTGGCGCAGCCCAAGGGTTCGGTCAACTGCTTCTTTAAGCTCACCGAGCAGGGCGAGGTCATCTTTGCCCGTTACGGTAACCGCACGCTGGCTCAGCGCCATGTTGAGTCCGTTGCCGCTGCAACGCTTTTGCAGTCGGCCCCGAGCGTCGAGAAGACCAACACCGAGACCACGCAGAAGTTCTGGGATATGGCCGAGAAGCTCAACGCTGCAAGCCACGAGCGCTATCTGGATCTGCTGAACACCGAGGACTTTACACCGTGGTTCTCGACCGTGACGCCGCTGACCGAGGTCGGTCTGCTGCCGATCGGCTCGCGCCCGGCCAAGCGCGGTCTGGGTGCCAAGTCGCTCGACGACCTGCGTACCATTCCGTGGATTTTCAGCTGGAGCCAGGCTCGCATTAACCTGGCCGCTTGGTACGGTCTGGGTACCGCCTGCGAGCAGCTGGGCGATCTTGACCAGCTCAAGGCTGCCTACCAGGAGTGGCCGTTCTTCCGCACGTTCATCGACAACATCGAGATGTCGATCGCTAAGACCGACCAGCGCATCGCCAAGATGTATCTGCACCTGGGCGATCGCCAGGATCTGTCCAAGAAGGTCTTCACCGAGATGCAGCTCACGCGTAAGTGGGTCCTTGCCATCGTCGGTGACGAGTGGCCGCTACAGCGCCGTCGCGTGCTTGGCTGCGCCGTTCGCGTGCGTAACCCCTATGTCGACGCCCTGTCCATCGCTCAGGTCCGCGCCCTTCGCGAGGTGCGTATGAACCAGGACGAGATGGCCGAGGAGAAGAAGGCCGAGTACATGAGCCTGATTCTTTCGACTGTGACCGGCGTCTCGGCAGGATTGCAGAACACGGGGTAATCGATAACCCTGTAGTCGTCCGGGTCCGCCATCAGTTTACTTTTAGGCACGTCCTCGGACATGCAAGAAGCCCTCGCTGCGCACTTCGTGCGGCGAGGGCTTCTTGCGTCCTGCGGAGTGTGCCTAAAAGTAAACTGATGGGGCCCTACGATGTCCGGTCTTCGGCGGATTACTGCTGGGGAAAAGATAGCGCGCTTCGCGCGTTTTGGATGGGGTCTGTCTCGGCGGCGCGTTTGGCGCTTCTCGCCTTGCGACTGTAGCGCCCGCGGTCCTCATTGGGACCACGGCCGTTTTGTTATGGGTCAAATATGAACGTTGTGTTAATGAGTCGGTGGACGGTGGTGTTTTTCGGTGAGCGGCGTATCCTTCCAACGGTTTGACTAGTGTGTCAGTTGAAAGGAAGAGGGCGCTCGTCAATGTTTGAATGTGAACTACCGTTTGACCACAAGACGTTGCATCTGGAGCTCGAGGACAAGAACTTCGCGGGTGTGATGGAAGGTCATCAAAACGAGTTTAAGACTACAAAATCGCAGGAAGAGCTGGTAGAGGAGTCGCTTGCCAACCCTTATGGCTCGCCTTCGCTCGAGGAGCTTTGTGCTGGCAAAAAGGATATCGTAATTATCAGCTCTGACCATACGCGTCCCGTTCCTTCGCGTGTGACGATGCCTATTCTGCTGCATCACATTCATGCCGCTGCGCCCGAGGCCCGTGTGCGTATTTTGGTTGCTACGGGTATGCACCGTCCGTCGACGCACGAGGAGCTCGTCAATAAGTATGGCGAGGACATCGTTGCCAACGAGGAAATCGTTATGCATGTCGCGACCGACGACAGCATGATGAAAAAGATCGGCACCCTGCCTTCTGGTGGCGAGTGCATCATCAACAAGATTGCGGCCGATTGCGATCTGCTGCTTGCCGAGGGCTTTATTGAGCCGCACTTCTTTGCCGGTTTCTCTGGTAGCCGCAAGTCCGTCCTGCCTGGCATCGCCAGCTACAAGACCATCATGTACAACCACAACGGTCAGTTTGTGAACGATTCCCACTCGCGTGCCGGCAACCTGTGCCACAACCACGTGAGCGAGGACATGTTTGCCGCCGCCGAGATGGCTCACCTTGCCTTTGTGCTCAACGTGGTGCTCAACGGCAAGCACGAGGTCATTGGCTCCTTTGCCGGCGACATCCACAAGGCGCACGAGGCTGGCTGCGAGTTCGTGAAGAGCCTTGCCGGCGTTGAGCCCGTCGAGTGCGAGATCGCCATTACCACTAACGGCGGCTACCCCCTCGATCAGAACATCTATCAGGCTGTGAAGGGCATGTGCGCTGCCGAGGCCACGCTTCCCGAGGGCGGCGTGATCATCGACGTCGCCGGTTGTGCCGACGGTCACGGCGGCGAGGGCTTCTATCACAACATCGCCGACAACGATCCGGCAGAGTTTGAGCGCGCCTGTATCGATCGTCCTAAGGACGAGACCCTGCCCGATCAGTGGACGAGCCAGATCTTTGCCCGCATCCTGGCGCATCACCCCGTGATCATGGTCACCGACCTGTGCGATCACCAGATGCTCAAGGATATGCACATGACGCCGGTCAACACCCTCGAGGAGGCGCTCAAGCTCGCCTTTGAGATGAAGGGTGCCGACGCCAAGGTCGCCGTCATCCCCGATGGCCTGGGTGTTGTCGTCGCGCAGCACTAGTGCGCGGCTTAAACGAATCGTTTATAACCGACAAGAAAGATAAGGTTTTATGCTTACCAAACTCCTCTGCGAATTCGGCGCGACGGCCCTCATGATCGTCTTTGGCGTGGGCGTGCACTGCGATACCGTGCTCAAAGGCACCAAGTATCAGGGCTCCGGCCATATGTTTGCCATCACCACCTGGTCTTTTGGCATCTCGGTCTGCCTGTTTGTCTTTGGCGGCGCCGTGTGCATGAACCCCGCTATGGTGCTTGCCCAGTGCATCGTCGGTCTGGTGCCGTGGGGCAACTGCATCCCCTTCATGCTTGCCGATATGCTCGGCGGCTTTGTGGGTGCCGTGATCGCTTGGTTTATGTATGCCGATGAGTTCAAGGCTTCCGAGGGTGTCGTCGATCCCATTGCCCAGCGCAACATCTTCTCGACCAACCCCACCACCGAGGGTACGAACTATGCCCGCAACTTCTTCTGCGAGGCAATCTGCACCTTTGTGTTCATTAGCGCCATCCTTGCTGCTGCTAGCCGTGCTGGTGAGGACGTTTTGATGCTCGCCATCTGCGTCGGCCTGATTGTCTGGGCCGTTGGCATGGGCATGGGCGGCATCACCGGCTTCGCCATGAACCAGGCTCGTGACCTTGGTCCTCGCATGGCCTATCAGGTGCTGCCGATTAAGAACAAGGCTGATAACAACTGGAAGTATGGTCTGCTTGTTCCTGGCATCGCGCCGTTTGTCGGTGCTATTGTGGCCGCGCTGTTTGTGCATGGTTTCTTGGGCATGTTCTAGTCCGAGCAATTGATATAACGTCCGGGTCCGGCATAGGGTAACTTTCCGCCGCGTCCTCGGACATGCAAGAAGCTCCCGCTGCGCACTTCGTGCGGCGGGAGCTTCTTGCGTCCTGCGGAGTGCGGCGGAAAGTTACCCTATGCCGGACCCTGCGGGATCCTAGTTGTGTTCGAACAAGCAACCCAACATATAAATCTGAATTTGGATGGGAAGGGCTTGTTGCTGGTAGGGGCGTTGAAGCGCGAGTGACACTTTGGGATTCGTGGCGGCTTGGGTTGGGGTGATGCTTTGGGATGAGCTTCTTACTTAGCTGAAGAGGGGCTGTATGGCTGAGAGGTAGTCTTTGGCTACGTTGGATTTGTTGGCTTGGAAGTTGTGCCAGGCCCACCATTGGACCATTCCTACGAAGCTTGAGGCTATGTGGTGCAGTAGGAAGCTTCGGTCCATGGTGGCGGCGGGGCCGTTTGGGTCGGTAGGGACGGTTTCGGCTGCCCGTGACATGATGGTCTTGCGTAAGCAGTCGGCGAAGACGCGTGAGCCGGCGCCGGCTACGAGGGCTCGTACGCCCTGGCGGCGTTCCCAGAGGTTGTTGAGGATATGCTCGACTTGTACGAGCGGATCATCGAGCGGTGTGCCATCGTCGTCGAGGGCGTGGGTGCAGATGTCGCTCACGAGTTCGGACAGTAGGTCATCCTTGCTCTTGAAGAGGCCGTAGAATGTCGCGCGGCCTACGTGAGCGCGCGCGATGATGTCGCCGACGGTGATCTTGCCGTAGTCCTCCTCGCGAAGGAGCTCGGAAAATGCCGTGACAATAGCGGCGCGGCTTTTGGTTTTGCGGGCATCCATGGCTAGGCGTCCGCGTGAACGAGCAGGCAGCGGAGCGTACCGGAACAACCCTCGTAGGGGCGCTTGCCGGCGCCGTAGCCGACGGCTTCGATGCGGTAGCGTGAGGGCAGTTGGTCGGACGTGCGCAGCGCGGTGACGATGGCGGCGCCCGTGGGCGTCACGATCTCGCCGGCGACCGGTGCAGGCGTGAGGGCGATATTGCCCGCCTGGCACAGGTTGACGACAGCGGGGACGGGAATGGGCATGAGGCCGTGTGCACAGCGGATGGTTCCGTGGCCCTCGGAGAGCGACTCGACCACGATGTCCTCAATGCCCAGGTCATCGAGGCAGATGGCGACAGAGCAGACGTCGACGATGGAGTCGATGGCGCCCACCTCGTGGAACATGACGGTCTCGGGCGTTTTGCCGTGAGCCTTGGCCTCGGCAGCGGCGAGTGCGGTAAAGATGGCGAGGGCGCGACGCTTGGCGCCATCGCTTAGCTGCGAGCCATCGATAATGGCGGTGACGTCCGCCAAAGACCGGTGGTGATGGTGGTGGGCGTGATGATGGCCCTCGTGGCCATGGCCGTGGATCTCATGGTCATGGTCGTGTGTGTGCTCGTGCTCATGCTCGTCATGGTCATGATGGTGGTGTTCGTGTTCGTGCATATGCTCGACAGCTGCTTCGTTGCCGTAGAGCCAGGCCATATCGTGGTCGTGGTTCTCGAGCTCCTCTGCCAGCTGAACATCAAAGTCGCAGGCGTCGATACCATGCTTGCTTACGCGTGTGACGGCGATCGTAAAGCCGTCGACCGGCAGCGTGGCGAGCTGCTCGCGCAGGTGCTCCTCGCTGGCGCCTAGGTCGAGCAGGGCCGCGACGGTCATATCGCCGCTGATGCCCGAGGTGCCGTCGATGATAAGCGTGTGCTGATGATTGGACATGGAATGCTCCTTAACGGGCGCAGGGCGTGCCGGCGCTCAGATGATTGATAAGACTTGCCTGGTAGGCGGCACCAAAGCCGTTGTCGATATTGACGACCGAAACGCCGCTGGCGCAGGAGTTGAGCATGGCGAGCAGCGCGGCTACGCCACCAAAGCTCGCGCCGTAACCCACGCTGGTGGGAACGGCTATGACCGGACAGCTTACCAGGCCGCCGACAACGCTCGCCAGTGCGCCCTCCATGCCGGCGATGGCGATGACCACCTGCGCCTGAGCAAGCTCCTCGGCATGCGCGAGTAGGCGGTGCAGGCCGGCGACACCTACGTCGTAGAGGCGGTCGACCTCGTTGCCATAGAACTCGGCCGTCAACGCGGCTTCCTCGGCGACGGGCAGGTCGCTCGTGCCGGCGCAGGCGACAACGATGCGTCCGTTGCCGGTAGGGGAGGGCTTGCCGCCCACGAGGGCGAGCTGTGCGTCCGGGACATATCCCAGGTCGATGCCGTTGCCGAGAAGCTCAGCGGTGCGCGCGGCTTTTTCGGCATCCAGGCGCGTGACCAGGATGCGCTCCTGGCCGGCATCGCGCAGTGCTTCGATAATGGCGGCAATCTGATCGGCGATTTTACCGGCCCCGTAGACAACCTCGCCGGCTCCCTGGCGCACCCCGCGCGAAAGATCAAGCTGCGCAAAGCCCAAATCGGCGGTCGGAGCCGTCTGGATGCGCGTGAGGGCGTCGGCAGGGGTGACTGCTCCGCCGGCAACATCGCTCAGCAGCTGCTCTAGATCTCGCTTATCCATATATGTTCCCTTCGACGGCGCAAAGTTTAGCACTCAAAGGGTATGTTTCCGAACACTAAGACAGAATTGTTCGGAAACTATAGGACAGACTGATTCAATTGCTAGACGGATTGGCTAGTCGCGCAGGATGATGTCCATGGCGAGCATCAGATTGCGCTCGTCGATGGCAAACGGGGCGGCCTCGCGCGTCTTGGGCTTGGCACAAAACGCGATGCCCGTGCCCGCGGCCTGAATCATGGGGATGTCGTTGGCACCGTCGCCGATCGCGACGGTGTGGGCCATATCGACGCCGCACTCAACTGCCCAGTCCAGCAGCTGGATGAGCTTGGACTCCTTGGTCACAATGTCGGCAGCCAACTTACCGGTGAGCTTGCCGTCCACGACCTCCAGACGATTGGCCAGGCAAAAGTCGATGGCCGCGGCGGCCACGATCTTATCGGCGACTTCGTGAAAGCCGCCACTCACGACGCCGACCTTCCAACCCTTGCTGTGTGCCGAGCGCACAAGCTCCAACGCGCCGGGGGTAAATGTCACGCGCTCAAAGGTGCGCTCGAACACGCTCTCGTCCAGGTCGGCGAGCAGCCCCACGCGCTCCTCGAGCGCCTGCTTAAAGTCAAGCTCGCCGCGCATGGCGCGTTCGGTGATCTGTGCCACCTGCTCGCCCACGCCGGCCTCTTCGCCCAACAGGTCGATGACCTCCTGGTTGATGAGCGTGGAGTCGATATCCATAACGATGAGGCGTGCAGTCATGGCGGGCCTTTCCGAGTGCTGTTTTATTGGGGCACATTGTCGCACGTGGCGCGCGTTGGCGACGGTCACGGTGCGTCAATTGTTTCGTCTCCGTCAAGTCTTTGGGCAAGAGTTACTTTTTCGCGGCACATCGTCGCGGGTGCGATAATATAGAACGCCATGTCTGGCTGCGCGGTTTACGCAGGCTGGGCAAATCTGTACGACGCCGCCCGGAACGACACGGGGCGGCACAGATCCATAAAGGAGGATCACTGGTATGAGCCAGACCCGTCCCATCGATGAGCATTCCATGCACACCCGTACCTGCGGCGAGCTTCGCTTCGAGAACGTGGGCGAAGAGGTCACCCTCACCGGTTGGGTGAGCCGTCGCCGCGACCACGGCGGCCTTATTTTCTGCGACCTTCGCGACCGCGAGGGCATCACGCAGCTCACCTTCGACCCCGAGCACTCCGACGGCGATGCCTTTAAAATCGCCGAGACCATGCGTCCCGAGTGGCCCATCAAGATCCACGGCGTCGTGCGCGCCCGTGGCGAGGAGACCACCAACACCAAGCTCGCGACCGGCGAGATCGAGGTCCTGACCGACCACGCCGAGGTACTCAATACGTCCGTCACCCCGCCGTTCCAGATCGAGGACGGCATCGAGACCAGCGAGGACACCCGTCTGCGCTATCGTTATCTGGACCTCCGTCGTCCCGAGATGATGGCCAACCTCAAACTGCGCTCCGACTTCACCTTTGCCATTCGCGAAGCGCTGCACAACCGTGAGTTCATGGAGGTCGAGACGCCCTCCCTGTTCAAGTCCACGCCCGAGGGCGCCCGCGACTTCATCGT
Organism: Coriobacteriaceae bacterium; assembly: GCA_905194545.1. Lineage (GTDB taxonomy): Bacteria > Actinomycetota > Coriobacteriia > Coriobacteriales > Coriobacteriaceae > Collinsella. The sequence goes on along the minus strand of CAJJSS010000003.1, from coordinate 43,170 downwards.
TCCCAGCCGTATTCAGCCGGGCAATTTCTACGCTCTGCCGCAGTCCCCGCAGCTCCTGAAGCAGCTGCTTATGGTCGGTGGCGTCGAGCGCTACTACCAGGTTGCCAAGTGCTTCCGCGACGAGGACCTGCGTGCCGACCGTCAGCCCGAGTTCACCCAGGTCGATATCGAGATGTCCTTCGTGGACCAGAATGATGTCATGAGCGCGCTCGAAGAGGTCTTGGCCGACGCCTTCGGCCGCATGGGTGTCGAGATGCCCACGCCGCTGCGTCGCATGAACTACTGGGAGGCCATGGACACCTATGGCTCCGACAAGCCCGATACCCGCTATGGCATGCACTTGGTCGACCTGACCGACATCTTTGCCAACTCCAAGTTCAAGGTCTTTGCGACTGCTGCAAACGAGGAGGGCTCTGTCGTCAAGGCCATCAACGCCAAGGGCGCCGGTGCCTGGGCACGTGCCAAGATCGATAAGCTTGCCGGCGTGGCCTCCACGTTTGGCGCCAAGGGCCTGGCCTGGATCGCCTTCCGCGAGGACGGCTCCATCAACAGCCCCATCGTCAAGTTCTTCTCGGACGAGGAGATGGCGGCTCTGCGCGAGCGCATGGACGTCGAGCCCGGCGACCTTGTGATGTTCGCCGCCGGTCCGCGCCTGCTCTCTGACGAGATCCTGGGCGGCATGCGCTCCCACATGGCCAACGCGCTCGAGATCAAGCGCGAGGGTCACGATTTCCTGTGGGTCGTCAACTTCCCGCTGTTCCACTGGGACGAGGACCGCAAGGCCTATGCAGCCGAGCACCAGCCGTTCACCCTGCCGACCGAGACCGACATCGCCAAGATCGAGGCCGATCCGCTGGCAGCCGGTTCTTGCACCTACGACTTTGTCATGGACGGCTTTGAGGCTGGCGGCGGCGGTATGCGTATCCACAACGCCGAGATGCAGATGTCCATGCTCAAGCTCCTGGGCTTTACCGAGGAGCGCGCCGAGTCGCAGTTCGGCTTCCTCATGGAGGCGCTCAAGTTTGGTGCGCCCCCGATGGGCGGTTTCGCTCTGGGTCTGGACCGCGTGTGCATGCTGCTCACCGGCTCCGACTCCATCCGCGACGTCATGGCGTTCCCCAAGACGGCCAGCGGCTCCGACCTCATGTCGGGCGCCCCGAGTGCCGTTTCTGGCGCCCAGCTCAAGGACGTCAGCCTGCGCCTGATGTAGGCGAGTGGCTACATATTGCCTGCAACGAGGGAAGGACGCGTGCCTTCCCTCGTTTTTTATGCGCCGAGGTTGTGAGGGCATGGGGTGACCGGACGTCGCGGAAACTGCGACCCAGAATCCAGCCAAATAACGGGTCGCACTTTCCGGTTGAGCTTCTGGCGGAAAGTACATCCCAGAATCGGCGTTCGGAATGGGCCGGGCTTTCCGCTAAAGCAGCCTAGCGGAAAGCCCGGCCCAGTTTCCTACAGTGAGTCTCTCTGAACGAGCTGCATGTGCATGACGGTGGTGGTGGGTACGGCGCCATTGATCATATCGAGCGCAATGCCTGCGGCCATGTGGCCTTCCTCGCGAAGCGGCTGACGAATGGTCGTCAACGCGGGGACGCTGCGAGCTGCGACCTCGTGGTCATCGAAGCCCACGACCGAAACGTCTTTGGGTACGCTAATTCCTGCTTCGTTGAATGCGGCGATAACGCCGGTTGCGATACGGTCCGATCCGCATAGCACGCCGTCGGCACGTATTTCGCGCGCGAGCAACCGCCGCGTGGCTTGGTAGCCGTCTCCGCTGCTCCATCCGGTATAGATGACATTTTCATCCGGAAGGCTTTCGCCCAAAATTGCACGGTAGCCGCGAAGGCGGTCGATGACGGCGGGGTTATCCTGCGGCCCCAGCACGGCAACGATGTCCTTGCGTCCGCGATCTTTCATAGCGAGCGCCGCAAAGCGTCCGCCCTCTTCGTCGTCGGAGTAGACCGTCGAGAACACGTCGCGATAGGGATGGCCCTCGAGCTGGCCGCATAACACAGTGGGTACGCCCAGCTCGCGCAGCACCTCGAGCAGCTCACTGCCCTTGTAGGGCGAGACGTCGATGACGGCGTCAAACGAGCGGCGCTCAAAATGCTCGCGTGCGCGGTTGCGCTCATGCGAGGAAGATGCCTGCAAGATCACGGGCAAGTAAGACGACTCCGAAAGTTCCTCGGTAATGCCGCTTAAAAACTCACTGTAGGTGGGATCGCTAAACAGCTCGCTCAAAGGCTCGGTAACCAGCACGGCGATAATTTCCGTGCGTCCGACGGCGAGCGCCCGGCCGCGTGCGTTGGGAACGAAGTTAACCTTTTTCGCCGCTGCGCGGACACGCTTTTTAGTTTCCTCGCTAATGCGGGGGGAGTCGTTGAGGGCGCGCGATGCCGTGGAGCGCGAAACACCGGCAGCTTCAGCAACCTCGGCAAGCGTGGGTGCGGTGCGTGCTGGTTGGGTCATGGCGTCTCCTGTGCAATTGGGTCGGTGGGCTATCGATAAAGGCTAATGCGGATACAGATTACTATAGCGCGCGTGAACGGCGTCCATGGTATCCGGTGACCGGTGTCGTTTTGCAATCAAACTGCGACTGAGCACGGCATGTATGGGCGAGACATAGGCAGGCGCGACAGTTGCCTGTGAGTTCAAGAACGATGCCCCGTGCTGTGCACCTAAGCTTAGGGTGACATAAGTAGCATGGTTGTACAACCGGTTGCACCGTTAATCCGACAAAATCGACCGTTCGGCGGACAACCGGTTGCACAGATTTTTGTACCGCCCGTAAGATAAGGACAACCGGTTGCACAAAGAAGCACTACGATGACGAAGGAGCATCACCATGGACGCCATTAACGATTGGGAAAACCAAGCGCTCACCCACAGGAACCGCCTGGCACCCCATGCGTACTTTATGGGTTATGAGGCCGCCGATCTCGCCGCTACGTACAGCCGCGAGCTGTCGCGCGGATTTGTCCAGCTGTCCGGCTCGTGGCAGTTCCGCCTTTTTGAGGGCCCCGCGGCCGTCTCCAACGAAGCACTTTGCACGTACAAGCCCGAGTGGGATCACGTGGAGGTTCCGCACCTGTGGCAGGTAGACGGCTATGGCAACCTTGCCTACACCGACGAGGGTTTTCCGTTCCCGGTGGATCAGCCGTTCGTTCCCTCCGACGACCCTACGGGCGTCTACCAGCGCATCGTCAAACTTCCCGCCGTGCCTGCCGGCGCTCGCGAGATTATTCGCTTCGACGGTATCGAGAGCTACGGCGAGCTGTATGTCAACGGCAAGTTTATCGGCATGACCAAGGGTTCGCGCCTGTCCGCCGAGTTTGACGTGACCGACGCGCTCGTCGAGGGCGACAACCTGTTTGCGGTCAAGGTTCTGCAGTACAGCGATGGTAGCTACATCGAGGACCAGGACATGTGGTGGGCATCGGGCATCTTCCGCGATGTGTACCTCATGCAGCGTCCCGCCGCGCATCTGGTCGACTTTAGGTTCCGCACGCACCGCGAGGGCGATGCCGCTCTGATCACGCTCGATACGGTTGCCGAGGGCGCAAGTCGCGTCGTGTATACGCTCAGCGATGGCCAGAATGTGGTCGCTACGGGCGAGTGCGTCGACGGCCATGCCGAGTGCAGCGTTGCCGATGCCCACTTCTGGAACCCCGAGGACCCCTTCCTCTATGACCTTACGCTTGAGGTCTACGACGGCGACGAGGTCAGCGAGTACGTTCCGCATCGCCAAGGCCTTGCCGAGGTGACGGTCGAGGGCAATCATATCTACCTCAACGGCACCTACTTTAAGATGCATGGCGTCAACCGCCACGACCACGACGATCACAAGGGCCGCGCCGTGGGTCTCGAGCGCATGCGCCGCGACCTGGAGCTCATGAAGCAGCACAACATCAACGCGGTGCGCACGTCCCACTACGCCAACGATCCGCGCTTCTACGAGCTGTGCGACGAGTACGGCATCATGCTGGTCGCCGAGACCGATATGGAGAGCCACGGCTTCGAGAATATCGGCAATATCGCCCTGGTCACCGACGACCCTGCCTGGGAGCCGGCTTACGTTGACCGTGTTGAGCGCCTGGTGATGCAGGAACGCAACCACGCGTGCATCATCATGTGGTCGATGGGCAACGAGAGCGGCTATGGCTGCAACATCCGCGCGATGTACGCCAAAGCTCACGAGCTCGACGGTCGTCCGGTCCACTACGAGGAGGATCGCAACGCCGATACCGTCGACGTCATTTCCACCATGTACTCCCGCGTGTCGCAGATGAACGACTTTGGCGAGCATCCGTTCCCCAAGCCGCGCATCAACTGCGAGTACGGCCACTCCATGGGTAATGGTCCCGGAGGCCTGTCCGAGTACCAGGAGGTCTTCGATCGCTGGGATTGCATCCAAGGCCAGTTTATTTGGGAATGGTGCGACCACGGTTTGGCTGCTGTGACCGAGGACGGCGTTGCCTACGACATGTATGGCGGCGACAACGGCGATTACCCCAACAACAGCAACTTCTGCATCGACGGCATGGTGTTCCCCTGGCAGCAGCCGAGCCCGGGCCTTACCGAGTACGGCCAGGTCATCTGCCCGGTTCGCATGGCCTACGATGCCGAGGCGGGCGAGCTGACCGTCACCAACAAGCGTTGGTTTACCACCCTCGAGGATGTCTGCCTGTCGGCGGAGACCCTGGTGGACGGCGACGTGGTCTGCCGCAAGACGCTCATGCCCGGTGCGGTTGCCCCCGGCGAGTCCGTCCAGCTTCCGCTGGTGATTCGCGAGGCCGCAGTGGGCGAGACCCTGCTGACCGTGCACGCCTACACCATGGCGGCTCACGCCTGGTGCGAGCCGATGTTCCAACTGGGTGCAAGCCAGTTTGCCATCGCAAACCATCCGGCGCCGGCAATTGCCGCCCCCACTCGTCCTGAGCTTACGGTCGAGGAGACCGAGCAGGAGATTCGTATTCGCTCCCTCAACGGCGAGCTGACCTTCAGCAAGGTCAACGGTACCGTGAGCGAGTGGAAGGCATCCGGTCGCGACGTCATGACCTCCGGTCCCCAGGTTGGTTTTTGGCATCCGCTCGTCGATAACCACGCCCAGGAGTACGACTCCCTGTGGAAGGATAACTTCATCGATGTGATGCAGACGTCTACCCGCAATGTTTCTTGGAAGCAGGACGACAATGCGGTTGTCGTTACCGTGAGCCAGCGTATCGCTCCTCCCGTCCGCGCGTTCGGCATGCGCGTCGAGCTCGTCTATACCGTGCTTCCGAGTGGCCGCGTCGACCTCAAGGTTTCCGGCGAGCCCTACGGCGACTATTCGGACATTATCCCGCGCATCGGCATCTCCTTCGAGGTCCCCGGTTGTGATCGTGCCGTCGAGTGGTATGGCCACGGCCCGGGCGAGAACTATCCGGACTCGCTGCGCGCCAACCCGGTCGGTCATTACCGCACTACGGTCGACGACATGTTCACGCCCTACGTTATGCCCCAGGACTGCGCCAACCGCGAGGGTACCCGCTGGGTCGCCCTGCGCTCCAGCCACGGTGACGGTCTGGTCGTGACGCGTCCGAGCGACGCCGCTTCCAATCCGTTCTCGTTCTCCGCATGGCCCTATAGCTGCGAGGCTATCGATAATGCCAAGCATGTCTACGATCTTGTCCCGGGCGACACGGTTACGGTCAACATCAACGACCAGCTGCTCGGCCTTGGCTCGAACTCTTGGGGTTCCGAGGTGCTCGATTCCTATCGCACCCGTTTTGAGAGCTTCAGCTTTGAGGTGTCCCTGCGACCGCTGACGTCTGCCGATCTGGCTCAGGCGCTGGCACCCATTAAGGAGGCATAAGTCATGCATATCTTTAACTCGCGTGCCGATTTCGACGCCCAGATGAAGTCCGTCAAGAAGTGGATGCGTACCGGTCAGGCACTCGACGGCGTTTCTGAACTGCAGCACGATGTGGCGTACTCTATCGGCGACTCGCTGGTGTATTGGTGGGTGAACGCCCACGAGGCGGCTACTGCCGATCTGGTCGGTCACCGTCGCTACCATGCCGTGCTCGCCCCGCTCGACGGCAATCTGACCGTTGAGGTGGCTTCCAAGGCCGATCTTACCTGTACGCGCGCCTACAGCGATATCGATGATCGCGAGCGCTTTGAGGGTACGGGGGAGACCGTGACGATTCCCACCGGCGGCGTTGCCGTCGTCGAAATTGACGAGGCCTACCGTGTCGTGGCCGATGCCGCGGATCCCCGCGTCGTGGTGCTGCACGTGACAGTCGAAGGTTATTCCTTCCCCAACAAGTAGTATTCGTCCGCCTGGACGTTTGCTTCGCGCCGTTAAGGGGGATGGCTTTGTTGACTCCCTTTTCCCCATTCCCCTTAGCAGGTGCGCCGTCCGTGTTTGCACTTGCAGCTCGGACGGTTTTAGATGACATTTAACAGATGATTGGGAGGGCTTATGAGCTCTGAAAAACGAGGAACGATTGGTTCGTTCGCTCTGCTGGGCATGACGGTCGCCGCCGTGTTCGGTATCAAGAACATCATCAACAACAACGCGGCCATCGGCTTGGCAGCTGCGCCGTCGTTCTTCTTCGCCACGCTTTTGTACTTTGTCCCCTATACCCTGGTTACCGCCGAGTTCGTCGGCCTCAACAAGGACTCCGAGTCTGGCGTGTACGCATGGGTTAAGACCTCGATGGGTGGTCGCTGGGCGTTCCTGACGGCATTTAGCTACTGGTTCGTTAACCTGTTCTTCTTTGCGTCCGTCCTGCCCAACGTCATCATCTACGCGAGCTACGTGTTCTTTGGTGCCAACGCCGAGCTTTCGCAGCTGTGGATCACCATTATCGAGATCGTCGTCTTTGCTATCGCCACGTGGGTTTCGACCAAGGGCGCTAAGTGGATCGGCTCCATTTCCTCCTTCGGTTCGACCGCGGCTCTCGGCCTGACCGCCGTGTTCATCCTGCTGTCCCTGGCCGCTGCCTTTGGCGGCGTCGAGTTTGCCACGGCTCCTACTCCGGCTAACATGGCACCCGACACGAGCAACTTTGCAACTACGTGGGGCTTCTTCGGTACGCTTGCCTGGATCATCCAGGGCGTTGGCGGCGCTGAGTCCGTCGGCGTGTTCCTTAACGACCTTAAGGGCGGCGTCAAGGCCTTCGTGCGCACCGTCGTTATCGCCGGCCTGACCATCGGCCTTCTGTATGCAGGCGCTTCGCTGCTGGTCAACCTGTTCATCCCCGAGGGCGGCGTTGCCATCTCCACCGGTATCTTCGACGTATTCGGCGCTGTCTTTGCCCACTTTGGCATTCCCATGGAAGTGTCCACGCGCGTCATTGGCCTGATCCTTCTCGCCGCCACGCTGGGCTCCCTCATGATGTGGACCTCCGCTCCCATCAAGGTTTTCTTCACCGAGATCCCCAAGGGCGTCTTTGGTGACAAGATCGTCGAGCTCAACGAGCACGGCATTCCCGCCCGCGCCGCTTGGCTGCAGTTCGCCATCGTCGTCCCCATCCTGGTCATCCCGGCCCTGGGCTCCGGCAACCTAGACGACCTGCTCATGATCGTCACCAACATGACGGCTGCCACTGCTCTGCTCCCGCCGCTGCTGATCCTGCTTGCCTACTTTATGCTGCGCAAGAACTTCGACGCTGCTCCCCGTGGCTTCCGTATGGGATCGCGTACCTTTGGCCTGGTCGTCGCTGCATTCCTGCTTGTGGTCTTCTGCTTTGTGCTTGTCTGCGGCACCATCCCGCTCGATCAGCCGCTGTGGCTGACGCTGGTCTACAACGTTGGCGGTGTGGTTGTCTTCCTGGGCCTTGCCGTGATGTGGTACAACCGCTATATCAACCGCCTGCGCGAGACCGATCCCGAGGCCGCCGAGAGCGAGCTGCGCCCCTCCGTCCTCGACATGATGGAGTAGCGGCTAGGATTAATCTACGGCTGTGGAATAAATCGATTCCCTTTCCTAAGGAGGGGCCTTACGAGGCCCCTCCTTTTGTGTTTTGGGGCATGGTTTTGGACCCCGTGGTCAAAAAATGCCAAATATGAGTACTGTTGCAAAAGAAGTGCCATATTTTTCGGCCTGCTCTGAGCGAAAATGGGCTCAAAATCGATTTATCTAACTCCCTTTAAAGGGCGTTTGACGGCTTTCAACCTCTTCGAATCGCTCAAGCTAGGCAATTTGCTCTCGATTTTGCTGCTACTAAATTTGTGACAGTACTCATATTTGCCACTTTTTGACCACGGGGTATCCGGAGGGGCCCTCGATAAGCATCTAACGCTACAATAACTACCACGTGGCTGGGTTTGCCGGCCGAATGTGTGATGTCGTGGGAGGGGACATGGTCGAGTTTACAAAGACGATTAAAGATCCGTTGGGACTACACGCCCGCCCGGTTGCGCTGCTCTATGACATCATTGCCAAGCACCGTAGCGACGTGTCGGTCAGCATCGGCGACCGCCATACCGACGGTCGCGATGTCATGGGCCTCATGGCTCTCTACGGCGAGTGCGGCGAGGACATCATCTTTCGCGTTTCGGGCGTAGACGAGGCTTCCTGCGTTACGTCGATCAGAAACCTCTCGCTCTAAGCATGACAGGGCGCGGCAAAGGACAGCTCTTTGCCGCGCCTTTTTGTTTCATATAGGAAACTTTTTCGAAATCTGAATAGGGACCCTTTCCAAAAAGTTAACCACGTGCTAGTTTACTAAAGCGAACATAGACGTGGTTAACTTTTATCGCGTCGATGTTGAGGACGAACTGACGTTAGGAGCCACTCATGTCTTGCGGACCGCAGATGCCGGCCATGCCGCTTTCGATGGTAAAAGCGGGCGAAACCGTGCGCGTGTCTCGTGTAAAGGGCAATGAGGACATGAAGCACCACCTCAAGGACCTCGGCTTTGTCGAGGGCAACGAAATCCACGTGGTGAGCTCGAGTGGCGCCAATATCATCGTCACGGTGCTGGGCGCACGCTTTGGCATCGATTCCAAGGTTGCCATGCACATCATGACCGTCGGTTAGTCCGCAGCATTTCATAAAAACTGAAAGGGGGACAAGAGGATGAAGACGTTGGGTGACGTTAAGGTGGGCGAGAGCTCTACCATCGTCAAGCTTCACGGTGAGGGTGCGCTTCGCCGTCACCTTATGGACCTGGGGCTCATCAAGGGCACTTCGTTCAAGGTCGTGAAGGTTGCACCGCTCGGTGATCCGGTCGAGATCAACGTGCGCGGCTACGAGCTTTCCATCCGCAAGGAGGAGGCTGCCGTCGTCGAGGTCCAGTAAGGGCTCGCGGCGCATATATCTGCAGATAAAGTTAGGTTTTTCTAACTTAATGCAGCATCTTTGAAGCACATTATCCAGCCTGCGCGGAGAAAGCAGCGCAGGCACACAAGGAAGAAGGATTGAATGGCGGATTCTCAGATCCATGTCGCGCTGGCGGGTAACCCCAACTGCGGCAAGACCACGCTTTTCAACCTGATCACCGGCGCCAACGGCTACGTTGGCAACTGGCCCGGCGTCACGGTTGAGAAAAAGGAGGCCAAGCTCCTAAGCGACAAGAACGTTACCATCACGGACCTCCCTGGCATCTACTCGCTTTCCCCCTACAGCCCTGAGGAGCAGTGCTCGCGCGATTACCTCATGAGCGGCGAGCCCGATGTCGTCGTCCAGGTGGTCGACGCCACCAACCTCGAGCGTAACCTGTACCTGGCGCTTCAGGTTATCGAGACCGGCCTGCCCGTGGTCGTTGCCCTCAACATGGCCGACCTGGTCGAGAAGAACGGCGATAAGATCGACACGGACAAGCTCTCCAAGAAGCTCGGTTGTCCGGTCATGATGATCTCGGCCCTTAAGAACAAGGGCATCAAGGAGCTGTTCGAGCAGGTCAAGAAGTCCGCTGCTTCCAAGGGCCAGGTGCCGGAGCACAAGTTCGATTCCTCCATCGAGGACGTTCTGGACCACATCGAGAACAATCTGCCGGCGAGCGTTCCCGCCAACAAGCGCCGCTACTACGCTGTCAAGCTGTTCGAGCGCGATGCGGACGCCTGCAAGCTCATCAACCTCACCAAGGAGAAGGCCGCTCGCGTCGAAGGTCTGGTCGCTCAGTGCGAGCAGGACTGCGACGATGACGCCGAGTCCATCATCACCGGCGAGCGTTACGGCGTGATTGCCCACATCATTGACGAGTGCCTCACCAAGGCTCCGGCAAAGATGAGCACCTCCGAGAAGATCGACCGCGTGGTTACCAACCGTATCCTGGGCCTGCCGATCTTTGTGGTCATCATGTTCTGCGTGTACTACATCGCCGTTTCTACCTTGGGCGGCACGGTGACCGACTTCACCAACGACCAGCTCTTCGGTACCGACGGTTGGTACGTGCTCGGTCAGGGCCGCGACGCCTACGACGCGGCCGTCGAGGCTGCGGGCGACAATGCCGACTCGGTCGACCCGGCACAGTACGGCCCCTATGTTCCTGGTATTACCACCATGGTCCACGACGCCCTTGTGGCGGGCGGCACCGAGGACGGTGGCCTGGTCGATTCGCTGGTCTGCGACGGCATCGTCGGCGGCCTGGGCGCCATCTTCGGCTTTGTCCCGCAGATGTTCCTGCTGTTCGTCATGCTGTCCTTCCTGGAGGACTGCGGCTATATGGCCCGCGTCGCCTTCATCATGGACCGCGTGTTCCGTCGCTTTGGCCTGTCCGGTAAGTCGTTCATCCCCATGCTCGTATCCTCGGGCTGCGGCGTCCCCGGCGTCATGGCCACCAAGACCATCGAGAACGAGAAGGACCGCCGCATGACGGTCATGACCACCACGTTTATTCCCTGTGGCGCTAAGCTGCCGATCATCGCCCTGCTCATGGGTTCCATCATCGGCGATTCTTCCACCACCGCCGCGTGGATCAGCCCGCTCTTCTACTTCCTGGGCGTCTTTGCCGTCATCGCTTCGGGCCTCATGCTCAAGAAGACCAAGCTCTTCGCCGGCCGCCCGACGCCGTTCGTTATGGAGCTTCCCGCCTACCACTTCCCGGCGATCCGCTCTTGGGCGCTGCACGTGTGGGAGCGCTGCTGGGCCTTTATCAAGAAGGCCGGCACGGTCATCTTCGCGTCCACCGTCGTTGTTTGGTTCCTGTCCAACTTTGGTAGCTACAACGGCACGTTTGGCTTCCTGCCTGCTATGGAGGGCATCCCCGAGGAGTTCATGGACTACTCCGTGCTTGCCATGCTGGGCAACCTGGTCGCCTGGATCTTCGCCCCGCTCGGCTTTAGCACCTGGCAGGCAACTGCGCTGACCGTCTCGGGCCTTGTCGCTAAGGAGAACGTCGTCGCCACCGCCGGTTCGCTGCTGTCCGTCGCCGACGCCGGCGAGACCGACCCGAGCCTGTGGACCGCGTTCGCCGGCATGTTCCCGACTATGGGCGCTTGCGTTGCCTTTGGTGCGTTCAACCTGCTGTGCGCTCCGTGCTTTGCCGCCATGGGCACTATCCGCAACCAGATGGATTCCGGCAAGTGGACCGCCATCGCGATCGGTTACGAGTGCGCCTTTGCTTGGGTCATTGGTCTGTTCATCAACCAGTTCTACAACCTGTTCGTTCTTGGACAGTTTGGTATCTGGACGGTTGTGGCCATCGTGCTGCTGGTTGCGATGCTCTTCCAGATCTTCCGTCCCATGCCTAAACATGCTTGGACCGACGAGGACGAGACCAACACTGCTTCCGCCGCAGTTTCCGCTTAAGTCCGAATAAGGATTAGCCCCTTTCCATGAGCCCGGGTGTCCCAGCGACACTCGGGCTTTTTGGTGCAATGGGGGACAGATTGCTTTGCTCCAGAAGTAAGATGTGGCGTTTCCGCAGATAAAACCGACCAAAACAAACCTGTCCCTTTTTGGCAGGTGGAAGATGGGGTAAAGTAAGTGGTGGTTAACTAGAGGAGGCTTACTATGGCACCTATCGATATTGTTGTGTTGGCTGTTATCGGCATTGCGTTTGTCGCCGTGTGCGTGCGTATCTACCGAAAGGGCACCTGCGCCGACTGCGCCCAGGGTGGCGTTTGTACGGGGCATTGCTCCAACAAAAAGACCTGCGCCGCACTTAAGGGCGTAGACAAAATCGCCGAAGACTTGGGCCGCGGTATCAAATAAAGGTCCAGGCACCCAAGCGCCTCGCGAGCATCCGTTCGCGGGGCGCTTTGCACATTTGGGGGAGAGTGTGGCGAGTTGAAGAGTATTTTTGGGTATCGCTAACTATGTGGTCAACGGCCCGCTCACCGTGGTCCATGCCGTAGCCGGCGCCAAGCTCGCCGTCGAAGGCATGACGAGCTACCTGGGCCTCTAACCCATCCCATCCATCAGTTGCGGTGGAATACGGACTGTTTTGGCTGTCAAAGGCCTTATCTACTCCGTATTCCACCGCAACTTTTTGTGGGGTGGGCTAGAGACGCTGCATGCGGTACCCGACACCCATGTGCGTCTGAATCATCTTAGGGTGAGAGGGGTCTGCCTCGATCTTCTTGCGCAGGGTGCGCATGAACACGCGCAGGCTCGCCAGATCGCTGTCCCAGCTCGTGCCCCATATCTCGCGGGTGATGAAGGTGTGGGTGAGCACCTTGTCGACGTTTTTCGCCAGAAGGACGAGCAATTTGTACTCGGTTGGGGTGAGCGAGAGCTCGCGTCCGTCTTTCGTCGCGTATCCCGCGGCGTAGTCGATATGCAGCGGACCGTTGTCGAACGTGCTCGCTTCTGTCGACTCACTCGACGCCATCGAGGAGCGCCTCAAATTTGCGCGGACGCGCGCGAGCAACTCATCCACAGAAAAGGGCTTGGTGAGGTAGTCGTCTGCCCCTGCGTCAAGTGCTGCAATCTTGTCGGAATCTTCGGTGCGCGCCGAAATGACGATAATGGGGACTGCCGACCAGCTTCGGATCTTCGTGATGACCTCGATACCGTCAATGTCGGGAAGGCCGAGGTCGAGCATGATGAGGCTGGGGCCGTGCGACACCGCATCCATGATGGCGGCCTGGCCGTTGCAAACCTTGCTCACGACATAGCCGTGGAGGTCAAGCGCGGTCGAAACGAGGTTTTGAACGGTCAGGTCATCTTCGACCAGGAGGATGCGTGGCTTAGCGGCATTATTCATGAATCTCGATCTCCTCAGCGGGCAGGGTAAAACGGAAGACGGCCCCATGGGGGTGGTTGTCGCGAACTTCGATGACGCCGCCATGCGCCTCCACGATGGAGCGGCAGAGCGACAGCCCAAGGCCGATGCTTCGACGCGAATCCACGGGCCGCGTATTGCCTGAGGTAAAGAAGCGCTCAAAGATATGAGGCTTGTCGCAGTCTGCCACACCCGGCCCATCGTCTGCGACGTCCACCACGACGAACGCACCCTCGCGACGTGCGCTGATGGTGACAGTCGAGTCCTCGGGCGTGTATTTGAAGGCGTTCATGATGAGATTCGTAAGCACCTGCATGATGAGATGGACGTCGATGCGTACCAGCAGGATGTCGTCAGTGTGCTCGATGGTGACGGTACGTCCATGCGATGCTTGGGCGACATGGCTGAGGGCGGCCTCGATGACCTCGTCGATGAGCTCGGATGTGAAGTTGAGGCAAATGGTGCCATCCTCGACGCGTGTGATGGCGAGGAGGTTCTCCACGGTATCGATAAGCCAGAGGGAGTCGTCGTAGATGGCATCGGCAAGATCGCAGCGTTGTTCGAGGCTGAGCTTCTCGTCGCTCTTCCGAAGGATTGCCGCAGATCCGGATATAGCCGTGAGGGGTGTCCTCAAATCGTGGCCGATGGAGCGCAAAAGGTTGGCGCGCAGCTGCTCGTTTTTCGCCAAGACCGCAGCCTCTTCGCGCTCTTGCGCCGCCCGGTCGCTTTCGAGCGCCAAGGCGCATTCGCCTACGATAGATAGGACGATCGAATGCTCGAAGGCTTCGATCTCGCGCCCCTCCAGGTCGATGCCGATGACACCGAATACCTTGTCGCCGGTGCGAACCGCGAGGTAGAGGCAGCGCGCCTCGGGCAGGGTCCGCGTGCTTGCGCCCGCGCGTTTGTTGTTGGTGTAGGTCCAGGTTGCAACAGCGCGCTCGTAGTCGGTGAACAGCGACGCGGATCGGTTTTCGGTGCCAGCGGACTCATAGAGCGTCTTGCCGAGCGTGCCATGTTCGGCGGTGTAGAAGACCACGTCGAGTTTTAGCAGTTTGATGAGTTGGTTCATGGCGACGCGGGCACACTCCTCCGCGCTATGGGCTTGCTGCAAGAGCTGGTTCGTTTCGAGGAGTACGCGCGTTTTGAATGCGTTCTCGGCGGAGGTACGGGCGTTGTCGGCGATGCGCGCAGTTAACTCGCCGGCGACCATAGCGGTAGCGAACATGATGCCGAACGTGACCAGATAGCTTCGGTCGTAGCTGGCGAGCGAAAACAGAGGCGTTACGAAGCAGAAGTTGTAAAGCACTACAGAGAGCACGCTCGATACGATCGTGCAGATACGCCCCGTCGTGGTGACGGCGGTCAGCAGGGCCGTGAGGATATAGAGGGATATGATGCTGGAATCGGCAAATCCCAGATGGCGGAAAGCCGTGCCGATCGCCGTGGCGACAAGAGAGAGGGCCAGCGTGCGAAGCACGTTTCGGCTGCTGGGCGGCTGCAGGGCGAGCGCATGGCGGCGTCCTTTGGGTCGGGAGGGCGGAGTCGACTGGTCTGGAATGATGTAAATGTCGAGGTTCGGGGCGAATGTTATGAGCTGTTCTACGAGAGATTTGCGGCCAAAGAGGGCCTGACGGACGCTGCTGTGCTCGCCCGTGCGCCCCATGACGATCTTCGAAATACCCGACAGGCGTGCGAACTCGGAGATCTGAAACGCGACGTCGTCGCCATAGACGGTTTCCATATGTGCTCCGAGCTGCTCGGCTAGGGCGATATTGTCTGCAAGCTTGGCGCGCTCATCATCGCTCATGGCTTGCGTGCGCGGGCTCTCTACGAACAGGGCGACGAGCTCGCTGCGAAACGCTTTCGCCATGCGTGCGGCGGCACGGACGATGCGGGGATTGGTCGGCGCCGGGGAGACACAGACTAAGATACGCTCCCTGGTGTAGTAGTCACGGTTTCCCAGCACGCGTGCGGCGTCTGTGAGGTGGCCGGTGCGATCGGCGCAGCGGCGCAGCGCGATTTCTCGGAGTGCGGTGAGGTTCTCGACGGTAAAAAAATGCTGTTGCGCTCGCTCGGCTTGTGCGGGACGGTAGACGAGGCCGGCGCGAAGGCGCTCAAGTAGGTCTTCGGGCTCTATGTCAACGAGCTCGACCTGGTCGGCATCATCGAAGATGCGGTCGGGGATTCGTTCGCTCACGACAACGCCGGTGATGGATGCAACCATGTCGTTTAGGCTCTCGATATGCTGAACGTTCACGGTCGTATAGACGTCGATGCCTGCATGTAGAAGTTCCTCGACGTCTTGATAGCGTTTGTCGTGGCGAGACCCCGGCGCATTCGTATGGGCGAGCTCGTCGACAAGGATGAGCTGAGGGGCGCGTTCGATAGCCGCATCTAGATCGAACTCGCTGAGCGCAATGCCGTTGTGCTCGATGAGTTTACAGGGCACGTTCTCAAGCCCTTGTGCAAGATGGGCAGTTGCCGGACGTTCGTGCGGCTCGATGTATCCCGCGACGACGTCGACACCTCGCCGCTTGGCGGCGTGGGCGGCTTGAAGCATCGCATAGGTTTTGCCTGCACCAGCAGCGTAGCCAAAGAAAATCTTGAGGTGTCCCCGGCTGGTTTGAGCGTCATCGGCGACCTCGTCTTTCTCAATTGCCTTGAGGATGAGGTCTGGATTGACGCGAGTGTCCGATGCGTCGCGCTGCATAGCGTAGCCTTTCTGAAACGTTGTCCATGCGTGCATACGCGGTGAGGACGCCACTGTATGCTCGCGAGGTCGAGTATAGGCGCACTGCAGCCGCAATAGTGCTTTCTACCTGCATCTTTACGGCATCTTAAGGTCGTGAGCCCCGGCCCTCACGCCTCTTTAATCTCTAGAAGCGTTTACTGTCCCCAGGCGCTTGCGAGAGCGGGCGTCCGAGACATCGGACCGCGCGTGAAAGGGGCGGTAATGGACATCCTCATTCCCATTATCGGAGTCGTCTGCATCGGACTCCTTATCTATTACATCTACATTCTGATGAGGAGTGATTCGTAAACTATGGACGCTGCGATTCAGTACATCTTGTACTTTGCCGTGCTCGTCGTCCTGGCCGTTCCGCTCGGTCGGTTCATGGCCCATATCATGGATGGCGAGCATACGTTCCTGTCGCCTGTGATTGCTCCTGTGGAGCGTGGCGTCTATCGTCTGCTTCGCATCGACGCGGCAGAGCAGATGGGGTGTAGGCGCTATCTGGCGAGCGTGCTGGTCTTTTCGGGGATCGGCCTCGTGGCCCTTGTGGCACTCCAAGCGCTTCAGCCCTTCTTGCCAGGCAATCCCCAGCACCTGCCGGGTGTGTCATGGGACCTGTCGTTCAATACGGCCGCTTCCTTCATAACCAACACCAATTGGCAATCCTATTCCGGTGAGACCACCCTGTCCTACCTTGTGCAGTTCATGGGCCTCACCGTGCAGAACTTCTTGTCCGCCGGCACCGGTATTGCGGTCATGTTCGCGCTGATCCGCGGCTTCCGTCAGGTCAAGGAGCAGGGTCTGGGTTCCTTCTGGGTCGACCTCACCCGCACCGTCCTGTATATGCTCATCCCGCTGAACCTCGTGTTCGGCATCTGCCTGGCTGCCGGTGGCGTCATCTCCAACTTCCAGCCGGCTCAGAAGGCTGAGCTCGTAGAGCCCGTCGCTGTCCAGCCTAATGCAGACGGCGGCTGGAGCGTCATCGACGGCGCCCAGATCGAGGGCGATACGGTCAAGGTCGACGGCAAGGTTGTCGAGGGTGCGCGCGTGGTCACCGAGCAGTTCCTGCCCCAGGGTCCCGCGGCTCCTCAGGTCGCCATCAAGCAGTCCGGTACCAACGGCGGCGGCTTCTTCGGCGTGAACTCCGCCCATCCGTATGAGAATCCCAGTGCCTTCACCAACATCATCGAGATGACCAGCCTGCTGCTGATCCCGGCCGCCTGCTGCTTCGCCTTCGGTATCGGCGTCAAAAACACCAAGCAGGGCAAGGCTATCTTTGCCGCCATGTTCATCCTGCTGGTGATCTTCACCGGCATCATCGCCGCCAACGAGCATGCGGGCACCCCGCAGCTGGCAGATGGCGGAGCGGTCAACATCGAGATGACCGACGGCCAGGCCGGCGGCAACATGGAGGGCAAGGAGAGCCGCTTCGGTATCGCCACCTCCTCCACGTGGTCGGCTTACACCACCGCCGCTTCCAACGGCTCGGTTAACTCCATGCACGACTCCTACACCCCGCTGGGCGGTTTTGTCCAGATGCTCCAGATGGCTCTGGGCGAGGTCGTCTTCGGCGGCGTGGGCTGCGGCCTGTACGGCATGATCGGCTTCGCCATCCTCACAGTGTTCATCGCCGGCCTTATGGTCGGCCGCACGCCCGAGTTCCTGGGCAAGAAGATCGAGCCGGGCGAGATGCGCTGGGCAGTTGTCCTGTGCCTGGCAACTCCGTTTGCCATTCTGGTGTGCTCGGCCATCGCCTGCATGGTGCCCGGTCTTGCCGACCAGCTCAACAATGGTGGCGCGCACGGCTTCTCCGAGGTGCTGTATGCCTTCACCTCATGCGGCGGCAACAACGGCTCGGCGTTTGCAGGTATGAACTGCAACATTCCCTGGATCAACGTCATGCTCGGCCTCGAGATGCTGTTCGCCCGCTTCATGCCCATCATCGGTACGCTGGCTATCGCCGGCTCGCTGGCCAAGAAGGGTAAGGTCGCCGAGAGCGCCGGTACCCTGTCTACCACCAACGGCATGTTCGTATTCCTGCTCGTGTTCATCGTTCTGCTGATCGGTGCCCTGAGCTTCTTCCCGGCCCTGGCGCTTGGCCCCGTTGCCGAGTTCTTCCAGATGATTGCGTAAAGGAGGGCGCAGATTTATGACTATGCAAAAAGACATGATGGGCCGCGCGGTCCGCGACTCGTTTGCCAAGCTGGACCCTCGCGTCCAGATTCAAAACCCGGTCATGTTCCTGGTGTGGCTTTCAGCCGTCATGACCTCCGTCCTGGTCGTCGCTTCCATCTTCGGTGTGCGGGACGCGGGTGTGCCCACCTACTATGTGGTCGCCATCGCGGTCATCCTGTGGCTCACCGACCTGTTCTCGAACTTCGCCGAGGCGCTTGCCGAGGGCCGCGGTAAGGCTCAGGCTGATTCTCTGCGTGCGGCCAAGAAGGATGTCGAGGCCCATCGCATCGAGTCCGTTGAGGACAAGGAGCGCTTCACCGTCGTTCCCGGCACCGAGCTCACGCGCGGCGACCTGGTGATCGTACGCGCCGGCGAGCAGATTCCCGGCGACGGCGACGTCATCGAGGGCGCTGCCTCCGTTGACGAGTCCGCCATCACCGGCGAGTCCGCCCCCGTGGTCCGCGAGGCCGGCGGCGACCGCTCTGCCGTTACCGGCGGTACCACGGTGCTGTCCGACTGGATCATCGTCAAGATCTCCAGTGAGCCCGGCCAGAGCTTCCTGGACAAGATGATCGCGATGGTCGAGGGTGCCGCGCGCAAGAAGACCCCTAACGAGATCGCTCTGGAGATCTTCCTGGTGGCCCTTTCCATCGTCTTTATTCTGGTCACGCTGGCCCTGTATTGTTACTCCTGCTTCTCGGTCGGTCTTAACGACATGGTCAACCCCACGGCCGTGACCACGCTCGTGGCGCTGCTCGTGTGCCTGGCTCCCACTACCATCGGCGCCCTTCTGTCCGCCATCGGCATCGCCGGCATGAGCCGTCTGAACGAGGCCAACGTGCTGGCCATGTCCGGCCGCGCCATCGAGGCCGCCGGCGACGTCGACATCCTCATGCTCGACAAGACCGGCACCATCACCCTGGGTAACCGCCAAGCCGCCGAGTTCATCCCGGTCGACGGCGTCGATCCCGCGGAGCTGGCCGATGCCGCCCAGCTTTCCTCGCTGGCCGACGAGACCCCCGAGGGCCGTTCCATCGTCGTGCTCGCCAAGGAGCAGTTCGGTCTGCGCGGCCGCACGCTCGAGGATAAGGGCATGGAGTTCATCCCGTTCACCGCGGCAACGCGTATGTCCGGCGTGAACTACGAGGGCAATGAGATCCGCAAGGGCGCTGCCGATTCCGTGCGCACCTATCTGGAGGCAGCCGGCGGCGTGTTCTCCCAGGAGTGCGAAGAGGCCGTCGAACGCATCGCCAAGGCCGGCGGCACCCCGCTGGTCGTGACCAAGAACTGCCGCGTGCTGGGCGTTGTGTACCTCAAGGACATCATCAAGTCCGGCGTTAAGGAGAAGTTCGCCGACCTGCGCAAGATGGGCATCAAGACCATCATGGTGACGGGCGACAATCCGCTCACCGCCGCGGCAATCGCCGCCGAGGCCGGCGTTGACGACTTCCTGGCCGAGGCCACCCCTGAAGGCAAACTCGAGAAGATCCGCGAGTTCCAGCGTGAGGGTCACCTGGTCGCCATGACCGGCGACGGCACCAACGACGCGCCCGCTCTGGCCCAGGCCGACGTCGCCGTGGCCATGAACACGGGCACCCAGGCTGCCAAGGAGGCCGGCAACATGGTCGACCTCGACTCCAGCCCCACCAAGCTCATCGAGGTCGTGCGTATTGGCAAGCAGCTGCTCATGACCCGCGGCTCGCTCACGACCTTCTCGGTGGCCAACGACGTGGCGAAGTACTTCGCTATCATCCCGGCCCTGTTCTCGCCGATCTATTCGGGACTGGGCGCCCTCAACATCCTGAGCCTCACCAACCCGTTGACGGCCGTGCTGTCCGCCATCATCTACAACGCGCTGGTCATCGTCGCGCTAATTCCGGCGGCTCTCAAGGGCGTCAAGTACCGCGAGGTTCCATCCGGCCAGCTGTTGACCCATAACCTGCTGGTGTGGGGTCTGGGCGGCATCGTGGCGCCGTTCGTATTCATCAAGATTATCGACATGCTGCTGGCCTTGTTCGGCATTGGCATGATGTAGACGGAGGTTTGTATGTTCAAAGGTATCGCATCGCGCGCACTTGGCGTGTTCGCGCTGTTTACCATCGTCTGCGGCCTGGGATACACGCTCGTGGTGACCGGCGTCGTGCAGCTTGCGTTTCCGTACCAGGCGAACGGATCGCTTATTACGGTCGACGGCAAGGTTGTGGGTTCCGAGCTCATCGGCCAGAACTTCGATGACGAAGCCCACATGTGGGGTCGTATCCAGAACGTGTCAATTGTCGAAGGCGAAGACGGCGAGCTCATGGCGTATGGTGCCCCGTCCAACCTGTCCCCGGCGAGTGAGAAGTATCGGCAGCTTGTGGATGCGCGCGTGAAGAAGATTCGCGCCGCCAACTCCGATGCCGATATGGACGCTGTGCCCGTCGACCTGGTGACGTGTTCGGGGTCCGGCCTCGACCCGGAGATCTCTCCGGATGCCGCCGAGTACCAGGTCCCGCGCCTTGCCAAGGCCACGGGCAAGAGCGAAGACGAGGTGCGCGAGATCATCGCCCAGTGCACCAAGGGCCGTTTCCTCGGCGTGTTCGGCGAGCCCACGGTTAACGTGCTCAAGGTGAACCTTATGCTGGACGGCGCGCTGTAAGTGAGGGAGTGGCGGATGAGGGCATGACTGACTATCTGAGCCCTCAATTCCACCCCGCCCATCGGTTGCGGTGAAATACGGACTGTTTTGGCTGTCAAAAGTCTCATCTACTCCGTATTCCACCGCAACTTTTTTGTGAGGGTCGGGATTGAAGGTGGGGAGTGCGAGCGAGTGCGAATGCGGCGGATACTGATACGATAAGTACGTTAGTAACTGCCGCCGAGCGGCTCAAACGAAAGGAAGCCTGCATGGAGTCTTCTGCCTATCCAATGCTCTTTAGCCCGATCAAGGTCGGTACGACCGAGGTCAAGAACCGCGTCTTTATGCCGCCAGTGTCAACCAACCTGGCCGATCATGGCTATGTGACCGACGACTTGGTCGATCATTACCGCGCCCGCGCCAAGGGCGGCGTGGGCCTCATCATCACCGAGGTCGTGACGGTCGAGCCCACCTATACCTATCTGCCGGGTGACATGTGCTGCTACGACGACACGTTTATCCCCGGCTGGGAAAAGCTCGCCGCGGCCGCCCACGAGTACGGCTGCAAGATCATGCCGCAGCTCTTCCACCCCGCCTACATGGCCTTTAACATTCCAGGCACGCCGCGCCTGATCGCCCCGTCCTTTGTGGGCCCGTCCTATGCCCGCGAGGCACCGCGTCCCATCACGGTTGACGAGATCCACGAGCTCACGCATCAGTTCGGCGACGCTGCCGTGCGTATGCAGAAGGCCGGCGTCGATGGCGTCGAGGTCCATGCGGCGCACGCCCACGGTATGCTCGGCGGCTTTTTGACTCCGCTCTACAACAAGCGTACCGACGAGTACGGCGGCTCGCTCGACGCCCGCATGCGCTTCCTGCTCGAGGTCATCGCCGAGATTCGCGAGCGCTGCGGCAAGGACTTCATTATCGACGTCCGTATCTCGGGCGACGAGTACACCGATGGCGGCCTGACCCTCAACGACATGATCTACGTCTCGCGTCGCCTGGAGAAGGCCGGCGTCGACATGATTCATGTGTCGGGCGGCACCACCATCAAGCGTGGCTCCGCAATTCCCGCCGCCGGTACGCAGCAGGCCTCGCATGCCGCCTGCTCGCGCGAGATTAAGAAGCACGTCAACATTCCCGTTGCCACGGTCGGCCGCATCAACGAGGCCTGGATCGCCGAGGAGCTGATCGAGGACGGCGCCGCCGACATCTGCATGATGGGCCGCGCCAATCTGTGCGATGCCGAGTTCTGCAATAAGGCGGCTGCCGGCAACGCCGACGAGATCCGTCCCTGCATCGGCTGCCTGCGCTGCCTGAACGGCATCATGTTTGGCAAGCGCATCTCCTGCACCGTCAACCCGGACGTCGAGCGCGACGAGGCCGGCTACGAGCCTGCCGCCGAGGCCAAGAACGTGCTCGTCGTGGGCGCCGGTCCCGCTGGCATGGAGGCGGCCTACATTGCCGTCAAGCGCGGCCATAACGTGGTGCTCGTGGATAAGCAGGACGAACCGGGCGGCGAGATGCGCATCGCGGCCGTTCCGCCGGCAAAGCAGGAGCTCACTCGTGTGATCAAGTACCAGTACCGTCGCCTGGCCGAGGCCGGCGTCACGTGCGTATTTGGCACTGAGCTTACTGCCGAGGACATTCAGCGTGACTACGCCGGCTACGAGGTCGTCCTAGCTTATGGCGCCGAGCCCATCGCTCCGGCCTTCATGCAGGGCTTTAAGCAGGTTATGACGGCTGACGACCTGTTGGGCGGCAAGGCTTTTCCGGGCAAGAAGATCGTCATCGTGGGCGGCGGCACCGTCGGCTGCGAGACGGCCGATTACCTGGCCCCGTTGGTCAACGACCTGTCGCCGGCCAATCGCGATGTCACCGTCATCGAGATGACCAAGACGCTCGCCGCCAACGAGGGCGGTGCCGGCCGCGCGGTGCTCATCACGCGCATGCTCTCCAAGGGTGTCCACGTGCTGACTGAGGCCAAGGTGACCGAGATTACCGAGGATGCTATCAGCTACGAGAAGGACGGCGAGGTCCACACCATCACCGGTGCCGATACGCTGGTGCTTGCCATGGGCTATCGTCCCAATACCAAGCTGGCAGACGACCTGGCTGCAGCCGGTGTTGCCACCCACGTGCTGGGCGATGCCAACAAGTGCGGTAACATTCGCGACGCCATCGGCGATGGCTACAAGGTTGCCTGTGAGCTCTAGTTAACCCTTTGTTGCGTGGGGGCCAGGTTACTTTGCGCTAAGTTGATGCATGTAAACCTGACCCCATTGCACCATTTGATAAAACGCAAGCGCTCGCTGCCTGCGTTTTATCAAAGAAAGATTATTGTCGAGCCTTAAATGCCTTTTGTTTGTGTGCCTTCCGCAATCATATTGCGGTTGTAGACCAGGTGCAGATACATCGCATCGTGAGCGGCGGTGGGGTTGCGCGTCTCAATGGCGTCGGCCACACCGTGGTGCGTGCGGATGGTCTCCTCGACGAACTTTTTTGCCCGTTACGTCGATAAAGAGGGGAACGGATGCCTTGAGCACACCCATCAGACGGGTAACGGCGAGGTTGCCGCCATCCCAGGGCGGCTTCATGGGGTAGCGCCCGTACGCATCGAATTTTTCCTCTCATAGATGTGCGGCACAAAGAGCCCCGAGTTCATACGAGCTCGGGGCTCTTTTCGTTTGGATTTCAGACGTATTGACAGACGAAAACAGTCTGCGTCCGGTATTGAGCCATACGAAAGCGAAATTATGCGTCTTAATTCCGTACGCAAATCAAGACGAAAACAGTTTACGTCTTATATAAATCAGTACGCAAACGGTTTTCGTCTTATAATACGGTTATGAATGGTACGAAACGAGGGGGTTGTGCATATGGTTGTTAGAGAGAGCCCTACAGTCGAATACAAGGAAAGCGTTACGCCGACGTTTCTTAAAACGGTGAGCGCCTATGCAAACTATGGGACGGGCAAGATTGAGTTTGGCGTTGATGACGAGGGCGTGGTTGTCGGCCTTGCAGATCCGGTCGCAGAGTGTCTCCGCATCGAGAACATGATTAATGACAGCTTGGACCCCGCTCCCCGTTACACGCTCGAGCCCGATGAGAAACACGGGACCGTAATCCTTACGGTTTATGAGGGACAGGACAAACCCTATCGAAGCAAGGGAAAGGCCTACAGGCGAAACGATTCGGCAACGGTGGAGGTCGACCGGTTTGAGTATGGCAGGCTGACGCTCGAAGGCAGCAACGTAACGTTCGACGCGCTCACGTCGGCTCGCCAGGACTTGAGCTTTCATACGCTCGAGCATAAGTGTGTTGAACACCTCGGCATTTCCGAGCTAACGTCGGATATCTTGCGTACGCTCCGCTTGCTCGGCAAGGATGGCTATACCAATGCCGCGGCGATTTTAGCGGATAAGAATGATTTTCCAGGCATCGACTGCGTCCGTTTTGGCGATACCGAGGATGTGATCTTGGATCGCGAGGCGGCGACAAATGTATCCGCAATTGAGCAGGCGGACAGGGCGGTGGCTATGTTTGCACGCTACTACCGTTATGAGCGTATCGAAGGGATGGAGCGCGTCCAAACCGATCGAATTCCTCTTGAGGCATTCCGCGAAGCTGTTGCAAACGCTTTAGTGCATCGGACGTGGGACGTTCGAGCGAACGTTCAAATTGCCCTGTACGATGATCGCGTCGTTGTGACCTTCCCCGGATCGCTGCCCGCCGGTTTGACGACGGAACAATACCTGTATGGGCAGATATCCGTGCTCAGAAACCCCATCGTTGCAGAGGCCTTCTTAAAGCTGGATTACATCGAGAAATTTGGTACGGGAATTGCGCGCATTAGACGTGCCTATCGCGATTCGATCAATCAACCAATTTTTGATGTTCGCGGCGGCATGGTGGCCGTCACATTGCCCGTTACCGATGCCTTTGAAGGGTCCGAGGAAGAGGTCCAGGTTCTCAAGGCCTTGTCGGGCGGGCGAATTATGTCGCGAAGCGAGATTGAAAAACAGACGGGGCTGAGCCGCATGCGGACGTTGGCGGCACTCGAATCTCTGCTTGAACGGAATGCAATCGTAAGGCAGGGAACCGGGCGGGCCACGAAATACGAGCGCTCATAGTCCAAAAGAGCCATGGTACAAGACGGACCCCAAGCCAGCGTTGGCTTGGGGTCCGTTATATCCCGGATGGTAATGGGCCGATTATTGTCAAGTTATAGCAAAGTACAGCGACGTACAGCAAAGTATAGTGAGATATAGCAAGCCGTATAGCGCGCCTTGATTTTCAACCCTTGATTATCAACCGTCCGTATTTCACAGCAACTTATAACAGGCTCGGGGTGCCAATTTGGGGTGCAGTAGTGCTGCGCCACGAAAAGGGCCTATCTACTACGTTTAAGCCGCAGGGGTCAACCATAGTCGGTTTTTTCGAAAATCGACAAGCTGTCTACCTGCGGTTTTGTTTTCACGGTTTTCGGTATGGCCGAGGCTATCCGTGTTAACGTAATAGATGGGCCACTTTTGTGGCAAGGGGGGCCGATCTGCGGGCCAGGGTAGCTAAAAGAGCCCCGTCCCAAAAAGACTGATTGGGAGCTGGGGCGTGTCGATGCGATAGTATTACGTGGTGAAATTCGACAAACCGTGAGCTTCATCCGAGGGCTTTATGGAACAACACCAGCATAATCAGAGCCTGCAAGATCAGGCATACAACGCATTGCGCTCCAAGATCATCTATGCCGAGCTCAAGCCCGGCACGCGCCTTTCGGCGATTGGTCTGGAAAAGGAGACGGGAATCGGGCGCACGCCCATTCGCGAGTCTTTTGTGCGCTTGCGTGAGCAGGAGCTGGTGGAAACGCGTCCCAAAAGCGGCACCTATGTCTCAAAAATCAGCATGGAGCGCGCCGAGAACGCCTGTTTCTTGCGCGAGAAACTCGAGAGAAGCGTGCTCATTAAATGCTGCTCTGCCGTCACGCCCGAGCAAAAGCAGCGGCTCGAGCGGATTCTTGCCGAGTCCGAGTCGCTCGACCATAGCGAAACGCGTCGCTTTTTCGATCTGGACAACCTGTTCCATGAGACGTGTTTTGAGATTGCCGGCCGCCACATGTTGTGGGATTGGATGAAGAGCGTCAACACACATTTTGAGCGATACAACTGGTTGCGTATGGTGTCGCAGGATCTGGATTGGGAGCCGATTCGTCGGCAGCATCGCCGAATTCTCGAGGCCATTAAGAAGGGCGATACCGACGCGGCGAGCTACCTGGCAGAGACGCACCTGCATCTGATGCCCGAGGAACAGGGCCCGGTTATCGCCTTGCATCCCGACTACTTTGAGCTGTCGAAAGACTCGTCAATCTAGCCCATCGCCGCATCTGCTCGAGACACAAAAACGATGCTGCTCACCTACAGCGTTTTGCAACCGAGATTTTTAAAAAATGCCTAAAATGGCTCAGATTGCTGACAATTGGGAAACGGGGTGCGCTATGGCGCAGATGAGAATTAAGGACATTGCCGCCGAGGCGGGCGTGAGCCCAGCCACAGTCTCGCGCTATCTCAATAACCGCCCCGGGCAAATGACCGAGGAAACCCGTGCTCGCATCGCGGCGGTTATCGAGCGCACCGGCTATCGCCCTCGCGCCGCCGCGCGCAATCTGCGCAGCTCACGCACCAACCTCATCGGCGTGATTCTGGCCGACATTGCTAACCCGTTCTCCAGCGCCATGCTCGAAGGGCTTTCCGCCAGTGCCGCCGCGCGCGGCTGCTCGCTTATGACGGCCATTAGCGGCAATGACCCCGCCAAGGAAGCAGAGTCGCTCACTAGACTTATCGATGCCGGCGTGGACGGCCTGGTCGTCAACACCTGCGGCGGCAACGACGAGGCAATCGCCGCGGCCGCGGGACGCCTACCTGTTGTGCTGCTCGACCGCGATGTTGCCAATGGCGGCATCGATCTGGTGACCTCTAACAACCGTGAGCTGGTCGCCGGCCTGGTGGACGCCTTGGCCGCTGCGGGCAGCGAGCGCCTGTGCCTGCTCACCGAGGCAAGCGACGACAGCCCCGTGCGTCGTGAGCGCGCCGAGGCCTTTGCCGACGAGCTCTCGCGTCGCGGTCTGGCAGGCGAGGTCGTTACCCTGGCCGATGGTGGCGCCACGGGCATCGGCCGCCTGGACGAGGCCATCCGCGAGTACGCGGGTAAAAAGCTCGGCCTTATCGCCGTCAACGGCTTGGTCTTTCTGCGTCTGACCGAGGCGCTGGCGCAGCTGGGTCCCTCGCTGCCGGCGGGTCTCAGGGTCGCGACGTTTGACGATTACCCCTGGAACCACGTGCTCTTTGGCGGTGTGACCACGGCAGCGCAGGACACCCTCACCATTGCCGAGCGCGTAGTCGAGCGCCTGTCCGAGCGCATCGATGTCGTCACCACCACGGTGGGCGAGGCCGCAAGGCTGGCTCCCAAGCGCATCGAGATCCCCGGCCACATCGAACACCGCGCCTCAACCTCGCGCTAGCCTACGGTCGCGCGTAAGGTATACCTGCCTGCCCACGCACGTTTTTTGGGCGCTTGATACGCTTTAACCCTGCGGAAACATTTTTCTGCGATAGTATCTGCGATATAGACCAGTCGAAACCCGCCCGAAAGAAAGGGGAGCGACATGAACCAGCAGAACATCGATTACGTACTCCGCTCCGTAGAGCAGCGTGACATCCGCTTTGTGCGTCTGTGGTTTGTCGACATTCTTGGCCGCCTCAAGAACTTTGCCATTAGCCCCGAGGACCTCGAGGTCGCTTTTGAGGAGGGTATTGGCTTTGACGGCTCTGCCATCGAGGGCTTTGCCACGCCCGAGGAAGCCGACATGCTGGCGTTCCCCGATGCTTCGACCTTCCAGATCCTGCCGTGGCGCCCGAGTCACAACGGCGTCGCTCGCGTGTTCTGCGACGTGTGCACCCCCGATTGCAAGCCGTTTGCCGGCGACCCGCGCGATGCCCTGCGCCGCATGTTCCACAAGGCCGAGAAGGCTGGCTATCTGCTTAACGTGGGCGCCGAGCTGGAGTACTACTACTTCCCCGACGAGCGCACGCCCGAGCCGCTCGACAACGTGGGATACTTCGATCTTTCGGTGAGCGACGCCGCGCGCGACCTGCGCCGCAACACGGTCCTCACGCTCGAGAAGATGTCCGTGCCCGTGGAGTACACCTTCCACGCCGCCGGTCGCTCGCAGCACGGCATGAGCCTGCGCCACGCCGAGGCCCTGAGCATGTCTGACGCCATTACCACGGCCAAGCTCATCATTAAACAGCAAGCTTACGAGAGCGGTTGCCACGCCTCCTTTATGCCCAAGCCGTTGGCGGGCGAGGACGGCAGCGCCATGTTTTTGCATCAGTCGCTGTTCGACCACGACGGCAACAACGTCTTTTGGGGCGAGGACGACGAGAGGTACCATCTTTCCGATATCGCCAAGCACTACATGGCCGGTATCTTGGCGCACGCGCGCGAGATCAGCGCCATCACCAACCCCACGGTCAATTCGTACAAGCGCATCACCACGGGCGGCGACTCCGTGCCGCAGTACGCCACGTGGGGCCTGCGCAACCGCGCAAGCATGATTCGCATTCCGGTCTACAAGCCCGGCAAGCAGCTGTCCACGCGCATCGAGCTTCGCAGCCCCGATCCCATGGCAAACCCGTACCTGGTCAACGCCGTCACGCTGGCGGCTGGTCTGGACGGCATCGAGCGCAAGCTGGAGCTCCCGCCCGAGGCCACGGCCGAGACGCTCAAGCTCACCGGCCGTCAGATGGTCGAGGCCGGCTACGCGCCGCTGCCGCGCTCGCTCAAAGAGGCGCTCGACGTCTTTGAGGACTCGCAGTTTATGAAGGATGCCCTCGGCGAGCACATCCACAGCTTCTTCCTCAAAAAGAAGCGCGACGAGTGGCATAAGTTCGAATCCACGATCACCGAATGGGAGATCAAGCACTACCTGGCGAACTCCTAATCGCGCTGGCTTGTTCCAGTACGATTGAGCTCATTTCTTTGGAGGCCGATATGTCCGAAAAGAGTGCCCTGTTCATGGCGCGCACGACGCGCTTCCACGAGTTTGCCCGCAGCTTGACGACTACCCTGGGTGTCGAGGTGAGCCTGGCCACCCCCGATTCGCCGACTGCGGCGCACGATTTTGACTTGCTGATCCTCGATTCCGATGGCATCCGCAGCGACCGCATCGATCAGATTGCCAAGTGGCTTGACGATCGCGGCGGCGTTCCCATGCTGGTGATCGTCGACGACGAGGCGCTCGGCACCCTGCGTCTGCCGAATCACGCGCATGCCGACTTTGTATGCCCCACGGCGACGCCCAACGAGCTCAAGGCTCGCGCGCAGCGCCTGATGGGCGAGGAGGAGACCGTTACCGCCGACGATGTGCTCAACATCGATAACCTCGAGATCAACTTGGCTACCTACCAGGTGACGCTCGATAACGAGCCCATCGACCTGACGCTGATGGAGTACTCGCTGCTGAGCTTTTTGGCGACGCACCCCAACCGTGCCTACAGCCGCGAAGTGCTGCTGCACCGCGTGTGGGGCTTTGAGTACTGCGGCGGCACCCGCACCGTCGACGTGCATATCCGACGCATCCGCTCCAAGGTGGGCCCGCAGATCGCGGCGCACATCACCACCGTCCGCGGCGTGGGCTATCTGTTTAAGGGCTAGATTTCCACCACAAAGGGGGCAGGCACCTTTGTGGTGGTTTTGCCGCAGGCAAGGATTCCTTTCGAGTCTGCAACAGAACTTAAGCCTTCCTAAAAGATTGCGTTTTCATACACTTGATCCCGCGTATTGGGGTACAACTCAACGTGAACAATGATGGCCCGCCACATGTTTGGCGGGCCTTTGGTTATTTGACGAAAGGATCGCAGCTATGAGCGAGAACGATTCCCTGCGTCCCCAGGATGCGGGCAACGCCGGCGAGACCCAACAGCAGCCGCGTGTGCAGGTAGAGTCGACGCCTGCCGACAGCAACATTCCCTACGTGCAGGCCTACGACACGCAGACCGGAAAGCCGCTGGGCAGCCAGCAGGTTGTAAACAAGCACACAGTGGTCAAGACTAAGACCAAAAAGCTGCCGATCTTTATTACGGCGCTTGCCGGTTGTGCCTGCGGCGCCCTGCTGGTCATTGCGCTCATTATGAGCGGCACGCTCAACATTGGCGGCGGAAAGAATGCCGTGACGGCGGGTGCTTCGGGTTCATCGACGCAAAAGATTACGATTGATTCCGAGGACACCACGCTGGCCGAGGCCGTTTCTGCCAAGGCGTTGCCCTCCGTGGTTTCCATTACCGCCACTTCGAGCGGCAGCCAGAATGGCTCGCTTTCGCAGTCTGCCGACGAGTCGGACAGCTCGGGCAGCGTCGGCTCGGGCGTGGTGCTCGATACCGAGGGCCACATCCTCACCAACAACCACGTGGTCGATGGCTATGACCAGTACGTGGTGACCATGGACGACGGCACCACCTATGAGGCCGAGTTCGTGGGCAACGATACTTCGAGCGACCTGGCCGTCATCAAGCTCAAGGACGCCGACGCCTCCAAGCTCACGCCGATCGAGATCGGTGACTCCTCCAAGCTCAACGTGGGCGAGTGGGTCATGGCGATCGGTTCGCCCTTCGGCAACGAGCAGTCTGTCTCCACGGGCATTGTGTCGGCGCTGTATCGCTCCACGGCCATGAGCTCTACCAACGGTAACACCATCTATGCCAACATGATCCAGACCGATGCCGCCATCAACCCGGGCAACTCCGGTGGTGCGCTCGTTAACGACAACGGCGAGCTGGTGGGCATCAACTCGCTCATCGAGAGCTACTCGGGCTCCAGCTCGGGCGTGGGCTTTGCCATTCCCGTTAACTAC
The DNA here is from genome assembly GCA_905194545.1 of Coriobacteriaceae bacterium. Taxonomy (GTDB): domain Bacteria; phylum Actinomycetota; class Coriobacteriia; order Coriobacteriales; family Coriobacteriaceae; genus Collinsella. The sequence continues at coordinate 12,577 of CAJJSS010000003.1, read as the reverse complement.
GCCAAGAACATTGCCGACCAGATTATTGACGGCAAGACGCCGGTTCATCCGTACCTGGGCGCCACGCTTTCGAGCGTCAACGCGCTCAATGCCCGCACCAACAAGCTGAGCACCGATAGCGGCGCGTACGTGGCGAGCGTCGTCGAGGACGGTCCCGCCGCCAAGGCCGGCATCCAGGAGGGCGATGTCATTACCAAGCTGGGCGACGACGAGATCACGAGCGCCGATGGCCTGATCATTGCGCTGCGCAGCCATGAGGTGGGCGAGAAGGTCGAGATCACGCTCATGCGCGGCAAGGAAGAGAAGAAGGTCACCGTCGAGCTGGGCTCCGATGAGAAGCTGCAGAACCAGCAGCAGGACGACAGCGCGACTGACACCGGCAACGGCGGTATTACCGACGAGCAGCTGCGTCAGTATCTGGAGGAGCTGCTTGGCCAGCAGGGCCAGGGCCAGGGTCAAGGTTACGGCCAGGGCTACTAACCAGCCGTTTCGCATAGTTTGAAGCCAGAGGGGCTGTCCCGCCAACGCAGGACAGCCCCTCTTTTTGCGATGGATCCCGGGAACGGGGGAAACGGATTATTTTGAGCTGGCAAGGAGCTTGGTTCGGAAGGGCCTGAACTAACTGTCCGCCCCAGTTTGACGGCTGCCGATTCGGTGCGGTTCGAAAGGGCTATTCGGCCTCATTGCGACCGGTGGTACTCTAGTATCCGTTTGAAATCGAGCGAAGGAGTGCCGCTATGGAGCAATCGAGCCTGTTTGGTGACGGTGTGGACATCGATACCGAAACGCCCGCGAGTGTGGACGTCGCCGCACCGACCGATGCCCGTGCCCAGGCGGCAGTGCGGGCGGCAGAGTTGCGCCACGAGCTCGACTACCACGCCTACCGCTATTACATGCTCGACGCGCCCGAGATCACGGACGCCGCCTTTGACAAGATGCTCGTTGAGCTACAGGAAATCGAGGCAGCCTATCCCGATCTGGTAACGCCCGATAGCTATACCCAGCGCGTGGGCGGTTACGTGAGCGAACAGTTTACGCCGGTCGCGCACATGGCGCGCATGTATTCGATGGACGATGCCATGGACCTGGACGAGCTTGACGCGTGGCTGCAGCGCACCGAGGACGCCCTTGGCGCCGGTAGTGTCACCTATACCTGTGAACTTAAGATCGACGGCTTGGGCGTAGCCCTTACCTACCAAAACGGCACGTTCGTGCGCGCGGCCACGCGCGGCGACGGCACCACGGGCGAGGACGTGTCGCTTAACGTGCGCACCATCAAGGATGTGCCCATGCACCTGTCCGAGCCGGCGCTCGCCCACATGGGCGCCGACCGAGAGCGTACCATCGAGGTACGTGGCGAGGTTTACATGCCCAAGGGCAGTTTTGTACGCCTAAACGATGAGGCCGATGCCGAGGGCCGCGACCCCTTCGCCAACCCGCGCAACGCCGCCGCAGGTAGTCTCCGCCAAAAGGATCCCAAAGTCACGGCTCGTCGCGACCTGGCAACCTTTATCTACGCCATCGCCGATACCGACCCGTTGCATGTCCACAGCCAGCGCGAGTTCCTCGACTGGTTGCGCAGCGCCGGCTTTAGCGTCAACCCCAACGTGGCTCGCTGCGCCACGCCGGCCGAGGTCCACGAGTTCTGCGCCCAGGCGCTCGAGCATCGCGGCGACCTGGACTACGACATCGACGGCGTGGTCGTAAAGGTCGACAGCTTCCAGCAGCAGCTCGACCTGGGCTTTACCGCCCGCGCGCCGCGCTGGGCCATCGCCTTTAAGTTTCCGCCCGAGGAAAAGCAGACTGTCCTGCGCGAGATTCGCATCCAGGTGGGCCGCACGGGCGTGCTCACGCCGGTCGCCGAGTTTGACCCGGTGACAGTCGCGGGTTCCACCATCGCACGCGCCACGCTGCACAACATCGACGAGATCCGCCGCAAAAACGTGCGCGAGGGCGACACCATCATCGTGCACAAGGCCGGCGACGTGATCCCCGAGGTTGTGGGGCCGGTGCTCGACAAGCGCCCGGCGGACAGCGTTGACTGGCAAATGCCCGAGGTTTGCCCCGTGTGCGGCAGCCCCGTGGTGCACGAGGATGGCGAGGTTGCCTATCGCTGCGTGTCCATCGACTGCCCCGCGCAGCTCAAGGAGCGCCTGCTCCACTGGGTGAGCCGCGGCTGCATGGATGTGGACGGCTTGGGCGATGAGATCGTCGACAAGATGATCGCCGCCGGTCTGATCCACGATGTCGCGGACTTCTATCAGCTCACGGTCGACGACATCGCGGCGCTCGACACGGGGCGCACCTATGCCAGCTCCAACAGCAAAAAGGGCGTCAAGAAGGGCGACCCCATCCCGGTGGGCCTCAAGACGGCCGAAAAAATCATCGCCGAGCTCAGCAAGTCCAAGAGCCAGCCGCTCGGTCGCGTACTGTTTGCCCTGGGAATCCGCCACGTGGGCAAGAGTGTGGGCGAGGTCATCGCCGAACGATTCCTGTCGATCGACAAGCTCATCCTGGCGAGCGAAGAGGACATCGCCGAGTGCGAGGGCATCGGTCCCAAGATTGCGGCGAGCGTCAAGCAGTTCTTGGCTGTGCCCGAGAACCTTGCCGTGCTGGAGCGTCTGCGCCAGGCGGGTCTGTCGCTTGAGGTCGACTTGGGCGCCGCGCACGCGCAGGCCGCAGCCGACGCTGGCGTGGCGGACGAGCTCGCCGACGCGCAGCCGCTCGCGGGTCTGACCTTCGTGCTCACCGGCACGCTCGTCAACCGCACGCGTGACGAGGCGGGCGCGGCGCTCAAGGTGCTCGGCGCCAAGGTTTCGGGTAGCGTGTCAAAGAAGACGAGCTATCTGGTCGCCGGCCCCAAAGCGGGCTCCAAGCTCACCAAGGCCGAGCAGCTGGGCGTGCCTGTATTGGATGAGGACGCACTCGAGCAGATCTTGGCGACTGGTCAGGTGCCCCAGGCTTAGCGCATTGATAGCCTAATTGAAGAACCGCCCGGGAAGCATGATGCCTTCCGGGCGGTTCTTACTTTGCTGGGGCAACCGGCACCGTGATCTGCGTTACGTAGGTTGTCGGGTCGTCGCTGATGATATCGTCGATGAGGGCGATCTCGCGCGAGGGGCCGGCGGGCGTCAGGTTGTGTTCGTGCATGTAGCCGAGCAGCCGCTCGTAGCGCGGGGCTGCTTGTCCGTGCGTGCCACGGAAACTTATGGTCAGGCAGTGCGCGGCAGGCCGCGTCTCGATTTCACCCAGGTAGTCGTCGGTGTCGTCGAGCAGCAGAAAGACCTCGTCGTAGCCATCAAAGTCGCCGGCGGCCAGGCGTTCGGGCGCGATGCCCACACCTAGATTGCCAAGATAGGCAAAGGTTTCGTGCTGTCCCTGCTGAAGCTGGCGGATATGCCATCCCAGCGAATAGGCGTCGGTGGGATTGACGCGCTCGTGCAGCGCGGCGCAGCGAAGTTCGGGTTCCTCGATTTCGCTAATGGTGTCGAGATCAGCATTCAAAGCGCCGTGAAGCAAGGCAAGCCGCTGGTCAATCTTGCGCGACATGCGCTCCAACTCACGTCGCCTGTGCTCAATTAACTCCTGTTGCTTGGTCAGTTGCCGTTGTATCAAATCCATATCGCGCGTAGTGACAAACTCGCGAATCTGCGTCAACGGCAAGTCGAGAACGCGCAGGTTGCCGATGGTGTTGAGGGTGGAGAGCTGCCGCGATCCGTAGTAGCGGTACCCACTTGCCGGATCGACATATGCCGGCTCCAACAGCCCCATCTGTTCGTAATGGCGCAGTGTGCCCACGCTCAAATTGAGCAGGCGCGCCACCTCGCCAATGCGGAGCAGGCCCTCGGTGTGTTCGCTTGGCATGTCGGTCACAGGACCACTCCTTTCGGTAAAAACAGGGGAGAGGTGCTAGGCATGCGTCGCCTCGCTACGCCACCAGCTTGTCAAAAGTTCCGCGGCGGTTGAGCACGGTAAATGCAATCACGCAGATGACCGCCGACAGAATTGACCCGCACGGCGAGGCGATGCCCATGGGGAACAGCGTGTCAGAATAGGCATTCGACAGCAGCCAGGCGCCGGGCACGCGAATGAGCGCCACGGCCAGCACGTTGTGCGCAAAGCCGATGTAGCTCTTGCCGTATGCAGCGAAAAAGCCGCTAAAGCAAATGTGGATGCCGGCAAAAATCGCGTCGAAAATATAACTGTGCATATAGCCAGTACCGGCGGCGACCACCGCGGGGTCCTTGGCAAAAAAGCCGATAAACGCCGGTGCCACCAGCCACATCAGCACCGTGATCAGGCAGCCGTACACCACCGAGATCGTCATGGCGTCCTTGAGTACCTGACGCGCGCGGTCGCCCTTGCCCGCGCCGGCGTTTTGCGCCGTGAGTGCGCTGACGGTAGCGCCCATGGAACTCGGCACAATGAACAAAAAGCTGATCATCTTTTCGACCAGGCCCACGGCGGCGGCGTCGACTAGACCGCGGTGGTTGGCGATGACGGTGATGAACATAAACGCCACCTGGATGCAGCCGTCCTGCACGGCCACGGGCACGCCGATCTTAAGAATGCTGCCGAGCACCTCGGGCTGAGGGCGCAGGTCGCTGCGCTTAACGTGGATGTTCGTGCGGCGGCTCTTGAGCCACACGAGCGCGAGGGCAACGCTGGCCGTCTGGGCGATTACCGTGCCGAGCGCCGCGCCCACGGGGCCGAGCCCCATGTGGCCGATAAACAGATAATCAAGCGCGATATTGATGATGCATGCCACGCCAATCACGTACATGGGCGAGCGCGAATCGCCTAGGCCGCGAAAGATGGCCGAGAGGATGTTGTACGCGGCGATAAAGGGAATGCCGATAAAGCAGATACGCAGGTAGGCGGCGGTTCCTTCGACCGCTTCGGCCGGCGTGCCAATGAGCGCCACGATCTGCGGACACAGTGCGAGCAGGACAGCGGCCAGCACCACCGAGACACCCATAAAGAGCGTGATGGTGTTGCCGATGGCGGTCTCGGCGCGGTCAAACCGACGCGAACCCACGGCGTGGCCGACGATAACCGTCGTTCCCATGGCCAGGCCCACGAGCGTCACGGTAATGATATAGAGCGTCTGCGCGCCGTTGCCCACGGCGGTGATGCCGGCGGCGCCGCTAAACTGCCCCATCATGTACAGGTCGGCCATGCCGTAGAGCATCTGCAAAAAGTACGAGAGCATATAAGGCAGGGCAAAGACCGCGATGGTCTTAAGGACATTGCCGCGTGTGAGGTCGTGTTCCATGGGCGGGGCTTTCTGGCTTGGTCTGTTTACGTACCAGTGTAGTGAAAACCCTACAACGATTGTAGAGTCAAGGTTTGTGTTGGCGGCGGGGCGAAAAAGTCACGCACGCGTTCATTTCCAATTGAATACGGACATGCGCCCTGTGAGCATGGCGCCTGCACTAGCCTTGCAGAAATCGATTTCGGAGCACTTGACACCGCCGCACGGCGCGCCATAATACGTGGGTTTGCGAACAACGTTTGATGGGGGATGAACCTGCGTGCGCAATCTCAAGATTTTGTTTTCCTATCTGGGGGCATACCGCCGCGATGCCATGCTCGGCGTGCTCTTTGTGACGGCCGAGACGGCGCTCGAGCTGTTTATCCCGGTCATCATGGCAAATATCATCGATGTGGGCGTGCCCGCGGGCGACATCAACTACATGCTGTTGCAGGGCACGTATATGTTGGTATGCGCCGCATGTTCGCTGGTACTTGGCTTGGGCTATGCACGCACGTCTGCTCGCGTCGCCTCGGGGCTGGGCGCTAACTTGCGCGAGGCGGAGTACCGCAAGATCCAGACGCTCGCTTTTGGCAATCTGGATAACTACGACGCCAGCTCGCTCGTCACCCGCATGACTACCGATATCACCGTCATCCAAAATGCCATCGGCAATGGCTTTCGCCCCATGGTGCGCGGTCCCGTGACGCTCATCGTCGGCTTGGTCTATGCGCTGGTGCTGTCGCGTCCGCTCGCCACCGTTTTCGCGATCATCCTGCCGGTGCTGGCGATCGTGCTGGGCGTTATCACCTATCGCGTCAGTCCGCTCTACCGCCAGCTGCAGACCTCGATGGACCATCTCAACGGTGTGGTGCAGGAGGACCTCACCGCCGTGCGCGCCGTCAAGGCGTACGTGCGTGCCGAGCACGAGGAGGCCAAGTTCGATGCCGTCAATACCGAGCTTGCGCGCACCGCGACGAAGACCTTTGGCAACGCCGTGCTCAACCTGCCGGTGTTTCAGCTGTCGATGTACGTGGCGGCGCTTTCCATTCTGTGGATCGGCGGGCGCATGATTCTTGCCGGCGAGCTCGGCGTGGGCTCGCTCACGGGCTTTATGAGCTACGTGCTGCTGATCATGAACTCGCTCATGATGATTTCCAACGTGTTTTTGCTGCTCACACGCGCACTTGCCAGCGTGGAGCGCATCTCGCGGGTGCTCGACGAACGTTCGCTTATCCAAGCGCCCGACGCTGCCGCTGCCGTGCACGGGGTGGCCGACGGAAGCATCGAGTTTCGCGACGTGTCGTTTAAGTACCGCGCGGATGCTGCCGAGGATGTGCTCGAGCATATTGACCTTTGCATTGAGGCAGGCTCCATGGTGGGCGTGCTCGGCGGCACAGGCTCGGGCAAGAGTTCGCTTGTGCAGCTGATCGCGCGCCTGTACGACGCCACCGAAGGCGCCGTACTCGTGGGCGGGCGCGATGTGCGCGATTACGACCTGGTTGCCCTGCGCGACGCCGTGGGTATCGTGCTGCAAAAGAACGTGCTGTTTACGGGTACCGTGCGCGAGAACCTGCAGTGGGGCGCGCCCGATGCCACCGACGAGGAGCTCCTGCGTGCCTGCCGGGCGGCATGCGTGGACGAGTTCCTGGATCGCATCGGCGGCCTTGACGGCTATCTGGGCCAGGGCGGTGCCGGTGTCTCGGGCGGGCAGAAGCAGCGCCTGTGCATCGCGCGTACATTGCTCAAGCATCCGCGTGTGCTCATCTTTGACGATTCGACCAGCGCGGTCGATATGGCGACCGACGCCAAGATCCGCGAGCATATCGCTCAGATTCCCAACACGACGGTGATTGTCATTGCACAGCGCATTGCGAGCGTCATGGATGCCGACCGCATTATTGTGCTGGACGACGGCCGTGTCCACGGTGTGGGCACGCACGAGGAGCTGCTGGCGGGCGACGCCATTTATCAGGAGATCTATGCCTCGCAGATGGAGTTTGCGGGGGATGCGGGCGTCGCGGACGGCGCAAATGCCCTGTCTTCCTCTGGCCCCAGTGGATCACCTCAAGCCACGGAAGGGGGTGAGCGCCATGCCTAAGACATCCGCTCAGGCCCGTCCCACCAATCTGACGCAGACGCTTCGCCGCTTGCTCTCCTACATGGGTCACGCCAAGTTCTCGTTGCTCGCGGTGGGCGTGCTCGCCTCCGTCGCCGCCATCGCGAGCCTCGCCGGCACCTACATGGTGCGCCCTATCGTTAACGGTTTGGCAACGGGCGGCGAGGAATTGCTCACCAGGCAGGTTATCTTTACCGCTGCCATCTACGCCGCGGGCGTGCTCTCGGCTCTGGGCTACTCACAGATTATGGTGCGCGCGGCCCAGCGCGTGGTCTCCGATATCCGCCGCGACCTGTTTGCGCACATCCAGATGCTGCCGCTCAGTTATTTTGACAGCACGCGCTCGGGTGACATCATGAGCTTCTTTACCAACGACGTCGACACCGTCTCCGAGGCGCTCAACAACAGTTTTGCCAACGTGATTCAGGCCGCCATTCAGGTTGTGGGCACTACGGCTATGCTCATCATCCTTAACTGGCAGCTCACGATTATCACGCTCGTGTGCGATGCGGCCATTGTGCTGTATGCGCGCTACTCGGGCGCGCGTTCTAAGCGTTTCTTTGCCGCCCAGCAGGCATCGCTTGGCGACCTGGACGGATATATCGAAGAGATGGTCTCGGGCCAAAAGGTCATCAAGGTCTTTAATCACGAACAGGCCAACGTGGCTGGTTTTGACGTGCGCAACCAAGAACTGCGCCGCACCGGCACCGCCGCCGTGAGCTATGCCAACTCCATGGTGCCCATGACCGTCGTGATTGGCTACGTCAATTATGCCATCGTTGCCGTGGCGGGCGGCATGCTCTGCATCAAGGGACTCGCCGACGTAGGTGCGCTCGCAAGCTACCTGGTCTTTGTGCGTCAGGCTGCCATGCCCATCAACCAGTTTACGCAGCTCGGCAACTTCTTGCTCAACGCGTTGGCCGGTGCCGAGCGCCTGTTTGCGGCTATGGACCTTAAGCCCGAGGTGGACGAGGGCTGCGTGGAGCTGGTGCAGACGGGCGACGCCGCGTGGGCGTGGAAGATTCCCGAGGGCCAGGGCGTGGGCGCGTACGGGCACCTGCATGATGTGGCTGCCGTTGATGAGTCGGGCCGTGCGGTGGCTGCCGACGGCACCGAGCTCACGTGCGGCTTGGTCCCACTTGCCGGCGACGTGCGCTTCCATGCCGTGGACTTTTCCTACGTGCCAGGCACCCGTGTGCTCACGGATCTCAACCTGTTTGCCAAGCCGGGCCAAAAGATCGCCTTTGTGGGCTCCACAGGCGCAGGTAAGACGACCATCACCAACCTCATCAACCGCTTCTACGAGGTCGATGACGGCGAGATCACGTACGACGGCATTGACGTCAAGCACATTGCCAAGGCCAGCCTGCGCGGATCGCTCGGCATTGTGCTGCAGGACACGCACCTGTTTAGCGGCACCATTGCGCAGAACATCCGCTTTGGCAAGCTCGACGCGACCGACGAGGAGGTGCGCGCCGCTGCCGAGGCCGCCTGCGCCGACTCGTTTATCCGCCGCCTGCCGCAGGGCTATGACACGCTCGTGACCGCGGACGGTGCCAACCTGTCGCAGGGTCAGCGTCAGCTGCTCGCCATCGCGCGCGTGGCCGTCGCCGACCCGCCGGTGCTCATCCTGGACGAGGCCACGAGCTCTATCGACACGCGCACCGAAAAGCTCATCGAGCGCGGCATGGACCGCATCATGCGTGGCCGCACCACGTTTATGATCGCGCACCGCCTGTCCACCGTCCGCGACGCCGACGCCATCATGGTCCTCGAACACGGCCGCATCATCGAGCGCGGCACGCACGAAGAGCTGCTCGCCCAGCACGGTGAGTACTGGCAGCTGGCGCATGGCTTAAAAGAGTTGGATTAACCCGTTCGAGCACGATGCTTTGGCCCCTCTATGCTCCTCACCTCGCCTCAAACCATCACAACATTCGAAGTTTTTTGCCAAAAACGGGAAAAGCATCGAATGTTGTGATGGTTTTTCTACCACTCGATCGGGTGGAATCGCTTTCTTGCGCACGAAGGTGTGCGGACCCGTGGGCAGGGGAATAAGGTTGGTTATCCGACTCCATTGGAGGGCTCATGGACCTGCCGATCGTCCTGTCCCATAAGACTGCCTGGCTGTACCACAACGTGGCGCGCCCGTCCGAGCCGCTCTCGCGAGCAAGCAGCCTATACGATGAGGACTCGCTTGCTAACGAGGCAGAGCCGACCGCGAGCCTGCCCAAATTGGGACTCGATGCCAAGGGGCTGAGGGCTTCAGCGGCAGTCGGGATCGTTACCGACTATCTGGTTGCGCTTGGTTTTCCACGAGAAGAGCTCGATCATATCGACACGCTCGTCAACTTCGATTTTGAGCGCTCGACGCCGACTGGATTTAGGTGCCACGTGTTTGGAGCGCCGGTACCTCCAGGCCATCTTATCGAGGTGGCAGAGGACCTTCTGGTGGTTGATGAGGTCATGTGCTTTGTCCAAGCGGGTTCGTGGATGAGCGAGCCCGAGCAGCTGGAATATGGCTATGAAATCTGCGCCCGATACCATTTGAATCATCTGTCGACGGACGATTATGTCGAGATGGGGCAGAGGTATACCGTTGCCGACTTGATTGCCTATTGCAATGAGAATCGATCTCGCCAGGGGGCTGTACGCGCGGCCGCCGTGCTCAGGCGCGTGTACGATGGCGCGGTCGCCCATGGAGACGGCCACCGCAATCATGGTCGTAGCAAAACGTTCCCAGGGAGGGCTGGGATACACCAAGATCGAGCTCAACCATCGGGTCGATGTTCCCAACGAGTTCAAGTATCTCGCTAAGGCCGGGTATTTCGAGATTGACGTATATGCGCCTGCGAGCGGTACGGGAATTGAATACAACGGCTCGGACCATCTTGATAAACAGCGCAGCGCGTCGGATGCGGAGCGTATGACTGTGCTGAGCGCGCTGGGCTTTAGGATGATCGTCCTCACCGGGACTCAGTTTGCCCATCAGCTGCAATTGCACCGGGCGATGAACGCCATCGCGCTTGCGATAGGCCTTAAGTGCGACCGAAGCGAAGCGTTCCAAAAGCGGCAGAACGACCTGCGAGAATTCGTGATTCGGCACTGGGACGGCGGCCTTTAGGGGCGCTTTGGCCCTTCTGCGGGGTGCCGTGGGCAGGCAAACCATCACAACATTCGACGTTTTTTGCCAAAATCGGGAAAGGCATCGAATGTTGTGATGGTCTGTGTTGAGGATGGGCTTGGAAAGTCCGTTTTGCTCGAAGCGACTTGTCCTGTCGTACGGGTGTCGGCATGATTCTCCCGTGGGGTATTATGTTTTCCGAAGAATAAAACGCCGCGTGAGGGGAGGGCTGCGTGGACGGGCACGTGCAACATGACGGCTTTGGCCGCGATATCAACTACCTGCGCATTGCCGTTACCGACAAGTGCAATTTCCGTTGCATTTACTGCATGCCGGCCGATGGCGTGGCACCCCGCGCACACGATGAGCTTCTCAGCGCCGAGGAGATTGCCCGCTTTGTGCGCTTGGTGGCGGGGGAGGGCATTCGCCGCGTACGCCTGACGGGCGGCGAGCCGCTGGTCAGCCGCCGTATTATTCCGCTTATTCGCGACATCCGCGCGATTCCGCAGATCGAGGACATCTCGCTCACCACCAACGGCGCCCTGCTGCCCAAGCTGGCACCGCAGCTCAAAGATGCTGGGCTTAACCGCGTCAACATTTCGCTCGACACACTCGACCCCTCGCTCTTTGGAAAGATTACGCGCCTGGGTCGGCTCGAGCAGACCATGGCTGGCATCGACGCGGCGCTGGCTTGGGGCTTTGAGCCCGTTAAGGTGAACTGCGTTGTTGTGCGCCGGCTCAAACAGGATGTGGCGGCCCTCGCGCGGCTCACGCTCGACCGCCCCATCCACCTGCGCTTTATCGAATACATGCCCATTGGCGACGAGCACACGAGCTCGCATTGCGCCGTGGACCCGCACGCGCCCGCGCTCAATCCCGAGCTGTGGGACGCGAGCGATACCGTTCCGAGCGACGAGCTGCGGGAGCGCATCAATGCCGGGGCCGCCGCGGCGGGACTGGGCGAGCTCGAGCCGCTCGACATCAACGACGCTCCTGCCGGCGCGGGTCCTGCGCGCTATTGGCACTTTCCGGGCGCGGCGGGAACGGTTGGCTTCATTAGCGCCATGTCCAATCATTTTTGTGCGAATTGCAACCGTCTGCGCCTGACGGCCGACGGAAACGTGCGTCCGTGCCTGTTCAGCGATGCCGAGTATTCGGTGCGCGACGCCCTGCGCCGTGGTGATGATATGCAGGTACTTTCGATTTGGCGCGATGCCGTGGCCCACAAACCGCAGGAACACGCGATAATTGAGGGCACGCAACGATTTATGTCCCAAATCGGAGGATGATCATATGGCCAAGAGCAGGTACGCCGATGCCACCAAGGCCGCTCGCAGGGCCGCGATGTCTGCCCACAAAGTCACGGCTGCGTCCAGCGATGCCGTTACAGGCGCGCAGCCGACTGCCAGTGCTGCCACTGAGCCCGTCCGTGACGCCCGCGACGCCCGTCGCGACGAGCTGACGCACGTGGACGCCAAGGGCGAGGTACGCATGGTTGACGTGTCCGACAAGGCCGAGACCCATCGCACCGCCATCGCCGAGGGCACCATCCTCATGCATCCCGAGACGCAGGCCATGGTGCTGCAGGACCGCGCCAAAAAGGGCGACGTGCTTGCCTGCGCGCGCGTGGCGGGCATTATGGCCATCAAACGCACGAGCGACATCATTCCCATGTGCCATCCGTTGCTCATTACCAAGAGCAAGTGCGACATTGCGCCCATCGCTGCGGCGGGGACGCCGGCCGAGGACGTGCCCGAGGGCTGGGCGCCGGCGCGCGCGGACGGGCAGGTTGGCTTTCACGTACTGGTTACGGCCGGCGTGACGGGTAAGACGGGTATTGAGATGGAGGCTCTGACCGGCGCGAGTGCCGCGTGCCTAACGATCTATGACATGTGCAAGGCCGTCGATCGCGGCATGGAGATCGTCGACGTGCGCCTGCTGCACAAGGAAGGCGGCCGCTCGGGCGTGTGGGATCGCGCAGAGCGTCAGGCCGCTGTCGTTGAGGCCGTGGCCGCTGACGGTGCCGCGCCCGCGAGCGCACCTGCCGCCGTCGCGCCCGCAGCTCCGGCACCGGCCGTCC
>CAJJSS010000002.1:0-123444 GCA_905194545.1 Coriobacteriaceae bacterium | reverse complement strand
GCGTCAGCGCCAAAGCGTGCTCGGTCTCCTCAAAGCCGTCGGCACCCGTCGAATGCAAAATGTAGAGATTCTCGCGGGTCAGCAGCTCACTCTTGAGCGAGGCAACGCGCTCGTTGAGATGCTGAGCACCGAGCGAACCACCAAAGACGAGCAGAAGCGTCGCGTCCTCGGGCACACCGAGCGTCTTGCGGCCGCGGGCGCGATCGCCCTCGATCACCGAACGACGCACAGGATTGCCCGTCATGAGCACATGGTCGGGGTCGCCCTCGCGCTCAAAGACCGCGCGGGCCGCAGGTACCGAAATGCACACGCGGGCGGCATGTGAGTTCATCATCTTGTTGGCCAGACCCGGAACAGAGTTCTGCTCGTGCAGCAGATACGGAACGCCGGCGCCCTTGCACCAACCCAGCAGCGGGACCTCAACGTAAGCACCAAAGCCGATAGCGGCATCGGGCTTACCGACCTTCGAGAAGTGACGGGCAAGCGCACGCTTCGCCTTGTTGACGCGCCACAGCGAGGTCAGCGCCGTCCAGGGACGGGAGCGATCGAAGCCCGTGACCGTGATGGGCACAAAATCGAATCCGGCCTCGGGAACCAGACGGCCCTCGAGCTTGCGCGACTGGCCCACGAACACAACGTGATGACCGCGGTCACGCAGCTCCTCGGCCAAGGCGAGCGCGGGGTTGATATGTCCTGCCGTGCCGCCAGCTGCAATAGCAACGGTCATCTTATCGGTCATGGTAATCCCTTCGTACACGCGGCCCCTGGTCATCGGTGCGCAAACGCGCCGACGGGTCCGAATTCAAATCGATTCGATTATATCCGCCGCCCGCATTGCGAGGAGTGGGGCGCTGCGGACGACCTTGCGGCGCCGTTCGCTGACGCGGACGGGCTGCCGGCTCGGTCGCAGAGCCATCCAGGACGGTAAAGCCGTTACGCGAAGATCGCTCGCCGCGCACGTGGGGCACGCCGGCGGTACTCTCATCCATAACGGCAAAGCTCTCGCGGCGACGGTCGTACTCATCGCGACGGGCGCTCTCATACGAAACGCGCAGGATCAGACCGGCGAGCATAAGCGACACGATAATCGACGAGCCGCCGTAGCTAATAAACGGCAGCGGCTTGCCCGTCATGGGAAACACGTTGAGAATGCCCAGCGCGTTGATCAAAAACTGCACCGCAAGGATGACCGCGGAACCCGATGCCATAAGTGCTCCGCGACGGTCGGTCGCCTGTTCGGCAATGCGAAACGCCGAGTAGATCAGCATCGCAAACACCAAGAAGAACAGCACGGTTCCGATAAAGCCAACTTCCTCGCCGATAATAGCCAAGATGTAGTCGTTGTGTGCCTCGGGCAAATACGAGTACTTCATGGTGGAGTTGCCGATACCACGGCCGAACAGTCCGCCCGAGGCAAACGCCATGATGGCAAGCGTGGCCTGATAGCCGTCACCATATTCGTCTGCCCAAGGATTCCAAGCAACCTGGACACGCGTCATACGATACGGCTCGGCGATAAGGGCAATCGCAATGACGGCGATGCCGGCAACGACCGTCCAAACGATATATTTGGGGTCCAATCCCGCAAACAACGCCATGCATATGAGGGTCAATAAAATGATCAGGACGGTACCAAAATCGGGCTGAACAAAGATCAGGAAGAGCGAAATTCCCAGGTAGCCGCCCATCTTGCGAAGAAACTCGTTGATGTTGCCGCCGGGCGAAAAGATACGGTCGAGCATGATTGCCGAATACGCGATGGCGAACGGCTTTAAAAACTCAGACGGCTGGAACTGAATACCGGCGATGTTGAGCCAGCGCGTGGCGCCACGACTGCCGCTACCCATAAAAAACACCAGAACCAGTAGCCCCATCATGCCCATGAGGAAGATCCTGAGCACGTCTTCCCCAAACCAACTGTCCGGCAAGACGCGCACGATGGCAACCATAGCCAGCACGCCAACTCCGGCAAACGCGGCCTGTCGAAACAGGAAAAACGTCGCCGAACCATTCTCGTGCAGCGCCTCGACCGAAGATGCCGAGTACACCATCAGCAAGCCGAAGCAAACCAAGCTAAACAGGCAGGCCATAAATATCAAACGGGGGCGCATGATGCGGGCGGGGACGCCGGCAATATAGCGCTCACTGAACGTCTGCCCGCCGCGTCCGGAACGCGGCGTGCTACGCAGCGAGGAAGCACGGTCCGAGTCGGGCCTCCTCATATCACTTCGGGGGCTCTCCTCTCTCACCGGCAACCCCTATTCCGTTTGCGATTTCGCTGCTGCGGCAAGCTGGGCAACGCAGTCCTTAAACACGCGACCGCGCTCCTCGTAGCCCGAGAACTCGTCAAACGAAGAGCAAGCGGGCGAAAGCAGAATCACGTCGCCGCGGCTCGAGAGCGAGCGGGCAACGTCAACGGCATCGCGCAGATCATCGGCCTGGGCGATATCCACGTCACCATCGACATCGGCCTCGTCCATAGCGGCGGTAAAGCGCTCGCGCGCATCGCCAAAGCAAACGACCGAGCGCACGTTGTCCATAACGACGCGGGCAAAGTCCGCAAGCGGCGTACCCTTGTCGTGGCCGCCAAGCAGCAAAATCACATCGTCGTCGGGAAACGCCGTCAGGGCCTTTTCGACCGCATCGGTGTTCGTTGCCTTGGAATCGTTGACATAGCGCACGCCATCGATCTCGCCGCAGGGTTCCACGCGGTGTTCGAGCGGCTGGAACGATGCCAAACCGCGGCAAATGCCCTCGGGATCGGCACCGACGGCCAGAGCAGCCGTGGCGGCACATAAGGCATTGATGACATTGTGATGGCCCGAGATCTTGAGCTCGGACGTGGCGACAAGCTGAGTCTCGACGCCCTTCAGGCGGACGACCATCTTGCCGTCGCGCACAAAGGCGGCGTCTGCACCCTCGGGCTCGTCAAAAGCGACCTTGCAGATGCGGCGACCCGGCGTATAGATGTACTCATCGAACTCATGGATGCCGGCATCCTCAACGTCGATAACCACGAGGTCGTCGTCGACCATATTCTCGAACAACTTGATCTTGGCAAGCGCATAGTTCTTGTGGCTCTTGTGCCAGCCCAGGTGGTCGGGCGTGATGTTGAGCAGCACCGCCACGCGAGGATGAAGCTCGGCGGTCGTAGCAATCTGATAACTCGACAGCTCAGCCACAAACCACTCATTGTGTGCGCGGCCGTCGATCTCGTTCACCGGCGGCTCACCGATATTGCCGACGGCCACGCTGGCTTCACCGGCGGCCTTGAGCAGATAATCGGTCAGCGACGTGGTAGTTGTCTTGCCGTTGGTGCCCGTGATGGCGATCCAATTTTGGGGAGACAGGCGATAGGCAAACTCGGGCTCGCCCATAATCTGAGCGGCATGCTCACGCCCGGCCTTAAAGAAAGCCGAGAACTCCGAGATTCCCGGGCATGTCACGCACACGTCATAGGCACCCTCGACCTGCTCGGTGCCGTAGACAAACGACGCGCCCTGCGCCTCGAGCGCACGTGTGGCGTCATTGGGCTCGGAGGTACCGCCGCCATACACGGTCGTGGCGCTCACGCGCTCGGGGTGAGCCAACGCCCAACGGGCGACATCGAGACCGGATTTACCCTGCCCCAAAACAAGCAGGCTAAAGACATCAGCAAGAGGCATGAAAGACCACTATCCCAACTGGAAGAACAGGGCGAGGCCAACGGCACCAAAGGCCGCGGCGATAATCCAAAAACGGATAACGACCTTGGTCTCGGCCCAGCCCTTCTTTTCGAAATGATGATGAATGGGCGCCATAAGGAAGACGCGCTTGTGCGTAAAGTGGAAATAGACAACCTGAATCATGACCGACAGGGTCTCGACGATAAACAGACCGCCGATGATGAGGGAAACGACTTCGGTGTTGGTCATGATGGAGGTGCAGGCAAACGCGGCACCCAGAGCAAGCGAGCCGGTATCGCCCATAAAGATGCTCGCCGGGTAGCAATTGAACCACAAAAAGCCCAGGCAGGCACCGGCGCACGCCGTGCAGAAGATGGACAGGTTCACGTCACCGTGCAAAAACGCCATGGCGGCCATGGCGAGCATGGCGATCATGGAAGTGCCGCCGGCAAGACCGTCCAGACCATCGGTCAGGTTCACGGCATTGGAAAGACCGGCAATCATCAGCCAGCAAAATACAATGTAGAGCCACGGGAACGAAAGGCCGCAGATGGTGGTCGAAAGAACACCGAGGTCAATCGTCAGGCCGCCGGGAAAACGAATCTCGGGGGCGACGCCGCACCAATTGACGGCGAGCACGGTAAAAGTGACGCAGATGATGGTCAGACCGATCATCTTGGCGTGAGGCGTCAGACCGAGCGAGCGACCATGCGTGACGGAGGTCAGGTCGTCGATGAGACCCAGAACGCCGGTGGCCAGCGTGGCAAGCAGCACGAGCACGAGCTCGGTGGTGAGCTTGCCCATCAGCAGGCAGGTCAGCGAGATCGCGACAAGGATGATGACGCCGCCCATGGTGGGCGTACCCTGTTTAATCAAATGACGCTTGGGGCCGTCGGCTCGGACCTGTTGGCCGATACCCTCGACCTTCAGCAGCTTAATCCACCACGGCATAAGCAGCAACGCAATGGCGGCAGCGATGCCAAGTCCCAAAAAGGCCTGATACGTAGGATACGAGGGATTGCCGAACATGGGCTAGCACACACCTTCCACAAAGCGGTCGAGCTCAACGAAACGGGAACCCTTGACCAGTACAACATCATGATTTTCAAGCGCGCCGCCCATGCGGTCGAGCACCTGCTGATAATCGGAGAACACCTGGATGCGGTCCTCATCCATACCCATCATACGTGCGGCATCGGCCATGAGCTGAGCCAGCTCGCCGCCGACGCACGCGAGCATGTCGAGCTTCTTGGCGGCGGCATAGGCGCCCACGAGCTCATGCATGCGGGGAGCCTCGTCGCCCATCTCGCCCATCTCGCCCAAGATCGCCATGCGCGAACCGTCACAGATAAGCGAGCACAGCAAATCGAGGCCGGCAGCCATAGACTCGGCACTGGCGTTGTAGGAGTCGTCGATGATGCGTGCTCCGCTCTTGGCGCGCTTGATCTCCTGACGGTGGCCGGTGATCGTAAGGCCCCTAAAGGCAGCATCGATCTGCTCGGGCGTCACGCCCAGACGATAGGCGATCGCGGCGGCCTTGACGGCATTGGGCACGGACTGCACGCCGGGAATGGCCAGCATGGTATCGACCGTGTCGCCCTGACCAAAGTCGAGCGTAAAGACCGGATGGCCCTCGTCGTCGACGCGAATGTCGCGTGCGCGGACCTCGTCGTCGTCCGAGACACCGGCCAGCATCACGTCAATACCCGCAGGCTGGGCGAACGTATCGCGAATGAACGGCGTAAAGTCGTCCTCGCCGCCCAAAACCAGCAACGGCGAGAAGTCGCCGGCGGCGCACATGCCCTGAACGATCTCGGCCTTAGCGCGGGCGATGTTCTCGCGGCTGCCCAGGATACCGATGTGGGAGGTTCCAATCTTGCTCACAATGGCAAGATTGGGGTTGGCAGACTGGGACAGGCGCTCAATCTCATGAAAATGGTTCATACCCATCTCGAGCACCAGAACCTCGGTATCGGCCGGAGCGGAAAGCACCGTGAGCGGCATGCCGATCAAGTTGTTGAAATTGCCCTTCGTGGCCCAGACGCGATAACGCTTGGCGAGCACGGCGGCGAGCACGTCTTTGGTCGTCGTCTTGCCAATCGACCCGGTAATGCCGACGACCAGGCAGCCAAGCTCCAAGCGATATACATGCGCCAGGCGCAGCAAGAACTCCTCGGGGTCGTCGGTCAGCAAGATGGCGCATCCCTTGTCCTGCGCCAGCGAAACCAGCTCGGCATCGGGCTCGCGCGTCATCACGACGGCACCGGCACCCGACTCGATGGCACGGGAGGCAAAATCATTGCCGTCGACCTTTTCGCCGGGGAAGGCGACAAAGATCGTCCCCTCCTCGACCTGACGCGAGTCGATAACGCACCCGCGGCATACTCGATCGACTTCTTCCGTCACGGTTCGGGCCCCCGTTGAGGCCGCGAGGTTGTTGACGGCGATCTCTATCATTGCAGCTCCCCTGTAAACCTAATAATGCTATCGGCGTATTGTATCCCAGTGCCATGCGCGCGTGGTGCAGGGCATGTGAACACCCTTCAGATCAAACGGCAGACCACGCTCAAGATTGTAACCCCCTACTTCGTGCGCGGGATACCCAGCACGTCGAGCGCGTTGGCCATAATGGACTGGAATGGCACCGCGGCGGCATCCGAGCCGCTCGGTGTTCCATCGAGTGTGATATAGCACAGCACCTTGGGCGATTGTGCCGGCGCAAAGCCCATAAAGGACGACATATAGTTCTCCTTGAGGTAACCCCCGTTCTCGTCAGCACGCTCGGCCGTACCGGTCTTGCCCGCCACGTCATAGCCATCGACCGCACCGCCAACGCCCGTGCCTTCGGACACGACCGTCTGCATGCACGATGTCACCTGGGCGGCAGCGTCCTCCGAAATCGCACGCTCGCCTTCGCCCCAGTCCTTCTCATCGCCCTTGCTGGACTTATAGAAGTGCGGAGTCATCATCACGCCGCCGTTCGCGATGCCGCCCACGGCACGTGCGACCTCAATCGGCGAGACGGACAGCGCCTGGCCAAAGCTCATCGAGCCCAGCGTGGCGCCGTCGTACTGGTCGCGCTCCTTGACGATACCCAGACTCTCACCCGGAAAATCGACACCGGAGCTATGACCGATGCCCCACTTGTCCACATAGGTGGCAAAATCATCGGCACCGATCTTGCGTCCCACCAGGACAAAGCCCACATTGGACGAACGGCGCATCATCTCACGCACGTCCATGGTCATGGTGTAGTCGCGCTTATCGGCGTCGGTAACGGTGTCGTCGCCGACCTTAATGCTCGCCGGCACCTCAAACGACGTGCTCGAACGCACGGCGCCCAAGTCGAAGCCGGCACCGGCCACAAGTGTCTTAAAGACCGAGCCGGGCTCGTAGGCATCGGTAACCAGACGCAAGTTCATGTCCTCGGTCTTGGCGTTTTCCAGATCGGTCTGGTCATATGTCGGATACGAGCATGCCGCCAGAATCTCGCCCGTCGTGGGATCGGTGACCAGGGCCGAGCCATTCTTGGCCTTGGTCTTTTCGACTGCCTCGGCCAGGGCGTCCTCGGCGGCACGCTGGATATTGACATCGAGCGTCGTCACGATGTCCACGCCGTCAACCGCCGCCACCTTTTTATAGGCGCCGCCCGCGATATAGCTACCGTCCCTCGCCCGCTCGCGCACCAGCGAACCGTTCGTTCCGGTCAAAAGCTTGTTGTACTGTTTTTCCAGGCCCGTCAGACCGTCGTTGTCCACGTTTACCACGCCAAGCACCTGCGATGCCAGGTTGCCATAAGGATATACGCGCTTCATGGCCTGCTCAAAGAGCACGCCGGGCAGATTCTTCTTCTCCAGCGCCGCAGCATCGTCCTCGTCCACCTGGCGTTTGATATACACCCAGGTGCCATCGGACATAACGAGATCACGACAGGTTTTCTTATCGATGCCCGTAGCTTTGACCAGTGCCGAGACCGTCTTGTCAACGTCCTCGATAAGCTGAGGATTCACGGCGATGTTGCGGCATTCGACCGACGACGTCAACACGTTGCCGTTACGGTCGTAGATGGTACCGCGCTTGGCATACAGCGTCTGCGCAAGCAAGCGACGTGCATCGGCACGGTCGCGTAACTTATCGGCTTCCACGATTTGATAGTCGGCAAGGCGAAGGACGCCCAAGCCCAAGCCAAACCCGATGAAGCCCATGACGGCTTTGCGACGGGGCAGCGGCGTGCCCGTGAGCCATTCGGTCGACGAGCTCTTGCGCGGTCTGGTGTTATGCATTTGAGGACCACTCGAGCCACGGAGACGCGACGCGGGGTCGTTGCCATAGGACGGTCTCGCGTTGTAAGATGGCCGACCCGTTCCTTGATAACCAGAACGTCCCCGCGATGAGGGACGTCCAGAACCGCGACCCCGGTCGGAGCCGCGGCGATAGTCATTTGTCATACTCAGCTACCGTCTTGTTACTGAGCGGTCGCGGTCGAGCTGGCGCCCGCGGCTGCATCCTGCGAAAAATCAAGTGTAACGCTCTCGCTGGGCTCCACCATGCCATAAGCGCCCGCAAGGTCGCGAATGCGCGTGTCGGCACCATAGACCGAATGCATGACCTCCAGGTCGGAGCTCTCATCGGTCGCCTTCTCGAGCGTGTTGGTAAGCGCGGCATTGCTGTTGAGCACCTGGGCCGTAACGCCGGCGAGCGCCACACGGGCGACACCGATCGTCATGAAGATGGCCGCAATGATGCAAAACGTTTTAAGAACGCTCATGAAAACCGGGCTTACCGCCTGGTTTGCCTGACGGCCCGCGCCCGTGTAGACATCAAAGCGCGGCGTGCGCTGCTCGCGGGGAGCAGCGGGAGCCTGCGGTGTCTCACGATAGGCGGGCATGGCGCTCATATCATAGGCGAGTGCTGCGTTTGAAGTGTTGTAGCCCATGATATGCCGCCTCCCATCCCGAGTACGTTGGTAGTGTGTTTAAGCTTCGTTTATGGTGCGAGCGGGAGGTCCAATATCGCGCGGTCGCGTCTACAGACGCTGCGCCACGCGGATCTTGGCTGATCTCGCCCGAGGGTTGCGCGCAACCTCATCGGGTTGGGCAACCAGGGGTTTGCGGGTGATGACCTTGAGTATCGGCACGTTGCCGCACACGCACACCGGAATCTCCGGCGGACACGTGCACCCCTGGCTCATCTCCTTAAAGTGGTTCTTTACGATACGGTCCTCGAGCGAGTGATACGAGATGACGCAGATACGTCCGCCCGGGTTGAGCCACCTGGTGGCGGCATCAAGCCCTCGTTCGAGCACATCGAGCTCGTGATTGACCTCGATGCGAATGGCCTGGAAACTTTTCTTGGCCGGGTGTCCGCCATGCCGACGAGCGGCAGCCGGGATACCCGCCTTGATGATCTCGACAAATTGGCCGGTGGTTTCGATCGGTTCTTGCTCGCGGCGGCGCACGATCTCGCGCGCGATCTGCGAGGCGAACTTCTCTTCGCCGTAGACGCGTAGAATCCGGGCGAGGTCGTGTTCGTTATAGGTGTTGATGACCTCAGCTGCGTTTAAGGTGTTATTACCCGGATCCATCCGCATGTCCAATGGGGCGTCCTCGTTATACGAAAAGCCCCTGCCAGGGATATCGAGTTGCGGCGACGAAACGCCCAAATCGAACAGGAAGCCATCGACCCCGGGCACCTCGGCCGAGCAAAGCAGCTCGTCCAAGTCGCCGAAGTTGCCCTTCAGCAGCTGGTGCGGAACGCCGGGAACCTCGCGGTCCAGACGGGCGCCAGCGGCCTCGAGGGCCATGTCGTCCTGGTCGACGCCGAGCAAAAGGCCCGTCTCCCCCACCTGCGCGGCCATCTTTACCGAATGGCCGGCACCGCCAAGGGTGCAATCGCAGACAACGGAGCCGCTCTTTAGCCGCAGCGACTCAAGCACTTCGCCGAGCATGACAGGTTCATGCCGATATTCTTGTGTCAAGATCCCACGCTCCATCCGTTACCCGTGCCTTGCCCTTACGAGAAGAAGAGGTCCAGCAGAGCCTCATCGTCATCGTCCTCATCGGCCGCGGCGCGATCCCAAACCTCAAGGTGGTCGTAGTTGCCCACAACCGTGACCTCGCGGTCGAGGTTCGCCTGCTTACGGAGAGACTCGGAAAGACCGATACGACCGGCGCTGTCCACGTCCATCGACGTGGTGCGCTTGTTGATCGCCCTCATGAGCTTCTGGTCATTAATGTCACGCGGGTTAAAACCCTCGTGGCCCTCACGACCCGCGAAGAGTCCTTCGACCCACTTATCGAAGGCCTCGGCAGAGAACACGTACAGAGCATCGACATCCAGGGCTTTGAACACGCGAACGTGCTCTCCAAGCTCCTCGCGAAGGGGTGCAGGCAGGGACAGACGACCTTTTGCATCGAGATTGCGCTCGTATGCACCAGTCATTCCCATGTGCGCCCTCCCCTCGGTTACTCAGATGGCACGTACGCGGGGAACCACCCCGCCTGTCGACGTCATTAATAATATGGGGAAGCGCCCCATTTTTCAACACCTTTCCCCACCCCTTCCCCCACCCCGCCCCACCACTCCACCCACCATATATTGCAAAACACCCCCAATCATATGTTCGAAAACACAATATGTTGTGTTTACAGCAACGGCGGGATGCCACCTGTGGCACCCCGCCTTTCAACCTCAACCTTCAAGTTGACCTTGAGGCGATTTTTGCGTCCCTTTACATGCCGTTCACATCGCCCCCAAACTCCCCCACCCAAGGCACATGCGGCCCGCCACCGCGACGACAAGTGGCAAAAATGGGACGGGCCCCAGATTGCCCATGCGCGCGCAAAAGCACGTCGCGGCAATCTGGGGCCCGTCCCCAAATACCTATAGATATGCAGGCCAGCGATGTGTTAACGATGTGCCAGCGGGTGCGCCGCCAGATAGACCTCGGTCAGTTGCGTACGATCGACATGCGTGTAGACCTGCGTGGTCGATATATCGGCATGTCCCAAGATCTCCTGTAGCACACGGAGGTCTGCACCGCCCGCAAGCATATGGGTGGCAAAGGAGTGACGCAGCGTATGGGGATGGAGTCCCACCAGCCCCACCTGGCGCCCGTAGCGCTCACAGATGGCATGGATGCCCTGGCGCGACAGACGGCGGCCGTTCTTATTTAAAAAGACCGCTGAGGTCTCGGTTCCGTGGGCATGGGCCGCCAAGCGAGAACGCCCCTTAGTTATATAGCGCGTCAGAGCTCGCGCCGCGCTTCCCACCAACGGGGACAGGCGTTCCTTTGAGCCCTTACCGCGAACGAGCACAAAGCCATCGTCGATATGGATATCGCCAACATCGAGCCCCACCAACTCACTCACACGCAAGCCGCATCCGTAGAGCACTTCCAAGATGGCATGGTCGCGCAAGCCCATCTCGCCCTCGGGGAAGTCTTGATCGAGCAGCGCCGAGACATCCTCCACCGATAGATACTCCGGCAAACGCTCAGCCTTTTTAGGCAGGCGCAACGCCGCCGTTGGATTTTGGGCCACAATCCCATCGCGCACCAAAAAGGCATGCAGGCCCTTCACGGCCGCAAGCGCACGCTCCACCGAGGCATCGGAATAGCCCCCATCGCGACGGTCGGCGACAAAGCCCTCCACGACCTGACGAGTCACCTCATCAAAAGACATGATGCCCGCCCGCTCCAGATACGCGCAGTACGTCGTCAGGTCACGACGATAGGCCGCAATCGTGTTGCGCGCCAAACCCCGCTCGACCGCGAGGTAATCGAGATACTCCCCCGCCGCTACGGCGAGCGACGAGGGAGTAGCTTCGGTATGTTCTTTGTTCGCCGGCACCCTTAGTCCGTAGCGAGGTTCATGGGCGTCACCTGCAGGCGATCGACGCCCTCGTGCTGACCGATCGAGGCACGCACGAACTCTCGGAACAGCGGCTGCGGGTTGGTCGGACGGCTCTTGAACTCGGGGTGAGCCTGGGTTGCCACATACCAAGGATGCACGTCGCGCGGCAGCTCGACCATCTCGACCAGGCGCTCGTCGGGCGACAGACCCGAGATAACCAAACCGGCGTCCTCAAGCTGGTCGCGGAAGGCGTTGTTGAACTCAAAGCGGTGACGGTGACGCTCGTAGACGAGCTCCTCGCCATATGCCTCGCGAGCAAGGGTATCGGCGGCGAGCTTGCACGGATAGGCGCCCAGGCGCATGGTGCCGCCCTTCTCGGTCACATCCTCCTGCGAGCTCATCAGATCGATGACGCTAAATGGGCCGTCCGGATCGAACTCGGAGGAGCTGGCGCCGGCAAGGCCGACGACGTTGCGGGCGAACTCGCACACGGCCACCTGCATACCCAGGCAAATGCCCAGATACGGAATCTTGTGCTCACGGGCAAACTCGGCCGCGAGGATCTTGCCCTCCAGGGCGCGCTTGCCAAAGCCGCCGGGGACCAGGATGCCCGAGGCGTCGCCCAGAACCTCGGAGACATTCTGCTCGTCGAGGCTCTCGCCGTCGACCAGTTGGACGTCCACATGGCGATCGTAGAAGACGCCCGCATGGTGCAGGGCCTCGATAACCGACAGGTACGCATCGGGCAGCTGCGTGTACTTGCCCACGACGGCGATCTTCACCTTGTCGGCGTGATGGTTGGCGTGATTCTGTTTGCGCAGGAACTCATTCCACTCGCTCATGTCGCGCTCACGCGGGTCCAGACCCAGGCGCTCGCAAATGCGCAGGTCAAAGTCCTGCTCGGCAAGCAGCTGCGGAACATCGTAAATGCTCGCGCAGTCCTCGTTGGTAAAGACGCAATCGGTGTCGACGTCGCAGAAGCTTGCGATCTTCCCGCGGATAGCGTCATCGATATGGTGGTCGGAGCGCAACACGATAATATCGGGCTGGATGCCAAAGCTGCGGAGCTCCTTGACGGAATGCTGCGTGGGCTTGGTCTTGACCTCGTGGGCGGCGGCGATATAGGGAACGAGCGACACGTGGATGTAGCAGACGTTCTCGGGGCCGGCCTCCTTGCGGTACTGACGAATGGCCTCGACAAACGGTTGGGACTCGATGTCGCCGATCGTGCCGCCCAGCTCGGTGATGACTACATCGGAGCCGGTCTGCTCCTCGATGCGGCGGAACTTATCCTTAATGGCATTGGTGACGTGAGGAATCACCTGCACGGTACCGCCCAAAAAGTCGCCGCGACGCTCGCGGGCGATGAGGCTTTTGTAGATGGCACCGGTCGTAAAGTTGGAATCGCGGGTCAGGTTCTCATCAATAAAGCGCTCGTAATGACCCAGGTCCAGGTCGGACTCGTAACCATCCTCGGTTACAAAGACCTCACCATGCTGGAACGGGCTCATGGTACCGGGGTCGACGTTCAGATACGGGTCGGCCTTCTGCATCGTTACTTTGTAGCCACGCGACTTGAGCAGACGGCCCAGCGAGGCCGCGGTGATACCCTTGCCCAGGGACGAAACCACGCCACCGGTTACGAACACATGCTTGGTCATATTGAGTTACCTGCGCTTCCCGTAGAAGTTGTTTATCCACATCTTACGGGTCTTCATTGTAATACTCGCGCCGCGGACCGTCCGCAATTTTTCTCGCGTGCGATTGCATTTCTCGATCTTGAAACAAAACGCCGCCCGGTTTCCCAGGCGGCGTCGCTATGGCAAGGGTTACATGCTGCTATCGATCAGCAACCTCGTCCTCAAGCATTTCTTGAACGAGCATGCCGGTACGGACGCCCTCAAGATACCACTCGCCACGTTCGGTGAGGCAAATGCCATTTGCAAGCTGACCGCCGTCGTCGCTATAACGCGAGACGACATCAATCATGCCTTCGGAATCCAAGCGATCGATTGCGGCGCGGGCACGATACGGCGAAACCCCCACGCGCTCGGCAAGCGTTTTGCGCGAGAAACCATACGGCCCGCCATTGTCTTCGGTTTGCTGGTCGATCTCCATCAACACCAGCACCTCGACACGCTTCATATCGTTGACACTCGCACGACCCTTGCCCGCCATAGCAGCCTCCTCAAACCGAGCACGAGCATCTAACGCGCCGTGCGCGACCGACACACCTCACGATGGCAGGTAATATCCATCATGCGGCATCCCGCTAAGGATGAAACAGTTACGGTTATTGTATACCGCTCAAATTGTTTCTAGGCAGGTAAACGGCTATTTTTCGCCGAAATAGGCACTTTATTGATCAAAAAGCCGTACCGGGCGCTAACCCGATACGGCCAAACTGCAATGCAATTACCGCGGTGCTTCAAACTTAGCGATGGAAGAAACCGCGGCGCTCAAACTTGGGCTCGCAGCACACGTTGATACCCAGTTTGCGCAGTACCGTCTCGTCCGTCGGCGAGATGATCACGCTAAAGAAGGCATCGCAACCGCGCAACTGCTCCAGGCCCGAAAGGACGCGAGCGGCCGTCTCACTCGTGGCCGAGGTGATCGACAGCGCCATAAGCGTCTCGTCGGTGTGGAGGCGCGGGTTTTTGCTACCCAGGAAATGCGTCTTGAGCTTGCTGATGGGCTCGATCGCCTCATCGCTAATGACCTCGAGCTCAAGGTCGACGCCCGAGACATGCTTGAGGGCGTTCATAATGAGCGAACTTGCGGCGCCCAGGCGCGTGGAGGTCTTACCGGTCACCACGGAGCCATCGGGCATGACCATGGCACCCACGGGACCACCCGTCAGCTGTTCCCTGGTGAGGGCCGCCGAGCGTGCCGGTGAGTAGTTCTTATCGATGCCGGCTTTCTTCATAATAATCTTGAGACGGTCGACTTGCTCATCGCCCACGCCGGTACGGCGCACATTTTCGACCGCGGTAAAGTAGCGGCGGACGATCTCCATCTTGGAAGCGTCGCGGCAGGCATCGTCATCGGTGATGGCAAAACCGACCATATTGACGCCCATGTCCGTAGGGCTCTGGTAGGGGCTCTTGCCCAGGATCTTTTCCATCAGGGCACGGACTACCGGGAAGGCCTCGACGTCGCGGTTGTAGTTGACCGTGGTCTTGTTGTAGGCCTCCAGGTGGAAGGAGTCGATGATGTTGGCGTCATCGAGGTCTGCCGTGGCGGCCTCGTAGGCAATATTGACCGGATGCGTAAGGGGCAGATTCCAAACCGGGAAGGTCTCGAATTTGGCATAGCCGGCGGCCGTGCCATGCTTGTGCTCGTGATAGAGCTGAGACAGGCAAGTGGCGAGCTTGCCCGAGCCAGGGCCGGGCGCCGTCACGACAACGAGCGGTCGGGTGGTCTCGACAAACTCGTTCTTGCCATAGCCGTCGTCGGACACGATCAGATCGACATCGTGCGGATACCCCTCGATGGGATAGTGCAGCTTGGCGGGAATACCGAGCGCGTTCAGGCGGTTGCGGAACACATCGGCAGCGGGCTGTCCAGCGTACTGGGTGATGACCACGGCCGCGACAGCAAAGCCGTTGCCGCGGAACAGGTCAACCAGGCGCAGCACATCCTCGTCATAGGTAATGCCAAGGTCACCACGAGCCTTGTTTTTCTCGATGTGGTTCGCGTTGATCGCGATGATAACCTCGACATCGTCGGCGATGCTTTTGAGCATGCGGAACTTGCTGTCCGGCTCAAAACCCGGTAGCACGCGGCTGGCATGATAGTCATCGAACAGCTTGCCGCCAAACTCCAAATACAGCTTGCCGCCAAACTGCGAGATGCGCTCCTTAATGTGAGCAGCCTGCAGCTCGATATACTTCGCGTTGTCGAAACCCTGGCGCATATATGGCTCCCGTCCCGTTTCCATTTATGTTCTAGGCGATTATAACGGAGCCCGCCCTCCCCGATAACCAGACCATCAACAGGCACCAACCAAACACGCCCACCGCAACCGCCGGGGACCCGGGGTAGCTAATTTAGGGCAGGGAACAAGTCACTCCGCACAAACAATGGAAACGTCACAGGCAGAGCCGAAGCCAGCGAACAGGCGCCAGAGCGAGCAAGCTACCCCCTGCACCAACAATGGAAAGCGCCGCAGGCAGAGGACGGACAGCGAGCGACGTCCAGAACGTACAAGTTGGCATGAAAAAGGCAAGGCATAGACCTTTTGGTCATGCCTTGCCTTTTGAATGATAAATTGTCGTTCTGGGCGGCGCGCAGCGTCAACTGGTTGCGCGGTTTGGTAAAACCGCGCAACACAAAAGCGCCCCCTCCCGCGCACGGAACGGGAGGGGGCCAAAGGTAGGAGTCTACCGGTGGGGTTACCCCACCGGACAGACGATGACCAGGTGATCCGTTATAGGATCGTCATGGTTTCCGTGGGGTACCCAGGGGGTACTTAGATCATCACGCAAGCGATGGTCAGGATGATGGCGCAGACGACGGAGAGAGCGACGATGAGCTTAAGAGCAAACTTGAGCCAGGTCGTCCACTCGATCTTAGCCAGAGCGAGACCGCCCATGATGGCACCAGAGGTCGGGGTGAACAGATTCACGACGCCGATGGCGGCGGAGAAGATCATGACCATGACCTCGGGCGAGAAGCCGAGCTTAACAGCCAGCGGTCCCATGATGGGCATGGAGACAGTAGCCATACCGGAGGTCGAGGGGATCAGGAAGGACAGGCCAAAGTAGACCAGGAAGCTCATGGGAGCGAAGATCACGCCGGACAGGCCAGCCAGAGCATTGGCGGCAGCGTCGAGGACGTAGACGTCGAGGCCGGTGCTAGCCATGAGGACGGAGATACCACGGGCAAGAGCGATGACGAGGACAACGGACATCATGTCGGCAGCGCCGGTGATGAAGGTGTTGACGATCTGCTTCTCGGAGAGGCCACCGATGATACCGATCAGGACAGCCATGAGGAAGAACCAGGTGGAAGCCTCGTCGAAGTACCACTGGCCAATGGGCAGGCCGGTGATCAGGGCAGACCAGCCCTGAACGATGGCGTTACCGTCGGCGTCATAGACAGCGCCAGCATCGAAGAAGTTGGCGACGCCCTCGTTGAGGTCGGCCAGCGGGATGAAGCCGACGATCATGACGACGAAGGTGAAGGCAAAGGCGATCAGAACACCCTTCTGACGACCGGTGAGCTTGACCTCTTTGTGAACCTCGGAAGCAGCCTTGCCGTGAGCCTCTTCGGCGTCCTTGAGCTCCTGCATCGAAAGGATGGTGGAACCCTTGTCAGCCTTGACCTTCTTGGCATAGCTCATGACGAAGAGGATGGACATAACAGTGGTAACAATCCACAGGACGGCACCGAGGCCGATGATGATGGACTGGTTGACCTCAATGCCAACGCCGGTCAGAGCGTCGACGGCAGCACCGACGGCGAACGGGTTAACCGTGGAGCCGAGGCAGCCGCAGCCAGCGCCGAGCAGGACGGTGGCAGCGCCGACCATAGGGTCGAAGCCAGCAGCCATCATGGTGGCGGCGAGCAGGGCGTAGAAGGGAACGGTCTCCTCGCACATACCATAGGTGGTACCACCGAGGGAGAAGATGAACATTAGCACGGGAATGAGCATGATCTCATTGCCCTTAAGCTTCTGCACCAGAACGGCAATGCCGTTGTCCAGGGCGCCGGTCTCGGTCATCATGCCGAGGAAGCCACCGAGGATCATAACGAAGAGGCAGACGGGCAGAGCGTCAGCGAAGCCCTTGACCGGGGCGGTGCAGAAATCGCTCAGGCGGGCAGCGGTAACCGCGCCACCGGACGTACCGGAGACGATAACGGTAACAACCGCGACGATTGCCAGCAGAGCAAGAAGAATGGTGAACGATGAAGGCATACCGCGCTTTTTCTTAGCGGTCTCAGTCATAGTTCTCATCCCCCCTTCATAAATCATTTACTGATCTCGCCCGAAGCGGCTCTTCCGTGCCGTGCATGTCGCTCGGTGCGAGATTTTTACCAGACAAAAGCGCTCGGGGTGCGCAGGAATGCACCCCGAGCGAGATGCTAGATGCTCTTACTTGAGCGTGGCGTACATGACAGCCTTGATGGTGTGCATGCGGTTCTCGGCCTCGTCGAAGACCTTGGAAGCGGGGCTCTCGAAGACCTCGTCGGTGACCTCCTGCTCGGTGATGCCGAACTGCTCGCACTTCTCGGCGCCAATGGTGGTGTTGGTGTCGTGGAAGCTGGGCAGGCAGTGCAGGAAGATGGCACCCGGGTTGGCCATAGCCATGACCTCGGAGGTGACACGATACGGGGTGAGCTGAGCGATGCGCTCGGCCCAGACCTCGTCAGGCTCGCCCATGGAGACCCACACGTCGGTGTAGATAACGTCGGCACCGGTGACGCCGTCCTTGACGTCGGTGGTCAGCTTGATGGTGCAGCCGTTGGCCTCAGCGATGGGCTTGCAGGCCTCGATGACGTCGTCAGCGGGCATGCACTCCTCGGGGCCGCAGGCCACGAAGTTCATGCCGAGCTTGGAGCAGACGACCATGAGGGAGCGAGCGACGTTGTTCTTGCAGTCGCCCATGAAGACGAGGGTCTTGCCCTTGATGTCGTAGTTGAAGTTCTCCTGGACGGTCAGGATGTCGGCGAGCATCTGGGTGGGGTGCCACTCGGTGGTCAGACCGTTCCACACGGGCACGCCGGACTTAGCGGCAAGCTCCTCGACGTCGTCCTGGGCAAAGCCACGGAACTCAATGCCGTCATACATGCGGCCGAGAACGCGGGCGGTGTCCTCGATGGACTCCTTCTTGCCCATCTGCGACGAACCCGGATCGAGGTAGGTGACGCCCATGCCCAGATCCATGCCGCCGACCTCGAAGGCGCAGCGGGTACGAGTGGAGGTCTTCTGGAAGAGCAGGACGATGTTCTTGCCCTCGAGATAGCGGTGAGGAACGCCGGCGCGCTTCATGTCCTTGAAGTTCTTGGAGAGCTTGAGCAGGTACTCGATCTCCTCGGTGGTGAGGTCGAGGAGCTTGAGGAAGCTACGGCCGGAGAGGTTAACACCCATGGTTCGTATCCTTTCGAAAAAGTGAATTACTAAAAAGTGGTGCCCGTTTGACGGGCGAAACCGGTGCGGTTGTAGGGGGACCGCACCGGAACGTTAAAGACTTAGAGGTCCTCGCGCCAGAAGGGCATGCTCATGCAGCGCGGGCCGCCACGGCCGCGGGAGAGCTCGGCGGAGGGCACGACGAGAAGGTCCAGGCCCTCCTTGTACAGCACGTCGTTGGTGACGGTGTTGCGGGCGTAGACGCAGATCTTGCCGGGCTCGACGCACAGGGTGTTGGAGCCGTCGTTCCACTGCTCGCGGGAGGCCGCGATCGGGTCGCCGCCGCCGCAGGGGATCAGCTTGACCTGGTCGACGCCGGTGGCGTCCTCCAGGACGTGCTCGAGGGTGTCCTCGATCAGGCGGATGTTCACGTCGCCCGGGTTCTTGCCGGCGGTCAGCTCGTAGACGCGCAGGGTGCCCATGATGGCGGGGTGGATCGTGAACTTATCGACGTCGATCTGGGTGAAGACCGTGTCGAGGTGCATGAAGGCGCGGGAGACGGGGATGTCGAAGGCCAGGATGCGCTCGACCTTGGAGTCGGAGTTCCAGAAGATGTTCTGGGCCATGACGTCGATGGCGGCCGCCTGGGTGCGCTGGGAGATGCCGACGGCGAGGGTCTTCTCGTTGATGTTCAGCACGTCGCCGCCCTCGGTGTGGAACTGGCAGTCGCGGCGGAAGTACAGGGAGACGTCCTTGTAGTCGGGGTGGTACTTGAAGACGTACTTGCCGTACAGGGTCTCGCGGTTGCGGGTGACCGAGTACATGCGGTTGAGGTTGACGCCCTCGCCGACGACCGCGAACGGGTCGCGGGTGAAGTAGAGGTTGGGCATCGGGTCGATGATCAGGTCGGACTCGGACTCGGAGTTGACCAGGGAGTCGAGGGTCGTGGACGCCGTGAGGGGCATGTCGATCTCGGCCTTGGTCATGCCGGCCATGGTCTTCTTGACGAACTCGAGGTTGTCCTCGATGGAGTCCAGCTTCTCGCGGACGATCTGCGGCATGTGCTGGCCGCGGATGCCTGCCTCGGCGATGTACTGGTCGGTGAACTCGGCGCGGGCGCCGGGGACCTGGTCGAACACCTCTGCGACGAGGTTCTCGAGGTAGAGCACCTCCACGCCCTGGTCCCTCAGGATCTGGGCGAAGGTGTCGTGCTCCTGCTGCGCGACCTCCAGGAACGGGACGTCGTCGAACAGGAGTCGCTCGAGCTCGTCGGGCGGCAGGTTGAGGAGCTCGTCGCCGGGACGGTGCAGGCAGACCTTCCTGAGCTTGCCGATCTCGGAAGGCACGTGCAGACCTTTCGTCATGGCCTCCTACCTTTCTTTCGGGCCCTTTGTCTGGGCCGATTCGTTAGCGCCCCTCCGTGTGAGGCGTTATTGCTGACGACATATTTATATCCAAAATCAGCCCATACTTCCACCTTGCCCCCGAACGGTTTTTTATAGGGGGTGAACGGCATACACATATACTTCACGCATGGCACACTTTGATTTAATAAAGTTTATTTACGTGCCTAAATGCTTTTTCAAAACAAATAGCAAATGGAACTTAACTTTATTAAACCACCCTCAAATTGCATATTTCTAATAAAGCTATGAATAGAATTAACGATTCATACCGCGTCTCAACCATTTTCATTTTTATTCAGAAAAAAGTTTGTCCTATTCATTTCTGGTATGGATATTACCGTTTACCAGACGCTTGGTACCGTTCACCGGAAGTTCAGTATAAGGCCCAACGAACACCGGCTCGCCTTACGGCCTCATTTGTAACAACTTGACTTCTCGGTATAGAAAAACAGACCCGCTCCCCTCATGGGAAACGGGTCTGTTATCGATAATCGTAGACAGATTTGAGTGGGTTTGAGAGCCGTCGGAATCCTAGCGATCAAACTCCGCCAGCGCCTCGCCCAGAAGCCTCAGGCCCTCGCGAAGAGCGTCTTCGCTCGCGCAGTAGCCCAGACGCGCGCCGCAGGGAAGCTCAAAGCGGCTGCCGGGAACCAGCAGCACTCCCCTCTCGGCCAGCAGGCGCTTGCAGAACTCCTCATCGTTCTCGGGAATATCCAGCTGGATAAACGAGGTGGATACGCCCTGCGGCGCCGTCCAAGAGACGCGGCTCTGCGCATCGATCCATGCCTGAGCGATATCACGGTTGCCAAACACGATCTTACGGTTGCGCTCAAGGATCTTATCCTTGTGCTCGAGCACGTAGGTCGCCAGGGCGTCGTTGAACACGCCGCCGCAGATCATGGTGTAGTCACGATAGGTGCGGATGCGGTTGGAGACCTCTTCGTCGGCCACGACCCAGCCCACGCGAGCCGCGGGCGTCGAATAGGTCTTGGACACCGAGTTGGTGACAATGGCCTTCTCGTACACGTCGGCCATCGACATAAAGGACTCGGTGTTCTCGAGCGGCAGATACACCTCGTCGCACAGCACGTAGGCGCCCACCGAACGGGCAATCTCGGCAATCTGACCGAGCGTATCGGCATCAAGCACCGTACCGATGGGGTTCGATGCGTTATTGATACAGATGAGCTTGGCATTGGGGTGAACGAGGCGCTTGAGCTGTTCGATATCGGGCTTCCAGCCGAGCTCCTCGCGAAGCTCCCAGTACTCAACCTCGGCGCCCAGCGTGCGCGGAATCTCGTAGAGCGGCGCATAGGTAGGCCACTCGGCAATCACATGGTCGCCGGGCTCGACCACGGCCATGATGGCGTTGAAGTTCGCACCCGTGCAGCCGTTGGTCTGCAGGATGTGGTCGGGATTGACCTCGCGGCGATACAGTTTGGCGACCTCGGCCTTAAAGTCGGGCGAACCCTCGATCCAGCCGTAGTTCATCTTCTCGCGGTCCAGGCGCTCGTAAAACGTGGCGCCGTCCTGCTCGTCAAGCGCGCGAAGCTCGCCCATGGTCAGCGAGGAAATCGTCGACTGGGCGATATCCCACGTAGCGCTCTTCTCCCAAACGTTGAGCCATTCCTCAACGCCGATTGTCTTGATATCCATGACTAAGTTCCTTACAAAAGCAGTCATCCAATCGTGCTGACGTTCCTCATACAAGATTGGGGCGGTGCGAATACCCGCACCGCCCCAATGGGAGACATCTAATGGAAGCTAGATGTTTGTATTAAGACCTGTACGGGTCTTTAAAAACCTTAGAGGTCCTCGCGCCAGAAGGGCATGCTCATGCAGCGCGGGCCGCCACGGCCGCGGGAGAGCTCGGCGGAGGGCACGACGAGAAGGTCCAGGCCCTCCTTGTACAGCACGTCGTTGGTGACGGTGTTGCGGGCGTAGACGCAGATCTTGCCGGGCTCGACGCACAGGGTGTTGGAGCCGTCGTTCCACTGCTCGCGGGAGGCCGCGATCGGGTCGCCGCCGCCGCAGGGGATCAGCTTGACCTGGTCGACGCCGGTGGCGTCCTCCAGGACGTGCTCGAGGGTGTCCTCGATCAGGCGGATGTTCACGTCGCCCGGGTTCTTGCCGGCGGTCAGCTCGTAGACGCGCAGGGTGCCCATGATGGCGGGGTGGATCGTGAACTTATCGACGTCGATCTGGGTGAAGACCGTGTCGAGGTGCATGAAGGCGCGGGAGACGGGGATGTCGAAGGCCAGGATGCGCTCGACCTTGGAGTCGGAGTTCCAGAAGATGTTCTGGGCCATGACGTCGATGGCGGCCGCCTGGGTGCGCTGGGAGATGCCGACGGCGAGGGTCTTCTCGTTGATGTTCAGCACGTCGCCGCCCTCGGTGTGGAACTGGCAGTCGCGGCGGAAGTACAGGGAGACGTCCTTGTAGTCGGGGTGGTACTTGAAGACGTACTTGCCGTACAGGGTCTCGCGGTTGCGGGTGACCGAGTACATGCGGTTGAGGTTGACGCCCTCGCCGACGACCGCGAACGGGTCGCGGGTGAAGTAGAGGTTGGGCATCGGGTCGATGATCAGGTCGGACTCGGACTCGGAGTTGACCAGGGAGTCGAGGGTCGTGGACGCCGTGAGGGGCATGTCGATCTCGGCCTTGGTCATGCCGGCCATGGTCTTCTTGACGAACTCGAGGTTGTCCTCGATGGAGTCCAGCTTCTCGCGGACGATCTGCGGCATGTGCTGGCCGCGGATGCCTGCCTCGGCGATGTACTGGTCGGTGAACTCGGCGCGGGCGCCGGGGACCTGGTCGAACACCTCTGCGACGAGGTTCTCGAGGTAGAGCACCTCCACGCCCTGGTCCCTCAGGATCTGGGCGAAGGTGTCGTGCTCCTGCTGCGCGACCTCCAGGAACGGGACGTCGTCGAACAGGAGTCGCTCGAGCTCGTCGGGCGGCAGGTTGAGGAGCTCGTCGCCGGGACGGTGCAGGCAGACCTTCCTGAGCTTGCCGATCTCGGAAGGCACGTGCAGACCTTTCGTCATGGCCTCCTACCTTTCTTTCGGGCCTTTCGGCCGAATCTCTCAGCACCCTTCCGTAACGGGTGCTGCTTACTGACAGCTCTAGTTATATCCAAATTCCAACCGCAATTCCACCTCGCCCCCGAACGGTCAACAAAGTTCGATGAACGGTATATCGAATATGATTCCCCCATAATGCACTTCGGCGTTCTAAAGTAGCTTTTCTAAGGTAAACGCTCTTTTTTCTCAAAAATCATTCGCAATTACAACTCCAATCTTTCGATTAAGAATTGCATATCTACAACGGTTTTATGTATATAAATGACGCTTGTTTACGTTTCTGCCTGTATTCGATGATATTCAGCTATCTATCATTCTTATTCACACATACTCAGCAGTTGAGTGAGGATCTAGACCGTTTTTCGCAACGCGACGGGCGTCAGCTCTATGGCTTGACAGCGTAAGAAGTAGGTTAAGATACCGTTCGCACAATACGTCCGTGCCACAAGTCGACTAAATTGAGACAATAGTGAATAGTGTTAGGCAACCGTCCCCTGCGGGGACTGAACGGACAGATGCATATGCCGAGCAAAATCGAAAAAAAGCAAGCCGCCGCAAAGCTGCGCAAACCGCCGCGCGACTTCTCGTACACGCAGAACCGAGAGCTCAGCTGGCTGCGCTTTGATAACCGTGTGCTTGACGAAGCCTTCGACGAGACCGTTCCGCTGTTCGAGCGTCTAAAGTTCGTGTCGATTTTCGAGTCTAACCTCGACGAGTTTCTCATGGTGCGCGTGGGCGGCCTGTCCGATCTGGCGGAGCTCAAAAAACAGCCTGTCGACAACAAGAGCAATATGACCGCCTCCGAACAGGTCGATGCTGTCATGACCGAAATGCCCGGGCTCCTTACCCGATGGGAGTCCATCTTTAAGAGCATCGAGGGCAAGCTCGACACCCTAGGCGTTCACCGCGCTCGCATCGATTCGCTTACGCCCGAGGAGCGCACCTTTGTCACCCGCTACTTCCAGGCCTACGTGTCGCCGGTCATCTCGCCGCTGGTGATCGACCCGCGCCACCCCTTCCCCAACCTGCGCAACGGCGCGCTCTACCTGGCCTGCGGCTTGGACGGCGTCACCGACGAGGAAAGTCTGCTGGGCCTGATCGAGATTCCCGCCTCGATGAACCGCGTGGTCGAGATCCCCTCGCCCACCGGCACCTACTCCTACATTCTGCTCGAGGACGTCATCCTCGCCTGCCTGGACAGCTGCTTTGGCTCCTATAAGCCGCTCGACCGCGCGCTCATCCGCGTCACACGCAATGCCGATATCGACCCGGACGGCGAGGGCGTCGAGGAGGAAGAGGATTACCGCCAGCACATGAAGCGTATCCTCAAGAAGCGCCTGCGCCTGCAGCCGGTAGTGCTCGCCGTCTCGGGCTCACTCGAAAAAGCGACGCTCAAGACTATCCGCAAGGCGCTCGAGCTCCCGCGTCGCTCGGTCTTTACCTGCGATATCCCGCTCAACCTGGGCTATGTCTTTGGCATCGAGGGCAAGATTCCCGAGCACCTGCGCAACGAGCTGCTCTTTACGCCGTTTAAGCCGCAGCCCAATCCCACCATCGATATGACCCGCTCCATCCGCGAGCAGGTACTTCAGCACGACAAGCTGCTCTTTTATCCCTATGAGGCTATGAACCCCTTCCTGGATCTGGTGCACGAGGCCGCCTACGACCCCGAGTGCATCTCACTGCGCATCACGCTCTACCGCGTGGCCAAGCAAAGCCGCCTGTGCGAGTCGCTGATCGATGCCGCCGAGAACGGCAAAGAGGTCACGGTGCTCATGGAGCTCCGCGCCCGCTTCGACGAGCAGAACAACATCGAGTGGGCCGAGCGTCTGGAAGAGGCAGGCTGCACCGTCATCTACGGCTCCGAAGGCTTTAAGTGCCACTCCAAGATCTGCCAGCTCACCTATCGCGAGGGCATGGCGCTTACACGCCTGACGCTGTTGGGCACCGGCAACTTTAACGAGAAGACGGCCAAGCTCTACAGCGACTTTATGCTCATGACCGCCCACCCCGGCATCGGCGAGGACGCCAACTTGTTCTTCCGCAACCTGTCGCTGGGCAACCTGCGCGGCGATTACCGCTTCCTGGGCGTGGCGCCCGTGGGCCTCAAGCCGCTCATCATGCGCGGCCTGGATCGCGAGATCCAGCGCGCCCTCGCTGGCGAGCCAGCCCGTGTGTTCTTTAAGCTCAACTCGCTCACCGACCGCGAGGTCATCGACAAGATCGCCGAGGCATCGTGTGCAGGAGTCCGCGTGGACATGATCATCCGCGGCATCTCATGCCTCAAGCCCGGCGTTCCGGGCAAGACCGAGAACGTGCATGTCCGTTCTATCGTCGGACGCTTTTTGGAGCATGCACGCGTTTACGCCTTTGGCGTGGACTCGGACATGATCTATCTGAGCTCGGCCGACATGATGACGCGCAACACCGAGCACCGCGTGGAGATCGCCTTCCCCGTGCTCGACCCCACCTGCCGCGCGCTGGTGCACGAGTACATGGGCGTGCAGCTGCGCGACAACGTGAAGGCACGTAGCCTGACGAGCGACGGCACCTGGGTTCCCGTAGAGCGAAAAGAGGGTGAGAAGCCCTTTAACTCGCAGGAGTTCCTGTTGGAGCGCGCTTATCGCAACGCCGAGTCCGCAGCCGTGGCTTCGGAGCCCGTCGCCAAAGCAAAACCGGAATCCGCACCTGTTCTGGGCCCCAAGCCCAAGCCCCAGGCGGACGTTCCCAAGGTCCAGAAGGTCCAGGCAACCGTCATTGAACCCGACCTGGAATCCGAACCCGAGCCTGCGCCCCAGCCCCAGCCTCAGCCGCAGACCGTCAAGTCCGCGCCCCATGCAAGCGCCCGCCGCGAGAAACCCGCCGGCAAGACCAAGGCCATCGAGCGCCATCGCCCCGGCCGCGTGCGTATGGGTCTGGGCCTGATCGGCCTAGGCCTTAAGACGCTCATTACCGGCAAGACGAAATAGACGTTTGTAGAAGCGCCCCGTATTTGAGGAATGCCCCAGATACGGGGCGCTTTTCCCTGCTACCATGGTTGCGGACAAGACCGCGAATGACAGGCAGGAATATGAAGCTCACTATAGAATCGATGACCTACGGCGCCGACGGGCTGGCGCACGCCGACAACGGCAAGGCCGTCTTTGTGCAGGGTGCCGTGGCAGGCGACACCGTCGAGGCCGAGGTCGTACAGGACGGCAAGTCGTTCATGCGCGCCCGCACCACCGAGATTCTGGAGCCGAGCCCCGATCGCATTCAGCCCCCCTGCCCCTACGTGGGCATCTGCGGCGGCTGCTCGTGGGGCAATCTCTCACGCACGGCACAGCTCGCCGCCAAGGAGCAAAACCTGCGCTCCACGCTCGAGCGCATCGGCAAGTTCGCTCCTGAGCAGGTCGATGAGTTGGTGCAGCCCATCTGCCACACCAAGGACGACTGGGGCTACCGCAATAAAATCGAGCTCGAACCGACCGTCGTCAACGGTCGCGTGCGCCTTGGCATGCACGGTGTCGACCCCAGCAAAATCGTGACCGTCGATGCGTGCCCGCTGTTCGATAAACGTTTTCCCAAGGCGCTCAAATCGGTCGTCGGCGCACTCAACTATCTAAGCGGCAGCCATGACTTAGGGCTCGAACGCGTGGGCATTCGCGCATCGCGCCGCACCAAGGCGCTCGAGGTTGCACTCTGGACGCCCACGGGCTCTTTTCCGCGCTCGCAAGTCTCCCGCGTGCTGGCGGTCGCCGCTCATCCCACGAGCATCGTGCGTGTGATGAGCAAGGGCGAAAAGAAGGCCCGCCGTGTCTCCAAGGTCGAAATGCTCGCCGGAGAGGGCTCATGGACCGAGAATATCGCCGAGGGTCAGATGCGCTTGTCTGCCCCGTCTTTTTTCCAAGTCAACACCAAGGGTGCTGAGATTTTGATCGAGCTTGTCATGGAAGCGCTCGACCCGCAAGAAGACGAGCTTGCCGTGGACCTGTACTGCGGCGCCGGAACCTTTACCCTGCCGCTCGCCCGCCGCTGCGACTTCGTCGCCGCCGTCGAGGCCTACGGCCCGGCCGTGCGCGACCTGCGCCGTAACCTGGAAATCAACAAGCTTGATAACGTCGACGTCATTGGCGGAGACGCGGTGCGCGAGTTCCCCGACCAGGATGCCGACGTCTTGGTGGTCGACCCGCCGCGCGCAGGCCTCGCCCCCGAGGCGATCGACCTTATCGCCAGCACGAGCGCTCGCGATGTCGCCTACGTGAGCTGCGACCCCGCCACCCTGGCACGCGACCTTAAGCGCTTTGTCGAGGAAGGTACCTTCTCCCCCGTCAAGATCACGCCGGTCGATCTGTTCCCGCAAACCTTCC
This sequence comes from Coriobacteriaceae bacterium, assembly GCA_905194545.1. Lineage (GTDB taxonomy): Bacteria > Actinomycetota > Coriobacteriia > Coriobacteriales > Coriobacteriaceae > Collinsella. The sequence goes on along the minus strand of CAJJSS010000002.1, from coordinate 96,016 downwards.
ACTGCGAAACCGTCGTCCACCTCAAGCGCAACTAGACTGTTTGCCCCAGACCACGCCCGATGATTTTTCTGGCACGGGGATAAAAATAGATTTGCTCCGAATGATTATTTAATCCCCGTCCCGAAATTGAACCGCCCCTCATTTCTTGAACATTAGAAATGGGGGCTTCTTTATGGACGGGAGAGTCAGGCACGACGCCACGCTGAGGACTCTTGCAGCAGAGCTTTGCGACAGGGGGTGCGGGCGCGCCGAAGGCCAGCGGGAGGCCGAAGGGTGCCCGGACCCGGCCGGGGCCGGCGGCGTGCGAGGGCAAGCTCATGCGACGGAGCTGCTGCCCGGGCGCCTGAAGGACGAATTCTACAGGAGCCGAACGTGGCGGAGCTTCGAGGAGTTCAAGCGGGACCTCGAAGCCTATACCGTTCACTGGAACAAGAGGAGGCGGGTTAAGCAAAAGGGACTGACCCCGGAGGAGTTCCGAAATCAGTCCCCATGTGCGGCATAGGCCGCTAATTGACCCGTCCAAGTATCGGGGCGCAGTTCATTTCAGCGCCGCCCGAGAAAGCTAAACGCCTTCTGGCAGGTTGTCCCGGGCCGAGGGCGGCCACCTTGATCGCCCTCGGCCCTCACCCACCTCAACTGCCCCTCAATTACATAGAGCTGATTGAGGAGGGCGCAGGCTAGCGGGTGCCTTCCTCATCGTCGTTGGGCCGGTAGGTGATGAACTCGATAACAAAGGCCAGGACGGCAGAGACGAGCGAGGCGATGATCGCGAAGATCATGTGGGAGATCCCGGCGCCACCAGGGGTCCCGTCGATAAAGTTGAGCAGGTTGAAGACGCCGAGGCCGCCCGAGATGTACATGAGAGCGCCAGTCATTCCCACGATGGCGCCGCCCACGGCGGAGCTCAGGCATGCCACGACGAACGCGCGCTTGTTGGGGAGGGCGATGCCGTAGATGCCCGGCTCGGTGACGCCGAAGAAGAAGGCGGAGATCATCGCGGGAAGGGCGATGCCGCGGAAGCGCTCGTCCTTGTTTCTGAGGTACATGGCAAAGATGACCGCTCCGAGCGCGAACCCGTGGCCGATGGTGGCGGCGAGCACGCTGTCGTGGCCGAGGGTGTTCAGATTCATGATGGAGATGGGGATGAGGCTCCAGTGGAAGCCAAAGATGACGAGGCACATCCACAGTCCGCCAACCAGGGCGCTGCCCAGGACGGAACCAACCACGGGGAGCTGGAAGATGAACGAGAATGCCGCGCTCAGCAGGTTGGTGATGAGGGTGGCCACCGGGCCGATGATGAGGTAGCCCAAGACGATGGAGGCCGTCATCGTGGCGAGCGGGACAAGGAACATCTTGAGCGCAGCCGGCATCCAGCTCTTGAGCCAGCGCTCAAGGATAGAGCCGAACCACACCATGAGAAGGACGGGGATCACCGAGCTCACGTAGCCGGACACGGGCATGATGATGGGGATCCCGAGGGCGGTGGCGTACCACGAGAACGTGCCGGCCACGCCGAGGTCGATGCTGCCGAGCGCCTCGCCCGAGGTCAGGGCGACCATCGTCGGGTAGAGGAGCGCCACGCCGATTGCCACACCGGTGAACTCGTTCATGCGGAACTTGCGCGCGGCACTGAACGCCAGGGCGACGGGAAGGAAGTAGAAGAAGCCGTCAGCCACGGTGTAGAGCAGCGTGTAGAGGCCGTCGTTTGCAAAGTCCGGGACGAAGTAGGTGATGAGGGCAAGCAGTCCCTTCATGATGCCTGCGGCGGCAAGCGGTCCCAGGATGGGCTGGAAGATGCCAGAGATGAGGTCGATGATGGCGGAGGCAACGGTCTTATCGCCCTGGGGCTCGTCGTCGGCGCTTGCGCCGCCCGAGAAGTTGCCGGCCTCCAGGACCGCGTCGTAGACGTCCTCGACGATGTTGCCCACGACCACCTGGTACTGGCCGTTGGCCTGGATGACCTGGATGACGCCCTTGAGGGCCTCGATCTTGGCCGTGTTGGCGCGGGACTCGTCCTTGAGTTTGAAGCGCACGCGCGTGATGCAGTGCGCGACGCTGGCGACGTTCTCGGCGCCGCCTACGTTCTCGAGTATGGATCTGGCCAGGTCGTCGTATTTTTCTGCCATTATTTTCTCCTTAGTGATATTGCCCGGGTGGTTAGCCCAGGTCGCCTCCGTTGGTGGCGATGGCCTGTTGATACCAGTAGAAGCTCTTCTTGCGCCTGCGCTCGAGCGTGCCGTTGCCCAGGTTGTCGCGGTCCACGTAGATGAAGCCGTAGCGCTTCTCCATCTCGCCGGAGCCCGCGCTCACGAGGTCGATCGGCCCCCAGGTGGTGTAGCCGAGCATCTCGACGCCGTCCTGCTCGATAGCGTCGCGCATGGCCTCGATGTGCTCGCGCAGGTAGGCGATGCGGTAGTCATCCTCGATCGTGCCGTCGGGAAGCACCTCGTCATAGGCGCCGAGGCCGTTCTCCACCACAAAGAGCGGCTTCTGGTAGCGGTCCCAGAGGTCGTTGATCGTGATGCGGAACCCCAGCGGGTCGATGACCCAGCCCCAGTCGCTCGTGCGCACGTAGGGGTTCTCTACGCCGGCGAAGGCGTTGCCCTCGGCGACGCCGCCCACGGAATCGGGGTCGCCCGCGGTACAGCGCGAGGAGTAGTAGCTAAACGAGATGAAGTCGACGGTGTTCTCCGCAAGGATGCGCTCGTCCTCGGCGGTCATACCCACGTCGATGCCCTCGCGCTCGAGCATCTTGAGCGCGTAGCCGGGGTAGTGCCCGCGTGCCTGCACGTCCACGAAGAAGAGGTCCTCCTGGTTCTTGACCTGCGCTGCACGGACGTCCTCGGGACGACAGGAGTAGGGGTAGTAGCTTCCCGCGGCGAGCATGCAGCCAACCTTGTTCTCCGGGTCGACCTCGTGGGCGATCTTGGTGGCCCAGGCGCTCGCCACGAGCTCGTTGTGCGCGGCGCGGTACTCGGCCTCGCGGGCATTCTCCCCGGGCTCGAGGACGATGCCGGCACCCATGAAGGGACGGTGCAAGATCATGTTCATCTCGTTGAACGTGATCCACCAATGCACGAGGCCGCGGTAGCGGTTGAAGAGCACCTTCACCAGCCGCTTGTAGAGCTCGATGAGGGCGCGGTTTCGCCAGGCGCCGTACTTCTTGACGAGGTGGATGGGGCAGTCGAAGTGCGTGATGGTCACGAGGGGCTCGATCCTGTGCTCGCGGCAGCAGCGGAACACGTCCTCGTAGAAGGCGAGCCCGGCCTCGTTGGGCTCCTCCTCGTCGCCATTGGGGAAGATGCGGCTCCAGGCGATGGAGAGGCGAAAGACCTTAAAGCCCATCTCCGCGAAGAGGGCTATGTCCTCGCGGTAGTGGTGGTAGAAGTCGATGCCCGTCTGGGCCGGGTAGTAGTACCCGGGCTCAAAGTCGAGCATGCGCCTCAGGCCGCGACTTACGTCGTTGCGCTCCGACCCGTGTGGGATGACGTCGACATTGGCAAGACCGCGGCCGCCCTCGTCATAACCTCCCTCGCATTGGTTAGCAGCGGTGGCTCCTCCCCAAAGGAACCCTTTTGGAAATGGCATGGTGCCTCCTTCTCTCTGGCGCCCCCACCTCTGCGGGGACGCTTTATAACGTCCTTGCGACCTCACGCGCCGGGCCCGTGGCCCTTTCCCTGATGCGCGCGGGCCGCCCGTGAAGGGGTGACTAGCTGATGGCTTGTCCTGCGGCGGCGCGACGTGCCTCCCGGCCTCCAAGCAGGGAGGGGACCTGTGCCAGGCACACGCCGGCGAGGATGATGGCAACGCCCAGCCACTCGACGACGCCGAGCGGCTCGCCGAGGACGATCATGGCGATGAGCAGGCCGGCGGGGAGTTCCGCGGCGGCCATGACAGTGGAGAGACCCGCGGGCAGGTGCGGAGAGCCCATGCCGAAGAGCAAGACCGGGCAGAGCATGCCAAAGAAGCCGGCGATGACGGCAAAGGGCAGGATGCCCTGGGCGAGAACGCCCGAGACAACGTAGTCCGGGCACACCGTGAGCGACATGACCACGGAGCCCGCGCACACGATGACGCCACGCTGCTCGGACGAGCAGGGGGCCTCGACCTTGCCGGAGAGGGTGACAAAGAGGGAGCAGGACACGGCCGCCCCCAGCGCGCAGAGCAGGGCCACGGGGTCGTACCCGGTGATGCCGGTCTTGTAGACGCCGCTGGCGAACACCGTTCCGAAGACGATGACCAGGGCGGAGGCCACTTGGAGGAGCCTCGGCGGCCGGCGCGTCATGACGGTCTGCCACACGAGCCCCAGCCACGTGAACTGGAAGAGGAGCGTGAGTGCCACCGGGGCGGGCAGCACGCTCATGGCGTAGCAGTAGAGGATTGAGGTGAGGCAGGTGAGGGCTCCCAGGCCCATGAGCTTGAGGGCGAGCTTCCAGCCCACGCGCTGCCAGCGGTGCCCGAGTGCGTGCCCTGCGAGCGTGGCGAGGGCGAAGAAGAGGCAGCCGAACCACGCCTGGCTCGCCACCACCTGCGCTGAGGTGAAGCCCGCGGCGTAGGCGAGCTTGTAGGTCGTGGCCATCGCGCCGTAGCAGGCGCCGCCCGCAAAGACCTGGAGCGCCGCCTTGACCTGCCCCGTGCCCGCGGCTCCCGCCTCGGCGGTCTGTTGCTTGATTGTGTTTGTTTCTGCCATTAGGCTCCCTTCCGTCTGCTGTCTTGCAGATGCGCGTCTCGTGCGTCTGTTCCCTGCAGTCGGAAGGTGGGCTCGTGCGGTCTTCTGGCGGTGCATGTGGTACCTGCTGCCAAGACGAAAAAAGCCACGCAACCGACTGCTCGGTTGCGTGGCAAAAAGGTGGCTAGCGCCCAGAAAAGTCCACGCGTTTTTAGACTGGGACAAAGTACTACAACAGGTGAGATTCCGTCAAGAAAAACCGAAGAAAAAAGTGAGCCTCTGCCCGCCGTACCTGTAGCGGTCGTTTCCCCGAACGGGGCGGTGCTGTTGGGGACTGTCTCGATCTGTAACAGTAAGACCCGGTTTTGGTCCGTAGATGTTACAGATTTAGACGTTTTGTCGGGGCGGTTTCCGTTTGTCTTGATCTGTAACAGTTAGGGGTCAAAAGTGGGTCTAGATGTTACAGATTGAGATTGTTGAGGATGGGTGAGGGTAGCTAATTCGGACGGGGCTATTTTAGCTACCCTGCAAGTGGGGTAGCTAAAATAGCCCCGTCCCTTTTTAAACAATGGAAAATCGAGCGCGGCAAGCGCATGTCTTCGGGGTATAAGACGGCTAATTGTATGCCGCCTTACGAAAGGAACCCTTATGCCCAGCGTTGCCGTTCTCGCCGCCGATGGCTTTGAAACTATTGAATGCCTGACCATGGTCGATGTCATGCGTCGCGGCGGCGTGCGCGCCACGCTTGTCTCGATCATGCCCACGCGCGAGGTCGTAAGCTCGCTGCAGATCCCCGTGACCTGCGATGCGCTCTTTGATGAGATCAACTTTGACGAGTACGACTGCGTCGTGCTGCCCGGCGGCTTGCCCGGTGCCACCAACCTGCGTGCCGATCAGCGCGTCTGCGACGTGGTCTGCGAGTTCGCCGCGACCAAGCACGTTGCCGCCATCTGCGCCGCCCCGTTTATCCTGGGCGAGCTCGACCTACTCGAGGGGCGCCACGCCACGTGCTTCCCTGGCTTTGAGAAAAGCTTCCCCGAAGGCGCCTATACCGGCGAGAAGGTTACGCAAGACGGCAACATCATCACCGCCAGCGGCATGGCCCAGTCGCTCCCCTTTGCGCTTGAGCTGCTGCGCACGCTCGCCGGCGACAAGGCCGTCGAGAAGGTCGCCGAGGGCATTCAGCTATGATTTTGGCTTCGCAATCACCGCGCCGCATCGAGTTGATGCGCGAGGCGGGCTATGACATTCGCGTGATTCCCGCAGATATCGACGAAACGCCTTTTGATGGCGAAGCTCCGCTTACACTCGTCGAGCGCTTGGCGCGTGCCAAAGCCGCCGCCGTTGCCGCCGAGCATGCCGAGCCCAACGAACTGACCGTCGCGGCCGATACTATTGTCACCTTTGACGGCCAAATTTTGGGCAAGCCGGCAGACGGGGACGAGGCGCGCACCATGCTCCGCGAGCTTTCGGGCCGCACGCACCAGGTCGCAACCGGCGTCTGCATCGTTAAAGCCGGCGACGCTACAGCTCCGCATGCCGCCGAGAGCCTGTCGTTTGTCGATGTGACCGACGTGACGTTCTATGAGCTTACCGAAGAGCAGATCGAGCGCTATGTTGCCTCCGGCGAACCCATGGACAAGGCCGGGTCCTACGGCATCCAAGGCACAGGCGGCCGCATGCTTGTGCACGATATTTCGGGTGACTTCTACAACGTGGTGGGCTTGCCCATCGCTCGCGTCGCACGCGCGATTCAAAAACTCTCGTAATTGCATCTGGCGCTGGGTATCCCCCAGCGCCTACAATTTTGCCGTACCGTACGGATCCCGACCGGGCATAAGGCCCGGCGGAAAACCGATAGGAGAACACATGGACACACTGCTCGAAGCCATCGATGTTTGCAATGTCGATGGCTTTTGCTTTGGCAACTATACGGACGAGGAGGCTGGCACCGGCTGCACCGTAATCGTGGCGCCCGAGGGCGCCACCGGCGGCGTTGACGTTCGCGGCGGTGCTCCAGCATCGCGCGAAACCGACCTGCTGCGTCCCGAAAACACCGTCGATAAGGTCCACGCCGTCTGCCTTTCGGGCGGATCGGCCTTTGGCCTCGAGGCTGCAAGCGGCGTGGCCCGCGAACTCGAGAGCCGCGGCATTGGTCTGCCCGTCGGCCCCACGCAGGTGCCCATCGTGTGCTCCAGCTGTATCTTCGACCTTGCCTTTGGCGACCCCACCGTTCGCCCCGACATTGAGGCCGGCATCGCCGCCGTGCGCGAGGCGCTCGACCACACCCCCACCAAGCTCGAACAGGGCAACGTAGGCGCCGGCACGGGCGCTACCGTGGGTAAGCTCATGGGCCCCGCCACCTGCATGAAGGCCGGCCTTGGCGCTGCCGCCGTGGCGCTCGGCCCCATCAAGGTGGGCGTCGTGGTCTCGGTCAACGCCTGCGGCAACGTTGTCGACCCCCTCACCGGCGAGTGGGTCGCCGGCATGCGCGCCTCAGCCGATAGCGACCAAATCGTCGATATGGAACTCGCAGCCTTTGCCGCCGCCGGATCCATGCAGATGCCGCTCGACCGCACCAACACCACCATCAGCTGCATCGTCACCAACGTGGAACTCACTAAGGAACAAGCCACCAAGGTCTCCCAGATGGCCGCAGACGCCTACGCACACGCCATCCGTCCCACGCACACCACCAACGACGGCGACACCATCTACACCCTCGCCAGCGGCAAACTGGGCGCCCAGGCAAACGCCGCCGTTCCCCTAGACCTGCTGGGCATGCTCGCCGTAAGGGCTTTGCAAACCGCCATCGTAAACGGAGCCAAAACCGCCAAAACCTCCCACGGCATCCCCGGCGCCGCGAAGTAGCCTAACCTGACCGGTTGCCCGGTGGGGCTTGGTTATGTTTGCTGCTCTACAGTCCTGGCTCGCACGAAGAGCACATTAAGTGCTCTTCGGCTCGTGCGGAACTCGCGACAAACATAACCAAGCCCCACCGGGCAACCTACCAACCAAAATCTTTTCAGCCCAGGCCCCTGTGTACCGCGCGTCTAAGATCTTCAAATTCAGCTGCCTGACATAAAGCGAGACATAGCAGAGGACCCCTGGTCCTTAACTTGATACGAGTTCCGCACGCAAAGGAGGCGCCAGTGGCGCCTTCGTCTTGCGCAGGACTGTCCGAAGTAGCAAGTTAAGGACCAGGGGTCCCCGTTACCCGAGCGTTTCTGTACTAGTTGAATTTGAAGATCTTTGAGGCAAGACGGTATAGGCCGAGTGTGGTTTTGTCTCCGGCACGACCGCGGAGGTTAGTGAAGAAGCCGACCACGCCGTAGCGAGCACGACGATACATGCGCTCATCGTAGGCCTTCAGGTCCGCCCACAGCGTCTTCAGACGCTCATCGGCACAATCCTCGTCGGAAAGCTTGGTGAGCACCGAGCAGATCGCCATCATCATGGTGAAGTAGCCCATCATGTACGAACGCAGACGCGACGACTCGACATCGCTGTACAGGTGGTACGACTCCATCATGATACGCGTAACACGGAACTGCTGGTCCAGACGCTTGACCATCGTGGCCTCGTTGACACTCTGGCCCTCGCGACCGATAAAGTAGCGATAGAGGTCGATGTCGGCGTAGTACATGGTCTTGCAACGCGGCAGCGGCACGTAGGCGTAGATGTTGTCCACATAGAACGTGTGCGGCGGCATGGGCAGGTTGGACTCGCGCAGCACATCCGTGCGATAGCACAGGCTGTGCATGAGCAGATTCTGGTCCAAACGGAAATGGCCGATCTGGTCCCAGGTAAAGATCTTTTTTCGAGGCAGGGCAAACTTGTAACCAATGGCCGTATGCGTACCCTCGTAAACCTTCTCGTACACGTAGTTCGAGATAAACAGGTCAACGCGCTGGTCGCGCTCTTCAAAGCCGCGCAGAATCGACAGCATGGTCGAAAGGGCAGCGCCGTCAAGCCAGTCGTCCGAGTCGACGACCTTGTAGTAGGTGCCCTGCGCCTCGCGCAGACCCGAAAGGACGGCAATACCGTGGCCGCCATTCTCCTGGTGCACCGCGCGGATGATTCCAGGATAACGGGCCTCCCACTCGTCGGCCTTGGCGGCCGTCTCGTCCTTGGAGCCGTCGTCCACCACGATAATCTCGATATCGGTGGCGTAATTGCTCCCCTCCAAGATGGAGGTGATGCAATGGTCCATGTCCTTGGCGGCGTTATACGAGGGAATACCGAATGTTATGACTTTATGCATGGCAGGCGATAATCTCATCCGAAAGATCGAGGGCGGAATTGGTCACGGCATCCATATCGTAGTAACGATACTCGGCCAGACGACCCACCGGGTGGAAGTTCGTCAGGTTCTGGACGCGCTCAAGATAGCGCTCATAGAGCTCACGGTTCTCGGGCTCAAGAATGGCGTAATACGGCGTCTCGCCCGAGCCGGGCGTATAGGCCTTGGAGTACTCCTTCATGATGGTGGTCTTGCCGGGCAGGACCTGACCAGTCATGTTCTTGAACTCGGTAATGCGGGTGTAGTCCTCGCTCGTGGTGTAGTTGACGGTGCCCACGGGCTGGAACTGATCCATATCGAGCGTCTCGAACTTCATGTCGAGCGTGCGGTACGGCAGCGCGCCCAGGTCGAGGTTGAACAGCTCATCGAGCGGACCGGTATAGACGATCTCGCCGCCGTAGACCTTGCCGTCGACCTTGACGGTTGTCTCGTCGATCTCGAAGAGATCGCGAGCATCCACGTCGCAGAACACATCAATCAGGTCGTGGTCGAGCATGTGCTCAAACAGCGCCGTGTAGCCATCCTGCGGCATACCCTGGAAGGGGGCCTGCGGGAAGTAGCGGTCATCGTCGCCCACAAAGACGGGAACGCGGCCGGTGATCGAGGGATCGATCTGGTCGGGCGTCTGGCCCCACTGCTTCATGGTGTAATGCAAAAAGACGTTCTCGTAGACGTAATCGGCGACCTCGACAAGATCCGGGTCGTTCTTCTTGCGCAGCTCCATAATGGGCACCTTGACGTCCTTGCCAAAGGTCTCCACGAGCTTCTGATACAGCTCCTCGCCGCGCTCATCGCCAAAGGCGAGCTTGAGGCTCGCGTGGTTAAAGGGCACGGGCATAAGGGTACCGTTGATGTTGGCGAGCACCTTGTGCTGATAGTCCGTCCACTTGGTAAAGCGCGACAGGAAATTATGGACGCGCTCGTTAAAAGTGTGGTAGATGTGCGGACCGTACTCGTGGATAAGGATCCCGGCCTCATCAGCGCAGTCGTAAGCGTTGCCCGCAATGTGGCTACGACGCTCCAGAACGGCAACGCGATAGCCGATGGTCTCGGCGAGACGGCGGGCACAAACGGCACCGGCATATCCGGCACCGACAACAATCATGTCGTATGCGCCGGCGTTAAAGCCTTCAGGCAGGCCTGAGGTAATCTGCATCGATACTCCTTGTCAAAAGCCACGGGCTCGTTAGCTGGGCTTTTCTCGAACATTCTTCGAGACATATTTATCAGAGCGATTATAGCGCTAATGCGTCCTATAATGAGCTTGCCACACAAGGAAAGCTCAAGCACCGCGGCGTACATTATTGAAAGGTAAACCCGCTAGCAGCGGGTTTATTCGTGTGCAGTCAGGCGCCTGGAGCTTAGCGAAACGCTTGTAAGGAGTAACATGAGCGATTTCCTTAACCGTATGAAGTCTGCCGCCAAGGCCGACCTTAAGACGATCGTCCTGCCCGAGGGCGAGGATCCGCGCACCATCGTCGCAGCCACCAAGATCATCGAGGAGGGCCTGGCAAAGATCGTCATCCTGGGCAACCCCGACGAGATCAACGTTCCCGGCGCTACCGTCATCGACCCGCGCAATGCCGAGAAGCACGAGGAGTACGCGCAGAAGTTTGCCGAGCTCCGCGCCAAGAAGGGCGTCACCATCGAGCAGGCTCGCGCCCAGGTGATGGATGCTACCTACTTTGGCACCATGATGGTCAAGATGGGCGACGCCGACGGCCTGGTCTCCGGCGCCTGCCACTCCACCGCCGACACGCTGCGCCCCGCGCTGCAGATCCTCAAGACCGCCCCGGGCACCAAGCTGGTGTCGGCCTTCTTCGTGATGTGCACCGACACTCCGCAGTTCGGCACCGACGGCACGCTGATCTTCGCCGACTGCGGCCTCAACATCAACCCGTCCTCCGACGAGCTCTCCGAGATCGCCATCGCCTCCGCTCACTCCTGGTCCACCTTCATGGGCAACGTTGAGCCGCACGTGGCCATGCTCTCCTACTCCACCATGGGCTCCGCCGGCGGCGAGGTTGCCAAGAAGGTCCAGGAGGCCGTGAAGTTCTGCAAGGAAAAGGCTCCCGAGCTCGCCATCGATGGCGACCTGCAGCTCGACGCCGCCATCGTCCCCACCGTCGCCCAGCTCAAGGCTCCCGGCTCCTCTGTCGCCGGCAAGGCCAACGTGCTCGTGTTCCCCGACCTCGAGGCCGGCAACATCGGCTACAAGCTGGTCCAGCGCTTCGCCGGTGCCGACGCCTACGGCCCCATCCTGCAGGGCATCGCCAAGCCGGTCAACGACCTTTCGCGCGGCTGCTCTGCCGACGACATCGTGGGTGTCGTAGCCATCACCGCCGTCCAGGCTCAGATGGCTGAGTAGCGGACGCACTCGCCCGAAGGCCGTACGGGCTAACCCCTGAAAACGTCCTCGACCAATGAAACGCCCCCGTTCTGCTCCTTCGGAGCTACGAACGGGGGCGTTTCTGGTCTGCGGAATGTTTTCAGGGGTTAGCCCGTACGGCCTTCTACTGCTACGAAGCATTCAGAGCATCTGGAGTGGACGGCGGCTTGGCTACGAGCTGGGGCTGAGGATCTGAACGAATGGGTGACGTTGCTGGGAGCGCAGGCGTTGCCGGCGATGATCACTTTGGAACTGGAATTTCCGCCTGCTAGTAAAAAGACCTCCGGGCTGTTGCTCTGGAGGCCTTTTTGTCAATTACAGACGAATGCGTTAGTTGTTCTTGGTCAAACGCTCGACGTCGTGGGCGATCATGTATTCCTCGTCGGTGGGGATGACCATGACCGTGACGGAAGAGCCGGCGGCGCTGATGACCCGCGGGCCGTTACCCACGGCCTCGCGGTTCTTGTTGTTGTCGATGCGCACGCCCAGCCACTCGAAGCAGTCGCAGAAAGCCTTGCGGATCGACCAGTCGTTCTCGCCAATGCCGGCGGTAAAGGTAATGGTGTCCACGCCCGCGATTGAAGCGATCATGGAGCCGGCCTGCTGCATGGCCTTGTAGGCGAACATATCGAAGGCGAGCAGGCAGCGCTCGTCGCCCTCGGAGGCGCGCGTACGGATGTCGCGGGCATCGTTGGAGATGCCCGAGATGGCAAGCAGACCGGACTGCTTGTTCATCATGTCGTCGACTTCCTGGTAGCTGTAGCCGCCCTCGCGCTGAAGATAGCACACGGTGGCCGGGTCGATGGAACCGCAACGGGTACCCATCATCAGACCGTCAAGCGGCGTGAGGCCCATCGTGGTATCGCGGCACACGCCGTCCTCAATGGCGGCAAGCGAAGCACCGTTGCCCAGATGGCATGAAAGCAGACGGTGGCAGCGCGCACCCAGGATCCCCTTGGCCATCATCCACTCGTAACGGTGGCTCGTACCGTGCGCGCCGTACTTGCGCACGTGGTACTTGTCGCACACGTCCTTGGGCAGCGCGTAGGTGTAGGCGACCTCGGGCATGGTCATGTGGAACGAGGTGTCGAAGACGGCCACGTTGGGCAGCTCCGGATACTTCTCGCGGCAATACTCGATTGCTGCGGCCTCGCCGTAATTGTGCAGCGGGGCGAGCGGGGCCACCTCAAGGATCTTAGCCATGACCTCGTCGTCAACAACTGCGGAATCATCGAAGTGCCAGCCGCCCTGAACGATACGATGCCCAATGCCATCGACCGTAAAGTCGGTCTTCTCGAGCTCCTCGAGCACGCGAGCGATAGCAGAGCGATGATCGGGGAAGGGAACCTCCTCGGTCTGCTTGGCGCCACCGTTCTCGGAGTGGCCAAAGATACCCATGTCCGAGCCGATACGCTCGCAGTTGCCCTTGGCGAAAACCTCGCGGGTATCGGTATCCAGAAGCTGATATTTAAGGCTTGAGCTGCCGGCGTTGACAACAAGTACGTTCATGAGACTCCTTTGCAGTGCGATACGGTCGACGCAGACCTCTTAAGGCGACCGCATTTTAATAAGAAGTTATCACATCTTGATAAATAGCTATCAGGCATATCGCCCAACGAGCGCAAAAGAGGGGCTGAACGGCACTTGGTCGTCCAGCCCCTCCCCTCTTGCAATTACTTGCTGTTGACGATGCGCTCGACGTCGGAGGCGATCATGAACTCCTCATCCGTGGGGATGACGAAGATCTTGACCTTGGAATCCTTGGCGGACAGGCACCAAGCGCCGTCGCCACGCAGAGCGTTGCGGGCATGGTCCATCTTGACGCCCATAAAGGCCAGACGATCGGCCACGCCGGCGCGGACAGCCGGAGCGTGCTCGCCGATGCCGGCGGTAAAGACCAGGGTGTCCATGCCGCACATGGAAGTGGCCATCTCGGCAGCCTTGGCGGCAATCTTGTAAACGAACATATCGAAGGCGAGCTGGGCCTCGGGGTCACCGGCAGCGGCGAGCTCCTCGACGTTGCGGCAGTCGTTGGTCTTGCCGCCGGTCACAGCCAAAAGGCCGGACTTCTTGTTCATCATCTCGTCGACCTCGTCGAAGGTGTAGCCACCTTCGCGCTGCAGGTAGCACACGGTAGCAGGGTCGATGGAGCCGCAGCGGGTGCCCATCATGACACCGTCGAGCGGCGTCAAGCCCATGGTGGTGTCCATGCACTTGCCGTCCTCGATGGCGCACAGGGAAGCGCCGGAACCGATGTGGCACACGACGACCTTGCGAGCCTCGCCGTTGGTCATCTCGGCAACCTTCTTGGAGATGTAGCGGTAGCTGGTGCCGTGGGCGCCGTACTTACGGATGTGCAGCTTGTCGCAGACGTCCTTGGGCAGGGCGTAGGTCTTGGCGACCTCGGGCATATTGAAGTGGAAAGCAGTGTCGTAGACCGTGACGTTGGGCAGGTCGGGATACTGCTCGAGGCAGTACTCGATAACGTTGGCCTCGGGGTTATTGTGCAGCGGGGCGAGCGGAGCAACCTCGCGGATCTTGGCGAGGACGTCCTCGTCGACGAGGGAGGAATCACCGAAGTACCAACCGCCCTGAACGATACGGTGGCCGATACCCTCGATCTTGACGCCGTTGGCCTCAAGGTCCTTCAGGACGACCTCGATGGCGACCTTGTGGTCGGGGAACTCGATGTTCTCGGTCACCTTCTTGGAGCCGTTGGCAGCGTGGGTGAAGGTACCGCCGGTAAAGCAGACGCGCTCGCAGGAGCCCTTTGCGGACACCTTGTGGGACTTGGTATCGATGACCTGATACTTAAGGGTCGAAGATCCTGCGTTGACGACCAGAACGTTCATGTGTCTCCCTACTAACAGGCGGTGTGGCGCCGCCAGGTTACATACGCTTCAATAATAAACCCAAACGCCCTCGCGCTCGGGTTTATTGCGTTGATATATAAGTTATCGATGCCTGAGCTTCCGTTTCAATGCAAGGAAGAAGCGCCCTCAGATGAGGTTCTCGCCCAGGTTCTTGCCGCCGAGGACGTGCATGTGGAAGTGCATGACGGTCTGGCCGGCATTGACGCCCTTGTTGGAGATGACGCGGAAACCGTCCTCCAGACCCTTGGCCTTGGCGACCTCCTGGATGGCGTGAACCATGGCGCCCATGGTCTCGGCCGGCACGTTGTCGGCGATGTCGCCGTAGTGCTTCTTTGGGATCACGAGCGTGTGGACCGGCGCCTGGGGGTTAAGGTCGTCGAACGCGATGACCTGATCGTCCTCATAGACAACGGTCGAGGGGATCTCGTGGCTGGCAATTTTGCAGAAGATGCAATCGCACATGGTTGGTTCCTTTCTCACAGACCAAGGTGATTATATTTGGTCGGAATGGTTAGAACGAGAGGCTGTCGTCGGTGTTGGCGGCTTCGCCGTCGGCGAGCACGTCGTTGCCGTCGACGTCCTTAAGGAGCACCGAGACCTTCTGCTCGGCATCGGACAGGCGGGGGCGCAGGCTCTTGAGGAGCTCGACGCCGCGGGTATAGCTCTCGAGCGACTCCTCGAGCTCCATATCGCCCGACTCCAAGCTGCGGATGATGAGCTCCAGCTCCTGCGAGGCCTGCTTGTACGTAAGCTGCTCGACCGGGGTCTTCTCTGCCATATCTGTTTCCTTTCCTAAGGGTCTATCACTGTGAAACGCGGTCTACTCGACCGCGTTGACGGTTGCCGACACGTTGCCGTCCGCCATGCGCACGCGGATGGCGTCGCCCGGCTTAAAGGTCTGGGCACTTGTAGCCACACCATCATCGCTGTACGCGATGGAATAGCCGCGGGCAAGTACCTTGAGCGGCGACAGGGCATCGAGCGAGGCTGCCGCACGGCCCAGGTCGGACGCGGGATTATTGAGCATCGTGCGCCCTTGATGCTCTAGGCGGGAACTCGCAAGCGTGAGCGCATGGCGCTTACCATCGAGCCCCGAGGTGCTTGTAATCAGACGCTCGGGCAAGCGCTCAAAGTTGGAGCGGAATGTCCCGACCGAGCGTACTATGGCGCCCGACAGGCGATCGGCAGTCAGCGCAAGCTCCGATTCGCGACGCTCGACCATAAATGTGGGGTCGTTGAGGCACGGGCGACACGCAGCGGCATCGAGCGCATCACCCAAGCGAGCCGTATAGGTATCCCAGGCACGGCGACCGCGCTGATCGAGCATCTCCAGGTCGACCTGGGCCGACCCAATCATCGATGCCATCGCGGCACCCAGACGCTGATGGCGCGCCTCGAGCACATCGGCCAACTCCGTCATAGCCGGCGCCACCGATTCTGCCGCCGCCGTGGGCGTGGAGGCGCGTCGGTCGCTCACCATGTCGCAAATCGAGGTATCGGGCTCATGGCCAATGCCGGTCACCACGGGCACAGGACAAGCCGCCACCGCGCGGGCAAGCTCCTCGTCATTAAAGGTCATGAGGTCCTCAAAGGAGCCGCCGCCGCGCACCAGCAAAATACAGTCGGGCGCCGGCGTAATGGAAGCGGCGCGGCGCAAGCCATCAATGAGCTCGGCCGGCGCACCCTCGCCTTGAACCTTGGCGCCCACGCAGACAAGCTCGACGAGCGGGTTGCGACGGCGCAGCGTACGCTTGACGTCGTCGATTACCGCACCGGAAAGCGAGGTGACGACCGCCACGCGTGAGCAAAACACCGGGATGCGGCGTTTGCGGGACTCGTCCATCAGTCCCTCGCGGCGTAGCTTTTCGGCCAACTGCGCCACCTGTTGACGCAGCAGACCCTCCCCCGCCAGCGAAAACGAGCGAGCGACAAAGCTCATGCGGCCCGTGGCCTTATAGAGATTGAAGCTGCCCTTAAAGCTCACCTGCATGCCGTCACGCAGATCGAAGGTACGCTTGAGATAGGCGCCCTTCCAGATGATGCAGTCGACGGCGGCCGAGTCGTCTTTAATCTGGAAGTAGCAGTGGCCGCTTCGGGCATTGGGACCACGGAAACCCGTGACCTCGCCCAGGACGGTCAGTTGCGGAATAGCATCGAGCGCACCGGCGGCGATCTCTACCGCCTGGCTCACGCTGAGCTCTTTACGCTCTTGCTCGTCCGAACCGTCGAACTCGGCGGAAACGCTATTGCCGGTTAGATTCCAGCCTGCCACGCAGCCTCCTTTCGTCATCGTGCACAAAGGCTCTGGCCCTGCGCAAATTCAAGTCCAACACATAGTACAGCGCCGCGGGGACACAAATTCCCGCGGCACCCAGCGACCCAATTTGTTATCGGTTGGAGTTTCTGTTGTAGCGAGCCATAAGATAGAGCAGCTGAATAATCGAGGTGAGCGCCGCAGCCACATAGGTAAGCGCGGCGGCCGTCAGCACCTTCTTGGCACCGTTGACCTGCTTGGAGCTCATGCCCGACTGCTCGATGTACGCCACGGCGCGGCGGCTGGCATCAATCTCGACCGGCAGCGTAACGAGCTGGAACAGCACGCTAAACGAGAAGAAGATCAGCGCGATGGTCGTGAGTCCCGCGATGTTCATAAACAGGCCCATGAGCAGCACGACGGTCCAGGTGTTCTGGGTAAAGTTGACGACCGGCACGAGGGCGGTACGTACCTTCATCATGGCATAGCCGCTTTGACGCTGCGCGGCATGGCCTGCCTCGTGACAAGCGACAGCAACGCTTGCGACCGAGCCGCCCGAACGGTTGGAATCCGACAGATACAGGTTATTGTCCTGCGGGTTGTAATGGTCGGTGAGCTCACCGGCGACGCCCTTGATACCCACGGCGTTGCAACCGTTGGCGTCGAGCATGCGGCGAGCGACCGTGGCACCCGTGTCGCCGTCCGAGCGAACCTTGGACCACGTCTTGTACGTCGAATTGATATAGCTCTGCGCAGCAAGGCCAAGCACCGTGCAGACAAGAACAACCAGCAGGTACAGCGGGTCGATGCCAAAGCCATATCCATAGTAATAGGGCATGCGAATTCCTCCAAATCGAGTTACACGTTGGAGGCATTCTACCCACTCGCCCAGCAGGCAAATCAACATCGATGTTTTGGCAATGTCAGCGAAAACGGCCGAGAGCGAGCAAGGTGACGTGAAAGAGAAGCGACGCGTACTTTGGTACGCGAGCGACGATTGAACGTCAGATTGCTCGCTCTCGGCCGTTTGCAGCGTCGAGCTGTTACGCGGTTTGGTAAAACCGCGTAACTATATACCTATAACAACTCAATCTTTCCGTCCTTCACGGTGAGCCCCATATTGCCGGAAAGCAGATCGTCCAGGCGCGAACCCACAAGCTCAAAACGCCAGCCTTCGCGCAGGGGGCTTTGCTCAGGATGCTCGATGTAATCGGCCAGGTCATCGCGCGAGGCAATGACCGAGGTCGCCACCCCCGAGCGCTCGGCAACCAAGCGAATAAGCGCATACATCAGGTCCGTCACGCTCTCAAGCTCCGGCGAAATCTGGCGATGCCCGCGCACCATGAGCGGCAGGCGATCGTGCGGGCAGCTCGCGCCGCGCTTGATGGCCATGAGCGCGCCGTCCACATCGCGCTCCCCCAACTGGTCGGTACCGCGAATGCTACGGAACTCCTCAACGCGCACGGGATTGCGCTTAACGAGCGCAAGCAGCGTGTCGTCGGACATGACCCACTTGCGCGGGATGTTACGGCGCTCGGCGCGGTCCTCGCGCCAGGCGGCGAGCTCGCGCGCGATGCCCAACTGGTGACGGCTGCACGAATTGATGCGTTTGACCTTACGGAACGCCTCGTGGCGATCGGCGCGATAGTGCGACTCGTCAGCCAGCGGGCGCAGCTCGTCGAGCACCCAGTCCACGCGGCCCAGCTCGCGCAGGCGGCTCATCATCTCGGTATAGGCGACGATCAGGTACTTGACGTCATCGATCGCGTACTCGATCTGTTTGTCGGTCAGCGGGCGACGCGACCAGTCGGTCAGCGACTCGGTCTTGGGCAGCGAGACGCCGCAAAACGTCTGCACGAGCGCGCCGTAGGAAATCTGCTGGCGTTCGCCCAAAAAGGCGGCGGCCACCTGCGTGTCAAAAATCGGACGCGGCAGCACGCCCACGGTATGGAGCATAACCTCCATATCCTGCGAGCAGGCGTGGAAGACTTTGGTCACGCTCTCGTCGGCCATAAGCTCGGCCAGCGGCGACAGGTCGTCGATCACCAGAGGGTCGACCGCGACGCTCTCGGCAGGGGTGGCAATCTGAACCAAACACAGGCGCGGATGGAACGTGCGCTCGCGCAAAAACTCGGTATCGACGGCAATCGCGTCAAACTCACGGGCGCGCTGGCAAAAGTCGAGTAGAGCCTGATGTGTGGAAATGTACATATCAACCCATCGAATAAGGTTAGGCCCGAAAAACACGGGTAGGATAACGGCATTGTCTTACAACTATACTCGGTTAGTCACAGAACGGGAACGTAAGTATGCGCTGCCTTATCATCCACAACCCGGCATCGGGCCCCAGCTCAGATGAAATCTACGCATTCACGCACGCCCTCGCGCAGGGCGGCGACGAGGTCGTGATGCGTTTTATCGGCGATGGCATGGAACCCGAGGACGCCGTGGCAGACGTGCGCGAGTTCGACCGCGTGGTCGTCTCGGGCGGCGACGGCACCGTCTCCAACGTGCTCGACCAGATGCGCGGATGCGGCGTCCCCACACTCGTCTTCCCCTCCGGCACGGCCTGCCTGTTCTTCAACAACATCGGCAATGCCCCTGAGGCGGCGGCGCTTGCCAAGGCTTGCCGCGCCGGTCGCACGGTCAAAGTGGACATGGGCGAGCTCTTTTGGCTCGACGAGAACGGCAGAGAGAAGCGCCACGGCTTTATCATCATCGCCGGCTCGGGCTTCGACGCCGAGATCATGATGAAGGCCGCTCCCACCAAAAACGACATCGGCGAGATCGCCTACTTCCTCTCCGCTCTCGCCACGCCCAACCCCACGGTGGCGCACTTTACCATTGAGCACGACGGCATTGTCGAGGAGCTCGACGGCATCTGCTGCATGGCGGGCAATACCTCGGTCATTCAAAACGACATCAACCTGTTCCCCGACTGCCGCATGAACGATGGCATGGTCGACATTGCGGTCATCGAACCCGTGCGCACCGTGCAGCTGCTGCCTACCGTGATCACCGCTGCGCTTGACCCCGCCGGCAAGGTACTCGGGCGCCCACAGTTCAAGATCATCCAGACCAAGGAAGCCAAGATCACCTGCACCCCGTCACTGGGCATGCAGTTCGATGGCGAGATTATCTCCAGCAATTCGGGCGTCTTTGGAGCCCGCGCGCTTCCGCAATGCCTCGACCTCATCGTCGACGAATTCTCCCCGCTCGGAAAATAGGAGGACCCTATGAACGACAATCCCCTGATCGGCTTTATTGTCATCGTCTTGGCCATGCTCGTCGGTTACGCCATCAACGTGATTCACCGCCGAAAGAAGTAAATCCACATTGGTATGATATTCATCCAGTTATCGACTCTCCCGCTGTTTATGCATTCGTCAAACAGCGGGGGATTTTCATTTCGGGCATTCCCAGCTACTTTATTCGGCTACAGTAATTACAGGGCGTCTTTATTAAAGTAAAGCTGCAAACTGAGTACGATTAACCGCTCATCGCATATTTCATCACGCTTATCGAGTAAGTTTCTTTCATAGATGAATATTGTTTCCAGTTCGTTACGCTAATGAGGTGTCTTTATTGGCTGAAGCCCTCTGGCGACAGAGGGCTTTCGCACGCTGGGAGGGAAAATGAGGAAAACTCGCCCCGTCAACGCGCTCAAGAAGCTTGGCATAGGCCTTGCATTTGGAGCTGCAACCATCATGTCCATGCCGACCTCTGCACTCGCTTGCACGCAGGTCTACATGGGCAAAAACCTTACGGCCGACGGCAACACGTACTACGGCCGTTCCGAGGACTATGGCCCGCGCTATCTTAAGCACTTTGGCATTGAGCCCTCTCACGGCCCGGGACATACGTACAGCTCGGACGAGTCTTCGTTCATGTACACCTCGACCAAGACCACGTATCGCTACACCTATGTACGCGACCATCCCTCCCAGTGGGACAACCGCTGGGATGCCTACTCTGAAGCAGGCATCAACGAGAAGGGCGTATCCTGCTCCGCCACGCTAAGCACCAGTATGAATGCAGATGCCGAGACAGCAGACCCCCTGACTAAAACCGGCATCGGCGAGTACAACTACGCCAGCGTCATCCTGGGCGAGAGCGCCACGGCCCGCGAGGGCGTCGAGCTCCTCGGCAGCCTGATTGACGAGCAGGGCGTCTGCTCCAACGACCAGATCATCATCGCCGACAACAACGAGACCTGGCTATTTGCCGCGCTTTCCGGTCACCAGTGGATCGGCATGAAGCTCGCCGACGACGTCGCCTCGATCAACCCCAACATCGGCAACCTCAACTACGATGTCGACCTCAACGACCCCGAGAACTGCCTGCACTCCGAGGGCATCGAGTCCATGCCTAAGGAGAAGGGCTTTGCCGAGTACACCGACGGCAAGTTCGACGTCGCCGCAACCTATGGCGAGACCATTCAGAATTCCGGTATGCACCAGTGGACCCGCTACGTCCAGGGCCGTAACTACTTTGGCAACGAGCTCCAGGAGGGCACCGACTACGAGATCGTCAAGGACGAGCGCGAAGAGGCTCGCGCCACGACCGGCGCCTTGGTCCACGAGATGCAGCCGCTGTTCTTCCAGCCCGGAAAGAAAGACTGGACTACCTTTGAGATGATTCGCTCTCTCGGTAACCGTGGCGAGAATACCCCGGGCCTTAACGCCAACACTGACGGTGCCTATGCCATCGGCACCGAGCGCAACACCGAGATTCACGTCTTCCAGGTTCGCAACGGTCTTGATCCCCAGGTTGCAACAATCCAGTGGGAAATGCTCTCCCGCGCCGCGTACTCCGTCGCCATCCCCTTCTACTCCGCGCTGATTACCGAGGTTAGCCCGTATTTCAGCGACCAGACCGTCTCCTTCGACCACTGCAAAGAGACGGACATCGTGAACAACGAGGAGCCCGAGAACTCCATCAACTACGTCCTCATGGACATCAGCTCCCTCTGCTTTGAGAATCCCGATACCCTTGGTATCAGCGTCCGCTCCTACCTCGATGCACTCCAGAACGAGCTCATCGAACAGAACAAGGAAGTCGACGCCGCCATGCTGGCCGAGACGACCACCGAGGGCCGCACCGCTCTGGCCAACAAGGCCGGCAAGGCTGCCACCGAGAACACCTACGTCAAGTGCAAGGCCCTGCTCCAGGAGATGCGCGCCTATCAGAAGGCCGGAAACTTTGACGAGCCCTTCACCCCGAGCGACCTGAACACCGAGACCAACGGCCTCAAGGTGTCCATCACTTACGCCAAGGATGCTCTTGCCACCGATCCGGTCACCCCGGATCAGCCCGGCACCCCCGAGCAGCCCGGCACCCCCGAGCAGCCCGGCACCCCCGAGCAGCCCGCTAAGCCCGAGCAGCCCACCACCAAGCCTGAGAAGCCTGGCAAGTCGGACACCACAACCACAGTAACCACCAACAAAACGAACACCAAGGGCGGCCTGCCCACCACCGGTGATCGTTTTGATGGCCGCATGGTGGCTGCATTCGCCATCGCTGGCGTTGCCGTCATCTCCGCCGGTGGTTACTTCCTCTACCGTCGCAACAAGGAGTAACGTCCTAGCTGAGCGGGCAAGGCAGCAATGGCAGCCTCGCCCGCTTAACCCGCCTTTTTGACCGGCGGGAAACCCGCCTGAAATCTTTTTAAAAAAGATTTCCCCGCACACACTTCGCTGTGCTATAGTGCAGCGCAACAGCAACTAGGTGCGACCGCGCCACGGCATCACGAAAGGAGCCACCAACATGAAGAACACGATGAAGTCTCTCAACAACTGGTGGTGGCGTGATGCGAATACGATCGGTCGACAGTGAGTCCCTCACGCCTGTTTTTGCGCTCTAGGTGATTGGAAGGCCTCCGGTTTCGACCGGGGGCCTTTTTCTATCTCGAGCCCGATCGCATTCGCATCACGCGCCTCCGCTTTTCTCTTGCACTCCCCTTCCGAAAGGATTTTCACCATGTCTCAGAATACCACCGCCGCCCAGCCCCGCACCGTCCAGACCGCCGACCGCGGCAAACTCGATGTCCGCGCCCTCGTCCTGCTCGCCATCCTGCTCGCCGCCGGCTTCATCCTCAACTTCACCGTCGGCAAGGCAATCTCGGGCATCTCGGGCGGCATGATCAGCCCCGAGTTCATCATCTCGGCCTTCTGCCTCACCATCCTGGTCGTTCGCCCCAACATCGGCCAGGCGCTCGTCATTGGCCTCATCTCGGCTGCCGTGATCCAGATCACCACCACTTCGCCGTTCGTCGATTTTGCCGCCGAGGGCATCGCCGCCATGCTCATGGCCGGCATCGTCAACGCCGCCGGCAAGAACGGTCAGGTCAAGCCTGCCGTCGCCATCGTCGCAACCTTCGTGACCACCTTTGTCTCCGGCGCCATCTTCATGGTCATCAAGATGGCCATGCTCGGCGTGGTCGGCGAGCTCGCCGCCGCCATGTTGCCCGTCGTCGCCATGACCGCCGTCTTTAACGCCATTCTGGTCGGCGCCCTCTACTTGCCCATCCAGAAGGCCCTGAAGCTCAACTAACCCACAGTGTCCCATCGGTAAAGACTGTCCCAAACGACTAGCTTTTGGGGACGTTCTTAAACAACTGGTCATTTAAGACTGTCCCCAATGACTATGAAAGGTATCCATGGAAACGATCATCAACGTCGACGATGTCTCGTTCTCCTATGGCACGCAGACCGAGCAGGCGCTTAGCCACATCTCGCTCAGCGTGAACAAGGGAGATTTCATCGGCATCATCGGGCCCTCGGGCGCCGGCAAGTCCACGCTTGCCGCCTGCCTGTCGGGTGCCGTGCCCCACCACTACACCGGCACGTTCTTTGGGTCCGTCATGGTTGACGGCCACGACACCTGCGAGGTCTCGCTGACCGACGTGTCGCAAATCGTCGGCAGTGTGCTGCAGGATATCGACACGCAGATGGTCGCTTCGGTCGTCGAGGACGAGATGCTCTTTGGACTCGAGAACTTTGGCGTTCCCCACGACCAGATCGAGCAGCGCGTGAGCGAAACGCTCGAGACCGTCGGCATCAGCGACCTGCGCGACCGCGAGATCGCCACCCTCTCGGGCGGACAGAAGCAAAAGGTAGCCATCGCCGCCATCCTCGCCATGCGTCCGCGCGTCTTGGTTCTCGACGAGCCCACCGCGGCACTCGACCCCGCCAGCTCCACGTTGGTCTTCGAGACGCTACGTGAGGCAAACCGCGCACTTGGAATCACCATCGTCGTCGTTGAGCAAAAAGTCGCCCTGCTTTCGGAGTATTGCAACCGCGTACTCGTGCTCAATCATGGCGAAATCGCGCTACAGGGCGAGCCGCACGAGGTCTTCGCACACGCCGATGAGCTCCGCGCCATCGGCGTCGATTGCCCGCGTGTCACGCGCATTTTCAACAGCCTCGAGGTCGATGGCCTGGCCAGCGGCACTCCCTGTTTGGATGTTGATGAGGCCGAGCGCCTGATTACGGGCATCGTCGACCCCGCACACGCAAGCAGTGACATTCAGGCACCCGCCGGCTCACCGCACGCACCGTCGTTGCGCCCGCACGCCAAGGACGCCGAGCCCGTGCTCACCTTCGATCGCGTTGAGTTTGCCTATCCCAATGGCGGCGCCGCCGTCCACGACCTCAACCTGACCCTCTATCCCGGCGAGCTCGTGGGCATCGTCGGCCAAAACGGCGCCGGCAAGACCACGCTCACCAAGCTGCTCACAGGCCTGCTTAAGCCCGCCTCGGGCAGCGTGCGTGTCACGGGACTGGATACCGCAGCCGCTCCCACGAGCCGCATCGCCCGCGAAGTCGCAACCCTCTTCCAAAACCCCGACCGCCAGATCTGCAAGGACACTGTGCTCGACGAGGTCGCCTTTGGCCTGGAGCTTGCCGGCATCGACCGTGCCGAGGCGCTGCGTCGCGCCCAGCTCGTCATCGACCGCTTTGGCTTGCCGGCCGACGAGGCGCCCTTCTCGCTCTCGCGCGGTCAGCGCCAGATGGTGGCACTCGCCTCCGTCGTGGTCGTAGAGCCCAAAATCGTGGTGCTCGACGAGCCCACGAGCGGCCTTGACTACCGTGAGTGCATGACCGTCATGGAAACCGTGCGCACCATGGCCGAGCGCGGCTGCGCCGTCATCATGGTCTGCCACGACATGGAAGTCGTATCCGACTTTGCCGAGCGCATCGTGGTGATGGCCGACGGCCGCATCCTCGGGCGCGGCCGCACGCACGAGCTGTTCTCGAACATCGAGCTCATGCAGCAAGCCTACGTTGAGCCACCCCAGGTCATAGAGCTTTCTCGTCGTCTGGCATCCTCCGTCTCTCCTGCCTTTGCACAGGTGAGCGAGGTCACCGATATCGTTCGCATTACCGAGGAGATGGTCCACCGTGGTTAACGTCATCGACTATATGCCGGGCGATACACTGCTGCACCGCTTGAACCCGGTCGTCAAACTGGGCCTTGCCGCCGCCATCATCATCGGCATCTTCCTGTCCGATACCTACGTGGCGCTGTTGGGCTTTTTGGCGCTCACCCTTGCACTGGGCGCCTACGCCGGCGTCGTCGACCGTCTGCTCTCACTACTCAAGCTGCTGATTCCGCTCGCGCTTATCATGCTGGTGCTTCAGCTGGCCTTTATGCGCGACGGCAACGTGGTGTGGGGCTTTATCACCGACACGGGCCTCATTACCGGATCGAAGGCCTGCCTACGCCTGTTGGGCGTGGCGCTGCCACTCATCCTCATGCTTATGGTGACCAAGCTCAACGACCTCGCCAACGCCTGCGTCGAGGTGCTGCACGTGCCATATCGCTATGCCTTCACCTTTACCACGGCACTGCGCTTTGTGCCGGTATTTGGCCAGGAAATGAACGCCATCATGGAGGCGCAGACTGCACGCGGCGTCGAATACGACACTAAGAATCCCGTCAAGAAACTCAAACTCATGCTGCCGCTGTGCGTGCCGCTGCTTATTTCGAGTGTGGGCAAGACCGATGCCACCGCACTTGCTGCCGAGCAGCGCGGCTTCTACCTGCGCACGCGCGCGAGTTCGTATAAGCGCTACCCCATCAAAAGCCTGGATATCGCCGTGCTCATCGTCAGCATCGCCCTTATCGCCATCGGCTTCCTGTTCTAACAATCGCTGGCAGCAACCGGCAAACGCAAAAGGCCCCGGCTCGCACCAAACGAGCCGAGGCCTTTACTGTTTTCCCAGATAAAACCTGCCAAAATAAACCTGTCCCTTTTTGGCAGGTCGAGGGTTATAGGCGGTAGAGGGCGCCGCTGCGGATGATGGACTCGCGTACCAGGACATCCATCGCATCGAGGGTGATCTCGGGCATCTCGCGATACTTCTGCAACACCGAAAGCTCCGTGCAAGCCAGAATGACGCGGTCGCAGCCGCTGCGGGCGAACTCCCACATCACGCGATCGAACTTATCCATATCGGGTTCGCGCCCGGCCTTCACATCATCGTAGATGAGCGACATCACGTCGGCCTGGCGCTTCTCACTGGGATAGACGACCTCAGCGCCCGCTGCCTCGCACTCGCGGCCATAGACGCCGGCGCCCACGGTGCCATCGGTGCCCATAATGCCGATCTTGTGCACCGGCTCGGCGGGCATACTCAGGTTGGGATCGAACTCGCACTCCCCCATCACCGCACCCGCCAGGGCATAACGCACCGATTCGCGCGGCATATGGATAATCGGCACCTTGGTAAACGACTGAATCTGATCGTAGAAGTAGTGCGATGTGTTACAGGGAATCGCTATGTGCGCGCAGCCCAGCGACTCGAGTGCTTGGGCACACTCCTTCATGGTCGCCAGCAGCTCGGTATGCTCACCGGTCTTGATGGCCAGCGTGCGGTCGGGCATGGTCGACTTGGAAAGCACCACCATGTCGATATGCTCCTGGTCGCACGTAGCCGCCGTATGGCGTACCACCTGGTCGTAGTAATACGACGTGGCCTCGGCGCCCATGCCGCCGATAACTCCCAGCTTTTCCATCGCCGCCTCCTTGGTGACGCCCACGCAATTGCGCGTATCATACCCGCGCCCGCCCGATACATACCGGACGGGCGCCACGCTCGTCTACTTGTAATACGTCTTGAACAGCTTATAGTGACGCAGTTTGGTGTGCCACATGCGCAACCAGCGGTTAAAGACAAAGTCTCCCTTCATAAACGATGGATCGGCGCCCTTGCCCTCCTTGGCAAGACGATGCACCTTCGCGCGCAGCTCGGGAGCCTTGACGTACTTGTCGACGACGCCCATGGGAACGACCATCCACAGCGCCTCGTCCTTCGCCGTCACAAATTCCGGCTCAAACGGGCGGTTATAGACGTACTCATCCACCACGTACTTGGCAACGTTAAAGCCGCTGTTGGTTACGTAGTAGTTGCTGCGGCCCTGACGGGTGTTAAAGTCAAAGAACTTAAACGAGCCATCGCGCTCGTCATACTTGACGTCAAAGTTGGAATAGCCCACAAAGTGAAGGTCCTCGAGCAGCTTGCGCACGCCACTCATAAGCTCATCATTGGGCTCGGTGATGATGCAGGCGTGATTACCGACGCCATGGGGCTGATGCTCCTCGAGCAGCACGTGACCAAGGCACATCATGCGAACCTTGCCGTTGCGGTCAGAATAGCTGGTGAGCACGCGCATGTACTCGTCGTTGCCGGGCACGCGATCCTGCAAAATCAGGTCATCGGTGTAGCCACTGGCATAGGAATCGCGGATAACCTGCTCCAGCTCGGCGCGGTCGGCAATCTCATAAGCCTTCTTCTGACCCTCGAACTCATGCTGCCACCACATGATGCCGTCGGAAGGCTTCAGGATCATCGGGTAGGGAAAGTCGATCTGGTCGAGCACCTCGGCGGGAGCCTCACCCTGAGCGTTGAGCATCGCCATGGTAAAGGTAAACGTATGCGGATAGGGCACACCGTGCTTCTCGCACAGCTCGTAGAAGATCTCCTTCTTCTGGCACTGCTCAAGCATGCTATAGGGCGCGTAAGGCGCAACGATGTTATCCGCCAGCTCGTTGGCATCCTTGGCCTGGGCCACCAGGGCAACATAGTTATCGCCGCAGCCCATCAGGACAATCGTCTTTTCGGCATGTGCCCGAGCGATACCGTTGACGGTCTTAAGCATCACGGGCATGGTGTCGATATCCACGTTAGGCGTGTAGTCGATAATCTGGCTGCGATACGCAGGGCCCGTCTGATACTTGCCAAAGACCAGGCTCTTGACCTGATACTCCTCGTAGAAGGCGCGCGCCACCGAATACGCGTTGATGTCGCCGCCGAGCAGCACGGGAATAAACTCGCGCTCTGTAAACTGCAATGCCATGGAAACTTCCTATCATGAACTGCCCACACGACGGGCGGTCTTTGTGCAACTGATTTATTCTAGCGTGCCGAGCCGCCGGCACCCAAAGCTCCACCGTATCTATGGCAATCGGCGTAATTATCCAGCATGAAGGCCAAGCTCACCGCGATGGGACCTTGTAGTTGCAAAACCCCACATGAGGCGACTTTTGATAAACAAAAACCCTCTCGACAGGGTTCCGTAACGTTAAAGTTGAACTCTATGGTTTCTCAACAATTCATCATAACTGCAGGTCAAAGCCAAAGCCTCAAGTTCAACTTGACCCTTTGGAACCTTTAAGGTTCAAGTTGAGGTCGAAAGCAGTAGTAGAATACCGTTCGAACCATAACCTACGATTGATTGCAGAGGGACTGGATGCAGCATTCGAATCATCGCACCGCAGCGCTCATTGCGTCGAAGCCGGCTCGTATCATCACGAGCGCCGCGCTCGCCGTTGCGCTGACGGCCACGCCGATGCTCTCCCCCGTTGCGGCGTATGCCGCCTCGCAGGCAACGCAGGACCAGCTTTCCGCAGCCCAGCAGAAGATCGAAGCCGCCACGAGCGCCTACAACGACGCCCGCACCAAACTCGATGACCTGCAAAAGCAGATTGACTCCAATGAGGCAAGCATCGAGGAAATCGAGGCTAAACTTCCCGAGCAGCAGGCCAAGGCAAGCTCCGCCATGCGCGATCTGTACAAGTATCAGAAAGGCACCAATCCCATCGTGAGCTTCCTGGTCAATGCGCAGAGCCTGGGTGAGTTCATCACGACCTGCAAATACACCAACCAGATCACGAGCTCGAGCGTCGACGAGATCGAAGAGCTCAATAATATGCAAACCGAACTCGAGCAGAACAAGGCCGAGCTCCAGCAGGCCAAGTCACAGCTTGAGGCAGAGCAGAAAAACGCCGAGGATGCGCTGGCGCAGGCCCAGCAGCTCCGCAGCGAGGCACAGGCAAAAGCCGAGCAGGAAAATGCCGCCGAGCTTGCCAAGCTTGAGGCCGATAAGGCCGCTGCCGCCGAGAAGCTCTCGGGCGAGGGCGTAAGCGGCGGCAATTCCAGCAGCCAGGCCACCAACACCAACACCACCATAGACACCACGGTGAACAACTCCAATACCGGTAGTTCCGATTACGATTCGTTCATTAATGAGTGGACGAGCCGCATCGACAATTATCTCGCCGGCTCCCCCATGGCAGGCCAGGGCTATAACTTTGCCGTCGCCGCCTGGAATACCGGTGTCGACCCCCGTTGGTCCCCCGCCATCGCCTGCATCGAGAGCACCAAGGGTGCTTATTGCGCCAATTCTTACAACGCCTGGGGCTGGAGTGCCCGTGGCGGCGGTTGGCGCAGCTTTGGCAGCTGGAGCGAGGGCATCTCCGCTCACGTTGCCTATCTGGGCGCCAACTACGGCTCCACCCTTACCCCGGCAGCGGCCAAAAAGTACTGCCCGCCCACGTGGCAGGACTGGTACAACAAAGTCGCCGCTCAGATGAACCGCATCTAGGTGCAACTGCAAAGGGCCCCAATGGGGCCCTTTTCTTTTAGGTAGCGGAGGTATCGACGACGCCGGTCGCATTGGCAACCGCGACTATGACGATCATGCATAGGAGCAGCACACCCAATGCCTTGAGCCAGAGTTTCGCGAGTTTCTTGCCGCGATAGCTGTCGAGCAGTACGAATCGCCGACGAAGACGGCGCTTATCGAGCAGCGCAAAATGCATAAGCACCATAAGGCCATCGACAAAGAAAAAATACTCGATTATGAGAAGCCACGTCGGGTAGCCTTGGTTTGCTCCCGTGGGGTGAAAGACGGCAAAGTGACTTCCGGCAAAGAACACAAGTAGCGAGAAGCAGACAAGCGTATTCCAAATGCGCCCCAGAGACTCCGGAACGCGAGAGAGCAGACCGCATGCAGCGGAGGCGGCAGGCCTAGGAAGCCCTGCGGGGTTCTGGAGCCCTTGGGGCGTCAACACCGTCTCCGAGGCCGGAGTACGGACAGGCGCAGGCGCAGGAGGCCGCACGGGGCGACTCAGATCGTATGCCGCGCGCGTAGCCCGTCCCAACGCTTCCGCACTCGCAAAACGCTTAGCCGGGTCGAGCGCCATCGACATGCAGATGACATCGGCAAGTGGAGTGGGAATGCCACGCGCCTCGCATTGCTCGCGCATGTCGAGCCCTGGTTTAGGGTCGATTCCCGTCAAGCAGAAGAACAACAGGGCGCCAAGTGCGTAGACGTCGCTGCGCACACTCGTCTGCCCAAACCCATACTGCTCGGGCGGCGCATAGGGTCGCGTGCCAAACTTGACGGTGTCGGCATCGGCGCCATCGCGCCATACGCGCGCGATCCCCAAGTCGATAATCACCAGCGATGAAAACGTCAGGCCCTCATCGAGCGTACGGCTCGCACCTGTCACGATGATATTCGATGGCTTGAGGTCGCGATGGATCACCGGCGCCGACGTCTCCCCCGCCATTGCAAAACCGGCATGGAGCTCGCCCACGGCGTCGCAAAGGGCAGGATACAATTCACATGCATAATCGGGGGTGGCTCCCAGACGGTCCACCAGCACCCCGAGCGTCTCTCCTTCGATATATTCCATAACCACGTTAAGCTCGTCGCCCACACGACGGCAATCGACGATTCTGGGCAGGTGCTCAAAACGCCTGCCCGCCCGTTGAGCGGCAAACAGACGCTCGTATGCCCCGCCGATTTGAGCCGAAGCATCGATGCGTTTACGGACAAAGGGGCCGAGCGAACCACCGCCGGTTCCTTCAAAGTACACGAGCTCAGTTGTTTCAACGGACGAGCGCTTAAGTACACGCTCCACGCGATAGCTGTCGTCGCGATCGAGCGACGCCAGGTGCTCGGCAAGCGCTGCGGTCAGCTCGTCATCGGGATATGTTGGGGTCTGAGTATCCATAGCCTCCATCATAGCGCAGGGCGCAGACACCCCATGGCATCCGCGCCCCGTTCGTTTGCATCGTTGTTCGGCAGCTCCGCCGGCTCAGATATCAGCCGCTAACTCACCGTCTCCTCGCCAAAGCGATACAGCTCCTCGTTGACCTTTTGGAGGCTACACCCGCGATCGATGCAAAAGATGATAATCGCATCACGGCGATCCTTGCAGTTAAGGACGCTTACCCCGGCAGCCGTCAGCGCACGGTTGGTCTCTTTGAGCGTCAGCGCCATCGCAAAGGCAATCTGCAGCACCTTATTGCGACTCGGGTGACGCGCACCAGTAAAGATCTGATAGCCAAAGGTCTCATTGAGATCGGCCATACGAACCACGCGCGAACGCTCCAAGCCCTTTTCCTGCAGCAGCTGCTTCAGATAGTCCGAAAGCGACGGGGCGGCAAAGTCGTGCTCCCTGATATAGCCATCGATGTTCGGCGCATCGAGAAGCTCGTTGAGCAACTCCTCGGTCAGCTTTTTATCGGGCATACGACTTCACCTCCCCCAGTGCATGCAACATGCTAGAAACCGCTTACGTCCGAACGCTCCCAGCTAGCAACCTGGTCGGGAGACACCGTACCCAGCGCCTCGAACTTCCAGGAGCCGCCCGCCTTCAGATGATTGGTGTTTGCAAGAGCCGTTCCAACCTGGTTGCCATCGGCATCATACAGAACATACTCAATCTGAATGTAGCTCTTTTCCTTGTCCGTGTTATTGGTCAGCGTGCCCGTGATCTTATAGGTAAACTGATTGGAAGTGTCTTCAGCCTCGTCAGCAATGGTATACGGTTCTTGCGGTTCTTTTTGCTCCTCAGCCTGCTGTGTCATCTCGGCAGGTTTTGCCGAATCGCTCGCAGACGAATCGGTTGAGTTGCCGCCCATAGAGCCCACGGCACCGACGATAACCAGCACCACGATGATGCCTAGGACAATCTTGCCGATCGGCTTCTTTCCCTCTTTTGCCATTATTCATCCTTCCTACGATCCGGCTACCGTGCCGGCACACAGCACATCGTAGGAAGGATTGAACTTGAATTCATTAGCTGAGAGCTAAGGTTGCGGTAAACGGCCAATGCAGTTGTCCAAGCGCCGAGCAAACGCACTTTGCGCGACCGTCTGCCAGTGGTGATCAACCCACCGTGACGGATTCCCCGGTAAAGGCACTGATCATCAACAGGACAAAGAAAACAAGGTAGCTGACACTCAGCAGGTACGCAATGATTAGAAAGATGACCCAGCCGACATTGGTTTTACCGTCGGCACGGCGTCGCTCGCGATTGCGGCAGAGCCAAATCGTCACGCCGATGGCAGTGATAAACAGTACGAGTGCCGCCGCAGCCAGCCCAGCAAGCGCAAACATCACGCCAATGCTCACAGCAATAACCGGGAGCAGCAGCAAGCCGCACCCACACCCACCAGGACTATACACGGCAGACTGTCGGCGTCGCTCCATCGTCACTCCAAGCCAAGCAATCGTTTGTAGACATCGAGGCCCTTGAGTAGGATTTCCTCGTCAAAGAGCATGCTATCGGTATGCAGGGCGCTTGTTGCATAGGCGGGGCAGCCATCCGAATCACTCGGGTTGTCTTGGCCCTCTGGCACGCCCGTGCCCAGCAAGAAGAACACGCCCGGCAGATGCCGCTGATAGAACGCGAAATCCTCGGCGATTAGCAGCGGCTCGTCCACGAGCTGCAATTCGGGCAGAGCGGGCGCGATTCGGGCAAACAGCTCGGGGTCGTTGTCGACCGGCGGATAGCCCTCGGCAAAGTCGAGATCGTACGTGCAGCCCGTTGCAGCGCATGCCTCATCAAGCACGCGGCACACACCCTCGCGCGCACGGTCGAACATACCGTCCGTAAACACGCGCAGGCTGCCAGCCACATGGGCCTCCCCCGCCACCGCATTGCAGACGGTGCCGGCCTGCAGCAGGCCGAACTTACCAATGCAGGGCTCGTCGGCACCCAACTCGTCCATGAGCTCGCGCTCGGAAACCAAGAACTTGGCCGCTGCCAGCGCGGCATCATGCGATTCCTCGACTGGAACGCCGTAGGTCTTGGCGATATGGATGCTCGTGCCATGGATATGAATGTGCGTCTCACTTGAGCGCGCCAGCAGCGGACCGGAACAGCTCGCCAACGTGCCGGCGGGCAAATCGGGCCATACGTGGAAGCCAAAGATGCGATCCGCCCCGTAGCGCTCGAATACGCCGCTCTCACACACCGTCTTGGCGCCACCGGTCGTTTCCTCGGCCGGCTGAAACACAAAGAGCACGTTGCGCTTGATGGCGCCCGGCTGCTCACGAATCGTTCGGTCGACAAAAGTCGCCGCCGCGAGCGCCATGGCCATGTGACCGTCGTGACCGCACGCATGCATCCTACCGGGATGCGTCGAGGCAAAGGCCGCGCCCGTTGCCTCCGCGATGGGCAGGGCGTCCATTTCGGCGCGAATCGCCGTGGCATGCGCGGCGCCCGTGCCGGCATCGAAGAAAGCGCAGACGCAGCTGCGACACGGATGGGTCACCTCGCAGGCGAGCGGCGCCAACACGCCCTCGATATAGGTGATAGTCTGCGGAAGATCGAAGTCGAGCTCCGGAATGCGGTGCAGGTCGCGACGATAACGACGGAGTTCTTGGAGCTCGGTCATAAAGGTTCCTTTCATAGGTGCGCGCCAGTTGTCATCTTATTGTGCCGCAAGATTGCCGCGCCCTTATTTCCAGCATATCCCTGCATTTTTTAAACGTTATATACGAATACTCTTGTTTGGTAAAGTGCAACGTGATAGGGTCTTTACCACTTGATAGAGGCGCGGGCACGAAGAGCCGCGGGCGAGCCGGCAGGCTTTGACCCCGTGGGGAGGCGAAACCCGCCGAACTGGGTTTTTCGGGCACGAACAGCCTGGTGGGCCTGCGGGAAACACCCGCAGGACTGTCTGCAGCAATGCGGGAGCGCTATCCGGACATTGGGTCCACGCTATGCGGATTCGATGCGCAGGTAGCGCCGTCTGGATAGCGAGGTTTACGGGACATGTCATTGACTCCCAACGAGGCATATGCGGCCAAGCAGCCGTTTGTGGACAAGGAGACGCTCGAGCATATCGTCGAGCAGTTCCCCACGCCATTTCATCTATACGACGAGGCGGGCATCCGCCGCAACATGCAAGAAGTGCGCGACGCCTTCGCATGGAACCCGGGCTTTAAGGAATACTTTGCCGTCAAGGCCAACCCCAACCCGGCGCTCATCTCCATTCTCAACGAATACGGCTGCGGTTGCGATTGCTCGAGCTATACCGAGCTCATGATCGCCCGCTCGCTGGGCATCACGGGGCATGACATCATGTTCTCGTCCAACGACACGCCGGCGGCGGACTTTGAGCTCGCCGACAAGCTGGGCGCCATCGTCAACTTTGACGACATCAGCCACATCGAGTTCTTTGAGCGTGTTGCGGGACCCATCCCCAAGACGGTCAGCTGCCGCTTTAATCCAGGCGGCCTGTTCCAGCTCTCCAACGGCATCATGGACAACCCGGGCGACTCCAAATATGGCATGACCACCGAGCAGCTCTTCGAGGCCTTCCGCATGCTCAAGGCCAAGGGTGCCGAGGACTTTGGCATCCACGCATTCCTTGCCAGCAACACTGTCACCAACGACTACTACCCCAAGCTCGCGCGCATCCTCTTTGAGCTTGCCGTACGCCTGGAGCGCGAGACCGGCGCACACGTCGCCTTCATCAATCTGTCCGGCGGCGTCGGCATCCCCTACCTGCCCGAGCAGCAGGCCAACGACATTCGCGCCATCGGCGAGGGAGTACACGCGGCATACGACGAGATCCTGGTTCCCGCCGGCATGGACGATGTGGCCATCTGCACCGAGATGGGCCGCTTTATGATGGGCCCCTACGGCTGCCTGGTCACCAAGGCTATCCACGAGAAGCAAATCTACAAGGACTATATCGGCGTGGACGCCAGTGCCGTCGACCTCATTCGTCCCGCCATGTATGGCGCTTACCACCACATCACGGTGATGGGTCAGCCGGGCGGCGCCGACAAGGCCACAGCGCCCGTCACGAACACCTATGACATCACGGGCAACCTATGCGAGAACAACGACAAGTTCGCCATCGATCGCGAGCTGCCGCATATCGACATGGGTGATGTGCTCGTGATTCACGATACCGGCGCGCATGGCTACTCCATGGGCTACAACTACAACGGCCGTCTGCGCTCCGCCGAGGTGCTGCTGCGCCCCGATGGCTCGGCCGACCTCATCCGCCGCGCCGAGCGCCCGGGCGATTACTTTGCCACACTCGACGTGCTGCCGAGCGGCCGAGAGCTGCTGGCCAAGTCGCGCGCCGAAAGTGCTCGCCGTCGCGCCCAAGACGAGCGCCTGGCAGTCGCCGCCCAATGGAACAAACGCATCCAGATCGCGGACGCGAAGGAGAAGAACATGGACATCCGCAATCTTGAGGGCTCGATCGTCGCTCTTGTTACGCCGTTTAAAAAGGACGGCAGCGTCGACTTTGACGCGCTCGAACGCCTTATCGATTTCCACCTGCAAAACGGCACCGATGCCATCCTCACCCTGGGCACCACCGGCGAGAGCGCCACGATGACCGATGACGAGGACAACTCCGTCGTCGCCGCCGTGGTCAAGCATGTTGCAGGACGCGTCCCCGTCATCGCCGGCTCGGGCTCCAACTCCACGCAGACGATGCTCACCAAGTCGCTCACCTACCAGGGCTTGGGAGCCGACGGCCTGCTGCTCATCGCCCCCTACTACAACAAGGCCAATGAAGAGGGCATCTATCAGCACTTTAAGACCGTCGCCGATGCCGTGAATATCCCCTGCATCCTGTACAACATCCCCGGCCGCTGCGGCTGCGGCATCAGCGAGCGCAATGTAGAGCGCTTGGCCGCGCACCCCAACATCATGGGTATTAAGGAAGCCTCGGGCAACGTCGCCTACGCGGCCAAGATCGCCCACCTGCTGTCCGACGACTTCCGCATGTACTCAGGCGAGGACGCGCTTACCGTGCCGCTCATGAGCCTGGGCGCTTCGGGCACCATCAGTGTGTGGGCCGACGTTCAGCCGCAGCTCGTGCATGACATGTGCCGCGCCTATCTGGACGGTGACGTGGCGCGTGCCCGCGATATCCAAATTGCCGGCCAGCCGCTCATCAATGCCCTCTTTAGCGAGGTCAACCCCATCCCCGTCAAGGAAGCACTCGCCCAGATGGGTATGATCGAGGCAAACTACCGCATGCCGCTGTGCCCCATGGCAGACGACACGCGCTCCGCACTTACCGATGCTCTGAAAGGAGCTGGTCTGCTTGATTAAGACCGTCATTATGGGAACGGGCCGCATGGGCTCGCTCATCCGCACTACCGCCGAGGGCATTGTCAACGCCGCTGGAGAGCCCGTTTTTGACATCGTCGCCCAGATCGGCTTCGACTTGTCCGAGCTCGAGAGCGCACCGGCCGCCGATGTAATCATCGACTTCTCGAACGTCGTGACCTTCGATGCCGTTGTCGCCTATGTCGAGCGCACGGGTGCCGCACTCGTTTCCGGCACCACGGGCTATACGCCCGAGCAGGTGGATCGCCTGCGCGAGCTGGGTCAGAACGCCCGCGTTATGCACTCGGGCAACTACTCTATCGGTATCGCCGCCCTGCGCCATCTGGTTGCCCAGGCCACGCGCGAGCTGCCCGGCTTTGACTGCGAGATTGTCGAGACGCACCACAGCCAAAAGGTCGACGCTCCCAGCGGCACCGCCAAGCTGCTACTCGACGCCGTGGTCGAGGCCGAGCCTGAGGCTGGCTACCACCCCGTCTATGGCCGCGAGGGCATGTGCGGCGCGCGCGACCCCAAGGAGATCGGCATGCACTCGCTGCGCGGCGGCACCGTCGCCGGCGTGCACGAGGTAAGCTTTTTCGGCCAGGACGAGGAGGTCACGCTCACGCACCGCGCCACGAGCCGTCAGATCTTCGTCAACGGCGCCCTGGCAGCCGCGCAGAAGCTCGTCACCCGCGAGCCTGGCTTCTATACGTTCGACCAGGTCATGTTTGCCTAACCAGGTATCAACCGGATCCACTCAAAGGAGAGACAGCAAATGAGTAATGCAGCCGAGATGGATGCACAGGAGATTATCAACTACATCGCAACCGCGCCCAAGAAAACGCCCGTCAAACTGTACGTGCGCGAAAAGCCGGGCATGAAGGTCCAGTGGGGCAATGCGCACGTCTACGGCGGTCGTCGTGGCAAGACCGTCTTTGGTGACTGGGATGAGCTCAAGGCACTCCTCGACGCCAACGCCGACTCCATCGACTACTACGACGTAGAGAACGACTGCCGCAACTCCGCCGTGCCCATGCTCGACCTCAAGGGTATCAACGCCCGCATCGAGCCGGGCGCGATCATCCGCGACCGTGTCGAGATTGGCGACCATGCCGTCATCATGATGGGCGCCATCATCAACATCGGCTCCGTCATTGGCGAAGGCTCCATGATCGACATGGGCGCCGTGCTGGGCGGCCGCGCCACCGTGGGCAAGAACTGCCACATCGGCGCCGGCACCGTGCTGGCAGGCGTCGTGGAGCCCGCCAGTGCCACGCCCGTCATCATCGAGGACGACGTTATGATCGGCGCCAATGCCGTGGTCCTGGAGGGCGTGCACGTAGGCAAAGGCGCTGTCGTTGCCGCCGGCGCCGTGTGCGTCGAGGACGTCCCCGCCGGTGCCGTCGTGGCCGGTGTCCCCGCCCGCGTCATCAAGATGCGCGACGAGAAGACCGACAGCAAGACCGGCCTGGAAGAGGGTCTGCGCCAGCTTTAATAGTTACGCGGTTTTGACAAACCGCGTTTTCGCTGACTTATGCTCAACCTGCGGGGCAATTCATCCCCAAACAAGAAGGCCGAAGCCCCTAGGAGCTTCGGCCTTTGCTTTCTCGCTGTAGGCGTAACGCAACTTATCGATTCTCGATGCTGCCGATATTCTTGAGCTCGATGGAGATAAGGCCGTTGGGCTCGTTGACGAACTCGATGTACTCGGAATTCGAACCCATCTCGGCCGGGAAGCTGATTTCGATACCCGTGTCGGTACGGATCTTGTGATTGCGCACGGCAGCGCGCTCGACCTGCTTGCGCTCCACGGGAACGCGCTCGGGAACCTTCTCCTCGGTCAGTGCCGCGCGCACGCTTTCCTTGATGACCGGTTCGTCCTCAAAGACCTCATCGACGATATCCCAAGGCGGCAGCTCCTCGTCATCCTCAACCTTCTCGGCAACGGCAGCCTTAACCTTGGCGAGTGCCACGGCCGTATTGGCACCATGCTCCTCGGCGACTTCCTCGACCACGCGCGTCACGGTGTCGATGACCTCCTTGCCCGATACACCCGTGTCGCACTGCAGCAGGCCATCGGGGATAAGCATACGGTCCTCGCCGGCAATCTTGCGCTTCTTGTCCACGTAGCCGATCTCCATGGTACTCGCGCGCACGATGGCATAGCTCGGCACCTTTTGCGAGGGGTTTGGCAGAATAGCGTAGTGGCGCGCGATGTCGTTGCGCACCTCCCCCTCCTCGCGGCCCACTTCGTGCATAAAAGCCTGCTTGGAGCCCAGCAGCATCACGGCAAACCAGCGGGCATCCTCATCGTCATCAAAGTCCGCCACAAGCACGTCGGTGGACTCGGCTTTCTCGGCTTTGGTGAGCTCGGAGGAGATAAACTCCGCAATCTGCTGCGACAGGTCCACGAACTCGCGCTCGCCAAAGAAATAACCCTTGAGCTCGCCGCCAAACGCAGAGTTCTCGGCAAACGTGGCGCGTTTATTGTCGGCCGAGGTACGTGCGCGGCGCAGATGCGTGGTCACGAAGTTGCGCACGGTACGGCTCTCGATATCGAGCTCGCGCTGGCTCATAACGTTGACGGCAGAGTCAAAGTCCAGGATATGCAGAATCGCGTGATTGATTTTCATATACGGCATTCCGTTCTAGATCGATTTCGGCACGAACCAGTATAGCGGTCGAGCCCTCCCCGAGCGCATCGAAGATTGGTGCATCGGGGACAGGTTGCTTTGCACCAATGGCTAGCGCAGGAGCTCGGACTGCCAAGCCTCGAGCTGTTCTGCCAGACTCTTACCGGCAGCGGACATGTCGATCTGGGGTCGTTTGGGCAGCAGTGCGCATTTAAGGATTGCCACTATGGTCTGCGAGACAAAGCGGCGCGTATCTCCGTCAAAGCCCTGCGCAGCCTGGAGCATCACAGGCAGGCTCTCGCGCAGATTCCCAGCGATATCCGCAAACCGCTCAGCACCCGTAGCCTCAAACACGGAGAACAACGCATCTACAAAACGCTCGCGCTCGCTAGGCCCCACTGCAAGCAGCATCTCGCGAATGGAGCCATCAACGTATCGAGCACCGGCGGACAGGCGTTCACAGTACACGAAGTCGCGGCCATCAACCACCCAGCTAAAGGGATTGTGCTGCAGCAGGCTGAACTCGGTGCTCTCAACGATGGCATAGTCCTCCTGTGTCTCGAACATCATGCCAAAGATCGACGACCGTGGCAGAGTCTTGTCGATTCGACCGGAAAGATCGGCAAAGGCGTTACCGTTCAGAAACTCCTCGACGAAGCCCGGACCATCATGGGAATACGCCCGTTCGATTCGCGCACGGGCGACATCGGAGCACATCGCCGCACCGTACACCGCAAGGTTTCCACCCTTGGAATGACCTCCGCACAAAAGCGGCCCGTCGATCGCATCCGCCGCCTCGTCCACATAACGCGCCGCGGATTCCTGGGCCGGCACAGGATACCGGAACGCCATGTTAAAGTCCTCTTTCCAGCCCACAATCGTGCTGTCGGTCCCTCGGAAGGAAAGATAGCTAAACCCCGCCGGAAACCGGAACGCCATGGCTGCAAACTGCTCTGTCGCCACCACATCGCTCACGGCACGATAGCCGCAAACGTGCACGCCACGGTAGCGAGGGCTTGCTGCCACGGCCTCCAACAAGGCCCTGCTCCCCTCTGGATCCCACAAGTCGTCAATCATGTCCCGGTAGCACTCGGCACGCAGCAGCTCGCGTACGTCTAGGCCCTGCCAGTTCGTCAGCTCTGCCATATCACCCGGCAAACGCAAATACGACAACCAGGCAAAGACCAGGCTATCCACCGCGCAGAACGGCCGCTCCTCAAACGGATCAAACGCCGTCTGGGCATAGGTCAAAAAATTAGGCGAATCCGACATGGCCCTCCCATCAACCATGGTGTATAGGGATGGTGCATTGGGGTCAGGTTACTTTGCACCAAAAAGGCGCCCGGGCCGTGTGGACCCGGACGCCTTCATTGTAGCTTTTCGCTCTAGCGAGCTTGATTTAGCAGGAGAAGTCGACGCTGTCGATGATGTCCTTAAGGGCCTTTGCAGAGACGGTGAGCTCATGCTGCTCGTCATCGTTCAGCGGCACGGGAACGCGGCAAACGACGCCGTCGCGGCCAACGACCGTCGGCATGGAGATGGCAAGATCGGACAGACCATACTCGCCCACCATGAGCGAGGAGACGGGCAGAACGGTCTGCTCATCACGCATGACAGCGGTGCAGATGCGCTTGACGGCCATGGCGACGCCATAGTAGGTGGCGTGCTTCTTCTCGATGATGGTGTAGGCGGAGTTCTTGACGTCCTCGGCGATACGCTTCTCAGCAGCCTCATGCTCCAGGTGGCCGTGAAGCTCACAGAAGGTGTTCAGCGGAACGCCGGCAACCTGAGCGCTGGACCAAGCGACAAACTCGGAGTCGCCGTGCTCACCCATGACATAGGCCTGAACATCGCGCGGGTCGACCTCGACGTGGGCACCAAGCATCTGCTGCAGGCGGCCAGTGTCGAGCACGGTACCGGAACCGATGACGTGGCCCTCGGGCAGGCCGGACATCTTGATGGCGGCGTAGGTCAGAACATCGACCGGGTTGGAGACGATGAGCAGAATGCCGTCGAAGCCGGACTTCTTAATCTCGGGGATAATGGACTTAAAGATGCTGACGTTCTTGTTGACCAGGTCCAGGCGGGTCTCACCGGGCTTCTGGGCAGCGCCAGCGGTGACGACGATCATGGCGGCGTCGGCGACATCGGAATAATCGCCGGCGTAGATCTTCATCGGCTCGGCAAACGTCATGCCGTGCGCGATATCCAGAGCCTCACCCTCAGCGCGGTTCTTGTCCACGTCGATGAGGACCATCTCGGAGAACAGACCACTCTGCATCAGCGCGAACGCCGAAGACGAACCGACGAAACCGCAGCCGACAATAGCGACCTTCTTCTCGTTAACCATTAGAAACTCCCATCTCTCTCCACAAACAAGCCGCCCGGGAACGACCCGAGCGGCTTGCCGTAATCCCAATACATCCAATCGGGACTTTGATTATGCTCCTATTCGCAGTCAAATATCGACCGTTTACCGAAATTATTTGCAGGATTCGTAAAATAACTGTACGAAATCGGTTTCGAGCTATCGACGAGCCGAAATAAGTTTCTAATACAGGCCCGCCTCGCGAATGGCCTCGACAGCCAAAGTGATCTGATCGGGCGGCAGGACCAGCGCCATGCGCACGTGCCCCTCACCCGAAGGGCCAAAGCTCGCGCCTGGCGTCACCACAACGCCGGCCTTCTCCATAAGCTCCTCGCAAAACGCCATGGAATCGGTGCGACCACCGGGAAGCTTGGCCCACACAAACATAGAGCCATGCGCGTTGGGACGCTCCCAGCCCAGGCCCTCAAGACCGTCGCACAGGGCATCGCGGCGCTCCTGGTACTTCAGACGCTGCGCCTCGACCTCATCGCGCGGGCCATTAAGGCACGCGATGGCGGCCTTTTGGATCGGGAAGAACATGCCGAAGTCGATCTGCCCGCGCAGCTTGGCAAAGGCCGAGACCACATCCTCGCGACCGACCAAAAAGCCGATGCGGGCACCGGTGACGTTAAACGACTTGGAAAGCGAGAAGAACTCCACGCCCACCTCGAGCGCACCGGGATACTGCAGGAAGCTGCCGCCGGGCTCGCCGTCAAACACGATGTCGGAGTACGCGTTGTCATGGACGATCAGCAGGTCGTGCTCGCGAGCGAAAGCGATGATCTCCTCGTAGACCTCGGGCGTGCCCACCGAACCGACCGGGTTCGCGGGCAACGAAACGATCATGTACTTGGCGCGATCGGCCACCTCGGGATCGATGCCCGCCACATAGGGCAGGTAATTGTGCTCGGCAACCAGCGGATAGTACTCGAGCTTGGCATCGGCAATCTTCGCACCCGCCTCAAAGACCGGGTAGCACGGATCGGGAACTAGAATGGTGTCACCCGGATCGAGCAGAGCCAAGCCCAAATGACCCACGCCCTCCTGCGTGCCGTTGCACGACTGCACCATGGACGGCGTAATGCCCGAAACGCCAAAGCGACGCTCGTAGTAATCGCACACGGCTTGCTTAAGCTCAGGCAGGTCGCGCAGGGCGTACTTCCACATCTCGGGATCTTGGGCCGCCTGCGTGAGCGCCTCGACCACGTGGTCGTACGGCTTAAAGTCGGGCGTGCCCACGCTCATGTTGTAAATGGTCTTGCCCTGAGCCTTCAGCGCGAGAAGTTTGTTGTTGAGCGAGGCGAAGACCTCCGCGCCAAAGCGATCGAGACGCTGCGATGCCTGCATGGTGCCACCTTTCGATATAAAAAACGCGGCGCTCCGACAAGAGCGCCGCGCGATACGGGCCATCAGATTGCAAAAGTGTAACGCTTGCAAACCCCGTATTGGTTCAATTTAGCCAACCTTAGTCAACTGGATTGAGCGCGTCGATCTGCGCAAGCCACAGACGC
Organism: Coriobacteriaceae bacterium; assembly: GCA_905194545.1. GTDB lineage: Bacteria > Actinomycetota > Coriobacteriia > Coriobacteriales > Coriobacteriaceae > Collinsella. Next base: position 53,350 of record CAJJSS010000002.1, on the reverse strand, counting down.
GAGCTAGCGTCACTCGGCATACGCCAATCGCCGCGCGGGCTGAGCGTCACCGAGCCCACCTTGGGACCATCGGGCAGGCAGCTGCGCTTAAACTGCTGGGCAAAGAATCGACGGTAGAACGTACGCAGCCACGTGTGGACGGTCTTGGCATCGTAGACGCCCTCAAAGCTCTTGAGTGCCATGCGGTAGATCTTGCCCGGCTCAAAGCCAAAACGCAGCAGGTAGTAGAGGAAGTAGTCGTGCAGCTCGTACGGGCCCACCAAATCCTCGGTCTTCTGCGCAATCTCGCCGTCGCCCGTGGGCGGCAGAAGCTCGGGGGACACCGGCGTATCGAGGATGTCGAGCAGTGTCTCGGCAATGCGCCCGCCAAAGACATCGGCGGCATAGCGCACCAGATGGCGCACAAGCGTCTTGGGCACGCTCGCGTTGACGGCATACATGCTCATGTGGTCGCCGTTATAGGCAGCCCAACCGAGTGCCAGCTCCGACAAGTCGCCCGTGCCGATGACAAAACCGCCAGCCTGGTTGGCCAGATCCATCAGAATCTGCGTACGCTCGCGGGCCTGGCTGTTCTCGTAGGTCACGTCCTGCACGGTCGGATCGTGCTCTATGTCCTTGAAGTGCTGTTCCACAGCCGCGTGGATCGAAACCTCGCGGAAGCTCACACCCAGGTCGCGAGCGAGCGACTCGGCGTTCGACTTGGTACGATGCGTCGTGCCAAAGCCGGGCATGGACACGGCCGTGATACCGGTGCGCGGCAGCCCCAGTGCATCGAAGGCGCGAACTGTCACGAGCAGTGCCAGCGTGGAGTCCAGGCCGCCCGAAAGACCGATGACTGCAGCCTTGGTACCCGTATGGGCAAGGCGGGTCTTGAGGCCGGCGGTCTGCAGGTCGAGGATGGTCTCGCAACGCTCGGCCAGGTCGCCATGGTCGGCCGGCACAAAGGGCGCACGGGGGAAGACACGGTCGATGCCGAGTGCATCGTGCAGGACAGGTTCGTCTGCCAGCACGCCCTCAAACGAAAATTCAACGGTCGTGGCCTCCGGCGCATCGTCCGCGCGCGTCCACGTCGTCGAGCGACGGCGCTCGGCAACCAGGCGGTCAAGGTCAACGTCGGCGACGGCCATATCGCAGGTGAGGAGCTTCGTGGCGGCGAGCTTAGATCCGTTTTCGTAGACAAGGTTCTCGCCCGCAAAGACCATGTCGGTCGTGGACTCGCCCTCGCTCGCATCTGCATAGGCATAGGCACAGTACAGGCGCGCACTCTGATTGGAGATGAGGCTGCGGCGATAGTCTGCCTTACCGATAATCTCGTCCGAGGCCGACGGGTTGAGGATCACCGTCGCACCGGCAAGCGCCATCTCGGTCGAAGGGGGCGCCGGCACCCACAGGTCCTCGCAGACCTCAACGCCCAGCACCATGTCCTCGGCACCTTCATCACAGCAGCGGTAGACAAGCCCCGAACCCAGCGGAACCGGACCCTGACCGGCAAACTCGACCCACACAGGATCTGCGGGCGCCGGAGCAAACCAGCGGCGCTCGTAGAACTCGCCATAGTTGGGCAGATACTTCTTGGCCGTAAGACCCAAAAGCTCGCCCGCGCAGCACACGGCGGCGCAGTTGTAGATATTCTCGGCGACTGCAACGGGAAGACCGATGGTAAAGACAATCGGCAGCTCGCGGGTTTCATCGAGAATATGTGCCAGTGCGGTCTCGCAGGCATGCAGCAATGTACGGTTATGGAACAGATCAGCCGCGGTATAGCCGGTCAGGTTAAGCTCGGGCAGCACCAGCGCGCGGACGCCGCGCTCGGTAGCCTCGCGAACAGCCGCCAGCGCAACCTCGGTATTGCCCTCGACATCGGCCACGCGAATCCGCGGCGACGCCGCCGCCACACGCAAAAAGCCATCAGACTGAGAAAGGTGAAGATTCATAAGAATGCTCCCGTGCGTAGACGCCATTCACAACAATTAGCAAGCCCTATTGTAGTTCAACCGCCGGGTGTAACCGCATCCCACCAACTTGGTGAGCAATTGATGAGTTGATGATATCTGTTAAATGTCACGTACGATTCACATCTGGTGGGTACCCTGATGGCTACATGAAACGAAGCAGATTTACACCGGGAGGGCCCCGTATGACAACCAAGTACACCGACGCGCCGCGCACGCGCGTCATGACACCAGCCGCGCTCAACAACGGCGTTCACGAAAACCATTCCATCGGACAGACCATGGCCATCGCGCCCAAAAAGGGCCTGTTCGATGACATTTCCATTCCCCAGATCATCGCCGGCGCCGCAGCCGCCGCCACGAGCGTCGCGCTTGCTTCCAAGATTGGTATTGCCGGTTCAGTAATTGGCGCCGCCGTGAGCTCGGTCATCACCGTTGTGTCCTCGCAGGTCTACCGCCACTTTATCTCTGCCAGCGCCAAAGCCCTCAAAGGTACGCACGCCGACGTCGACTACCCCGCCGGCGCCTATGAACCCGTTGAGTTTAATGCCGAGGAGCACTTAGGCGGCGCCGCAACTACCCAGGAGATGCGCCAGATTGCAGGGCGCGCGACCACGGCGCGTGTCGCCCCCGACAGCCTGCGCGCCAAGGCGGCGGCAGAGCGCAGCCAGACGCAAAAGAAGGTCATCATCTTCTCGATCGCCATCGCCATCGTCGCGGTCATCGCCTGCGCCGGCGCCATCCTTATCACCACTGCCGGTGAGGGTCTGGGCGAGCGTCCCGAGCCAATCCTGTCGTCGCGCACGACCGAGAGCGATGCAAATGGCAACACCCAGTCGCAGGATCAGCAGGCACAGACGGACGACACGCAAGACAGCTCTGCCTCTGCCAATTCGTCCTCGAACACCCAAAACCAATCGCAGGGCACCGATTCCTCTACGGCCAACAGTGGCACGCAATCCAGCACGACTGACTCAAGCCAAACGACTGACGGCTCTCAACCGAGCACAGGCGACCAGACGAGCGGCAATGTATCGGGCACGGGATCTACCGACAATAGCAACACCAACAGCTCGAGCGGAACCGCTTCCGGCACGGCATCAGACAGCTCGAGCCAAGACACGGCATCGGGCAACTAAGCACGTTTGTCTCTCATAGATAACCGACCTGCATAACGGGCGCGAACCGGCAACGGTCGCGCCCGTTTACCTTGGGCGACGAGATGGCAAGGACCGTGCGATGGTAAGATGCTTTGGTGTGTAAAGAGGAGATTTGCCATGAGCAAGACAATAGTTACGCCCACGCTATCGCTGGGCAACCACATCTATCTGTATCGTCTGCTGCGCGACGCGATTGGGTGCGGCAAGCAAACGTTTATGACGCAGGTCGAGGAGGCGCTCGCCGCCGGCGACATGACCGCTTATGACCTGGGCTTCGAGTCCACGCGCGAGCTGCTCGAGGAGCTCGACGACTGCATTAGACTGACCGTCTTTAAGGGCGGTCGCCTGTATGCCACCGTCATCGCCAACGATACCTGGGATGCCGCCCTTGCCAAGGGCGAGGACAAGCCCAAGGCTGCCAAGGGTGCCAAGCAGTCCTACAAAAAGAAAAAACGCGGCGAGAAGGACCTCAAGGCCGTGCGCCCTAAGCACGTTAAGCGTCGCGAGCCCGAAGCCATGGTTGAAGCCGTACCGGAACCCGAGCCCGAGACAGAGACCGAAGTCGCCATTGAGGTAACAGCAGAAGCCGAAACCGAAATCGCCGCCACGACCGATCCCAAAGTCATATCAGAGCAGGAAGCCACTGCGGAGCTCAACGAGGCTCCCAAGTCGACAACCGAAGAAGCCGCCAACCAACCCGAGACGCCTGCGTTCCAAAACAGCGATGTCTTTGGCGACGAAGCCGAGGACGATCAACCCGACGAGTCCGCCGATCAAGACGCTACCGAGTCGACGCCGGGACCCGAGACGCCGCAGCCTGCCATCTCGCTTACGGTCGTCTATGACCCCGAGAACGCCAACGCCGGCATCACCACCATGGCATCCACGCCCATCGAAGCAAAGTCGAGCGTCGAGAATGAGAACGCGACGCAGGTTGAGGTTGAAGCCGCAGTTGCAGACGCGCCCGTCACCGTGAAGCCCGCAGATTCCGAGGTCAAGCCGGAAGTAACGCCGGAGCCCGCACCCGTCATCGAATCCGTGCCCGCCGCTGCTTGCGACCAAATTCCCGCACCGGCACCGGCTCCGGTCCCCGCTGCAGTACCGGCCCCCGCACCTGCAGCGCCCGCCATCCCCGAGGACTTCCCCGTCGATTTCGCAACCGAAGTCTTCTGCCCCGGCCCGCTTCTGCACCAGCTGTCGACCTATCTCCCCTACGGCGCCGACACGCTCGGCATCGTCGGCGAGTACTACTGGATCGCCCGCGAACGCGGCACCATTGAGGCCGCGCGAAACCGCGCAAGCTTCCCCCTGCGCTACACGCAGGCCGGCGAGCGCCGCGAAGTCACCGTGCGTATCCGCCGCAACACCACCGGCGGTCTCGGAGCCGCCTGGACCATCGATAAAGTCGAGCCTTCTACCAAGTAACAAAAAGGGACGATAACCCTCAAGGTTATCGTCCCATTCTCGTTAGGCCACCTGAGCTCGACTAGTCGCGCGTGAGCTTGCGGTGAATACGATGCGGCTGGGCTGCGTCCTCGCCCAGGCGCTCGATGCGGTTGGCCTGGTAGGCCTCGAAGTTGCCCTCGAACCAATACCAGTTGCCCGGATTCTCGTCGGTGCCCTCCCACGCCAGAATGTGCGTGGCGACGCGGTCCAGGAACATGCGGTCGTGGCTAATGACCACCGAGCAGCCCGGGAACTCGAGCAGCGCCGCTTCGAGCGAGGACAGCGTCTCGACGTCGAGGTCGTTCGTGGGCTCGTCGAGGAGCAGCAGGTTGCCGCCCTGCTTGAGCGTGAGCGCCAGGTTCAGACGGTTGCGCTCGCCACCGGAAAGTACGCCAGCGCGCTTCTGCTGGTCCTGGCCCTTAAAGCCAAAGCTCGCCACATAAGCACGGCTCGGAACCTCGGTCTCGCCGACCATCATGTGGTCCAGGCCATCCGAGACGACCTCCCACAGGTTCTTGTCGGGATCGATGCCGGAACGGTTCTGATCGACATAGGAGATCTTGACGGTCTCGCCCACCTCGAGCTCGCCCGAAGTCAGCGGCTCCAGACCCACAATCGTCTTGAAGAGCGTAGTCTTGCCCACGCCGTTGGGACCGATGACGCCCACGATGCCGTTGCGCGGCAAGGTGAACGAAAGGTCGTCGATGAGCACGCGGCCATCGAACTCTTTGTGCAGGTGATGGGCCTCGAGCACCTTGTTGCCCAAACGCGGGCCCACAGGGATGCGGATGTCGGTCCAGTCGAGCTTCTGGCTTGCGCGGGCCTCGGCCTCCATCTCCTCGTAGCGAGCCAGACGGGCCTTGTTCTTGGCCTGGCGAGCCTTGGGCGAGCTGCGTACCCACTCGAGCTCGGCCTCCATGCGCTTGGCGAGCTTGGCGTCACGGTTGCCCTGCGCCTCGATACGGGCGGCCTTGGTCTCCAGATACGTGGAGTAGTTGCCCTTGTAGGGATAAAGGTGGCCGCGGTCGACCTCGCAAATCCACTCGGCAACGTTATCCAGGAAGTAGCGATCGTGTGTGACGGCAAGCACCGCGCCCTGGTAGTTGTGCAGGAAGTGCTCGAGCCACAGGATCGACTCGGCGTCCAGGTGGTTCGTGGGCTCGTCGAGCAGCAGCAGGTCGGGAGCCTCGAGCAGCAGCTTGCACAGGGCCACGCGGCGGCGCTCGCCGCCGGAGAGCACGTTGACCGGCATGTCGGAATCGGGCAGCTGCAGGGCGTCCATGGCCTGGCCGAGCTTGGAATCGATATCCCAGCCATCAGCGGCGTCGATCTCGTCCTGGAGCTTGCCCATCTCGGCCATGAGGGCGTCCATGTCGCAGTCCGGGTCGCACATCTCCTCGCCGATCTTGTTGAAGCGATCGACCTTGGCAATCATGTCGCCAAACGCCATGCGCACGTTCTCGATGACGGTCTTGTCGTCGTCGAGCGGCGGCTCCTGTTGCAGGATACCCACGGTGTAGCCGGGGGTGAGCCTGGCATCGCCGTTGGAAACCTCCTCGATGCCGGCCATGATCTTGAGCAGGGTCGACTTGCCCATGCCGTTGGGACCCACGACGCCGATCTTGGCACCGGGGTAGAAGCTCAGGGTCACGTCGTCAAGGATTACCTTGTCGCCATGGGCCTTGCGAGCCTGATACATCTGGTAGATAAACTCTGCCATTTGCCTGTTCTATCCTTTCTACCTGCTGTTTCCCTATTCTTGATTCGCTTTAGTAGAAACGAAATGAGGAAACCAGCTCTGAAACGTAACGAAAAAGGGGCATGGTTGCCCACACCCCCTAATACTACCTGGGAAAAGTCCCCCGGAACATACTATGAACTGCGTACGCTAGTTTTCCGCAACCTTAACGAGCGGCTCGCTGCGATTTGCGCCACAACAGATACGAGTAGACGTAGACGGCTCCAACCGAACCAAACGCCAGAACCGCAATCACCGCGGCGACGACTTCACTCGAAAGCACGCTGCCTGCCACGCCCATCACAATCAGGCCAATACCCAGCACCATAAAGCAGGCGCCGCCAAAACGCTGCGTACGGCGCCAGTTCTCGGGATCGGCAAGCGCCCAAGGTGTCTTGATACCGAGCGTATAGTTCTGCTTCACACGCGGCAAGTAGTTGCCTACGCCGATGAACAGCAAACCGACAACACCGGAAATCAGCACGTTAACCGAACCGACCGCCGGCACCACGCCCCAGACCGTAAGCTCTCCCAGCCAGCTTATGGCGCACATGAACAAGGTGAAGGCGATTACGAAGCCCTGATAGAACTTGCCCGAGGTTCGATATGCCTCGCCTTTGGGGTCGATGCGCGGCACCACGCAGAACATTGCGAGAAGCGCCAGAGGCAGCGCGCCGAGCGCGGAGGCCATCCAGCTAGGACCCCAACCGTCGACGGCGCCGTTCGCGCCCCAGTGCGTGGGAATCTGCGCAGGCAAGCTCGGCATCACCATGAGGTGCGCTACGACATTGGCGACGCACAGAGCGACCAGCGCAATCCACACGCGCGACGATACCCCCGTGGGGTGAATGCCCTTGTTTTCGTTATTCATCCTTATCACCTTCAGTGTTTGTAAAGCCCATAAACCAGCCAATTAAATCCTGCATGACGGTGGTGTTTAAGCTGTATACGATGTTTTGGCCATGGCGCTCGTCGGTCACCAACCCGGCATTTTTGAGCGTCGCCAAGTGATGGCTTAGCGACGGCTTACTGATATCGAAATGCTCGGCAAGCTCCCCCGCCGTGCAATTGCCCTCGCGCAGCAGTTCTAAAATGCGCCGCCGCGTTGGATCCGCCAGCGCCTTAAAACCTTCTCCCGGCATAGAACCTCCTCTCGCTATCTCTCGCGACGTGCACACTATACTCGATATTTAGATGTTTGTCTAATTATCTAATAGCAATGTTATGTATAGAACATTCGTTCGTTTTTAGATACAATGGGTCCAGAAGCAGATGGGCCAGCTCCCTCTTCCCAAGAAGGAGATGGACTATGAGTATTAACGATGTCCTGACGTTGTTGTTGCTTGTAATCGCGGCTGTGGAGCTCGGCATCCACATTGGAGGTCGAATGAAATAGCCGCCCCCGCGTAATGCGAAGACGGCCACTTCTCACGCTACAAACGTGTTTGGGAGTTGGCCAACCCGCTGCAACGGGTGCCATCTGCTTCATCTTATGCGAATCACTGCCTCATTTCAACAAGCCCCTAGGGCTCAAATGGAATCGCGATAATACCTATAATGGCGATAGCTAAAACACGATTCGCTTCCCCATCGGAGGATGTCTATGACCGAAACCACAGCCGCAACTCCCAACGAGACGCGCGATGCCAAGCTCGAGATCATCATGGGCCGCGAGGCACTCGACAAGCTCGCCGATGCCACGGTGCTGGTACTCGGCTGCGGAGGTGTGGGCTCCAACTGCTGCGAGGCACTCGCCCGCGGCGGCATTGGTCATTTTGTAATTCTGGACAAGGACATCATCGCGCCCAGCAATATCAATCGCCAGGCCATCGCCTTTCACAGCACCATCGGCAAGCGCAAGGTCGATGTTATGGAAGCCATGATCCACGATATCAATCCTGCCGCCACCGTTATCAAACGTACCGAATACCTGCTGAGCGACAACATCGATGATTTCTTCGCGAGCGTTTTGGAGCAGACGGGCGGCAAGCTCGACTACGTCGTCGACGCCATCGACACCATCTCGGCCAAGCTCACCATTGCCAAATATGCTCAAGATCACGACATTCGTTTGGTTAGCTCTATGGGCGGGGCCAACAAGCTGCATCCCGAATGCTTGCGTTTTGCCGATATCTTTGACACCGTGCGCGACCCCATGAGCCGCATCATGCGCAAAGAGTGCAAAAAGCGCGGCATCAAGAGCCTGCACGTGCTGTTTAGCTGCGAGGAATCGGTTAAAACCCAGCCCCGCGACCCTTCCAACATCCACGAGCGCACCGAGCTGGGAACCGCGAGCTTTATGCCGCCCATCATGGGCCAGATGATCGCCGGCGAGGTTATACGCCAGATCAGTGGGCGCGGGTGCGAGCGCGTGCGCGCCGACGGCCAGCGCCTAGATTAACGAGATGTGCCGCAATGACACCGCAGTTATTTGACGCGCACTGCCATCTCGATTTAATGGCTCGCCCGGACGCCGTTGCCGACGAGGCGACGGCGCTGGGCATGGGTCTCTTTGACTGCGGCGTCGATCCGCGCGACTTCGCAAGCGCCAACAAGCGCGCCCGTAGCCGTTCAAACATCTTTGCCGGCATCGGCCTCCATCCCTGGTGGCTCGCCGACGGACGATGCGGTGCCGCCGAAATCAATCTGCTTTGCAAGGTCGCCGCACAAGAGCGCTTTATCGGCGAGGTCGGACTCGACTTTTCCGCGCGCTGTGCCGGAAGCGAGCCGCTACAAACACAGGCGCTCGACCAGCTCTGTAATGCACTCGTGCACTATCCTCTTGCCGGGCGCGTGATATCAATTCACGCTGTTCGTTCGGCAGGAACCGTACTGGACGCCCTTGAGTCATATGGATTACTCACCCCAAGCCCCAACTCCCCCGCCATCATCTTCCACTGGTTTAGCGGCACCTCGAACGAGTTCGACCGTGCGCGAAACGCAGGCTGCTATTTTTCCGTGAACGAGCGGATGCTCGCTACCAAGCGCGGTCGTGAATACGCCCGACAGATCCCACTCGACCGTCTGCTGCTCGAAACCGACGCTCCAGCCGAACCGCAAGCAGATGCAAGCGCGCGACAGCTCATCACATCGCTAAAAAGCGCCTCCCTGCACATCGCCGAACTTAAAAACTGCGCCGAGGAGAGCGTCGAATCAACCGTTTTAGGAAATTCGCACTCCATATTTGACTTCAACTGACCCCGGTGGGCAAAAAACGCCAAATATGAGTACTGCTGCAAAGCTAGTAGCATTATATTGTGACAAAAGAACGCCTTGATAATGTACAGCTGTTCATTATCAAGGCGTTTTAGCATGGCTAAAGCCATATTTAACAGGTTATAATCGCCCCCAGGCGCTCAACCAGGGCCTTAAAAGCATAATTTCCCTGTTACTAAATTAGTGACAGTACTCATATTTGGCATTTTTTGTCCACGAACCCCTAAAGAGCCTCCAACAGACCCCCTAAGAAAGCTCAAGCAGTTCCGGCAGCTGGTCGATGATCTTGTCCGCGGCATCCTGGCTAAAGCCAAACCGCTCCTCGCGCTTGGCAATCACCGTTAACCCCGCGCGTTTGCCGGCAGTGATACCAGGCACCGAATCCTCAACGCAGCAGCAACGGTCCGCAGGCAGCCCCAACAGATCCAGCGCATGCAGGTAGATGTCGGGCTCGGGCTTACTCTCCTTAAACTGCTCGCCGCTCACCACGTACTCAAAGGCGTCCGACAGTCCGCATGCATGGAGCACCTCTTCGATGCTGACCATGGGAGACGAACTCGCCAGCGCCACACGGACGCCGCGGCGCGGCAGCTCTCGAATCGTATCAACGGCACCCGGGTTGATCAAAGCCTGATAGTCGCGCGGGCGCTTATGCGCCCACTCGTCCCAACGGGCCAACGCTTCCTCGCCAGTGAAATGCCCCCTACCGGCGCGCTCAAACCAATCGACCAGCATATGCAGGAAGAACTGATGTGAGGTGCCAACCTGCCCGTTTAGCTCCTCTTGGGTTAGATTCAGCCCAAGCTCCTTGGCAAACGCGGCGGTCTCCCCCAGGTAGTAATACTCGGTATCGACGATGACGCCATCCATGTCAAAGATAACGGCGTCGAACGGAAATGCGGACACGGCACCCTCCCTAACAAAAGGGCGCCCGCAAGCAGGCGCCCAAACCATGCATTAATCGGCGATTCTAACCCAGCAGCTTATCCAGCGCCACTGCAATACCGTCTTCGTTGTTATTGGCGGTTACCATCTGGGCAACTGCCTTAACCTCATCGACGGCGTTGCCCATGGCAACACCGGTGCCGGCCCACTCAATCATGGACTTGTCGTTCTGGCCGTCGCCAAACGAGACGACCTCGCTGGCATCGATACCGAGCTTGGGCAGGGCACCCTCGAGCGCACGGGCTTTGTCGATACCGGGCGCCGTGTACTCAAAGTACCAGTCGGCCGTAAACATGCCCGAAAGCGTCTGGGTAAAGGGCGCATACATCTCCTCGTAATGCGCCTGCAGGTAGGTCGGATCACCCGCCGTCAGCAGCTTGTCCACGGGATAAGTGTCCACGACCTCATGCAAGCTCTCGACCTCGCGAATCTTAAGATCGCACGCATCGCGCTCATACTTGACGATATTCTTCTGCAAGCCGTCAGGCAGCGTGATCATGCAATGGTACGAGTCCTCGACGTGCAAATCGCGACCGAGCGAAATCATAGGGATCACGTCGAAATTGCGCAGATGATCAATCAGACGGTGCAGCTCGTCAGCCGGCATGGCCTGGTCAAAAAGGACCTCATCGGTCTGAGCGTCGACCACATGCGCGCCATTAAAGGCAACTAGCAGACCGTCATGGTTTTGAAGGTCGAGCTCCTGCGCCAAGGCGTGCAACCCCCATGCGGGACGGCCCGAAGCCAAGATGAGCTTAATGCCCGACTCCTGCGTCGCGAGCAGCTTCTCGCGCGTACGCGGGCTGATGACCTTTTGGTCGTTGGTGAGCGTACCGTCGATATCCATTGCGATGGCTTTGATTGCCATATATGCCTCCCTGTCATTGAACAACCTTGTCTGAGCCATCATACAGAACACCCACGGCGGCGCTGTTTGCAACGGGAAAAATGTCATATTGTCCCAAACATGAACGGCGCGCCTTCGACGATTGCGATGCCCGTCGAGGCGCCTCCCGATACATTCCATCCTATCCAAATAGCAAGGGGCCCGTATCCCAACGGATACGGGCCCCTTTCAGCCATAAGCCAACTCAGCCGTAAAGACTACTTGCGATGAGCGCGATAGAACTCGATGAGCGCCTGGGTCGAAGCGTCCTGCTCGGCCTTGGCGGCGTCGTCGTGGAAGGCCGGGGTGATCTGCTTGGCAAGCTGCTTGCCCAGCTCGACGCCCCACTGGTCGTAGGAGTCGATGCCCCAGACCGTGCCCTCGACAAACGTGATGTGCTCGTACAGGGCGATGAGCTCGCCGAGTGCGAACGGGGTCAGCGTGTCGCCGAAGATCGAGGTCGTCGGACGGTTGCCCTCAAAGCAGCGGGCCGGGACGATCCGCTCGGGCGTGCCCTCGGCACGAACCTCGTCGGCCGTCTTACCAAAGGCGAGCGCCTTGGTCTGGGCCAGGAAGTTGCCCAGGAACAGCTCGTGGACGTCCTGGCCGCTGTCGGTTGCGGGGTTGGCAGTGTTGGCGAAAGCGATAAAGTCGGCCGGGACCACCACGGTGCCCTGGTGCAGCAGCTGGTAGAAGGCGTGCTGACCGTTGGTACCGGGCTCGCCCCAGAAGATCTCACCGGTATCGGAGGTCACAGCGCTGCCGTCCCAGCGGACGTGCTTGCCGTTGGACTCCATGGTGAGCTGTTGCAGGTAGGCCGGGAAGCGGTGCAGATACTGGCAGTACGGCAGCACGGCGTGGCTCTTGGAACCGAAGAAGTTGACGTACCAGACGTTGAGCAGGCCCATCAGCGCGACGGCGTTGTTCTCGAGCGGGGTGTTGCAGAAGTACTCGTCGATGGCGTGGAAGCCCTCAAGGAACTGCTGGAAGCGCTCGGGGCCGAGCACGACGATCAGCGACAGGCCCACGGCGGAGTCGACAGAGTAGCGGCCGCCGACCCAGTTCCAGAAACCAAAAGCGTTGGCGGGGTCGATGCCGAAGGCCTCGACCTTCTCGAGTGCGGTGGAAACGGCGACAAAGTGCTTGGCCACGGCCTCGGCGTTCTGCTCATCGGAGCCGTCGATGGCACCCTGAGCCTTGAGCTGCTCGAGCATCCAGGTCTTGACCTCACGAGCGTTGGTGAGGGTCTCGAGCGTGGTGAAAGTCTTGGAGACGATAATCACGAGCGTGGTCTCGGGATCGAGGCCCTTGAGCTTCTCTGCCTGATCGTTGGGGTCGATGTTGGAGATGTAGCGGCAGTCAATACCGGCGTCGGCGTAGGGACGCAGGGCCTCGTAGGCCATGACCGGGCCCAGATCGGAGCCGCCGATGCCGATGGACACCAGGTGCTCGATCTTTTTGCCGGTAACACCCTTCCACTCACCGGAGCGCACGCGCTCGGCGAAGGCATACATGCGGTCGAGAACCTCGTGCACGTCGGCGACGACGTCCTGGCCGTCGACGATGAGCTGGCCCTTCTCGCTTGCCGGGCGGCGCAGCGCGGTGTGCAGGACGGCGCGGTCCTCGGTGGTGTTGATGTGCTCGCCGGAGAACATGGCGTCGCGGCGCTCCTCGAGCTTCACCTCGCGGGCAAGATCGCACAGCAGCTTGACGGTCTCATCAGTCACCAGGTTCTTGGACAGGTCGAAGTGCAGGTCACCGGCGTCAAAGCTCAGCTTGTTCACGCGCTCGGCATCGGCGGCGAACCAGGCCTTGAGGTCGATACCCTCGGCCTCGAGCTTCTCCTGATGGGCCTCGAGCGCCTTCCAAGCGGCAGTCGACGTAGCATCGATAGGTGCGGCAACAGTTGCCATAGAGTCCTCCTCAGCATACGGGCGCACGCCTCCATGCGCCCGGACATTCAGATGCCACTATTCTAGCGCAGGTCAAGACTATAATCAGCGAGCGTTGCCAATCGGCCCCCAAACGGCAACCGACCAAAAAGGGACAGGTTTAATTTGGCAGGTCAAACGCTTTACCAATCAAAAATAACCTATCCCTTTATGCCAAATATTAGGCCGCGGCGCAGACGCTACCGAGCAACTCACGCAGAGGAGACCCGATGCCCTCCAGCAGCTCGGGCGCGATGATGGCAAAAACGGGAACCTCGCCGGCGCCCACGACGACAGGCACCTTGCCCTCCGAGACAATGCATCCATAAGGGACAAAGCCGTCTTCGCCGGCATCGAGCGCCGCCATGCGACGCGCGAGCTCGCGCGCAAAGCTGGCAGTATCGGCATCGCCAATCGCCAGGACAAAGTCCACGCCTTCGTCGGTCGCCAGGGCCACGGCTTCGTCGATCAGCTCGTCTCCCCCGGCACCCTCAACCGAGCCGCAGCGGAAAAGTACACGCTCGAGTAGGGCTCGATCAAGCGAGCCAAGTGCCGCCGAGACAAGTTCATCGCGCGTATGCTTGTCGCCGCCCAACACGACCAGCGCCTTGGTGCCGCCATAGTGGGCAACCAATCGTCCGCACCAGCGAGCCACGTCTCCATCCGCAACAAGGCGCGTCGGCATACCAAACCCATAGTTGACCATCATTCCCACAACCCTTCCGTGCATGTAGGCCGTATCGATCGTTAGGCTCATGCTACGAAGGGAGCTTTTCCGAGCTGTTTCGCGCTCTTTAGGGCTGCGTTAAAACCCAATTCATAACCGACCAAAACAAACCTGTCCCTTTTCGGCAGGTTTTGACGATGTCTGGGCGAGCGGGTATTATCGAACAGGTATTCGATAAGAACATGTGTTTGATGGGAGGGCACGGGTGGAGCACGGGCAACATACCTATATCTGCATCGACCTTAAGACGTTCTACGCCAGTGTCGAGTGCGTCGACCGTGGGCTCGATCCGCTCACCACCAACCTGGTCGTTGCCGACGAATCGCGCGGGCGCACGACCATCTGCCTCGCCATCACACAGGCCATGAAGGACCTCGGGATACACAATCGCTGCCGTCTGTTCGAAATTCCCGATGGCATCGACTACATCACGGCCGTACCGCGCATGCAGCATTACATGGAGGTGTCGGCGAAAATCTACGGTATCTATCTGGAATACGTCAGCCCCCAGGACGTGCACGTCTACTCCATCGATGAGTGCTTTATCGACGTGACGCCCTATCTGGACCTCTATCACACAGATGCGGAAGGGTTCGCCTGCACGCTGCGCGACGAGGTCCTCGCGCGCACCGGCATCACGGCGACGGTCGGCATCGGCCCCAACCTATTCCAGGCCAAGGTAGCGCTCGACATTACCGCCAAGCACGTACCCAGCCGCATCGGCATACTCGACGACGAGACCTTTCGCAAGGAGATCTGGCCCCATCGTCCCATCACCGATATCTGGGGCATCGGTCCCGGCGTGGCAGCCCGCCTCGAGAAATACGGCGTCTACGATCTGATGGGCGTCGCGGCGCTCGACGAAAACCTGCTTTACGACGAGCTCGGCGTCAATGCCGAATATCTCATCGACCATGCCTTCGGGCGCGAGCCGACAACCATCGCCGATATCCAAGCCTATCGCCCGCAAGCAACTTCGACCACCACAGGACAGGTGCTCTCGAAGGGCTATGCCTACGAGCAGGCCTACACCGTCTTGCGCGAAATGGTCGACAACGCCGTGTTGGATCTAGTCGATAAGCACGTGGTCTGCGACAGTATCTCGCTCTTTGTGGGCTACGCGAGCGAGCGCGCCGACATACGCCGGCTCAACGCCAGCGGCACGGCGCAGTATATAGACGGCTGCGGACACTTGCGCTCGAACACCTCGGGCATCGAGCCCGCAGCGACCGACGGCCCCGAGCTCGCGCCCCGTGCTCCCAAGCCCGTCCAGCGCGATGACGAAAGGCGTCGCCTGGTGCGCGAAGCGCAGGCAATCGATGGCATCTTTGTGGGAGAGCATGGCGGCAAACCGCGTGGTGGCTATGCCGCACTCTTTGCGCACTCCAACGCCTCGCGAAAGCTGCCCGAGCGCACTAATTCGTTTAAGAAAATCATGGGGTATTTCGATGACCTTTGGGCACAAACGGTCGATCCCAAACGACCGGTCAAGCGCATCAACCTGGGATTTGGCAATCTTGTGCCCGAGGAATTTGCCACCATCGATCTGTTCAGCGATATCGAGGCCGATGAGCGCGAGCGCGACCTGGCGCGCGCCGTCCTGGCCGTGAAAGGCAAGTACGGCAAGAACGCGCTCGTCAAGGGATTAAGCTTTACCGCCGGCGCCACCGCGCGCGAACGCAACGGCCAAGTTGGAGGACATCGTGCCTAAACCCAAGCAGCAGCCCGTGCGCCCGCCGACCGCCTTCGAGCGCCTGGCGGACCCCGAGGGCAGACGCCGCGCCGCCGACCCCAACCTCACTGCCAACGGTGCCGTGCGCGCCAACCGCGCCGCACAGTTTATGCCCTTTGCCGCCCTCACGGGATACTACGAACTCGTGCGCAAGCAGGAAATCACCGTCGAGTCAAAACGTGAGCTCACGGAAGAAAAAGCCCTCGTACTTTCTAAAAAGCTCGAGGGTCTCAAACGTGGCGACTTGGTTCGTGTCACCTATTACGATACATACGGCTATCGCAGCCGCACGGGCATTCTCGACGAAGTATTACCCGCATTCAAGCTGCTCAAACTCAGGGATATCGCCATCAACTTCGACGATATCCAAGGCATCGAGCTGCGTGGTCGAGCCTAGCGACGAGAACGCTTACGCAAGACGAGAGCAATGCCAAGTACTGCGGCAGCTGCAACCAGCAATCCCAAGACCAGCGTGAGGGTCGAGTCGCCAGCGTGAGGCAGCGAGCCGTCCTTCGGAGTCTTCTTAGCGGTCGTCGTGACGGTGGTCGTGGTGCTGCTCGACTGGTCGTTGCCGCCCGTCTGGCTGCCACCAGGTTGATCGCCGCCACCCGGCTGCGAGGGATCCGTGGGCTCCGTCGGATCCGGAGTACCGGGATCAATCGGATTCTCAGAATTCTCCTTGCGCTGGATCCAAACCTGGCAGCCATTGAACGGGTTGGCGGTACCGAGGCACAGACCCTGGTTGGTCACCGCAAAGGTGCGCAGACCATGGTTATACGGATCGTTAAAGCCATTGGTCGTCAGCGTCGTAAAGTTCACGCCGTCCTCGGTCACATACATATCAAAGCCACGCTCGGCATCGCGAAGGTAACACATGCACGTAAGCACGCTCTGCAGCTTCTTGAGGTTATCCTCGCTCAGCAGCTTATCGAGCGCATCCTGAATATCGCTCGGCAGCTCGGTGCCATAGGCATCCTCGTACTGCTGCTTCAGGTTCTCATAGCTATCGAGCATGTCCTGATACTGGTCGGCAAAGGACTTGAAGTACGCGATCTCGCCATCGATCTTCTGGACATAAGCGGCGTCGTCCTCAAAGTCCTGGGACATCGTCGCGGCCTGATCGCAAAGATCGCCCGTGGCATCCTCCAGCGCATCGCTCAGGTCGCCAAAGCCCTTAGCAACCTCAGTCTTCTCGTCATCGACATCGGCAGCTTCGTTCGAATCATCGACCTCGACGGCCTCGTTTGAATCATCGTCCGCAAGCGTGTTCACGGGAACGATGGGGTCGTCAGGTGATTTCTTGTCGAGCAGGTGATTGAGCAGGTCCCTAAGGCGCTGAACCTGAGAGTCCCACTCCTCGGGCGTCATATCGATAATGTCGCCATTGGAGAACTGGCCGATCGGCTCAAGCAGGCTCGCGGTATCAAAGGTACCGATATACAGCTTGCCGTCGAACTTCTGCATGCGCCAAATGTACTGGTTCTCGTTTCGGCCAAAGCCCGAAGTCAGGCCGGAAATACCGCCCTCGGGGAACATGTCGGTGCGATCGCCAACGACGAGCTCCATGTTCTCGTCCTTGTCCATGCGATAGATGTTGACCGACTGCTCAAGATTGGCATTCACAAACGAGCAGTCAACGCCACCCATGCTGTTCTTGCCGCCCTCTTCGGTGTTGGATTTGTTGAACAGGATGCGCTCGAGAGCAATCTCCTCGTCGTTGTATTCACCGATATAGAGGTAGTCGTTGTAGACGATGAGGTTAGCAGCGCCAGAACGGGTACGGGCAGGATCGATGCCAAAGCAGTACTTTGCACCGTCCGTCTCCTGATCGCCAACAATGGGAGTCCACGAATAGCTGCCGTCGGCGTTCTTGTCGCCACGGACCATGGCGAACGACTGCATGGAATTATCATCGGGAGCGTTCTCGGGCGTACCGGTGCAGATGGTCGCATAGAGATGGCCATTGTACGAGACCATATCCCAAATGGCGCCGCCGTAGATGCTGTCCTGATAGCGAATCGCCGGATAGCCAAACAGCGTGCCCGAGTTGGCAATCTCGGTGAAGCTGTCCTGGCCCTTCGACGGGTCAGACGACGTCAGGATTGTCGACACAAAGTTACCGGCCGCGTCTTTACCCACATTACTGATGACGAGCTGGCCATCATGGACACACATGCCGCGGATACCGGTAGAAATGCCCTGCTTGTAGGCAGCACCGTAATCCTGCATGCTCGAAAGGCCCTGATAGACAACTTTGTACTCATCCGTCTTAGGATCGATCTCATATACAGCAGGCAGGCCGCTTTTGCCGCCATTGGTCCTGACGCTGCCGCAGAAATAGAGCTTACCCTTATAGCTCACGGCATTGCGGAACAAAGGACCGACGCCGTTGAGCGATTCAGAGAGCAGCAGCTTGGTCTCACCGGTCTTGGTATTAATCTTGACCAGGATGCCGCCGCTGTCCTTGTCGGCCGTGCCGTCCTCCTTCTGCTGTCCATAGAAGAAGGTGCCGTTAAACATGGCCTCCAGCGTCAGGCGCATGGTCTCGGCATCAAAGGAATCGCCCAGCACGCCGTTCATGAGCGTCAGCGTGTTGCCCATCGCCGCATAGCAGGTGCCCACATAAAGCCAGTCACCATAGCTCGCAGCCGCCCAAGTGTAGCTCTGGCCGCGATCGCCTTCATTGTTGGCCGTGTTACCATCGGCGCCCGGAACGGCAACGGCACCGTCACCCTGGTAGTCGACGATGCCATCCGGCTGCGACGTTCCTACCGTAGGATGCGAGAGCTTCTCAAAGGAATACCCATTTCCCGCATTGTAGGTAACGGCACCCGAAGCGTCTTCGGCGTGCGCCGGCAGCGGCGATACCAAGATAGCGGCAAGCGCTGCCACCAAGCCAAGTGTTCCCACTCGTCTCATAAGGCTATAGCCTCCCCTGTCCTTAAGCCCAGTTTTAGCATTCATCATCTCTGTCCACGTTTAATTGCAATCTGGGCACAGCAATAATCAGCATATAAATTTACACCTGTAATTTTTCTTATGGGATAGCGAATGCTCGATTGGTCACGAATTCCGCGCGAACCGTCACCAAACTCCACTTTCTCCACATCCGCGAGTTGTTTTTTGCGCAAATTTTAGGACGTCGATAGCCCCAATGGGGAGGAGGCCGGTACCCATTGGAGAGGGCGGCATCTACATTTTCATAACGAAATAGCCCGCACCTCTCACCGCCGTCTCGAGTGCCTCGCGGTCAATCGGACGCTTCGAACGCACGCGCGCCGTGTGGTCCGCGTACGTTACCGTTGCCCACACACCATTCAGCGCATTGAGGGCATTGGCCACATTCTGAGCGCAGCCATCGCAGCTCATGCCGCCGATGAGCAGCTCATCGCTATAGGGGTAGTGGGACGGATCGGTATCCGCAACCACTACCTTCTTGGCCTTCTTACCGCTCGTGCCATCGCTGCAGCAGCTCTTTCCGTGTGTCGAAGCGACAATACGCCGCAGGCCAAAGAACATGCCGACGACAATCGCGGCAAGCACGATGATATTTGCAGGGTTTAGCAAGTCTTCCATGCGATCCCCTTTCTCCAAACTCTTATACCTATACCCCCATGGGGTGTTCCCATCTTACTCCAAACTCGTGTCGGTTCGGTCAATTAGTTTCCCGCTTCAAACTTTTTTGTTGACCTTGGCTTACTTTCGTGTATAAGTTTTCCTAGGCTAACAACTGAGGACCCGAAAGGAGCATCGTGACTCGAACCATTGACATCCCAACATACCAAACGGCTGTCGTGCGCAACTGCTCCCCTACGCTCGCAGGTATCAAGCCGGCCTCGCTCTTTACCTATCCCGGCGTTTACGCCAACCAAGGCGGAAAACCCGGCGCCGCCCATATCGAAGAGCGACGCTCTCGCCTGCTCGCGGTCATTGCCCAATGCAACCGCGAGCTCCAGCCACTCGGGATCCATATGAGCGTTTTGGTCTGGCGCCCCTGCGGAGCGCTCATCTATGTGTACCGCCCTGCGGACCTCATGCGATACCTCTCCGACCCCCGCGCCACGACGGCGCTTACCGCCGAAGGTTACGATGTCCACAACCTGCCCGCATCCCTGGTGCATCTCGCCGCGCGCATCACGCTGGCAAGCAGCAATGCCGCAGAAAGCGCCTATGACAGCAGCGTCTGCGCACTCGCGCGAAATAGGCACTGCGATACGGGGTGCATGTGCGAGTTCCCCCACGAAATTGGCTATTTTTTGGGCTATCCCTACGAAGATGTCCATCAGTTTATCGTCCAGCACGGCGAAAACTATAAGGTCTTTGGCGCATGGAAGGTATACACAAACGTTGAGCAGGCGCTCACGACCTTCGATTCCTATCGCGCATGCACGCAATACCTTACGTACATCTATCAACAGGGCTGCACCCTGGGACAACTTGTCCAGGCAACCCGATAGAGCATACAAAACGCGGCCGCACACCGCACAACCGAAAGGAAAACATATGAGCAAGATCGCAGTCGTCTACTGGAGTGGTACAGGCAACACCGAGGCCATGGCAAACTTCGTTGCCGAAGGTGCAACCGATGCCGGCACCGAGGCAGAGGTCATCTCCTGCGCCGACTTCTCCGCAGATAAGGCCGCCGACTACGACGCCTTTGCCTTCGGCTGCCCCGCCATGGGCTCCGAGGAACTCGAGTACGATGAGTTCCAGCCGATGTGGGACGAAGTCAAGGAAACCCTCGGTGACAAGAAGGTCGTCCTCTTTGGCTCCTATTCGTGGGCCGAGGGCGAGTGGATGGACAACTGGAAGGCCGACGCCGACGAGGCAGGTGTCAACGTCGTCGATTCCGTCATCTGCTACGACGCTCCCGACGATGAGGGCGAGGCGGCCTGCCGCGCCCTTGGAGCCGAGCTCGCCTAGCGGCAATGAGCTCCGCCCATAACGCGCTCTGCACCAAAACACATTCGCATCCCAACAAAAACGGGAGCCGGATCACATCCGGCTCCCGTTTTCTGTTATGTCAGTCATATAAAGCGGCTACGAGATATTTCCCAAGAACGCCTTGGTGCGCTCGCTCTTGGGGTGGTCGAAGACCTCGCTCGGCGTACCCTCTTCCACGATAACGCCGCCGTCCATAAAGACGACGCGGTCGGCGACGTCGCGGGCAAAGCCCATCTCATGCGTCACGACGATCATGGTCATACCGTCACGTGCAAGATCGCGCATAACGCCAAGAACGTCGCGAACCAGCTCGGGGTCGAGTGCCGACGTGGCCTCGTCAAAGAGCATGACGTGAGGGTTCATCGACAGGGCGCGGGCGATGGCAACGCGCTGCTGCTGGCCACCCGAGAGCTGGCTCGGCATAAAGTCGATGCGCTCGGCAAGACCGACCTTGGTCAGCTCCTCGATAGCGATTTTCTCGGCCTCTTCCTTGCTGCGCTTGAGTACCTTTTGCTGTGCGAGCATGACGTTCTTTTTGACTGACAGGTGCGGGAACAAATTGAACTGCTGGAACACCATACCCAGATGCGTACGTACCTTGTTAAGGTCGACGCCCTTGGCGCAAACGTCCACGCCCTCAACGACGATCGAGCCGCTCGTGGGATGCTCCAGACGATTGATGCAGCGAAGCATCGTCGACTTGCCCGAGCCCGAAGGACCCAGGACTACGACGACCTCGCCCTTGTGCACATCCAGATCGATATCGCGCAGGACCACGTTATCGCCGAAGGCCTTCTGGAGGTTCTTGATGCTGACGACGACCTCGTTCGAGTTATTGGTTTCGCTCATGATAGGACCTCCTTACAGACCGGCGATGTGGTCGGCGGGCGTCGCGACGACCTGTCCAGCGCTCTTGGCGGGACGCTTCTTCTTGGTTTCGGCCGTCCCCAGAAGCCTCGCCTCAAGACCGCTCACCAAGCGAGCAAGCGGCAGGGTGATGACCAGGTAGAACAGGGCGGCAACCACATACGGCGTAATGGAACCCGTCGTGGCCACGATGGTACGGGCGTTCATGACGATCTCGACCACGCCCACGGCCGCGAGCAGCGACGTATCCTTGTAAAGCAGGATGAACTCACTGGTCAGCGTAGGCAGGACATTGCGGAACGTCTGCGGAATCATCACGTAGAGCAGTGTCTGGAAGGCATTCATGCCCAGCGAGCGCGCGGCCTCGTTTTGGCCCTTGGGGATCGACTGAATACCGGCACGGAAGATCTCGCACAGGTAGGCGGACGAGTTCATGGCCATGACGATGACGCCCAGCACATAATCGTCAACCTTGACGCCGGCCAGCGGCAGGCCAAAGAACGCGATGTAGATCTGCAGGAACGCCGGCGTACCGCGGATGATATTCACATAGATGCCGGCAAGGCAACGCAGGATGCGCGACTTGGAGATGCGCATGAGTGACAAGGCAAAGCCAAAGGGAATGGCCAACGGAAATGCCACGAGCACGATCGAGAGCGACATGAGGAAGCCTTTGAATACGATCGGCAGGCTCTGAACCAAAATGACCGGGTTCAGGAACAGGCGAAGGAACATGTTGGAATTCCATGCCTCGACCCACGGCTGCTCCTTAAGGTCGGCCAGGAAGTTATCGAATGCCGTCACGCCCTTAATCTCGACGGAAGGAATCTTGGAGATCTTCTTGGTTGAACCGTCAGCCAACGTGTAGGTGCCGCTAAAAGCCTCGTCGCCGCCCTCGACGGGGAAGGTCACGCCGTAGACCTCGACACGGAAATAGCCGCCGGCCGGAGCCGTCTCGCCAAAATCGATCTTGAGCGTCTGGCCGTCGACCTTGCACGTAGGCTTCATGGGCGTACGGTCCATGAGGTCCTCGCCCGAGAGCATCGTCAATCGCGTGTCATCGGTACCAAACGTCGTGCCGTCGACAAACGTCAGCGATAGACCGCTCAGCTCCTCGTCGGCATCGGCCTGAACTTCCCAGGTAATGCGCGTCTCGGTGCCGCCGACCACAGCGCTGCCCGAACCGGTGTTGGGTCGGGCAGTAATCTTTGCGGTCTCAAGCGCCTGGGCGGTCGTGGGCGCATATGCCCCCGCGCACACCAGCGCGAGCGCCACGGCCATGACGCAGGCTAGCTTTTGGAGCAAGGCGGGCAGTGAAAAACGCTGCTCCGTGGCCCCTTTGTTCAGTCGAGACAAGGTGGCTCCTATCGTAGAAGTTGCCGACAAAACGAGACGGAAACGCTCTCCGTCAAGAGAGGCGCAAAGGCCCTCTCCGCAAAACGGAAAGGGCCCGCGCGCAATCAAGCATTAATTTACTTGATGTTGTACTTAGCCATGAGGGCGTCAACGGTACCGTCGTCGGTCAGGTCCTTGATGGCCTGGTTGATGTCGTCCTTGAGCTTGGTGTTGCCCTGGTTGATGGCGATGGCGTACTCCTCGCCGGTGCTGACCTGCTTGATGGTCTGGCAGGTGTTGAACTGCTCGGCGGTCAGCTGGCTGGCAACGGAGCGGTTGGTGACTACGGCATCGCCCTTATCGGACTGCAGGGCGCTGAAGCACTCGGTGGCGTCCTTGTAGGGAACGATCTTAGCCTTGGGGAAGTTTTCCTGAGCAAAGGCCTCGGCGGTCGATCCAGACTGGACGATGATGGTAGCGTCGGCGTTGTTGAGCTTCTCGCTGTAGTTGTCGGCCGTGATGTCGGTGTTATCGACCTTGGTCACGATAGCCTGATCGTCCATGTAGTAGGAATCGGAGAAAGTGACTTCCTTCTCACGCTCGGGCGTGTCGGTGATAGCCGCGATGGAAACGTCATACTTGGCGCCCGAAGCGACACCCGGAACCAGCGTGTCAAAGTCATTGTTGACGTACTCGACATCCAGGCCCAGCTTGTCGCCGATAGCCTTGATAAGCTCAAGGTCAAAGCCCTGATAATCGCCGTTGTCATCCTTGTACTCAAACGGAGCGTACTCGGCAGAGGTGCCGACGGTCAGCGTACCGTCCTTGACGAGCGCGTACTCCTTGGAGCCGTCGACCTTCTCGACCTTAGCGTCGTCAGAGCTGCTGGAACCGGCATCAGAACCAGAGGTGGCGTTGGACGAGCCGCAGCCCGTCAGTGCGAGGGCGAGTGCCATGGCGCCCGTGGCGGCAAATGCGCCAAGCTTCTTCAGCTTCATAATCAGTCTCCTTCCGGTGACCCCGTTTGATTCAGAGGTCTGCAAAAACTGTTGGATATTATGCGCCCGTTTGGAAGAATCCGCAATTAGAAAACTGATTGAAACAAACCCATAACGTGAATGGAACACTCCACTTTATGACAGTCATTACTGCTGCAATGACCTTAACAGTTTGATTTCAGCCGCATAACCTGCAAGTTCGTTCGGTGTCTCCAAAATGAATGGCAATGCGCGCAAGCGGCCATTCGATACAATATTCTGCATAACCTGCATACCGCCGCCAAACTCCTCGCTGCCAAGGTAGCCCTTGCCGATGCACTCATGACGATCTTTATGGGCACCACTGGGGTTCTTCGAATCGTTGATGTGTACGGCACGCAAGCGGTCGATACCCACCACGCGGTCGAACTCGTCGAGTACGCCGTCCAGATCATGGATGATGTCGTAGCCGGCATCGCTCACATGGCAGGTGTCCAGACACACGCCCAGCTTGTCCGATAGCTCTGGACGCCTGGCGGCAGCACCCTCGATAATGCGCGCCAGCTCTTCAAAGCTACGGCCCACCTCGGTACCCTTTCCCGCCATGGTCTCGAGCAGCACCGTCGTCTGCTGCCCCTCAAACATCACCTGACACAAGGTGTCGACGATCATCTGAATGCCGGCATCAGTCCCCTGCCCCACATGCGCGCCGGGGTGGAAGTTGTAGTAGTTGCCGGGCAGCGCTTCCAGACGCTGCAAGTCCTCGGCCATTGCCTCCAAGGCAAACTCGCGTGCCCGCTCTTTGGCAGAACAGGGGTTGTAGGAATAGGGGGCATGAGCCACAAGCGGGCCAAAGTCGTTTTTCTCCATAAGCTCGCGCAGGGCCGCCACGTCATCCATGTCAAGATCTTTCGCCTTGCCGCCGCGCGGGTTGCGCGTGAAGAATGCAAAGGTGTTGGCGCCAATGGATAGCGCCGTCTCCCCCATCGCCCGATAGCCCTTCGTCGTCGAAAGATGACACCCGATCGTCAGCATCTCCAACTCCCCCTCATCAGTTGCGGTGAAATACGGTCTATTGGTGCCTTATTTTGGCGCAAACAGACCGTATTCCACCGCAAGATATAAAAGGGGCATCGGGGGCACGGTCCGCCGAGCCTTCTTGAGCACCAGCACCGCAGCCTAGAGCGTCAAGCGAATCGCATCGATGATCTGCGCGCAGCGCTGTGTGGCGGCAAGGGGCATGACGGGACTCTCGAGTTTCCCCGCCCGGATGAGCTGGGTCGCATGCGAAGCTTCGCCGTAAAAATCATCGACCTCAAATGGGGCGTCGATTTCGAGCACTCGACCGTCGGAGTACTTCACATGGGCGAGCTCGGGGCGATGGAGGCGCTCGATTTCCAACGAGCCCCGCTCGCAGGCAATCGTTAAGCGGCTTTCATATGCTGCTTTGCCGTCGTACACCATATGAATGGGTATACCGCCGACACTCATATGGATCTCATCGGCCCAATCCACGCGGCCGCCCGATACGTCACGCCAGCGAACTTCACGAGACGAAACATCGCACGCACCCGCAAGCAGATCCTCAAACCACCCGACCGCATAGCAGCCCATGTCATATAGACAGCCACCCTGCAACGGATCGAGCAGATAACTCGAAGGGGGCTCACCATAATCGAGTTTTTGCACGCTTTCGATCGAGACGATACAGCCGAGCTCGCCCGACGCAAGCAAACCCTTCACGCGAGTGCGCATCGGGCAAAACCGATTCTTCATCGCCTCCATAAACAGCACGCCGTGCTCGCGAGAGGCGGAGGAAATCGAGAGAGCCTCTTCCTCACTCAAAACGGCCGGCTTTTCGCACAGCACGGCCTTTCCGGCGCGCAGCGCGCGACAGGCCCAACGCGTATGCATGCCATGCGGAAGAGCCAAGTAGATTGCGTCGACATCGGGGTCGGCAATCAGCGCGTCATAAGCCGCATCGCCGCTACCGTCAGCCGTGGCATAACTGTGCGCGGCATCAATCGAAAACGCCCTGCAAAACCCCTCAACATGCGAAGGGGTGCGACCGGCGGCAGCCACAAGCCGTGCCCCGTCCACCTCCTTGAGCGACGATGCAAATCGGTGCGAAATGTGCCCAGCGCCCAAAACGCCCCAACGAACCTCGCGCAAATCATCATATGAATCCCGATGGCCCACGACAGCCCCCTTCAGTTGCGGTGAAATAGTTCCTGTTTAAGCCCCATTCTGCCGCAAACAGGAACTATTCCATCACAAGATATAAAAGGGTCATGAGGAGCGAGTTTTGCTGAAGACTTTAAGCGCGGCCGTTACGGGGCCAGGCTGGAAACGTCGGCGCGCGTCGTCGAGACGCTCGGGGATATCGATGTGTTGCGGGCAGTGACGCGCACATTTGCCGCACTTGACGCAATTGCTCACGAGCTTGGGCTCGCTCGTGCGCACCGCGCTCGCCGTAAAGTATTGCGACAGCCCCGTAAACCAGCTGTGCGCATAGCTCGCGTTGTAAGCGGCAAAGCAGCCGGGAATGTTAATACCCTTGGGACATGGCATGCAGTAGCCGCATCCCGTGCAGGGCACGCGATTCGATTTTTCAAACTCCGCCAGCACGCGTGCGATGGTATCGAGCTGAGCGGCTGTCATCGAATCCGGCAGGGCCCGATCGGCCAGCACCGCGTTCTCGTCCACCTGCGCGGTATCGGTCATGCCCGAAAGCAGCATCGTGACTTGAGGATGGTTCCACACCCACGAAAGGCCCCAAGCAGCCGGCGTCTTCAGGTACGGATCGCGTACGTCATCGAGCACGGCGCGGGCCCGCGGAGGCAGCTTGCCCGCCAGGCGTCCGCCCAAAAGCGGTTCCATCACAAACACCGCGAGCCCGCGCTCGGCGGCTGCTATAAGTCCCGCCGTTCCCGCTTGGTAGCGCTCTCCAGCGTAGTTGTACTGAATCTGGCAAAAATCCCAGTCATACGCGTCGAGCATCGTGAGGAAGTCCGCCGCACTGCCGTGATACGAAAAACCTATCTGGCGAATACGCCCCGCAGCCTTTTGGTGCGCAATCCAGTCTTCGATGCCCAACGCCACCACGCGCTCCCACTGGGCGGGCGAAGTGATGTTGTGCATAAGGTAATAGTCGATATGGTCGGTCCGCAGGCGACGCAGTTGCTCGTCGAAGAACCGGTCGAAATCCTCCGCGCACTTGCACGAAGCGTGCGGCAACTTGGTCGCCAGCAACACCCGGTCGCGCAGCCCCAAGCGCTCAAGTGAGGCGCCCACGCACGCCTCGTTACCGGGATAGAGATACGCAGTATCCAGATAATTAATCCCCAGCTCCACCGCATGGGAAATGATGGCATCGGCTGTCTTCGCATCGGGGTGTCCCGGCGAACCGGGAAACCTCATGCAGCCCAGACCCAGAGCAGATATTCGGTTACCACTTTTGGGGTCAACGCGGTATTGCACGGCCCCTCCCTTCGCCATCAGCGCCCCGGCAAGGCGAAACACAATGGTCACGCGGCCGAAACATCGTGGAATCGCAATCGAGAACGTATCGTAACGCAGCAGAAATCGAGCTGTCACGGCACCGCTTTAACATCAGCAAAAAGCCCGATGAAAGGAGTCACCCATGCCCGCGCTCGACCTTTGGAACCTCGCATCCCAGCTCAAAAGCACCGATTATCGCTGGGTTGACCTCACCCATACGCTCTCGTGCGACACCCCGCACTGGTTTGGCTTTGAGCCATTTGAGTCCACCAAGCTCTTCGACTACCTGCCCGGCACGCCCGAAGATATGCTCGCGCCCATGCGTTGCTTCCAGTATTCGGTCGCCTCGCAGTACGGCACCCACGTCGACGCGCCGCGCCACTTCCATGTCGATGGCCGCTCCCTTGGCGAGATCGAACCTATCGAGTTTATGCATCCGCTCTGCGTCATCGACAAGCACGAGGAGTGCGCCGCAAACCCCGACTTTATCCTGACCATCGATGACCTCAAGGCTTGGGAGGACGAGCACGGTCGCATTCCCAAGGACGCTTTCGTCGCCTTCCGCTCCGACTGGTCCAAGCTCGCCGACCTCGAAAACAAGGACGAGGACGGCCAACCCCACTACCCCGGCTGGGACCTCGATGCCATCAAATGGCTTGTAGAAGAGCGCAACATCGGTGCCATCGGCCACGAACCGGCAGACACCGACCCCGCAACCGTGACCACACGCGAGGATGCCTACCCCTACCCCGGCGAACAGTACATCCTCTCGGTCGACCGTTACCAGATTGAGGTCATGGACCATCTGGACGAGCTTCCCGCCACGGGCGCCGTCATCTTCTGCACCTTCCCCAAGGTGCGTGATGGCGTCGGATATCCCGCACGTGTCTTTGCGGTCTGCCCCGCGTCATAAGTTCCCATGCGTTTGTTCTTCTAAATACGGCCATCCGGTGCACGCGACATGGCCCGGCGGCATACAATCCATCAGACGCCCCATACGCGGTCGCCTTTTTATGGGGAGATGATTCACATGCAGATCAACAAGGTCGCCTTCATCGGCAAGGGCGGCGTGGGCCTGCTCTACGGCAGCATGATCGCCCAAGCGCTCGGCAACGACGCCGTCGAATACGTTATGGACGACGCGCGCTTTGAGCGCCACGCGGGTGATGCGCTCACCGTCAACGGCAAGCCCTGCGCGCTCAAGTCCGTCCGCGCGAGCGAGGCGACGCCCGTCGACCTGGTCATCCTCACGGTCAAGACAACCGGACTCGACCAGGCGCTCAAGACTATGGAACGCATCGTAGGGCCCGACACGCTCATCGCATCCCTATGCAACGGCATCACGAGCGAGCAAAAGATTGCCGAGCGCTTTGGCTGGGAGCACACCGTCCTCGGAATCTGCCAAGGCATGGACGCTGTGTTTCTCAACGGCGCGCTCACCTTTACCAATGCGGGCGAGATCCGCTTTGGTGCGGCCGCCGGCACCGACCCCGCGACCGTCACCGCTATCGACGGGCTCTACACGCGCTGCGGCATCGCCCATACCGTCGAGCACGACATCGCACATCGCATGTGGGCCAAACTCATGCTCAACGACGGCATCAACCAGACCTGTATGGCCTACGGCGGCACCTACGGAAGCGCTACGGAGCAGGGCTCCGAGCAGCTCCGCAGTTTTGTCTCCGCCATGCGCGAGACGCTTGCAGTCGCCAATGCCGAGGGCATCGAGCTCACCGAGGAAGACCTGACGCAGATGGTGCGTCTCATAAAAGGGCTCGATCCCGCCGGCATGCCCTCGATGGCGCAAGACCGCATCGCTCAACGCAGAACCGAGGTCGAGGAATTTGCGGGTACCATCTGCCGCCTCGCGGCCAAGCACGGTATCCAGGTGCCGCAAAACGAATGGCTCTATTCGCGCATCCGCGAAATCGAGGCCAGCTGGTAACGCCGCCGCACCGCATCCAACAGTCTCAATAGCAAAAACCGCCGCAAAGGGCACTCCCCTTGCGGCGGCTTCCTTCTTCATCTATGGGCAAAACCAGCTTCACAACGGCTAGCGCCGCACCTGCGGCGTCTCGTCCTCGTCATCGCGACAAAGGGTCACGCCCGCACTTCCCAGCAGCGCTGCTGCGATGAGCGCGCCGACCACAATAGGAGCAGCCCCGCACGAGCCCTGCATGCCTGCGACAAACGCAGCTGTAGGGCCAAGACAGCCAAGTACCAATGCGACGGCGGCGATAGCGATATCTCGAGCGTTCATGAGACCACTTCCTCCACGAGAAAGACCTTATTTCTCATGAACCAGTGTGCCCCGTATGCATACGCCCAGCGTACCGCCACGGTAAGGGCTCTGTTAGCTCAAACGCACATAAAGAAAGGGCGGCTTTACGTTGCCTAAAAGCTCAGTAAAGACGCCCGCCCATCATGTGCCTATTTTGCTCTGATAGCAGATTACCAACCGGTGTAGTAATCGGTGGTTCCGGCGGCGCAGCCGGAGTCATAGACCTTGCAATCACCCTTGGAGCCCGTAAAGGTCGAGCCCTGGGCCATATCGCCCGCGGCAACAACGTAATAGCCGTCGGAATCGCGCCAGAAGCCCTCAGAATCCTGAGTCCATTCGCCCGTGCGATAGTGATAAAGCACATTGCTGCTGTAATAGGTCTCGCGGCGCCCGTTGTAGTTATTGACACCCGCAGAGCGCGTCAGGCCCGATCCGTTCGCGTAGGACGCGGCAGACGCGTAGGACGGAGTGTAACCGGCGTTGTAGTACGAAGCCTGGGCGGCCTCGGCAGCCTCCGCCTCGGCTGCGGCGGCCTCGAGCGCTTCGCGCTTGGCATTCTCAAGCGCAGTGCGCAGCTCATCGAGCTCGGTCGACTTCGCGTCGACCTCCCCCATCGTCAAAAGGCTGCCCGCACCATCGATACAACCCTGCAGCACAGCGTGCTCGTCATCGGTGGCATAGTCACCATACATATTCATAATGATCTGAGCGCGCATCTCAAGGGAATCGCGCTTGGCCTCCATCGAGGCGTTCCACTCCTGCATGGAACCATAACCATCGCCGCGATAATCAACGGGCTGTACCAGCGTCGCCTCGGACGGCGTAGATCCAACCGTATCGGACAGTGTTGCCGCGTGGGCATCAGTTGCGCCGGCGCCTGCCAAAAGTGCCACGGTCAGAGCGGCGGAAAGGGCAGCGGCTTTCGGTTTTCGTGAATCGATCCTCATGTAGCTGGAAACCTCCGTAGTGCGTTTTTGCTGCGTTTGAGCTGCGTGTGATTCGATCGCGCTGCATAGTACCTCGAGCAAATCGCGACCTGCGGTTTTACTCAAAAGGCGCACGTCAATTGCGTAAAACTCACATCCTCTCAACAGGAGTTTTCCACAACTCGAATGCATAAAGCATGCCAAAAACCCTGTAATAGCGCCCTTCCTATGCAAAAAAGACGCCTGCGCAACCATTGCTTGCGCAGGCGCCTTGAGCAGGCATTTATGCAGTTATACCTATCGAGTCGCAAGGGGTCCTTGCACAAGTCGCCTTACTCGTCCAGCGCGGCGAAGGCCTGCTTCAGATCCCAAATGATGTCCTCGGCGTTCTCGGTACCGATGGAAAGACGGATCGTGGAGGGCGTGATGTTCTGCTCGGCGAGCTCCTCGGCAGAGAGCTGGGAGTGCGTGGTGGTAGCCGGGTGCACGACGAGCGACTTGACGTCGGCCACGTTGGCGAGCAGCGAGAACACCTGCAGATGATCGATGAACTTCCAGGCAGCCTCCTGGCCACCCTTAATCTCAAAGGTGAAGATCGAGGCGCCGCCGTTGGGGAAGTACTTCTGATAGAGCTCGTGATCGGGGTGCTCAGGCAGGCTCGGGTGGTTCACCTTGGCAACGTGGCTGTCGCCGGCAAGGAACTCAACGACCTTCTTGGTGTTCTCGACATGGCGGTCGACGCGCAGCGACAGGGTCTCGGTGCCCTGGAGCAGGACCCAGGCGTTGAACGGGCTGATGCAGGCACCCTCGTCACGCAGCAGGATGGCGCGGACATAGGTTGCGAAGGCGGCGGGACCGGCAGCCTCGGCAAACGAGACGCCATGGTAGGAGGGGTTGGGCTCGGCGATCTGGGCGTACTTTCCGCTCGCCTTCCAATCGAAGTTACCGCCGTCGACGATCACACCGCCCAGCGAGGTGCCGTGGCCGCCGATGAACTTGGTTGCGGAGTGGACAACGATATTGGCGCCATGCTCCAGCGGACGGAACAGATACGGGGTGCCGAAGGTGTTGTCGACGACAACCGGCAGACCGTGCTTCTTGGCGATCTCGGAGATGGCGTCGATGTTGGGGATGTCAGAGTTGGGGTTGCCGAGCGTCTCGAGATAGATGACCGTGGTGTTGTCCTTGATGGCACCCTCAACCTCTTCCAGGTTATGAGCATCGACAAACGTGGTCTCGACGCCAAACTGGGAGAGCGTATGCTCGAGCAGGTTGTAGGAGCCACCGTAGATGGTCTTCTGAGCCACCACGTGGTCACCAGCCTGGGCAAGAGCCTGCAGGGTATAGGTGATGGCAGCGGCACCGGAGGCGACGGCAAGACCGGCCACGCCACCCTCGAGCGCGGCGATACGGTCCTCAAAGACGCCCTGGGTGGAGTTGGTCAGACGGCCGTAGATGTTACCGGCGTCGGCAAGACCAAAGCGGTCGGCGGCGTGCTGGGAGTTGCGGAACACATAGCTCGTGGTCTGGTAGATAGGCACGGCGCGGGAGTCGGATGCGGGGTCGGCGCTCTCCTGGCCAACATGAAGCTGCAGGGTATCGAAACCAAAGGTGTGCTCGGGGTTGTTGATGAACTGGCTCATGATGATCTCCTTGATCGAACGAAAGTAAATAAAAAGAGAGAAGTAAGTCGCTGTCTCCTGATCACGCCGACGGGCGCAAACAGGAGCCCGGCATTCGTCTTGGTAAGCAATTCATATGCGGGCCTCCTTTCGCATCCCGGTTCCGTGGTCGGCTTAATTACCTACCGCCTTTGTGTGTTTTGAATAGTACGAGCATCGTCTCCCTCAGTCAATCACTTAAAAGCGCTAGCCTGTTATCGGTTTTTTAGATAGCTATCGAAAGGACGGGCGCCGATGACCCTCCAGCAGCTTCGCTTTCTTATCGCCGTGGCAGAATCCGGCTCAATTAACGCCGCAGCGCAGCGCCTCTATACCGCTCAGTCCAACATCTCAAACGCCGTCAAAAGCCTAGAACAAGAACTCCATCTGGAGATCTTTACGCGCTCCAGCCGCGGCGTCACGCTCACCAACGACGGCACCGAGCTTTTGGGCTATGCGCGCCAGGTCGTAGAGCAGGCCGACATGCTCGAGGCACGCTATGAGGACGGTGGCACCCCGCAAGCCCGCCTCGCCATTTCCGCCCAGCACTACGCCTTTTCGGTCGAGGCCTTTGTCAACGTAGTCGAGCGCTGCCGCGACAGCAAGTTCGAGTTCATCATGCGCGAGACCACCACATCGCAGATCATCGATGACGTCCGTGCGTTTCGCAGCGATATCGGCATTCTGTATCTGGATGACTTTAACGCCCGCGTTCTGCAGAAGGCCTTCGCCGATGCCCGCGCAAGCTTCCATCCCCTCTTCGACGCGACGGTCCACGTCTTCGTTAGCGAGCGCCACCCGCTCGCACGCCGCCCGCAGCTGTCCCTTGCCGACCTCACACCCTATACGCGTTATAGCTTTGAGCAGGGAACCTCAAACTCCTTCTATTACGCCGAGGAACCTTTTAGCTATATCTCTTGCGACCGCAACATACGAATCTCGGACCGCGGAACACTTACTAACTTACTTATCACGTCGAACGGTTACACCCTGTCGACCGGCGTCCTCTCCAATGAAATGCAATGGGGTATGGCATCGATCCCGTTAGCAGACGCCCCAACGATGCGCGTAGGCTATATCATGCACGACGAGCGCAAGCCCTCTCCCCTCTTGCAGCAATACCTCGACGAACTCAACCGCATCATCCATGCCAACTAACTGTCGGAAGACGGGGTAGAAATCGTAGATTGCTAGCCCCCGGCGGGCATGGCGCTACAATGGTCACTCACACGAAACGTACCCAACGAAAGGAACCATGTGAAGGTCATCATCTATACCGACGGCTCGGCCCGATCAAATCCGGGACGCGGCGGCTACGGCGCCGTGCTCAAGTACACCAACCCCGCCGGCAAGACCTTCACCTCCGAGCTTTCGCGTGGCTACGCCAAGACTACCAACAACCGCATGGAGCTCATGGCGGTCATCGTGGCACTCGAGGCGCTCAACCGCCCCTGCGACGTCGAAGTCCATTCCGATTCGCAGTACGTCGTCAACGCCTTTAACAAGCACTGGATCGACGGCTGGAAAAAGCGCGGATGGAAAACCGCCAACAAGCAACCCGTCAAGAACCGCGACCTGTGGGAGCGCCTACTCACCGCCAAAAGCAAGCACAAGGTTGAGTTCATCTGGGTTAAGGGTCACGCCGGTCACGAGCTCAACGAGCGCTGTGATGAGCTCGCCACCACGGCGGCCGACGGCAGCAACCTCGATATCGACACCGGCTTTAACGAGAGCGACCTGTAATAGCGTTCTCGCGCAGCTTTATATCCCCACGCGCTACACTCATCCTGTAAACCGAACGGCACGAGGGGGATACATGCTGCGTATAGCGACCATCGGCACATCCATGATTACCGACGACTTTATCCAGGTCGTCAACGCCAACGACCAAGCCGCGTTTGTGGGCACGCTTTCGCGCGATGCAGATCGCGGCGCCGCCTTCACCACTAAGCACGGCGGCGAGCGTAACTTCACCGCACTTGACGAGCTTGCGTCCGCCGACGACATCGACGCCGTCTACATTGGCAGCCCCAATGCGCTCCACTACGAGCAGGCGCTCGCCTGTATCGCCGGCGGCAAGCACGTTATCATCGAAAAGCCCTTTTGTGCCACCGAGGCGCAGGCGCTCGAGGTCTTCCGGGCTGCCGAGGCGGCGGGCGTCGTAGCCCTCGAGGCCATGCGCCCCCTCCACGATCCCGCTTTCCACGCCATTGAGGACGTTCTGGGCGAAATTGCGCCCATTCGCCGCGCCTCACTGCGCTTTGGCAAGTACTCCTCGCGCTACAACGAAATCCTCGCGGGACGCACTACCAATATCTTCGATTGCAATATGGCATCGGGCTCCCTCATGGACATCGGCGTCTACACCGTCGAGCCCATGGTCGAGATTTTCGGCATGCCCTCCGGCCTTACGAGCATGGCTACTCTGCTCGACCCCACCACGCAACAGCTCACGCACGGCCCCATCGATGGCTGCGGCTCCATCCTCGCCAGCTACGGCGGTGGCCGCATCTCCGTCGAGCTCGCGCACTCCAAAATTACGAACGACCTGCTGCCCTCGCAAATCGAAGGCGAGCGTGGCACTATCCAGATCGACCATCTGTCCACGCCCCGCAACGTCCGCATCGACTATCGCGGCGACGTCGTACGCGGCTCGGCGACCGAGGCACCGCGCGAACAGGGAGACAACGGGCGCGTGCTCGACCTGCCCAAATCGAGCAACACTATGGAATACGAACTCACAGACTTTATCACCGCCATCTGCGGCATCGATAACGTTAAGGAAGAGATTTGGGAGACCCCGGCGGGACGCCACGAGCTTGGCCACTACCGCGATGTCACGCTCGTCTCGCTGCGCATCATGGATGCCGTGCGCCAGCAGGCCGGCATAACCTTCCCGGCCGACGCAGGCAAGCAGGCATAGCGATGGGCCTCTTCGATACGTTCTTCTCCAGCGTCACCGGCGGCAGTCGAGAACCTCAAAAACCATCAAACGTCGAGCTCGAGCTGCGCCGCAGGCTTACTGTGCTCGCAAGCGACGAGGCCACTCAAGACACCCCCCTGCGCTATTTCCTGCGCTGGGCGGGGCAAGTCCAGGGCGTTGGCTTTCGCTTTACCAACACCAACCTCGCGCAGGCACGCGCGCTCACCGGCTGGGTGCGTAACATGGAAGACGGCTCAGTCGAGATGGAGATACAGGGAGCTCCGGCAAATATCCTATCTCATCTCGAAGCGCTTCATGCCTCCTACGAGCGCATGGGTACGCGTTTTCGCCTCGTAGACGCCCAGGCCCGAGCCCCACTTGCCAATGAAGACGGTTTCACGCCTCGTTATTAGTATTGTGTGCTAAATACGGTATCATTTACCTACGACCGTTGATAGAAAAGAGGCGAGGCGCATGGCGGTGCAAAGAAGGAATACCAGGCAGCGAAAGTTGGTTCTTGACGCCGTGCGCCAAAGCTATAACCATCCCACCGCCGACGAAATCTACAACGTCGTGCGCGCGCAGGATGACAAAATCAGCCGCGGTACGGTCTACCGCAACCTCAATCTCTTGGCCGACGCCGGCGAGATTCTCTCCATCAAGACGCCGGGCGGAAGTCGCTTCGATCGCACCATCGAGCCGCACGCACATATCATCTGCACCTCGTGCAGCCGCGTCATCGACGTACCGCTCCCCTTCGATGCCCAGATCGACGCCAAGGCGTCCGAGCAAATCGGCTGGCACGTCACGTCGCACTACACCATCTTCGAGGGTCTCTGCCCCGACTGCCGGTAAATGTTTGGAACATGCCTTAAATCCACCTTTTCGCACTTTGCAGCAAAAAATAGATTTCTAGGTATGTCCCGAAAACCTACTCGGCGAGCAGACGGCGCAGCTCCTCTTCGACCGTGCGCACGTAGCGGACGTGGTCGTTGATGCCGCGCATAGAGGGATTGCAGCTCTCCATTAGATAAGGATGGCCCACTACGTTGAGCATGTCGCGGTCGTTTTCGTTATCGCCAAACGCCATCATCTCATCGGGCGAAATACCCAGGGCACGACCGTAATCGGCAAGCGCGGAGCCCTTGCCCGAACCGAAACCGATAAAGTCCGTCCATTCGGTTCCCGACGTCATCACGTCAACACGGTCGCTAAAGAGGCGCTCGAAATACTCCAGGGCCGCCGGCTGATCCACCTCGGGCATCTGGAAGGCAATCTTAATGACGTCCTCGTCGATGTCCTCGGGACGGCCGACCACCGCCACATCGCAGTGGACCTCATAGCGCAAATGGTCGACGAACGCATCGTTGCCGCTTATGGTGTAGAGGTGCCCCT
Organism: Coriobacteriaceae bacterium; assembly: GCA_905194545.1. Lineage (GTDB taxonomy): Bacteria > Actinomycetota > Coriobacteriia > Coriobacteriales > Coriobacteriaceae > Collinsella. The sequence goes on along the minus strand of CAJJSS010000002.1, from coordinate 16,807 downwards.
CGCAGGAAAGGGTAACGTCGGCATGGGGGTAGGCGACCACGGCATTCGCGATATCCATCGCCAGGTCACGCTCCATAGAGCGCTTGACAACGGCACGCCCCTCGCTCATCACCAGGGCTCCGTTTTCACATACATAGGCGAGCTCATCGGCCACCGGGGCAAACAGGTAGCGCAAGCTCGCATATTGACGGCCGCTCGCCGGCATAAACACGATACCGCGACGATGCAGTTCATCGATGAGTTCAAAGGCCTCGGAACGCGGCTCGCGCTCCCCCGGATGCAGCAACGTGCCGTCCAAATCGCATGCAATCAGCTTGATTCCCTCAAGACCCATATGCTTCCCCAAAGCCTCCTATCAACAGCAAGACGGACCTTGATTGGTCGCCCCTCAAAGCCCGCCTTGCGTATATACGCGCTTAGCCGCGCGTCTTTTTTACGATGGTAAAGTCGGGAGCCATGCTCACGACGGCCTCCGCCGCACTCGATGCAAAGCGCCGGTCCGCATCGAGTTCACGGGTAACCACCGAGAGCCGAACACCCTCGACGCCCCGGAGCATGCGGCCCAAAACAGGCTGCACCGGCGTATACATGCGCACGGTATGCTCGTCCGAATCGCCTCGGAAAAGCGGCGCGTGCATATTGCCGATCTCCCAGCACGCATGCGCGAGCGCAATCGGATCCATGCGGTCGACTTCGACCAAATAAACCTCGGCGCTGCGCAGGCGCACGACAACCGCCACGGGCACCATGCCCGAACGGTCGATGGCGAGCACGTCGCCATCGGCAAGACGACCGCCGTCGGCAGCATCCAGCCGAACATCGATCGTGCGCCCCAGCTCCGTCACGCCCGCAAACGCGCATACATCAGCCCGGTCCCAATCGAACAGTAGCTCGTCAACTTCAAAGACGCCGCCCAACTTCCGGCGAAACAGGAGTTCATAGGACGGATCGTTGAGATTTCCCAAGCATGTCGTCGAAACCAAGCGTTCAGGCATACTCTAACCCTCGACCTCGACGAGCTCGATATCAAAGTTGAGGTCCTTGCCGGCCAGCTCGTGGTTGGCGTCGAGCGTCACGGCCTCGGGCGTTACGTCGATGACCACGGCGGGGACGGGCATACCGCTCGGCGTGGACAGGAAAAGCTTCATGCCCTTCTCGATCTGCTCGATGTTGGGAACCTGTTCGGCCGGGAAGGTAATAACCATCTCGGGATTGTGCTCGCCGTAGGCATCGGCAGCAGGAATGTGCACGGTCTTCTTCTCGCCCACCTGCATGTCGACAACAGCGGCGTCGAAGCCCTTGATCATCTGACCGGCGCCGCAGGTGAACTCCAGCGGCTCGCCGCGATCGTAGGAGCTATCGAACTGCGTGCCGTCGTCGAGCGTGCCGCGATAATGGGTCTTGACCTTCTTGCCCTGGTTGGACATGGTAACCTCCGTGATAAGGGCGGCGCACAACGCGGACCGCCATGAACATATGGCGCTAACTATACCCTAGTCATACAATTCAAAGACAGTTTGCAAAGAAACGCTGCAACCGGAGGAACCATGGCATATCCCGTATTTGACCTACACTGCGACACCGCCGACCGCATCGGCTGGGCCACACTCGATCTCGACCTGCGCTTTACCGCCGGTACCGACGGTTATTTCCCCGGCGACGAAACGCATCCGCAGGATTTCGACCTCATCGAGGGTAACGCCTGCGCCATCTCGCTCGCAAAGATCGGCAACACGCCATGGGCACAGTGCTTCGCCACGTTTGTCCCCGACGAGATTCCCACCGCCCACGCCGCGCGCTTCCAGGCGCAGATCATGGCGCATATGAGCGGCCAGGCAATGCTCAACCACGACAGTATGGTCAACGTGCGCAGCGCCGCAGACATCCGCCCCGCGCTCAAGGACGGCAAGGTCGCTTGCATCCACACCATCGAAAACGCCACGTTCTTTGCCGAGGACCCCGCGCTGATCGAGGTGCTCAAGAGCTTGGGCGTACTCATGTCGTCACTCAGCTGGAACGCGCAGGGGCCGCTCGCAAGCGGACACGATACCCACGCCGACCTCACCGCCGCCGGCATCGAGGCACTTACGCAGATGGAGCACGCCGGCATGGTGCTTGACGTCTCCCACCTCAACGATGAGTGCTTTGACGAGGTTGTCGCCCACGCCACGCGTCCCTTCGTCGCCAGCCACTCCAACTCCCGTGCGGTTTGCGGCGTCAAGCGCAACCTCACCGACGACCAGTTCCGCACCATTCGCGACATGGGCGGTATCGTCGGCCTCAACTACTGCAGCGAGTTCCTTTCCAACGACGCAACCGACAAGACCGCCGCAGACGTCACCTTCGACCAGCTAGCGGCACATATCGAGCACTGGCTCGACCTGGGCGGCGAGGACGTCATCGCGCTCGGCGGCGACTGGGACGGCGCCACTGTGCCCGCTTTCCTCTCCGATGCCAGCATGATGCCCGAGTTCCAGAACATGCTCTCCAAGCACTTTGGCAAGACCGTGATGCAAAAGCTCTGCAGCGACAACGCGCTTGCCTTCTTCGAGCGCTATTAATTTCACATCCCTTGAGCGGGCCGGCATGCCGAACGGTCGACATGCCGGCCCGTCCCCAATCTGAAGGACCGCTTTTGACGCAGCAGTTTACGATTTCCGTATCCCGACCGGATGGGACGCCCATCCCTGTCGTCGTTACCAAAAAGCGCGTCAAGAACTTCAACCTACGCGTCACATCGAGCGGCGAGGTCCACGCCAGCGCACCGCTCGGCGCCAGCCGCGAGCGTATCGAAGCGTTTGTGAAGCGCAACAGCGCCTGGATTATCAGCCGACTTGCCCAGCGTGAGCAGCGTCAGGCGACGGCGCGAGAGCCGCTCAGTCCCTCGTCCATCATTGCACTTTGGGGCAAGCCCATTACGGTACAGGATGCACTCGATCACAACTTTGCATCACCCGCATCGCGACCCAAACAGGCCACCTTCGCAAGTTTTATGGGTACCGATGAGCCAAGTGGGCGCACGCAGGCAAAGCAGCGCACAGCCCTTGACGGCCTAACGCCCAAAGAACTCCAGACCCGCATCGACCAACTCTATGCATCCGAGGTCACCGCAGCGCTACGCGACATCGTGCACGCGTACGAAATCGCAATGGGCGTCACCGTTTCCCGCATTTCCGTACGCAGCATGAAAACGCGTTGGGGCTCATGCACGCCCAAATCCGGCGCCATTCGCATCGGGCGCGAGCTCGCCGCCTACCCCGTCGAATGCCTCGACATGGTTGTCGCCCACGAGCTCGTCCACTTGCTCGAGCCAAGCCACAATCAGCGGTTTCACGCCCTGCTCGACACGTACTGCCCCAACAATAGAGCTCTGTCGCAGCGGCTCAAGCAGCCTCCCGTAGAGACGTATTAGAACCGGTTAGCGCACGCGCTCGATCTCGACACCGCAGCTTGCCAGGGGCAGGCCAACAGGAGCCCACGGCTTATCGAGCTTTATGCGCACACCAAGCAGCGAGGGATAACGGCGCAGCAGCATCTGGGCCGTCCCCTCGGCTGCCGCCTCGATGAGTTTAAACGTATGCTCGCGCAGATAGCCATCGACATCGTGGCACACCGAGCCGTAGTCAATCGAGGCGTCCAAGTCATCGTGCTCCCCCGCTGCGCGCAGGTCGGCATAGAGCACCAAGGACACGATGAACTTCTGACCCAGCGCGTTCTCCTCGGGATACACGCCATGGTTGGCAAAAACCTCTAGGCCGTCAATGACAATACGGTCGGCATGGCGCAAGTCGTCATAGCTCACGTGGGGCACCGCCGTTGCGGTGGATATTTCGCCCCTTCCACGGCGGGCGAGCTCGGCGCCTTCAGTCTTGGTTGCACTCTCGGGCAGCTTCTTGTTACTCATCGCGATCGTCTCCTTCGTTTAGAACCCCGACCGCGCAAACTAACTACACGCGAATCGACAGGTTCTTTTTATCATCGCTCCAGTTGCAAGCATTGCGCGCGGGGCATGCAAAGCAGGCGCGCGACGCTTTGTCGGCTGCATAGAGCAGACGCTCAAGCGGTTGGCTGTTCACGCGCAGCTTTCGATGGCCCAAAATGGCCGTCTTAATGGCTGCGGCATCGGCCGGCTCAAACGCCACATCATCGGGCATGCCGCCGAGAATCGCATCAGCGACGCGTTCGCTTGCAACATCATGGGATATACCCGATTCGTACTGTTCATCTTTGCCGATATCGTGAAGAAGTGCCGTGGCGTAGATGACCTCGCGGTCAAATTCGAGCTGTTCCTCGAGATTCTTGATCCACATAATGCGAGCGACATCGAGCAGATGGTCAATACCGTGGCGGCAGAAAATGCGTCCCGATTCCAACTGCGCAATGTTACCCAGGTGCCGCCGGAACAGCCCGTTGGCACAAATGTAATCAATGCGAGGCATAGCACCAAAAGGGGCCAGGCCCGAAGCCATAAAGCCGCGACGCGACGTCCCCTCATCGGTCTTCGATGTAAAGTCGTTGACGACCCTCATGTTAACGGCCCAGCATCCTAAAGAACCGCTCCTCGAGCGCGGGATCGGTCTCAAAGACGCCGCGGCGAGCGAGCGTCACGGTCTTGGTGCCGGGCTTTTGCACGCCGCGCATGGTCATGCACATATGCTCAGCCTCCATGAGCACAATCGCTCCCTGGGGAGCGAGATAATCCATGAGGGCGTCGGCAACCTGCGCACACAGCTGCTCCTGCAGCTGCAGACGACGGGCATAGACCTCAACCGTGCGAGCGAGCTTAGACAGACCCGCCACGCGACCGTTAGGGATATAGCCGATCGCAGCCTTGCCATAAAACGGCAGCAGATGATGCTCGCACAGCGAGTAAAACGTGATGTCGCGCTCGATAACCAAATCGTTCGAAGCGACGGCAAAGGTTTTGGACAGGTGCTCCTCGGCACTCTGCTCCATACCGCCGGCGATCTCGCCATACATACGGGCAACGCGCGCCGGGGTCTCCAGCAGGCCCTCACGAGTTGGGTCCTCGCCTATGCCCTCAAGCAACAGCTTAATGGCGGCCTCGACTTTTTCCTGATCGACCATCTGGGCCTCACTTTTCCGATTTCACGTTCGCGCTATGGTACCACGCCCTTCGGCATCGACCACAAGCTACATAGTATGGGTCGAATAGACCGGATCATCACGCCAAAGTTCAACCGCATCACAAAGCGCAACGCCCTCGCGCTCAGCACGGTCGCGCGTGGCGTTCATATCGATCACGCGCTGGTTACTCGAGCCCCTAAAACGCAATGAGATATCGTACAGATCCTGAACAAACGGGCCGTCCACCAACATATCGAGGCAGGCAAGGATACGGTCCGTGACTTCGGTATGGTGACGACCGCCCGGCATAAGTTCCTCGAGCACGTCGCCAGTAAAACACCAAATGGTCTTTCCTGACCCCGCAGGATAAGCGGCACGAACACGCTCGACAAACTCAACGAGCCCCGCCTGATTCTCAGGTTCCATAGGCTCGCCGCCCAGAATCGTCAGGCCGTCAATAAAGGGATGGTCGAGGCTCTCGATAATCTTGTCCTCGACGGCACGATCGAACAGCTCGCCCGCAGCAAAGTCCCACGCGACAGAGTTAAAGCAGTTCTTGCACCCACGACGGCACCCGCTCACAAACAGAGAAGTACGAACGCCTTCCCCATCAGCAATGTCGAAATACTTAATGTTCGCGTAGTTCATAGGTAACTCTCCCGGGAGGCCGGGACATATCATCCCGTCCTCAAACATTCTCGGCCTTCGGCCTGCGAAACTGCGGGCGGGACGATATGTCCCGGCCTCATGCAAAGGGTAACTCAATGAACGAAGCGAACATCGAGTATAGGGTTCGAGGTCCAATAAATACTCAGCTGCAGCTCAGCCGCCATTGCAAGCAGATCGTCATTGCAGCTCAACTCATTTCCGCTAAGAACTTCGAGGAGCGAGCAGACCGCATGCCGCATCTCAGCTACATCACCTTGGCTGTCCCGCAGCGAGGCCCCGGACCTTTGCTCGATATGAGTTCCGCACGAACAGGAGGCGCCAGTGGCGCCTCCGTCGTGAGCCAGGACTGTCCGAAATAGCGAGTAAAGGTCCGGGGCCTCGCTACGGGGCAGCCTGGGATGGTTATTAGAGATGCAGCACGCGGTCGCGGATCTCCTCGGTTCGGCCCTGGTTCCAGAATTGGGTACCGATGTAGCCGCACGTACGACGAGCGACGTTCATCTTCTCCTGATCGCGGTTGCCGCAATTGGGGCACTCCCACACCAGCTTGCCGTCATCCTCGACAATCTTGATCTCACCGTCGTAGCCGCACACCTGGCAGTAATCGCTCTTGGTGTTGAGCTCGGCGTACATGATGTTGTCGTAGATGTACTGCATCACGCGGATGACAGCCTTGAGGTTGTCCTGCATGTTGGGAACCTCGACGTAGGAGATGGCACCGCCCGGCGAAAGTTGCTGGAACATACCCTCGAACTTGAGCTTGTCGAATGCGTCGATCTCCTCGGACACGTGGACGTGGTAGCTGTTGGTGATGTAGCCCTTGTCCGTCACGCCCGGGATGATGCCAAAACGACGCTGCAGGCACTTGGCGAACTTGTAGGTCGTCGACTCCAACGGCGTACCGTACAGCGAGAAATCGATATCGCTTTCGGCCTTCCACTCCGCGCACTTGTCGTTCATGCGCTGCATGACGGCCATGGCAAACGGCGTGCCTTCCTTCTCGGTGTGGCTGTGGCCCGTCATGTACTTGACGCACTCATACAGGCCGGCATAGCCAAGGCTGATGGTAGAGTATCCGCCCACGAGCAACTTATCGATCGTCTCGCCCTTCTTCAGACGCGCTAGGGCACCATACTGCCAAAGAATCGGCGCGGCATCCGAAAGCGTGCCCATCAGGCGCTCATGACGGCACAGCAGGGCGCGGTGGCACAGCTCGAGGCGCTCGTCGAAGATTTTCCAGAACTTGTCCATGTCCTGATGCGAGCTCAGCGCGACATCGGGCAGGTTGATGGTCACAACACCCTGGTTAAAGCGGCCATAGTACTTAGGTTTGGTCGGGTCATAGTTCAGCGCGTTGGCAACATTGTTAAAGCCGTTGCCCGAGCGGTCGGGCGTCAGGAAACTGCGACAACCCATGCAGGTGTAGCAATCGCCGTTGCCGGCGGTCTCGCCCTTCGACAGCTTGAGCTCGCGCATCTTCTTCTCGGAGATGTAATCGGGCACCATGCGCTTGGCGGTGCACTTGGCAGCCAGCTGGGTCAGGTAGAAGTACGGAGAATTCTCGTGAACGTTATCGTCCTCGAGTACATAGATAAGCTTGGGGAATGCCGGGGTAATCCACACACCGGCTTCGTTCTTAACGCCCTCATAGCGTTGACGAAGCGTCTCCTCCACGATCATGGCAAGGTCGTGCTTCTCCTGGGGCGTACGGGCCTCATTGAGATACATAAAGACCGTCACGAACGGCGCCTGGCCATTGGTGGTCATAAGGGTCACGACCTGATACTGAATCGTCTGGACGCCGCGACGGATCTCATCGCGCAGACGGTCCTCAACGACCTCACGGACCTTTTCGGCAGATGCCGAAACACCGAGCTCCTCGAGCTCGCGGGCAACCTCGCCGCGAATCTTTTGACGGCTCACCTCAACAAACGGGGCAAGATGGGTCAGCGAAATAGACTGGCCGCCGTACTGGGAGGAAGCAACCTGGGCGATAATCTGCGTCGCGATGTTGCAGGCAGTCGAGAAGCTGTGCGGCTTCTCGATCAGCGTGCCCGAGATAACGGTGCCGTTCTGGAGCATGTCCTCCAGGTTCACCAGGTCGCAGTTATGCATGTGCTGGGCAAAGTAGTCAGAATCGTGGAAGTGGATCAGGCCCTCATTGTGGGCATCCACGATCTCCTGGGGCAGCAGCACACGCTGAGTCAGGTCCTTGGAAATCTCGCCGGCCATATAGTCACGCTGGACGGAATTGACGGTCGGGTTCTTGTTAGAGTTCTCCTGCTTGACCTCTTCGTTATTGCACTCGATCAGCGACAGAATCTTGTCGTCGGTCGTGTTCTTCTGGCGCTTCAGGCTCTGAACATAGCGATAGATGATGTAGTGGCGAGCAACCTCGTAGCAGTCGAGACGCATGATCTCGTCCTCGACCAAATCCTGGATCTCCTCGACCGAAACGGTGTGGCCCGCGTTCTCGCATGCCTCGGCGACGTTTTGTGCCGCGTAAACCACCTGGCGGTCGGTTAGACGAGAGCTCTCCTCGACCTCCAAGTTGGCGGCGCGGATGGCATTGACGATCTTATCGATGTCAAAGACAACCTCGGTGCCGCTGCGCTTGATGATCTTCATCCTCTTGCCTCTTTCGCATCGTAGCCTCATTGCGCTTCAGAGCCAAACGATGCCCGGCAGGGCCTGTCCCTGTCTTGCGGCGCCGTCGCGCAATCTGTGTTCTCGATAAACCATAAGCCTCCATGCGGACATTCCCAGAAGCCGATCAAGCGGCTCAAGGACACGTTCAAAAGAGGCAGTTAAGGTCTTCGTTCTCTGTCCGCCATCTATCATACGACAAAGAGGCATCTATATCCTGTATTCTTTTTTTAGGTCAAACACAACATATAGTGTTTCAGCAGGTCAAAGCAATTAGTCATTTTGCAAACGCATTAAAAATGAAGGGCTCTTGGCAGAGTGCTAAAACGTTATCAGCTCGACTACCTGCACGGCAGTTTTGAAACCCCCTCAACCGCGCCGCTGACAAATCCTACCAAAACCAAGCCGCTCACGCCAAAAGAATCCAAAAGATTATGCTTGACCAACATGTTGCGGTCGAATGCCGGCGGACGGAGCGACAGGACTGTAAACGCTCGGAAGACTACAGCCCCGGCGCCCCGTCCGCCGGCATTCGATAGGCGAGGATCTATTACCTCTCTTCGCGAACCATCATGCGGCCGAGAGCCGCTGTAAAGGGATCGAGCAGCACGCCGGCAATAACCACAAAGGCCCATCCCTTTGTGACGAGGCCGGCCCAACGCGCGAAGAACGTACGGCCTTCAATCGTTCCGAATCCTCCTTGGAAGGCAATCTCGCCAAAACCGATCACCATAAAAAGGAGCGTGGCACCGATGACCGTACCGGCGATCTTGTGTGATGCACTCCCCTGCTCAAAACCAAAAAAGTCCAGGCACATACCAACCGTTTTGCCAAACAGCGGGAGTGCGCTCAGAACCTCGGCGATCACCGTGGCCACGATGAGTTGTCCCCAAAAGCCCGTGGGGCCCGTCAGATCCAAGCCAGGCGCCCCTTCAATGATGGGGAGAAACGCGCAGAGCAATAGCGGGTTAAAGAAGCCGTTGAGAATACCGATAACGCGCCTGACAGGTAACTTCATAGCCGTAAGCCTTTCAAAGTCATTGATAGAAAGAGGGCCGCCGGCATATGTCGGCGGCCCCGATAAAACATGATGTGCGGCAAAGCAACTACTCGAGCGGCTACTCCGCCTCGCCGCCGGCCGCCATCTTCTCGGCCTCGGCAAGCTGGGCCGGGGTGAGCTTGCGATACTTAATGGCGCCAAAGACGACACAAGCCGCACAGACGATCATGCCGGCGATGAACTTCTGGTCAATCGTTGCACCAAACGGCGACGTCACGGCCTCAAACACAATGGGAGACAATGCCATGCCAAAGTTGATACCTGCCATGCCAATGGCGAGGTTAAACGCACGTCCCTCGGGGGCAGAGTTGCCGGCGGCAAAATTGCCCTCCAGCGGCACGTAGGTCTCCTTGCCCAGCGCAACGACAAAACCCGCAACGCACAGCACCATAAAGGCGGGCGCAACCAGCGTCAGGCCCAGGCCGACGAGCGTCACGCCCCACGCGATCGGCATAGCCAGGTTCTTAAACTTGGCAAACAGCGGACCGACCAAAAGACCAGCCGCAATACCGGCAACGGTCATAACGGTAGAGGCAAGACCGGCCTCCACGGTACCGCCAAAGCCACGGCCCACGACAAGCAGCGAGACATTGGAGCTAAAGAGCTGGAACGTAAGTACGAACACAAAGCTCATGAGCGTGATAATCGCGACCTCTTTAGGCATATTGGCAAACACGTTGACCTCGCGCTTGGGCTCAAGATGACCCTCAGGAAGGCAAACAGCCTCGATTACGATGAAAATGATCATGATGAAGTACGCCGCATAGCTGTGGAACCACTCGGCAGAACCCAAGATGCCGGAAACCATCGTCCAGATAATGCCGCCCAGTGCAACAAAAGTGGAGTAGATGCCCATGACAAACGAGCGCTGCTTTCCGCCAAAGTAATCCGCGATAAGAGCGTCCGTTGAATTCTGCACGGCACCGAGACCAAGGCCCATGACAGCAGAAGCCGCTAAGACTTGGCCGAGCGAGTCGTGGAACACCAGCACCGAGGCGCCTGCCAGCATCACGATAATGTGACCGACGAGCGTCGTCTTCTTCTTGGACACGCGAGAGGCAAGCTGTGAAGAGACGAGCATGGCGGACAACGCCATCATCAACGGGATGATGCCGATAATCATCTGAACGGCAGCGATGTTCTCGTTGGGAAACGCGGCCGCAACAGAGGCCACGATGGGAACGGGCACGAGCATGCCCATGATGCACATGGCGGCTGCGTAAATGCCCACCAGGTACTTGATCTTGGTTTTATCCATGATCCATCCTTACACTTAAAGAAAAGGGTCGGAGCGGCCAGACATCACCAGCGGCCGCCCCAAACACAGCACTATTAGTCGTTGAATCCGGTGAACACGGGTTCTCCGCTGTACACGAGCGCTTCCTCGACACCATCGAGCACGCGGCAGGCGCCAGACGCCATCGCCTCGAGCTCAAACTCGCCGGGATAAGCCGATACGGGAGCGATCCAAGAGCAGCATTCCTCAATCGAGGCAACGAGCTCCTTGCTGTGGACCATGCCGCCTCCGAGCAAGATGCCGTCGACGTCGCCCTTCAGCACGCAGGCCATCTCGCCAATCCACTTGCAGATTTGGTAAACCATTGCATCCCAAGCGCGTGCTGCAGCCTTATCGCCCGCAGCGGCACGTTCACACACCTCGATGGCATCGGACGTACCCAAAAGGTCAACGAAGCCACCGGTCTTCATGCAATGGGCGCGGGCAACGTCGAGACCATGTTCCGCCGTATACTTCGCGACCTCGATTGCGGGGACCGAGCCACAGCGCGTCGGCGCCATGGGGCCCTCGCCGCCGACGATGTCGTTGCCGTCGACCATCTTGCCCTTAAGGTGAGCGGAAATCGAAATGCCACCGCCGATATGACAAACAATAAAGTTACACTCGTCATATGCGCGACCGAGCTTTGCCGCGTGACGAATGGCGGTCTCTTTAAGATTAAGGGCGTGCAGGTGCACGTTTCGATACACGCCCTTAATGCCCGTCATACGTGCGAGGTCGCACAGCTCATCGGTATCGGGAGGATTCACCACAAAAGAGGGCTTGCCCGTCTTTGAAGCGAACTCATGGGCAATCTGGGGGCCAAGCTGCGCCGGGTGCTGAATGCCGTTCGCACCGATGCGGGCATGCTCGAGCATGACCTCATTGATGGCATACGTGCCGCCGGGCAACGAAAGCAAGCCGCCGCCGCGACCGACAAATGCATCAAAGTCCTCGAGCTTCAGGCCCGCCTCCCCCAGTGCTCCAAGAATCAGATCGCAGCGATACGGCATCTGAGCCGAAACCCCATCGAACTGGGCGAGGTCCTTCGCATCGTGCGCAACGTTCTTGCTGAGCTTGCACTCATCACCCTCAAAAACGCCCACCTTCGTGGAAGTGGAACCCGGGTTGATTACCAGGATGCGCCAGGGAGTCTTTTTATCGGACATATCTTAAGCCTCCTTAAGCGCCTGGGCGCGCACGCAGCTCATCACCACGTTGCCGACGATCTCGTCGACGGGCGCAGAGCGCGAGCAATCGCACACGATCTTCTTGAAGCCCTGAAGCATGGGGCCGTAAGCATTGGCGCCGGTCAGGTTCTGGATGATCTTGACGCCGATATTGCCCACGTTGATATCAGGCCAGATGACCACGTTGGCCTGTCCCGCAACAGCGGACTCACGACGTACCTTCTTGGCCGCAACCTTGGGGTTAATCGCCGAGTCAAACTGGAACTCGCCGTCGATGGCAAGGTCGGGACGGCGATCGTTGGCAATCTCGCGAGCGCGGCGTACTTTGTCGACGAGTTCGTTATCCATCGAGCCGTCAGTCGAATGCGAAAGCAGCGCGCAACGGATATCCCATCCGGTCAGCGAGCGCACCGTTTCGCTCGACGAAATCGCGATCGAGGCAAGTTCCTCGCTCGTAGGGTCGACGCAAACGGCGGAATCGCCAAAAGCCAAAAGGCCACCTTCGCCGCCGTTCCAGTTGGGAATGTCGGCGATACCGCACGAGCTCACGGTGTCCACCCCGTCGGCAAGGCCGACGATGGTCTGACCCGCCAGGATAATATCGCCCGTGGCGTTATCAATGCCGGCGAACATTACGTCGACATCGCCGAGCACCTGCAAAATCAGGGCGCGCTCAAGCGGACGCGCCATACGGCGCGCGGCGCCCTTGGGCTTAAACTTGCAATCCGGATGCGAAAGGTAGCGCTCGCAGCAGGCAGCGTTCGCCTCCTCGTCGGTCACATCGACAATCTCGATGCCGTCAAGGGAGATGCCGCGCTCATCGGCAAGCTCCTTGAGCTTACCGCCGTCGCCGACCAGCACACATTCGGCAAGATGCTCGGCGGCGATCTTTGCGACCGCCTGCATCATGGTCTCGTTTTCGCCCTCGGGAAAAGCAACGCGCATAGGCTTGGCGGCAGCCTGCTCGCGCAGGGTCTGCATCAGGTCCATGGCAGCTACTCCATCTCTTCGGCAGTGCGCTCGATAAGCTCGCCGATGGTCTTCATGACCATGACCTCGCGAACGGGGACCTCGGCATCGAGCTCGTTCTCGATCATGGAGGTCAGGGCGATCATCTTCATCGAGCCCTTGCCCAGGGTCTCAAACGTCGTCTCGGGGGTCACATCGCCATCGTAGTTGTAAGCGGACTTGGCAAAATCGCAGATCTGCTGAGTGAGTTCTTCGTTCATGATGGTGCCTTTCTAAGATAAAAAGAGGGGCGGCCACGGCGGGCTGGAGACACGGGTCCCGCCGTGGCCTAAGAGAGGAATCGAATTGTTAAAAGGGTGAAAACCTAGTCGTCAAGCTCAAACGTGAGCTCTTTGTAACCCGGTCGATCGATGACCTTGGCATGGACACCAACGGTCTCGCCCGCCATGAGCTTGGCGCGGATCTCGGGGGCCTTCTTCTTGGTAATGCCGTAGATGACGTAGGTGTACTGAGAACCCTCGTCAATATCGACGGCGCCGTAGGCGTACTTGCCATACTCCTTGAGGTAGGGCTTGTCGTTCTGCGGACCAGGCAGGGTAAAATCGATCAGATGGCCGTGACCGGAAACCTGGACCCAATCGGTCTTGTGGTAGCCGCAGGCATTGCAGGCAAGGTGAGGCGGAAACTCGACGGCTCCGCACTCGGGGCACTGACGTGCCCAATAGATGCCCTCTTCAAGACCCGTGTAGAACTTCTTGACCACGGGCTCCATATCTTTGAGTTGCATGAGAATACTCCTTATGGGAAATCGAAAACCGCGGTCGCTTAGGCGACGGTACGAAGAATCTGGCAGCGCACATTCTGAGAACCGCCAAAACCGCGCAGGAAGGCCGTCTCAGGAATCTTCTTCATCTGGGTTGCACCGGCGACGCCGCGCATCTGCTTGACGGCCTCGACGATATCGGCGATACCGGATGCGCCATGAGCGTGGCCGAAGTTGCAACGGCCACCGTGCGGGTTGATGGGCTTATCGCCGTCAAAAGCGGTGCGGCCATCGATCGCATACTTCCAAGCCTCGCCGCGCGGAATATAGCCGCACTCCTCGGCCGAGACGATCTCGGAAGCCAGGAAGAAGTCATTGCACATAAACAGGTCGATCTCATCGGGGCTCACGCCGGTAAGGTCGTAGACCTGCTTGGCAGCAAGCTCGGTAGCCCAGTGCTCGTTGTGAAGCAGGCCGGCTTCGACGGCAGAGGCGCCCGTGCCCAGAACCTCGATAGGTGCATACGGGACACCCATGGCCTTGGCCTTCTCCGTGGGCATCACGACAACAGCGGCGGCACCGTCGCATTTCTTCTCAAAGCCGGTAACGCGCAGGTACTGCGTAACGCGCGGGTTGTACATGCTCTTGAGATACTCGTCGGCGGTATCGAACCCAGCCGCCTTCGCATCCTCCTCGACCGTGGTCTCGTACCAGGCAAGGGGATTCAGGACGGCACCGCGGCGAAGGCTCTTGGTAAGGCCGTTCAGGGCGTCATCGATCTGATCGGCAGTAAGGTCGTACTGCATCGAATACTCGTTGATCCAGTTGTCGAACGACACGCCAAAGGCACCATCGAGCGGGCGACCATACGCGCGGTCATAGATCTTATCGAGCGAGGGAATCATGACGTCAAGCGTAAAGTCCTGGCGAATATGCGAGGGCATGTGCTCAACGGGAAGGGTCGAAGCCAAATCGCAGGCACCCGTAAGGACGACATCGTAGGCACCGGAGGCGACTGCCATCACGGCCTGCTCAAGGGCGACGTAGCCCGTGCAGCAAGCCTCGGAATGATGGACGGAACCCTTGGCGCGAACGCCAAACCAATCGGCAACCTGCATGTTGGGGGTAATGCAATCGCCAACAAGATACGGATTGGCGCTGCCGTGGTAGAAAAAGTCGATATCGCGGGGCTCAAGACCGGCATCGGCAATTGCCTCGAGGGCAGCATAGCCAAACGCCTCGCCCTCGCCAATGCCCTGGGTCTCGGGATGCTCCTCAAAATCCTTGAACGGGGTGCAGCCTACGCCTACAATCGAGACGCTGCGCATGTTCTTTCCGAGCGTAACCACTGAATATCACATCCTAATCATGTGAGGGTGTACGGAGTGATGGCGCAGTCCGGCCGCGAGCGAAGGTGAGAGAGCGCTCGCGGCTTTTCTGTGCCGTCACACGTTGAACTACTGCAGTGGTTCTTTTGAACGTAGCTTTAGTTTATGAGGGGTTTATTTGGTGTTGTGGGACAAAAAGCCGTTATATGTCCCATCATTTGGTACGCATAGCTTAATTTCGTTCCAAATAGCAGATAAATGACCGTGCTTAAAACCGATTCATAGGGTTGGAGCACTTTGAGTTCGCTGCATGCGCAACCGTTCATCCCTAAAAAACAGCCGCTCACCCGAGTGGCTTTTCAAAATCGGGGATACGTGGGTGCCAATGGCGCGAGGTATCGTCGACAAAGAGCGGTGCGTAGAACATGCGATTGAGCGCGGCGGCAACGGTTCGTGCCTCAAGGTCAGGCCGGACTTCGAGCCAATACTGGATGAGGTTATGGTGGCCCGCAAGCGCAAAAGCAAGATACAGATCGAGGTCCGTCTCATCCGAAAACGTCGACCGCAAACGATCGCGAAAATAGTCATGCATGAAGATCGTTGCCTTGTGTGCAAACACGGGATCACCGTTATCGCTGTTAAGCGCCAGGACTTTCGAGCGATTGGCCTTGAGGATTTCCATGCGCTTGATCATCGTGGGCGTGGGATCAAGCTGCGCATCACCAAAACGAGCCTCAAGGGCAACGTCGTTAATGTCTTGCATGTTCTGGAGCAGCTCATCTTCAAAGCGCTTGACCACATCATCGACAGAGCGGTAGCAACGATAGAAGGTTGATTTTGATGTATGGGCAAGACGGAGTACGTCGGTGACCTTAATCGATTGCACAGGCGTTGTCGCCATAAGTTCAAAGACGGCGCCTTCGATCCGCGAAGCAATATCGTTTTTAGCGTTCAGTGACATAGAAGGCCTCCCCTGTTGGCGATTGGCTACTATGCTACCCGAAAGGCATGCTCCTCAATGGCGATATGGGGCATAGAACGCGCTGCACAAGAGATGACACACTGGCCAAACACCACCGAGGAAGTAAACCATCCGCTCGGCAACCCGTCTTTGCGGGGATCGATTGAAAAGCCGGACCCCTCCGCCTTCAGGACGGCTTCGATACGCGTCCAAACCCGACACAGCCGAAAGGCGCGTTCCTGCGAATCTGCCGCAGCGTCAATCCACGCCCGTTCCCTTGAGCTCGCCATACGCTCAACCGCAATAGGTACAATCTCATCGACCGCCTCGATATCCACGCCAATAGGTCCTCCGACCGACCGAGCAACATCGGAAACAGCGAGGACGGCCACGCTTCCGCCATGTGAAATGGAAATAGAGGGGGCCTCCCCATCCGCAAGCTCGATCTTGCCGAAAGCAGAGCGCGCAAGCTGGGTGTCGTCGAAGACACCCAGGGCGTCGCGAAGCAGCAGACCCACGCCCGCAGCTTCCCTCCGAGACGCAATGGGGAGATCTCCATTGGAGGCACGCGAGGCATAACGTCCCGCGATTGATGCCATATCAACGGTCTCGCCGGGATCGATCGCAGAAACGTCAACGAGATGCACGGTTATGTTCAAAATGGTCAACCCCCACTCGATTGAGATGACAAGGCTAAACTGACGTTCAGAACCGCTCTTTCATGAAGCGAGGTACCTTTTGCCGGCGATTTGGCGACCAAAACAAAACAGCTCAGAGGCTAAGCCTCTGAGCTGCGAACATTTGGTGGGCGTTAGAAGATTTGAACTTCTGACCTCTTCCGTGTCAGGGAAGCGCTC
>CAJJSS010000001.1:0-129870 GCA_905194545.1 Coriobacteriaceae bacterium | reverse complement strand
GGCACCTTGCTCGCTCTGGCGGGCTTTCGCTGTCCGTCCTCTACCTGCGGCGTTGCCCTGGTTGGCACTTAGGGACGTTCCTCTTGTGCCGGCACTTGGGGACGGTCCTAGCCGCCTGGGGTCTACCGGTGCATTGGGGGTTTACGCCTTCCGTGCATGACAGTCGTCTCTTTTATGTTTCCTTTAGCCGTCGCTGCCTAGGATGGGGGTTAGTCGGTAGGAAGGGAGCGTCTGTATGGACGACGCGAGCGATCGTGCAATCGAAGAGGACATGCTCAATCAGTTCAACTATTTTGATGATGAGGACGAGGAGCCGATCGACCGTCGCGAGCCGGCATCGCTTGACTCATTTGACCTAGTGGGTGAAGGGGCTGATGAGGTTGAGAATGAATCGACGGAACCCCCACAGCCTTCGCGCCCCGACCCGCTGCTTTCGAGAATCTCTTTGCACCACGGTGTCCGTGCCGGCGCCCTCCATATGAAAACCGACTGGCGCCAGATCGTGACGGCGGGCGATGAGCTTGCCGTCGATGCGCCGCTCACCGATAAGTCATCCATCATCTGCCGCACCGGTATGCTTATGCTCGCGAGCGGAACGGGTGCCTGGCGTGTACGCGATACCATGAATCGCGTTGCCGCCGTACTCGGTGTCACCGTCCACGTTGACTTAAGTCTTCTGTCGTTTGAGTGCACCTGCATCGAAGATGGCCACTGCTTTAACGAGGTTGTCAGCCTGCCCACAACGGGAGTCAATACCCATCGCATTTGGATGATGGAGAGCTTCCTAAAGGAAATCGAGACGTATGGGCGCCGGTTTACCGTGCACGAATACCACGAGATGCTCAAGACCGTTGAGAGTTCAAAACCCGATTACTCTCCCTGGCAACAGGGCCTTGCGGCAGCTTGTGCTTGCGGCGCCTTCGTCTTTTTGCTCGGCGGCGGCCCTATCGAGATGGCCTGCGCATTCGTAGGCGCTGGTGTTGGCAACTTTGCTCGCTCTCATATTCTCAAGCAGGGTCTTGGCCAGTTTAGCGCGCTGACGATTGGCGTTGCGCTCGCTTGCGTTTCGTATCTGCTGGCATTGCTCGGCCTTGGCCAGGTCGTACCGGGGGCAATGTCGCACCAAGAAGGCTATATCGGCGCCATGCTCTTTGTGATTCCCGGCTTTCCCCTCATTACGGCAGGCCTCGACATCGCTAAGCTCGACATGCGAAGCGGCATTGAGCGTCTTTCGTATGCTGTGTCGATTATTGTGATGGCGACGCTCGTAGGTTGGATGGTTGCCGAGTGTGTTGGCCTGGCGCCGGACGACTTTGCGCCGCTCGGCCTTTCGCCGCTTGCCCTTACGCTCTTGCGCGTGGTAATGAGCTTCGTTGGCGTATTCGGCTTCTCAGTGATGTTCAACAGCCCGGTAAAGATGGCCACGGCAGCTGGGCTGATCGGCGCCGTGTCCAATACCCTTCGTCTGACCCTTGTCGATGGGCCGACGATGCTTCCCTTCCTGGGCCTCAGCGCGGGAATGCCTCCCGAGGCGGCTGCATTTATCGGGGCGCTCGTATCGGGTTTGCTGGCAAGCCTGGCAGAAATCAGGCTCACCTACCCACGTATCGCCCTCACGGTGCCATCGATTGTCATTATGGTGCCGGGCTTGTATCTGTATCGCTCGATGTATTACATGTGCACCTTCGACACGGTCAATATGCTCGGCTGGTTTGTGCGTGCAGTGCTCATCGTGGCGTTTCTGCCCGTTGGCCTGGGCGTGGCGCGTACACTCACCGACCCTCGCTGGCGCCACACCAGCTAATTGGCGCAAGTGAAACTGATCCGCATAACATGAACGTGGATAATCTCCCGTTTTTGGCCTGTTTACGGGCTCAAAACGGGAGATTATCCACGTTCATGGAATGGGTGTCCGAAAATCCACGCTCGTTGGGCCGATGCAGAAGCACCTGGCGATTCCTTTTTTGTAGACGTTGTCGCGCGGCTACGGGCAGGAAAGGTCCCAACGGTTAACATATACTCCATATGGGTAAAGAGACCAAAGCGCTGCCGCGGGGCGGCGCTTTGCGTTTGAAAAAACTAGCTCGTCTAAGAGGAACTAGCATGTTAGACCGTTTTACCGATCGCGCGCGCAAGGTCATGTCCATGGCCAAGCAAGAGGCGCTCGATCTTCATTCAAATAAGGTGGGTACCGAGCACCTGCTGCTCGCGCTTGCCAAGGAGGACGAGGGCATTGCCGCCGAGGCACTGCGTTCGCTCGACATCTCCTACGATGACATCATGGATACTCTCAAAGAGGTCCAGACCACGGTTCCCGAGCCCAGTGAGGAGACCGAGGCCGCTAAGCTCGCCTTTACGCCGCTCGTCATTAGCGTGATGGAGCGTTCATTCCGCGTGGCGCGTGAGAACAACCAGACCTACGTGTCGACCGAGCACTTGCTGATCGGCATCGTCGAAGAGGGCAACGGCATGGCCATGGACATCCTCATGCGCTTGGGTGTGTCGTCCGCCTCCATCAAAAAGGCTATCGAGAAACTCACCGCCAAGGACCAGGACAAGAAGCGTCCGCTCGCCGGCGCCGGTGCTGGTCGTCCCGGTGCGGGCCTGCCGTTCTTTAGCGGCTCGGATGCCTCTCAGCAAAAGGGGAGTGGCACCGATACGCTTAAGCAGTTCGCGACCAACCTCACGCAGAAGGCGCGCGACGGCGAGCTCGACCCTGTAATTGGTCGCGAAAAGGAAGTCCAGCGTATGATGGAAATTCTTTCGCGCCGCACCAAGAACAACCCACTTATCCTGGGCGACCCCGGCGTGGGCAAGACGGCCATCGTCGAGGGCCTGGCACGGCAGATCGCTGCCGGCAATGTGCCCGAGAACCTTATGAACCAGAACATCTGGACGCTTGACCTGCCGGGTCTTGTCGCGGGCGCCAAGTATCGCGGTGAGTTTGAGGAGCGCCTCAAGAACGTGATCCAGGAGGCGACCGAGGCCGACGACGTCATTCTGTTTATCGACGAGATGCACACCATCATCGGTGCCGGTTCTGCCGAGGGATCCATCGATGCAAGCTCCATGCTCAAGCCCGTGCTCGCGCGTGGTGCCTTCCAGATTATCGGCGCCACCACGGCCGAGGAATTCCGCAAGTACCTCACCAAGGACCCAGCCTTCGAGCGTCGCTTCCAGACCATCGATGTCGAGGAGCCGAGCGTCGAGGACACGGTCAAGATCCTGACTGCGCTCAAGCCGCGCTACGAGGAGCACCACCACGTGCGTTACACGCAGGGTGCCATCGAGGCCGCTGCGAACCTCTCCAACCGCTACATTCAGGATCGCTTCCTGCCCGATAAGGCCATCGACCTCATTGACGAGGCCGGTGCCCGTGCTCGCATCGCCGCGAATCGCGCACCCGAGCCGGTGCGCGAGGCCGAGCATCGCATCGAGGAACTCAAGGCTGCCGCACAGGAGGCTACCGAGAGCGACGACATGAACAAGGCCGCCGAGATCACCGAGCAGCAGAAGGCCGCCGAGATTGAACTCGCCGAAGCCAAGGCCGCCTGGACCGCCGAGCTCGACGCCAGCCCGCTCACCATCGACGTGAGTCAGATTGCCGACATCGTGTCCGTGACCTCTGGCGTGCCGGTTTCCTCGCTCACCGAGAGCGAGAGCCGTCGCCTGCTGCAGACCGAAAGCGTGCTCAAGACCCGCATTATCGGCCAGGACGAGGCCGTCGAGGCCGTCGCCAAGGCCGTGCGCCGCAGCCGCTCGCCGCTCAAGGACCCGCGTCGCCCCGGCGGCAGCTTTATCTTCCTGGGCCCCACCGGCACAGGCAAGACCGAGCTCGCCAAGACGCTCGCCGAGTACCTCTTTGGCAGCAAGGACGCGCTCATCAGCTTCGACATGTCGGAGTTCGGCAGCGAGTTCGAGGTCTCCAAGCTTATCGGTAGCCCTCCGGGTTACGTGGGTCACGACGAGGGCGGTCAGCTTACCAAGGCCGTTCGTCGTCACCCGTATTCGGTCGTGCTGTTCGACGAGATCGAGAAGGCGCACCCCGACATCTTCAACATCCTGCTGCAGGTGCTGGAGGAGGGCCGCCTGACTGATAGCCAGGGCAAGACGGTCGACTTCCGCAATACCGTGATCATCATGACGTCCAACGTGGGCGCCCGCGAGATTGCGCAGGATGCGAGCGTGGGCTTTGGCACCACCGGCGAGCAGGGTCTCACGTCGAGTGAGATCCGCGGCCGCGCGATGGGCGAGCTCAAGCGCCTGTTCCGCCCCGAGCTGCTCAACCGCATCGACGACATCGTGGTGTTCCAGAAGCTCTCGGGCGAGAACCTGACCAAGATCGCTCACCTGCTGGTGGACGATCTGCGCCAGCGCCTGATTGCCAACGGCATGAACATCAAGCTCACCGATGCGGCCTATGACAAGATCGTGGCCGAGGGCACCGACCTCACCAACGGTGCGCGTCCGCTGCGCCGTGCTATTCAAAAGCTCATCGAGGACCCGCTGTCCGAGGAGCTTCTGGCCGGCGAGTGGGGTGAGGGCGATACCGTCCTGTGCGACGTGGCCGATGGCAAGTTTGTCTTTAGCCATGGCACGGGCGAGATCCCGGCACCGCGTCCGGCGGGCACGCTCGGTGGCGATACCGCCCCGGCGGCACCGCACACCGGCAACGCCGCGCCCGTGAGCGGCGGCGTGACCTCGGGCCCCGGCGGTATGATGCAAGCCGGCTCTGGTGCGCTGTAGGGATTAAACATACCTTGTATAACGGGGGCGTTTCCGATAAGGAAGCGCCCTCATTTCTATTGAAATGCGCTTCAATCTGCCGTGCTATACTAAAATCGAGATTTAGTATAGCAAAGGAGCTGATATGCCTACGTCAATACTCGACACGCGGCCAGTTCAGATGAACGTGCGTATAGATCGCCAGCTCAAAGAGGCGGGAGACGCCGTCCTGACTCATATTGGCATGACGCCGTCACAAGCCGTTCGGACACTTTGGGAGTATCTGGTCGTTAACGGACGCATGCCCTCGAAGGGAGACGCGGCGGCTCCGGTTTCTGACGGAGTGGAGCCCCGGCGCATGGAGTCAAGGGCCGCGCAAGGCAGCCATATCGTTCGCGATTCGTGCCTCAAATACGGCATCCCCATCCCTGAGTTCTCGGGAGACTATGACGACCTCTATGAGGAGGCCATGGCGGAGCGCTATCCCGAGTGGGTGGAACTATGAGCACAGAAGGCGTCCTCAAGCTGTTAATCGATACCAACGTATGGATGGATTATTTTTCTGGCAGGTCCGACCGTACGGCAAATGTCGTCCATCTGATCGAGATTGCCGACGCCTCGGAGCGGATTGCCCTGTTTGCCTCGTCGCTTTCGGTCAAAGACGTGTCATATCTTGTCTCGGCGGCAATCAAGCAGGAGTGCCGAAGAAAGACTGGCTCACTGAGCGCTAACGCCATTGCGGCGGCAGACGAAACGGCTTGGGCATGCGTTCGACAGATGCGCGAGCTAGCCCTCATCGCCCCGGTCGGTGCAGACGAGGTCTTCGACTCCTTTGTGTTCAAGTACCACCACAATGACTTTGAGGACGACCTGATGCTGGGCGTCGCCAATCGCATTGATGCCGATTACGTCGTGACGGAGGACAAGATTCTTATTAAACATACCAATGGCGTATGCATAAACGTTCATCAAGCGTTGAAGTTGGTTGAAGGGCCCAACGTCCCTTCGGCACGGCCCGTCTAGCCTGCTTTATCTTAATAAAGTGGCGTTTCCCCGCCGTTAGCCGATGATGCAAGGGCGCTCGGCGTTTTCGACTGGTTTATGCACGCAAAGTCTGGGAATATACAAGTCGCATGTCTTACTGTCTAACCAGTTGCGCCAAGGAGGCACCATGGATTACAAGATCACCGGCTACGAGCCCGCCCAGCTGTTCCATTTCTTTGAGGAGGTCAGCGCGATCCCCCGTGGGTCTGGCAACGAGAAGGGCATCAGCGATTTCCTGGTTGCGTTTGCCAAGGAGCGCGGCCTCGACGTGTATCAGGACGAGGTCTACAACGTCATCATTCGCAAGCCCGCATCTGCCGGTGCCGAGAATGCCCCGACCGTGATGCTGCAGGGCCACATCGATATGGTGTGCGACAAGTTGGGCTCCGTTGAGCACGACTTTACGACCGACGGTATCGACCTGGTCGTCAAGGACGGCGTCCTCACCGCTAACGGCACCACCCTGGGCGCCGACAACGGTATCGCCGTCGCTTTGATGCTCACTGTTCTCAATGACGATTCGATCGTTCACCCCGCCCTCGAGTGCGTATTCACCACCGACGAGGAGACTGGCCTGGTCGGCGCCGAGACGCTCGACAAGTCCCAGATTAGCGCCCGCACCATGATTAACCTTGACTCCGAGGAAGAGGGCGTTGCCACCGTCAGCTGCGCCGGCGGCGTCGTCGTTACCTACACCTGCCCCATCGTGCGCGAGCACAAGACCGGTAGCACCCTCACGCTCGACATCTCCGGCCTACTGGGTGGTCATTCCGGCAACGATATCAACCTGGAGCGCGGCAATGGCAACCTCATCATGGCCCGCATCATCGACCGCCTGATGGTCGCCGGCGAGCCCGCCATCGTCAGCTTTAACGGCGGCACTAAGGACAACGCCATCAACCGTGAGTGCAAGGCCGAGCTGGTTTACGCCGACCACGCTGCCGCCGAGGCCGCGGCCCAGATCGCAAAGGACATCATCGCCGACGTCACTGCCGAGCTCGAGGTCTTCGACCCCGGCTTTACCTGCGCCGTCGAGATTGCCGACGACGCCGAGGTCGAGGCAATGGACCAGAAGTCCGCGCTTTCCCTCATCCACGCCCTGCGTCTTGCCCCTAACGGCGTGATTCGCCGCAACGTCGCCACCGACGGCTCCGTCGAGGTTTCCTCCAACATCGGCGTGGTCGCCACTTCCGACGACCAGGTCAAGATCATGCTTTCCCCGCGCTCCTCGATCACCTCGCTGCAGAACGAGTTCAAGGATCGTTTGCAGACGCTTGCCGATGTCCTGGGTTTTGACGCCAAGTTTGAGTTCGAGTATCCCGGCTGGAGCTATGCCGAGCATTCGCCGGTCCGCGACGTCTTTGTCGAGAGCTATCGCGAGCTCTTTGGCTCCGAGCTGCGCATCGAGTCCATTCATGCCGGCCTTGAGTGCGGCCTGTTTGCCGAGGCCCTGCACGGCCTGGACGCCATCGCCGTGGGCCCGACGCTCTCCGATGTCCACACCCCGGACGAGAGCATGGAGCTCGCTTCTGCCGAGCGCTTCTACGAGCTGCTCATCGACGTGCTCAAGCGCCTCGCCGCGTAAAGGTTGCGCTAGCAGCAGTCCGAGCCACGTGCTAGCGGATTGCAAATGACATTACGAGAGGGGGTACCCGGTCTTTTGCGACAGGTGTCCCCTCTCTTCTTTTAAGAAATGGGAAATTGATTGGCGTCTAGCCCATATCCGCCTTGATGAGGTCGAGGGTGCGCTGGCAGTTTTCGCGGACGGGGCCGAGCATATGCTCGCGCAGGTCCGCCATGCCGGGCAGGTCGGCGTATTCGTCCATGACCTCTTCCATGCAAATGGGTACCTCGTAGGCGAGGTCCATCATGGTCGCAAAGCAAAACTTCTCAGATAGCCCGGCATCGGTGAGCGCCGCCTCCAGTGCGGGGTCGCCCATACCGTGGTATCGGCGGATGGCGCCTGGACCGATGCGCCCCACACGATTTTCGCCGCCAACGCTCATAGCAAGGCGTGCCCGACGTCGCATGCTCTCATACGCCAAGCCCGATGCGACATCGTACATGGGTGCGAGTGCCGCGTTTGTGCCTTTGCCTAGGATGAGCGAGTAGTTTTTAGCGTGTGCGTCAGGCGCTCCGATAATGGCGTTATAGAACAACATATAGGTAAAAAGCACAAGATTCATGTGGTGGGGGACTGTGTTAATCAGTCGTTCTTGGATGTCTCGTGTAGTCGGTCCTCCGTCGGCGGTGTATTTCTGGCTTGGCAATACACCGAGCGCCTGGCAAAACTCCTCCTGATGCAGCCTTTCGATACTTCCGCTGTTATTGACCATTCTGTCGTACCGTTCAACGACGAGTGCGGCTTCGTCTTCAAATGTGCAATAGGAGACGTTGGCAGTTGGAATGCCAACACGCCGAGCCGTTTTCATGCAGACGAATTCGTTTAAGGCCTGATGTTTGAACCCGACGACACCATTTTTGAAGATATGGGTAGTGGGGGATGACCCTAGACATTCGTACCATTGGCCATCATGCCAAGCTAGTGCAAATTTGCCTTGGTTGCCGCCCAGGGACCAGCTTTCGTTGGAGCCCATCCATGTCTCTCTTTCGTCATCGCGAATTGCTTTAAGCTTGTGAGCGATTTGAGAATTGGTAAGCGGGCGGTATGCGGAGACCCTGCCACGGACGGCGTCTAATTGATCGGCTCGACAAAACTGAACGGCCCCCGCGCAGTCAAGACCGATATGGCACAAGAGGGCGACGGGGTTGTTAGATGCAACATCATGCTCGGTGGCAATGGCGCGACGCTGCTCTTGACTGTCGGGCAAAAGGCCAAATAGGAACGGGCGGACGATGTTATGGCCATACGTGCGATTGGAAAGCGGCATTGTTAGCGATAGCGGTGCCCCGCGATAGGTTGGGGCGTATACAAAGCTGCAGAGTCCATGCTCGTCTTGCCGGAGAGTGCCTGCGATTTCGCCACAAATGAGGGTCGCAAGCTCCATTTCTGCCATTTATTTCACAACCTTACAGCCAAAGGAGAGGTCTGAAGTGTCGGTAAGGCCTTGCTCGGCTGCGATTTGGGCCAGCAAGGCACCATAGGAAGATGGCGCTCCTTGTCGAGCGGGTCGTCTGCCTACGCTTGGCTTTGGCAGGGCATTCGAGTTCGCGATAGGGAGGTCCGCTATCGTCGTTGGATGTTCGGAGGGCGATGCGATGGAGTCGTTATCGCTTTGCGCAAAGAGGCCTATGCCGAGTGCGTTAAAGACAGTCAGCAACTTGTCGAGCCGAATACCCGTGGCGTCTCCTAGCTCGAGCGATGCGAGCAGGCGCTCCGAAACACCGGCTTTTTTAGCGAGGGCGGCACGGGTGAGACCCTGAGCCTCGCGTGCCTGACGCACATAGATGCCAGCTTGCCGCGGTGTGGTGATGGGAAGGGTATCCATGGCGATCTCCTAACGTGCAGACTTTTGCATATCAGTTTGACATGCAAAAGTCTGCACGAAAAGGCATTATGCAAAACTCTGCATGAGACCTCTACATTGACGTTGAGCTTATGAGAGGCGTTTTTTATATCGCGAGAATCCCCAGATGCTCAAGCAAGATCTTAAGCCCGATGAAGATGAGCACGACGCCACCCACGATGGTGGCAGGCTTTTCGTAGCGCGCGCCAAAGGTGTGGCCGATCGCTACGCCGGCGACGGAGAAGATAAAGGTCGTGATGCCGATGAGCGACACGGCGGGCATGATGTCGACCGAGAGCGCGGCAAATGAGATGCCTACGGCTAGGGCGTCGATTGAGGTGGCGATGGCGAGGATCAGGTACTCGCCCAGGTCAATCTTTTCGGCATCCTTGCCGTCGCCCTCATCCTCGTCCTCGTCCTCGGTAAAGGCCTCCCACAGCATTTTGCCGCCAATGAAGGCGAGCAGGATAAAGGCGATCCAGTGGTCGATGGGGCCGATGATGCCCATAAACTGGCTGCCAAGCGCCCATCCGATCACGGGCATGCCGGCCTGGAAGCCGCCAAAGAACAGGCCGAGCACTACGGCGACCTTAAGGTTGATCTTCTTCATGCCAAGGCCCTTGCAGATGGATACGGCAAAGGCGTCCATCGAAAGGCCAACGGCGAGCAGCACGAGCTCTGCGAGTCCCATAGTCTGGCTCCCTCTCTGCGGGCGGGCCCGCGTGTACCTCTTGGGGGAGCAACATAAAGACTAACCTTGGCACATGGTTGAGTGGGTAGTCAAAAGAGCCCGTCCCAAATTAGCTATCTTAGCGGTGTTCGCTCATTCTGTAAGCATCGGATTTCGCGAGCGCCGCGGGGACAAACCGTGAGAAACTATTTAGCGTTTATGGAGCGTATACGATGGGAGCGATGCCTTGGATAAGAACGAGCTGCAAAAGCGTATGGAACAGGCCATCCGTCTGACGGCACCTGGTCAGCCGATCCGCACTGCCCTCGACATGATCATCGCCGGTCACCTGGGCGCCCTTATCTGCGTTGGCGACACCGAAAACGTGCTCGCTGCCGGTAACGACGGCTTCCCGCTCAACATTTCGTTCACCTCGAACCGTCTGTTCGAGCTCTCCAAGATGGACGGCGCCATCGTCATCGACGGCGACCTCACCCAGATCCTGCGCGCCAACTTCCATCTCAATCCCGATCCCTCGCTTGCCACGAGCGAGACGGGCATGCGTCATCGCACCGCCGCTCGCATGTCGGTGCTCACCGATGCCATTGTGATCTCGGTCTCGGCCCGTCGTGCCGTCGTCAACGTGTACGTTCACGGCAAGAGCTACGAGATCCAGCCCGTCACCACCATCATGAGCTCGGTCAACCAGCTCGTCGCCACGCTCCAGACTACCCGTCAGTCGCTCGACCGCTCCTTGCTGCGCCTGACGGCCCTCGAGCTCGACGACTACGTTACGCTCGCCGACATTACCGGTATTTTCTCGAGCTTCGAGATCATGCAGCAGGCAAAGACCGAGCTTAAGGATTGCATCGTCAAGTTGGGCAACCAGGGCAAGCTCGTGCAGATGCAGCTCGAGCAGCTCGCGGGCTCCAGCATGGATACCGAGTATGACCTGATGATCCGCGACTACGCAAGTGATTCTTCCGAGGCTAATGCCGAGAAGATTCGCGCCAACCTAAGCCGTATGACACCTAAGGACCTGTCCGACCCACAGCATGTGGCGGCGGTTCTGGGTTACGACGACCTGGACGAGGACTCCGTCATGACGCCACTGGGCCTGCGCACGCTTTCGCGCGTGTCCGTCGTGCGCGACGGCGTGGCCGAGAAGATCGTCGACGAGTACGGCTCGTTGCAGGAGCTCATGGACGACATCAGCGAGGATCCGGAGCGCCTGGGCGACTTTGGCGTCAACAACCCTGCCATTCTTGCGGACTCGCTGTACCGCATGAAGGGCACCAAACAGGGGAACGCATAATGGCGCCCGTATGCGCCGTGGTCGTTGCCGGCGGCAGCGGCCAGCGCTTTGGAAATCCCGGCGGCAAGCAGCTCGTTAACGTGGCGGGCCGTCCGCTCATGAGCTGGTCTATCCGCGCGTTCGATCGTAGCGACAAGGTCGGCCACATCGTGGTGGTGTGCCCTGCCGAGCGCCGTGCCGAGATGCGCCGCCTGGCCATCGACCCGTTTGACTATGACACGCCCATCAGTTTTGCCGATGCCGGCGATACCCGTCAGGATTCCACCCGTGCCGGCGTGCATGCGGTACCGACGGGTTTCGAATATGTCGCCATCCACGACGGCGCCCGTCCGCTTATCACGACCGAGGCCATCGATCATGCGATTGACGTGCTTGTGGGTGACCGCTCGCTCGACGGTGTCGTGTGCGGTCAGCCCGCGATCGATACGCTCAAGATCGTCGACGGCGACAATATCGTCGAGACGCCGCCGCGCGAGCTCTATTGGGCCGCGCAGACGCCGCAGATCTTTAGCGTCGATGCTATGAAGCGCGCCCACGCTGCAGCCATTGCCGAGGGCTTTATCGGTACCGACGATTCATCGCTGGTCGAGCGCATGGGCGGGCGCGTCCGCTGTGTCCAGAGCCCGCGCGATAACCTTAAGGTGACGGTGCCCGAGGACCTGCGTCCCGTAACCGCGATTCTGCTTGGCCGCATGGCCGAGGGAGAGGACCTTCCCCATGTTCAGTAACCTGCGCATTGGCCACGGCTACGACGTCCACCGTTTGGTGGAGGGGCGTCGATGTATCATCGGCGGGGTCGACATTCCCTACGAGCGCGGCCTGCTGGGCCACTCGGATGCCGATGTGCTTGCGCACGCCTTGGCCGACGCCATTCTGGGCGCCTGCCGCGGGGGAGACATCGGCAAGCTATTCCCCGACACCGATCCCGCCTACGAGGGTGCCGATTCGATGGTGCTGCTCGCTCGCGTGATGGACTATGCGCGCGAGTTGGGCTTTGAGTTTGTCGATGCCGATTGCACCATTGCCTGTCAGCAGCCCAAGATCACCCCGCACCGCGATGCCATGCGCGCCAACCTTGCCCATGCCCTGGGCGTCGACGTCGAAAACGTGGGCGTCGCCGCCACTACGACCGAAAAGCTCGGTTGGGAAGGCCAGGGCGAGGGAATCGGTGCCTGGGCCGTCTGCCTGCTACAGAAAACCGTTAAGGAGTAACGAATGCGTATCTACAACAGCGCTACCCATAAAAAGGAAGAGTTCCAGCCCATCGAGTCCGGCAAGGTCCGCATGTACGTGTGCGGCCCCACGGTCTACGACAACATCCACATCGGCAATGCCCGCACGTTCATCAGCTTTGATGTGATTCGTCGCTGGCTCATCGCGAGCGGCTACGAGGTCACGTTCGCCCAGAACCTCACCGATGTCGATGACAAGATCATCAAGCGCGCCAACGAGCAGGGCCGAACGGCCGCCGAGGTCGCGACGGAGTTCTCCGACAAGTTCATCGGCGTCATGCGCGCCGCTAACGTGCTCGATCCCGATGTGCGCCCCCGCGCCACCAAGGAGATCGGCCCCATGATCGCCATGATCAAGACGCTTATCGAGCAGGGCCACGCTTACGCAGCCGATAACGGCGATGTGTACTTTGCCGTGCGCAGCGATCCCAACTATGGTCAGGTCTCGGGCCGCAACATCGACGACCTTATGGTTGGCGCGCGCATCGAGGAGAACGAGGACAAGAACGACCCGCTCGACTTTGCCCTGTGGAAGGCCGCCAAGCCCGGCGAGCCCAGCTGGCCGAGCCCCTGGGGCGAGGGCCGTCCCGGCTGGCACACCGAGTGCGCCGCCATGGTGCACCGCTACCTGGGCACCCCGATCGACATCCACGGCGGCGGCTCCGATCTTGCCTTCCCGCATCACGAGAACGAGTGCGCCCAGGCCACCTGCGCCTGGCACCAGGGCTTCTCCAACACCTGGATGCACACGGGCATGCTGCTGGTAGACGGCGAGAAGATGTCCAAGTCGCTCGGCAACTTCTTTACGCTGGCCGAGGTGCTCGAGCAGCACTCCGCTGCCGCCCTGCGCCTGCTGATGCTGCAGACGAGCTATCGCTCGCCGCTCGACTTTTCTTGGGAGCGCCTGGAGGGTGCCGAGAACTCGCTCACGCGTATCGCCGGTACGGTCGAGAACCTGCGCTGGGCCGCGAACCATGCGACGGCCGACGCCGATGAGGCAGCATCCGAGGCGTTTGCCTCCAAGGCCGCCGAGACCCGTGCCACCTTTAAGGAGTGCATGGACGACGACTTTAACACCGCCGGCGCCATGGGCGCCGTCTTTGGCTTTGTGACCGAGTGCAACCAGTACCTGGAGCAGGCGGGCGACGCTGCCGACAAGGCCGCTGCGCTTGCTGCTGCCGATACGCTGGTTGAGCTGCTCGATACGTTTGGCGTCGAGCTCCCCGAGCCCAAGGTCGAGTTGCCGCTGGGCCTGCTGGGCGTTGCCGCCGGCCTGGTCGCCTACACGGGTGACGACGTGGACGAGGCCGCTGCCAAGATTCTCGAGGCCCGTGCCGAGGCCCGTGCCGCCAAGAACTGGGATCTGGCCGACGCCATCCGCGACCAGCTCAAGGACCTCGGGCTGACGATTGAAGATACGGCCGCGGGTACTCGCATTAAGAGTCTCTAGTATTTGTCGACCGTTCGAGGTGCGGCAGATTGCCTTGAAAGAGGGGGGCATAGACCTGGTGGTCATGCCCAACGATTGAAAGGCAAGGTGCCGTGGCTCGGACGGTCGATTCTTGTTCGTTATCTATTTAAGGAGGCCGTTTTATGGCCGACAATCGCAAACGTGCACCGCGTGGAGGCAAGCAGGCTGCTTCTGGCTCGCGTGCGATTCGCCGCAACGACCGCGCTGCCACTCCCAAGGGCCAGCGCGAGCGCTCCCAAGCCCAGGCTGCGCGTTCGCAGCGAGATCGCAACCGCGACAACGTTCAGGTTCCCAAGGGCGAGTTTATCGAAGGTCGTCGTGCTGCCGCCGAGGCACTGCGTACCGGCTTTCCCGTCAAGTGCGCGCTCATCGCCGAGGGCGGGGAGCGCGATGCCGCCTTGTCGCGTCTGGTCGACGACCTCAACGCCGCGGACGTCCGCATTAAGTATGTGCCGCGCACGCAGCTCGATGCGCTGTCGAGCCATGGCGCTCACCAGGGCATTGCGCTCGAGGTGGGCAATTTCCCCTATGCCGATGTCGCCGATATTCTCGATCGCGCGGGTGAAGGACCGGCGCTCGTCGTCGTGCTCGACCATGTGACCGACGATGGCAATTTTGGTGCGATCGTGCGCTCTGCCGAGGTCGTGGGCGCAGCGGGCGTCATCATTGCCAACAAGCGCGCCGCCGGTGTGACCGTGGGCAGCTACAAAACCTCCGCTGGTGCCGTCATGCACCTGCCCATCGCGCAGGTTCCCAATATCGCCCGAGCGCTTGACGACCTCAAGGCCGCCAGCTTTTGGGTGGGCGGTGCTTCCGAGCACGCCGAGGGCAGTTGCTGGGATGCTCCCTTCGAGGGCCGCGTTGCGCTCGTCATGGGCTCCGAGGGCGACGGCATCTCGCGCCTGGTGCTCGAGAAATGCGACTTTTTGACCAAGCTTCCCCAGCGCGGCATGACCGAGAGTCTCAATGTGGCCCAGGCGACCACCGCGCTGTGCTTTGAGTGGCTGCGCCGCAATGCCGGCGAGCTCATGGGGGAGGAGTAGCGCATGTCCAAGAAGAACCGCGCCAAGTCCAAGGCCAAGCGCTTTGGCGAAGGCTCGGCCAAGCCGATTGTTTCGGCCGCGACCTATGGCGTGGGCGGCAATGCGTTTGCGCAGGCCATCGCCGACCCGGTCTCGACGGTGCACTCCAATAAGCCCGAGCTGCTGGTGGTCGACGGCTACAACGTGATCCACTGCACGCCGCGCTACGAAAAGCTCGTCTACGACCATTCCGATGATCCGTATTCCAGCGACGTTCACGATATGGCGCGCACGGCACTCATCAACGATGTTGCCGCGTTTGCCCAGGGCCGCTACGAGGCCGTAATCGTGTTTGACGGCGCGGGCAATATCTCCAGCGAGCGCCCCAACCTGCCGGCCCGCGGCGTGCGCATCGAGTTTTCGCCGACGGGCGTATCGGCCGACACCGTGGTGCAGAAGCTCTGCATCGAGGCGCGCGAGGAAGGCCGCGCGTGCTCCGTGGTGTCGAGCGACGGCACGATCCAGGCCGTCGTCATGGGTAAGGGCGTTACGCGCATCTCGAGCCGCATGCTGGTGGACGAGATCAAGCAGATAGATAACGATGTTCACGAGGCAGAGGAAGCTCCGCAGATCAAGATGACTCTAGGCAGTCGCCTGAGCCCCAATGCCCTGGCCAAGCTCAAGGCCCTCCGCGGGAGGTAGGGGAGCTGACGGTGCGACGCTGTCTCGCTAACTCCATTCAGCGATGTCGATCATTCTACGGAGGCGCCATGTAAGTGCCTCTTTTAGATATGGCAGCCTTGCCGTGAGCGCGTCGTTTCTGGACAGAATCTCGAGTGCCTCGTCAACGAAGCCTTCGAGTTTGTCGCCGTCAAACCAGCTCATATCCTCAACAAGCAGCATTTGTTTCGCGGGGCTTGAATGAAACTGCGCGCTGGTAAAACTGTGCTCTCCTGCCCGAAGCTCCTCAAGAGAAATGTTGCACCAGAGCGATGAGCCCGAATCGAAGATGGGGGCAGGTCTGCAGGTTAGCGTGTTGACGTTTCGTACAAGGCCAAAGTTACGCCAATGGCGGTCATAGTTGGCGATGATGTCGTCGCATACAATCATGCGGTCAAGGGCATCCTTGACGCCTGTCACCCCGAGCTCTTCGCAGTTTGCTACATATCGCTCGTAGTCGGTTAGCCGTTCATCTGCGTTTGCGTGCTGGTTTACATAGAACGCAGGGACATACTCTTCTTCATCAGTTAAGAAGACATCGCATATGCTCAGGGCAGAAGTACCCACGCCTTCGAGCGAATAGGGTACATAATCGCAAGCGTTTAGGATGCGACGGTGAAGTGCAGTCGCCACCATCTCGTTATAGGGTTCCTGGTTTAGATGCGCACCTGCCTTGTGGAGGATTCGACGGTCACCCTCGCATGTCCAGTACTTTTGAAGATTGCCGTCCGAGGTGTTGTCGGGCTTTGCGGCAGCCGCCTTGCCCTCTGGGGCGAAGGGCGCGATGCTGAGAGAGACGTCGTCAAAAGCATTATTGAAGAAATTGATATCTTCCCACGCGAGACCGGAGTCTTGGGGCCTAATCCAATACTGGTCGGATAAGGAGAGACCAAGATTTCGCTGTACGAGTTCATCGGGAACATCGACTGCGGCTTCTGCAAGCAGGGAGGCTAGCCCAATGCGTGCGAGCGGGATACCGCGGCCGCGCCACCAGATGCGGAAGGAGTCGAGCGATATGGGGCTATTAGGGCCAAATACTCCAATAGGGGCGTGGGCGTAATCGATGTCGGCACCGATGTGGGTGAAGTCTTTCCGTGATCTGCTGTAGACCAGCTGGGCCACTTCGTGCGTGCGGTTCATGAGGGTAAATGCGATTTCGCTTTTCCCATGCCCGCGACGAGGCCGTCCCCCTCTTTTGGTTGCGGAGCGGAGTCGCGTGTCTACGCTGTCTTTGTCGATAAGCCACACGCCAGAAGCCTTGCGGGCGGTCAGCGCGCCGTTCTTAATGAGCTCCTGCACCCTGCGCGGGGTGATGCCGAGCAGTTCGGCTGCTTCCTTTGTAGTCAACATCGCGAAACCCTTCGCCAGAACGAATAGTTTTATATAGCCAATTGTAATTAAAACTATTCGTTCTGGCGAAGAGTTTTAAGATTGAGGGCGA
Source organism: Coriobacteriaceae bacterium (assembly GCA_905194545.1). GTDB lineage: Bacteria > Actinomycetota > Coriobacteriia > Coriobacteriales > Coriobacteriaceae > Collinsella. Next base: position 112,763 of record CAJJSS010000001.1, on the reverse strand, counting down.
ACTGACAGAAATGAACGGGCTTGGTACGTGTTGTTGCTGGATTTTGCATATTTATATAACGCCGCGCGGCCTGTTGCGCCTCGTCCGCAATTCCTTTATTCTTAATTGGCTTCGCGCGAAAGCGCCAAGTGTGCCAGTGTGGCGCAACGGTAGCGCAACTGATTTGTAATCAGTGGGTTGCAGGTTCGATTCCTGTCACTGGCTCCATGAGAGTTTCGGGCTCTGTTCCTTGTGGGACAGGGCCCGTTTCTATTTAGGTGGTGCGCCATTGGGTTAGCGCCCATCCCGTTTTTGGTTTGTCTCGTCCTCCAGTTTGTCTAAATCTGTAACACCAAGACCGATATTTGGCATCTAACTGTTACAGATTGAGATGAAACTTAGGGTGTTTTAGGAATATCTTGATCTGTAACATGTAGAAGCGGAATAGGTCTCCTGCTGTTACAGATCGAGACAAGGGCAGGTACGGTCCTGGATGTCCTGCTCGAGCGTGGATTTCTGGACACGAGAGAGAAGAAAATCTCCCGACCGGAGAACGAGCGTGGATAATTAACTTGGATAGGGAGCTAAGGTAAACACCGATTGTCTATCGACGGCTTTAGAAACAACGACCCCGATTTCATTGTGGAATCGGGGTCGTTTGTGCCTCAGGAATCCGAATGGATTAATCGAGCTCCTAAGGGACTTCTTGGGTTCTTGCTAATGGTCTGCCGAGGATGTCCCCAATGCAAACAGCGGGCATTTACTCAATATAGTTGGGGTTCTTCTTGATGATCACGCGTGCAGCGATGAACGAGACGACGATGGCGATGACGGCGACAACGCACGCCAGTACGAAGTTGCCCATGGATCCATCGGGAGCGATAAAAATCAGCGCCGAAAGAAGGCCGGGGCATGCTCCCGCAACATACTCCTTCAGGACGAAGATACCTGCGGGGAGTCCCGCGCAGAGGGCGCCGATTGCCGTGCCGACAAGCAGGCGGGGACGCTCGATGAGGCAGCCGTAGAACGCGGGCTCAGTTACGCCGCAGAGTGCGGTGACGGCAACCGTGGTGACCATACCCCTCTTCTCCTTGTTGCCTTTCATTGCAGTTGCCAAGGCGAGACTCGTGCCGCCAATGCAGAGGTTTGAGATGAAGCCAAAGATGATGGGCGCCCAGCCGAGCTGCGCCAAGCTCGTAACTTCGATTGCGATGTAGGCCTTATCAAGACCGAGCATGACAAAATAGGGGTTAAGGGCTGCAAGGATTGGAGTAGCGATAAATGCCACGTTATCCATGAGCCACGTGACGGCATCACTCAGCGCGTAGCCCATCATGCTGCCGGCGGGGCCGAGGATAATCAGCTCAACAGGCACGACAATAAACATGGTGAGTAGCGGCTTCAAGAACAGTTTGGTAACGTCCGGGATGATTTTCTGAAGACCGCGATCAACAAAGTACATGAACACAACGCCCAGTACGATTGGCACCACCGTGCTCGAGTAGTCATTCGTCGGGATGGGGATGCCAAGAAAGTCGAGACCCTCAGCACCGCTAATAGACGAGCTAATCATGATTGCGCCCAGCAGCGCGCCCATGATAGGCTGCATCTTCATGACAGCGGCGAGCTGGTAGCCTAGGTAAACGGGCAGGAAGCTAAATGAGGCGCTGAAGATCGCCAGCAGAACCTGGGCAGTTCCGCTATCGGTGCTCAATCCACAATAATTGACCAGGAGATTCTTAATCGAAAGAATGAGTCCGCCTACGATGAGCGCCGGGACGATGGGCATGAATACCTGTGCGGAGACATTTCCGAATTTCTCAACCAGGCTCATGGCAGTGTTGCCGCTTTTGATACCCTCTGCAAGATCCTTGGCGGTTTGGGCATCGTCGGCAACCGCGCCGCCGCCGACTTCGATTCCCGCGAAGTCGAGGAAGTCGTTGTAAGCCTCGGTGACGTTGGGGCCGATGATCACCTGAAGCTGGCCACCGCTGACTACTGCCCCGAGCGCCTGATCGGCCGATTTGGCGAGCTGGAGATCGATGATCGAGGTGTCTCGTGCGTCGATGCGAAGGCGCGTCGCACAATGAGTTACCGATGTAATGTTCTCTTTGCCGCCAACAGCCTTTAGGACTGTTTCGGACATTGCCTGATATTTCATCTCTTTCTCCTAACCTTCCTGCTCCTGATACTTCGAGATAAGGTCTCGGTACCAATACCAGCTCTTTTTGGGGGTGCGCTCCAGATTGTTCTCAAAGTCGATGTGGACAAGTCCGTATCGTTTTTCGTAGCCGTTGATCCAGCTATACAGATCCATCGTCGACCAGAGGTAGTAGCCCTCAACGCGCGCGCCGTCGCGCTTAGCCCTCATCATGTGCTCGATGAACTGGCCCAGAAGCTCGATGCGGTCATCATCGTGGATCATTCCGTCTGCGTCTGGTTGCTCATAGGCGCCATGTCCGTTTTCCGTAATAAAGATGCGGGGCGCGTCATAGCGCTCGTGGACATCCATGATGGTTGAATACATGCAACTTGGGAGTATTTCGCGGCCCCATTTATTGCGGGGAACATTGCTGTCGCGGGCGCTTTCAAACAAGGGCGCAATGCATTTTCCTTCGACTTTTTTGCTCGAACCGCCCTTATTGTTCGCCGAAACGGCAAGCTCTCCACCGTGCCAGTCGGTTACATACTCTCGGCAATACACGTTGAGTCCAATAAAATCGACTTTACCGTCTCTGAATTCTTCTACGTCATTTGGGGATCGATAGAGCGAGACGCCAAGTTTTTCAAGGATTTCGTCCATTTCTGGCGGCAGTTGACCCTGAAGCGCTGGTGCCAGAATCATGCGATTGGCGAAAAAGTCTGCGTATCGAAATACGTCATCAGGGTGCTCGGTTGCCGGGTCGAGTTCGACAACGCCGCCATCGTGGACGGCGCCGATGATGCCGTCGTAGCCCATTTGACGATATGCTCGGACTGCGAGTGCGCTTGCGCGCATCAGGTTGTATTGAAACTGCATGTACGACTGAACGTCGAGCGATCGATTGGGGGGATAGTTGCCCAACATGTTTACGCAGTAGCTGTAGAAATGCGGCTCGTTAACGGTAGCCCAGATTTTGACGCGGTCTCCAAAGCGCTCAAAGCAAATCTTGGCGTATTTGCAGAACCACTCTGCCATGTCGTTGTTCAGCCATCCGCCTTTGCAAGCAAGCGTGAATGGCAGATCGTAATGGAACAGCGTAACGTTGGGCTCTATGCCATTTTCGAGGCAGCAATCAATGACTCGATTATAAAAATCGATACCCTCTTCATTCACTTCGCCGATACCCGTGGGGATGATTCGACTCCATGAAAGAGAGAAGCGATAGGTGTTTTGTCCGCCTTCTTTCATCATGCGGATATCTTCTTCATAGCGATGGTAGAAGTCGCAAGATACATCACCGTCAACATGGTTGATGTTCTTATTGCTTGTGTGGTTAAAGAAATCCCACTCGCCGAGGCCTTTGCCGTCTTCGTTCCAGGCACCCTCGCACTGATAAGACGCCGTGGCGGAACCCCAGAGAAACGGCATGTTGTTCACGTTGCCCATGAATCCCCTTTCCATCATTCAACACGGTGGATACGTGTGACGGAATTACGATTAAGATGACGTCAACTGATTTGAATCATAGGAGAACGACCAAAGCTGTTTGATTCAATAAATGAACCATAATATCGAGGAGAGCGGAAAGAGGGATCACGTGAATATCAATGACTTCGATGTGCTCAATCGCATTAGCTCCATCATCAACAGCGAGTTTGGGTCAAACGATGCCGCCATCGCTCGATATCTCATCGCTCACATTAGGCGTTCGAGCGAAATCAATGTTGCCGCAATAACCCGCGATGCATTCGTGACCCGTTCCGCTGTTCGTCGTTTCTGCAATCGATTGGGCTACCAGTCTCTTAGCGATTTGAAAGAATCATTTACTCAATCAGTCTTTCCAAGCGACTTAAGCCATCGAGAGGAGGAATTTGGCTACGAGGAGTACAGGGCAGAGCTCGACGTTCGCATGATCGAGATGTTCGCTGAGGTTGAAAGCGGCGTGTCCGATATCGCTATTAAGCACCTTGCCGACGAAATTGATGGCCATAAAAACGTTGAAATCTGGTGCACCAATAATGTGAGCGCCAATCTCGTACGATTTCAGCAGGAAATGTTTTATGCGGGCAAGATAGTTCGCATAGTTGCTGGGGCTAACGTCGCGGAATTGAAAACATGGGAGACGCTTCGCAGTCATTGATAATTCTCGTATCGGTCTCCGGGCTATTTGCGTCACAGGCGCGTGAGTATCTTGATTGCCGTTCGGGCAGGAAGATTCTAATTACTGCGTTTAGCAACGATGACAAATCGAGCTCTTTTGACCGTGTATATCGTCTTGGTAATGCGGGAAACGGAATTGACCGACTCGGCGTTTATTCGAAATATGCCATGACTTATTTCTTCGACTTGCTATCGTCGTGTTACTTGAGTCGCTACCCCTGCACCAAGGGGGAGCCGCTCTATGGGTCTACTTTGGCCTGGCCCGAGTAGTTCGGCTCTATAGTTCTCCCGCTTAGTGAATGAGCGTGGATAATCTGCCACATTGGCCTTGGGGGTACGCCAAAAGTAGGAGATTATCCACGCTCGATTTCAAACGGGAGATAATCCACGCTCAAATCTGCCGCGGAAGCCCGATCTCGACCTATATATAGGTGCAAATGAGTCGTTATCGAAGTGATATTCTGCAGGCTCACTCCACTACGCCAAAGTGTTCCCTCGGGAAATGTCACCGCTACATGCAAATCCACTGTCCATCATATCTAAACTCAGCAAAACCGCAGGTCACAGCTATATAGATACGCCCGGAACCGTGTATCTAGAGGTTTTCGTTGACAGCCCCCAAGGTTGCATCGTATTATCTTTTTCGTTCGCGGGGGCGGCGGTCCAAAAGACCAAAGGACCTGCGGATACTTGAACGATTGGGAGTTTGCCCGAGTGGTTAATGGGGACGGGCTGTAAACCCGTTGGCTCTGCCTACATAGGTTCGAATCCTATAGCTCCCACCCGTCAAGTGCCTGTATAGCTCAGTCGGTAGAGCACTTCGTTGGTAACGAAGAGGTCACCAGTTCAAGTCTGGTTGCAGGCTCCATCCGGCGGTGTAGCTCAGTTGGTTAGAGCACACGGTTCATACCCGTGGCGTCACTGGTTCGAATCCAGTCACCGCTACCATAGGTAACACGGTGGCTTCTCAATAGTATGTTGAGAGGCCACTATGGTATAAAGGCAAAGTCCCGTCCGGGGACGACCTGTTAAGAGGAGGGCTTTATGGCCAAAGAGAAGTTTGAGCGCACTAAGCCGCATGTTAACATCGGCACCATTGGTCACGTCGACCACGGCAAGACCACGCTGACCGCTGCCATCACCAAGGTTCTCTCCGAGACCGAGGGCTGCAAGGCTGACTTCACTGCGTTCGAGAACATCGACAAGGCTCCCGAGGAGCGCGAGCGCGGCATTACGATCTCCGTCTCCCACGTCGAGTACGAGACTGCTGCCCGTCACTACGCTCACGTTGACTGCCCGGGCCACGCTGACTACGTCAAGAACATGATCTCCGGTGCTGCTCAGATGGACGGCGCTATCCTGGTCATCGCCGCTACCGACGGCCCCATGGCTCAGACCCGCGAGCACATCCTGCTCGCCCGTCAGGTCGGCGTTCCTTACATCGTCGTCTTCCTGAACAAGTGCGACATGGTCGACGATGACGAGCTCATCGACCTCGTCGAGATGGAGACCCGTGAGCTCCTCTCCGAGTACGATTTCCCCGGCGACGACATCCCCGTCATCCGTGGTTCCGCTCTGGGCGCTCTCGAGGGCGACGCCAAGTGGATGGACGCTATCCGCGAGCTCATGAACGCCGTCGACGAGTACATCCCGACGCCTGCTCGTAACAACGACCTCCCGTTCCTGATGGCCGTTGAGGACGTTATGACCATCTCCGGCCGTGGTACCGTTGCTACCGGCCGTGTCGAGCGCGGTGAGCTCAAGCTCAACGAGCCCGTCGAGATCGTCGGCATCAAGGATACCCAGAACACCGTCGTTACCGGTATCGAGATGTTCCGTAAGTCCATGGACTTCTGCGAGGCTGGCGACAACGTCGGTCTGCTGCTCCGCGGCATCAAGCGCGAGGACATCGAGCGTGGCCAGGTTCTCTGCAAGCCCGGTTCGGTTACCCCGCACACCAAGTTCACCGGTGAGATCTACGTTCTGACCAAGGAGGAGGGCGGCCGTCACACCCCGTTCTTCGATGGTTATCGTCCTCAGTTCTACTTCCGTACCACCGACGTTACCGGTACGGTCAAGCTCCCCGAGGGCACCGAGATGGCTATGCCTGGTGACCACATCACCATCGAGGGCGACCTCATCCACCCGATCGCCATGGAGGAGGGCCTGCGCTTCGCTATCCGCGAGGGTGGCCACACCGTCGGTTCGGGCATCGTCTCCACGATCATTGAGTAAATTAGCTCTTTGATATAGCTGACTTAGAGAACCCGGCACTTATATGGGTGCCGGGTTCTTTTCTGCAATGGATGTTGAGCCGTTGCTGGTGTCGAGAGGATCGATAATGGTCCTGGATGCACCGTCGATTAGATCTCGATGGCTTCATTGATGTGTTCCAAATATGAATGGATCCACCGAGAACCAATTGACTCGAGGTTTTCATTGACAGCACTTACGTGGAGCTGATAAAGTAACAACTCGTGCCCGTACGGGGCGGAAATGAAAGGTTCAGGATACATGCGTACTCTAGTTACTCTTGCGTGCACTGAGTGCAAGCGCCGCAACTATACGACCACCAAGAACAAGTCGACCATGCCTGATCGTATGGAGATCAAGAAGTATTGCCCCTGGTGCCGTCACCACACGCTGCACAAAGAGACTCGCTAGTCTCTAGTCATATACGCCAGTAGTTCAATTGGTAGAGCATCGGTCTCCAAAACCGAGTGTTGAGGGTTCGAGTCCTTCCTGGCGTGCCAGTCATTATTCCGTAAGCTCCCACTTGGGGGCTTACGGTTTACTCATGTATAAGCGCATTGCGCGGAGGTAACCCAAATGGCCAACAAGAAGAACAAGAAGAAGGCACAGCAGCCAGCACCTGCCAACAACGCTGCCGCCAACTCCAAGGTTGAGGCCAAGAAGGCCGTTGCCAAGAAGAGCGAGAAGGCTGCGAAGTCTAAGAAGAACGAGAAGCCTGGTTTCTTCGCCCGCACCAAGAAGTATTTCGCTTCGGTGAAGTCCGAGATGAAGCGTGTCACGTGGCCCGATAAGAAGGAGCTCGTGAACTACTCGGTCGTCGTTTGCGCTTCTCTGATCGTCGTCGGCGTCGTCATCGCTCTGCTCGATGCTGGCTTTGGCGAGGCTCTTGCTCTGTTCTCTGGATTGAGGGGCTAAACCATGTCTAAGCGTTGGTACGTCGTTCACACTTACTCTGGATACGAGAACCGCGTTAAGTCCGATCTCGAGCATCGCATCGAGACTATGGGCATGCAGGACCGTATCTTTGATATCGAGATTCCTATGGAGCGCGTCACCGAGATTAAAGAGGGTGGCAAGCGTGAGACCAAGGATTCTAAGATCTTCCCGGGTTATGTCCTGGTTCGCATGGAAATGGATGACGACGCTTGGACGTGCGTTCGTAACACGCCTGGCGTCACCGGTTTCCTGGGCGGCAACGGCAAGCCCGCTCCGCTTTCCCGTGACGAGTACAATAAGATGACTCGTCGTCCCGGTAAGGGCGATTCGCCCAAGCGCACCTCGGTTGATATTCAGGTCGGCACGTCCGTCCGCGTCACCGATGGCCCGCTTACCGACTTTGATGGCAAGGTCTCCGAGGTTAACACCGAGGCTGGCAAGCTCAAGGTCACGCTGATGATCTTTGGCCGCGAGACGCCGGTCGAGCTCGACTTTAACCAGGTCGCTGTCATCGCTTAAGTTTTTGTCCGTTCGCGCGAGCGTGCTTCTTCTGTGACTGCTCATCTCAGGAGTGCTTCTAACACGTGCGTGCTTACGATATAGCAAGTACTTCACACTCGTGATTCGAAAGGAATGACCATGGCTGAGAAGAAGGTTGCCAACGTCATTAAGCTCCAGATTCCTGCTGGTGCAGCTAACCCCGCTCCTCCCGTCGGCCCCGCCCTGGGCGCTGCTGGCGTGAACATCATGCAGTTCTGCCAGGCCTTTAACGCCGAGACGCAGGACAAGAAGGGCGACATCATCCCCGTTGAGATCTCTGTCTACGAGGACAAGTCCTTCTCCTTCATCACCAAGACCCCGCCGGCGGCTCACCTCATCAAGAAGGAGCTGAACCTCAAGTCTGGTTCCGCTAAGCCCCAGGCCGACAAGGTTGGTCAGCTCTCTCAGGAGCAGCTCACCAAGATCGCCGAGATCAAGATGCCGGACCTCAATGCCAACGACATTGACGCTGCCAAGAAGATCATCGCCGGTACCGCCCGTTCCATGGGCGTCACCATCGCTGAGTAGCGATTTCTTTAGGTAATGACGGGTGCTCCGACCGGGGCGCCCGTTATATGTGTGCAATAGGGCACACGATACGATGTGGGAGGGCTCACGCCCGTTTAACCACAGGAGGTAATGCACATGGCTAAGCATGGTAAGAGCTATAACGCCGCTGCCGAGAAGATCGACCGCGCCACGCTCTACACCCCCCTTCAGGCTGCCAAGCTCATCAAGGAGCTCGACACCGCCAAGTTCGACGAGACCGTCGAGGCCCACTTCCGTCTGGGCATCGATACTCGTAAGGCTGACCAGAACATCCGTGGTTCCATCTCCCTGCCCCACGGCACCGGCAAGACCGTTCGTGTTGCCGTCTTCGCCGAGGGCGAGAAGGCCCGCGAGGCTGAGGCTGCCGGCGCCGACATCATCGGTTCCGACGAGCTTGTCGCCCAGATTCAGAAGGGCGAGATCAACTTCGACGCCGCTATCGCTACGCCGAACATGATGGCCAAGGTTGGCCGCATCGGTAAGATCCTTGGTCCCCGTGGCCTCATGCCGAACCCCAAGCTCGGCACCGTGACCATGGACGTCGCCAAGATGGTCTCCGAGCTCAAGGCTGGCCGCGTTGAGTACCGCGCCGACCGCTACGGCATCTGCCACGTGCCCCTGGGCAAGAAGTCCTTCACCGAGCAGCAGCTCGTCGAGAACTACGCTGCCCTGTACACCGAGATCCTGCGCGTCAAGCCCTCTTCTGCTAAGGGCAAGTACGTCAAGTCCATCTCCGTGTCTTCCACCATGGGCCCTGGCGTCAAGGTCGATCCCGCTATCCAGCGCGACTTCCTGGCTGAGTAACTAACAGTTACTGCCTGAGCAAAGCAAGCATTGCTAAAGAGACCCGGTTCTGCCTCGTGCAGGACCGGGTCTCTTGCTTTTGAGTCAACGAAACCACCACGAAGGGGACAGGCACCCTTGTGGTGGTTTTACTTGTGTTGTACTTTAGCGCGATGTAGTACTACCCGAGGCCGAAGGGAGCCCAACATGTTTAAGAACACGCAACAGCTCCTAGGCATAGCGCTACTAGATTGGATAGCGCGCTAGGGTTGTAATCTCGCTATAACGATTTGTTGTACCCGGGTGCGCTATCGTCTGCCGCTTTCAGGCGTGATGAGCGACACGGGTATTTTTCTATCTCTAGGCCTTCTCTCTCTCCTGAAAGCCATCTGTCATAAAACGGTCAATCAGGAGGAACATATAAGCCGCAAAATCACAATCTTTGACGCCACCCTGTGCGACGGTGAGCAGTCGCCGGGCGCCAGCATGAATACCGAGGAAAAGCTCTTCATCGCCCGCCAGCTGGTGCGCATGAACGTGGACGTTATCGAGGCGGGCTTTCCCATCTCGAGTCCTGGTGACTTTCGCTCCGTACAGGAGATTGGCAAGATTGCGGGCGACCGATGCACGGTATGCGGCCTGACGCGCGCTGTCGACAGGGATATCGAAGTGGCTGCAGAGGCGCTCAAAACGGCCCAGAGGCCCCGTATCCATACAGGGCTGGGTGTGAGCACCAGTCACCTGCGCGACAAGCTCCATATGACTGAGGAAAGGGCAATTGAGTGAGCGATCCATGCCGTCAAACATGCTCGCAAGTTCGTTGACGATGTTGAGTTTTATGCCGAGGATGCCGGCCGCTCCGATCAGGAGTTTCTGGTGCGCATTATCGAGGCGGCCGTAAAGGCCGGTGCCACGGTCGTGAACATCCCCGATACGATGGGCTACAACATGCCGTGGGACTTTGGCGCCCGCATCCGTGACCTGCGCGGGCGCTGCGGGTGCGGCCGGTCAGCGTGCGGTCGACGTGATGGAGTATCGCGAGTACGAGATTGAGCGCATTGCGCGCCAGGCATTTGAGGCGGCGCGCAAACGTCGCGGCAAGGTGACGAGCGTTGATAAGCGCAACGTGCTGGAGACGAGCCGCATGTGGCGCGAGATCGTGCATCGCGTGCAAGACGAGGAGTACTCCGACGTGGAGCTTGAGGACCTGCTCGTCGACAACGCCGCCATGCAGCTCATCAGTCGACCGGCAGACTTTGACGTCGTGGTGACGGAGAACATGTTCGGCGACATCCTGTCCGATGAGGCGGCTCAGATTACCGGATCGCTCGGTATGCTTGCCTCTGCCTCGCTGGATGATGGCGTATCGCTGTTTGGGCCGAGCGCTGGCAGCGCTCCTGACATCGCGGGGCTCGGCGTGGCCAATCCGCTGGCTCAAATCTTGTCGGTGGCGATGCTGCTGACCTACGCGCTCGACATGGGCGAGCAAGCCGCGTGGATCGAGAGCGCCGTGGCGCGCGTGCTCGACGAGGGCTGGCGCACCCGTGACATCGCCGATGTCAACACCCCGGCAGATAAGATCCTCGGCACCACGACGATGGGCGACAAGGTCGTCGCCGCGCTGTAGGCGATGCCGATTCAAGCTGTCAAATATCTCAATCTGTAACATCTAAGGGGCAAAATCGTTCCTACCTGTTACAGATTGAGATTTTCGGCTGAGCATCCGTGGTCTGTCTCGATCTGTAACAGCTAACCGATTATTTGGGCCCTACCTGTTACAGATTGAGACAAACCGTTGGGACAGGTCGGACGAGTCAGCAAAACCACCACAAAGGTGCCGGCCCCCTCCGTGGTGGTTTTTAGCGCAATGAGGTGTTCCCAGCCGACCATACGGGCGGCCTTGCGCTCACGCTGCTCGATGACAGCGCATCTTTAGACGCGAAGTGCGGAACCGGGTGCATATACGAGCCGCGTAGCGTTACGAATTCATGGGAATGACCGTATCGCCAATTTGTACGCTTGCAATCTTGTCTGTGTCACAAACTTGCGAGAACGGCCAGGTCTTGTGGACATCAGTGGTGCCGTTATCCAGTTTATTTGCGAAATAGCCGCTGTGGCTGGTTGCGTCCTCAACATGACCGTCTTTGAACGTCACGATGAGGGGTATGTTGCCAACGGCATCCATAGACTCCTCCATGTTTTGAGACATCTTGCCGCTGTTGTTGTCGTGTTCGATGGAACGATCTATGTTGTAGCGGACTGAAACGCCAACGCAGGATACGGTGGCCTCTTGAATCGTCGCCTTGGTGCCGTTAAAGTTGACCGATTTGGGCGCGGGAATCGTAACGGATGTATCTTCGTAATTCAGCTGGAACTTAAGATCCCATGGGCCCGTAAGTATTTTCTTATACTCGGGAAGCTCTTTGCCAGCACGTGGCACAACGAGAGAGTTGATATGCGTGCGGACGGTCCTGCCCATAAGGCCGGGTGATTCAACGCTGAACTGTGCAAAGTATTGAATGCTGGAGTCATTGGGGTTCTTGTCAATGAGCCATGATTGGCCTTGGCCGCCATGCTCGCCATCAACGTATACGTTTCCATCGACACTTCCGGCGATAGTTCCGTTCTCGCCCGGCTCGGAAAGCTTTTTCAGGGCAGCGGGATCGTCGAACGTAAGCGTATAGGCGATGGTAACCATATCCTTGTCGCCCATGATGGCGTCGGCGGTCACGGTGACTCCGTTGTTGGAGCAGCTAGCACCGACGGGCCGGCCAATACGGTCGATGATCTCGGTTTGAGAAGCAGGTCCGTCAAAGATGTCGGAAAGCATGTCAGAAGGAAGCGGCAGGACGCCTGTTGCCATAGCCGTGCCAGCGCCTCCAATGACGATAGCGAGGACTGCCGTTACAGCGGCAATGCGAGCGACTGTTCTTACGGGATGGCGGGCGATGCGCGGCTTGCGTCGCGTGCCATTAAAGTTGCTTTGAGCGGTCGCCGCATCGCTCGGGGCGACGGACTGAGCAATCGAGTTTGCCATGTGCTGCTTCGCATTATCGGTAAACGAAATGTGCTCCAGGGCGTGGCGATAGTCATTCGAATTCGTAGTCATTGTGGTCTCCTTTCAAGGAAAGCCGAAGTGACGCACGTCCGCGGCTAAGGTGCTGGGCGGTTGCAGCTGGCGTCGCGTGAACGGCGTCTGCGATTTCCCTGATGCTCATGCCTGCGTAGTAGTGCAAAAAGATGGCGATGCGCTGTGCTTGAGGCAGGGCCGTGACAGCGGAAAGAATGGCGCAGTCGCGTTGCGCGAATTCTTGCTCGGTATGTGTTACGGGTGCGCAGAAATCGGGGAGCGAATCGAGGTCGACAACCGGGTGATTCGCGTGCGTACGGCCGATATCGCGACATGCGTTCAGTGCGACTCGGATCACCCAAGCACGTTCGTGTTCGAGCGAGTCGAACGGTTGAGTGCGTTGGAGAATCTTGATCAGCGTGTCCTGGCAGATGTCTTGAGCGTCGTCAGCGGATCCAAGGGCCGAATAGCACAATCGAAGGATGAGGTCGGAATACGTGTCGACCAAGCGCTTTGCTTCCCGCTCGATCTGATCGGCATCGCATCGGAGCGTGCTATTGCGGTTACGGCGTGCAGGCATAGTGTCACCTCCAATTGGTCGTGGTGGATATAGGGAAGGCGTCTCGCGAGGTCCCTCTACATACAACACGGTCGAGACTGCATAAGTTGACAAAAAAAGACGGCACGTGAGCGCCGTCCTTACAAAACAATGAGTGTTCTCGTTAATTACACAAGCACCGTGATGGACAGGTCGGACGAGTCAGCAAAACCACCATAAAGGTGCCTATCCCCTTCGTGGTGGTTGTTGGCAGTTACCAGGGGGTTCTGGCGGTTGAAGACTCGATTGCTTCGTGGCGTTTGAGCTCGCGGCGCATGGTTTGCGAGTTGAGCCAAGCGGCCTTCCAACCGCGCGTGGGGTAGCGCGCCTCGTCAATTTCGATCTTGGTATAGCCGCAGGCGTTGACAATCTTCGTTCCGCATGGGTGTTGGCGCTCGCGTTGAAAGTTGGGGCCGTAGCTTTGGTGCACATGCCCGTGAATCATATAGTCGGGACCCCAAGACTCAAGAGCCGCATTAAAGCACTCGAATCCTCGATGCGGCAGGTCGTCCAGGTCGCCCATGCCTGCGACGGGTGCATGGGTAAGTAGAATATCGCATCCGTCTACCAGTGCGATTTTTCGCGATAGCTTGCGCATGCGTTTTGCCATCTCGCGCTCGGTATACATGTTCGCGCCGTCGCGGTAGCGCATGGAACCGCCCAGACCCGCAATGCGAATACCTCGGTACACATATACGCTGTCCTCAACACAAATGCACCCGCCCGGTGCATGGCGCGCGTAGCGGTCGTCGTGGTTGCCACGAACGTACACAAGCGGTTTGTTGATGACAGTGACCAAAAACTCAAGATAGTCCGGATCCAGGTCGCCTGCGGATAGAATCAGGTCAACGTCCTCAAAGCGCTCCTTGCGAAAACATTCCCACAGGCAGCGCTCCTCTACATCGGCAATGGCTAGGATATTCATAGGGCACGGACCTCCGGCTCGTTATCGAGCTGCGGAATCGAGCCTATAACGTTGTCAGCCAGCCAGTTCATCTCGACAATCTGCGTACTCGGCAGGGGAGGGAAGCCCTCAATCTGAACCACGCCGTCCTGGCTGTGGAGCTCGCCGCCAAATGGGTTGATGGAGCCCTCGACAATGCCGTTGCGAAGCAGCTGCACAAGTTTACGCGTCTGATAGGGTAGGCCCGGAGCGTAGCGAATATCGATGACGCCGGAGCTCATACCGTACCAGTAATTGACGGCGCGCACCTGCTGGTCATCGGCGGTCTCGTCCCATGTGCCGTGCAGTAGGCTGCGTACGATGAGTTCGTAGTAACGGCCCCAGTTCCATACCGGCATAGCAATACCGGTAACTTCCTTGCCGTTTACCAGACGGTGAAGCCCGTAGGCGGTGGGGTCCTCGAGAGACTTGGACATATCGGCGCCGGTCATGACGCTCACGCCTTCGCGGCACATGGCCTCGGCAAGGCCTCCGGCGGGCACATCGCCCCAGGTCAGGATAATTTGCGCACGGGGGTCGAGCAGCGAGGCGCCAATCGCAAAGGCGTTGATCTCGCTGAGTGCGCCCGAGGCGAAGACTGACGCGTGATAACCGATGCGGTGGTTGTCCGCCATGCTCGCGGCAAGGGCGCCCAGGAGAAACTTGGCCTCGTACATCTTGCCAAAGTACGATCGGACGCTTTGGTGGGGAAGGCCGATAGAGCAGTTAAGGAACCGAACCTGGGGATACTCAACCGCAGCCCTGAGCGTGTATTCCATCAGGCGGTGCGAGGTCGAGAAGATGACGTTTGCTCCATGTTTGACAGCCGTTTCCACGGCGGCGTAGAACACGTCCGGATCGTGACAGTCCTCGAACGCCTCGGTGCGCACGATACCGCCAAAGTGCTCATCGAGATACTGACGTCCTTGGTCGTGCAGGCTGTCCCAGCTCGACGTCGCACAGGGGAACTCATGGATAAAGGCGATGCGCAGGGGGTTGGCCGCCGAATAGACGGTCTTGCCCATAAAGAAGTTGAGCACGCCGGAGGTGGACTTGGCGGGTGTCTCTTGCTCATCGACGCTCGGCGCTTCGACAAGATCGACCTTGTCCTCGTCATTTTTGCCGACAATGACCAGCTCGCGCCAAATCTTGCACAGGCGGTTTACGACGATGTCCGTCGGCGTATCCAGTAGACGGTCTTGGTTGTACACGTTGAGGTAGACGAGCATGGCGTCGGCGGGCGTAATGTCCAGGTGGTCGCCGCCTGCGCGAAGATAGGCGCGCTTAAAGAGCAGGAAGGTGTGACGTAGGTAGTCGACCTTCTTTTGAGGCCATTTTTCGACAAGATCTTGGCCGAGCATTTTGGCAAGCATCTCGTAGCTGCCCTCGCGCGAAAACTCAATCTCGTACAGGGGGCATACGTACCAAAAGGCGCAAAACTCACCGTACAGGCGGCTCTCGACGGAATCCCACTTACCGGGGTACAGACGCGTCACCTTGGCCGAGACCGTCGGAGCGTCAAGGAATTTGAGGACGCTGACACGCTTGTTGCCCTCTTGGACGTAAAAGCGGTGCATGAACTCGGTGACGATGATGGGGTCGCGGTAGCCCTCGGAGATTTGGATATCGTAGAGGTTGGACCATTTGCGGGCGAATTCGGTATTCCAGGGGAGCAGCGGCATAAAGTTACACGAAAAGGCGGACTGGCGACCTTTGGTAACCGTGCCGACGACCATTTCGAGCGGAATGTCCCGCAGGCCGATGTTCTCGCGCTGCCCGCAGGGAAGCTGGGCGACCAAGCTGTCGAGGTCCGTAAGATATGGATGCTCGCTTTGGCTGATGGCGCGACGGCGTTCCTGTTCGCCGCGCTTGCGCGCTTGACGATAGGCCTCTTCCATGGTGTCTACTCCCTTAGTCGTTTAAACAACGATATGAACCATGGTACCACGATGCGAAACCACCACAAAGGTGCCTGTCCCCTTTGCGGTGGTTTTAGGCGATGATGGGGGCGATGGCGCGGATGCAGGCGTCGGCTGCCGTAAAGGTGGTGCTGTCGTCACTGACGATAAAGATGATCTTACCCTTAATGCCAAAGTCGCCGATCTCGCTAAAGAGCACGTAGGGTTCCTTGTCAAAGCCCGAGATGGGTGAAACGGCGACCTTGGTGGCACAGGCGAGCTCGTCTGCCAGCGCATCGAGCGAGTCCCACTTTGACGTGTCCTTCACCGCGACGGGAACGACAACGCGTCCAAAGGGCATGAGGTGCACGAGTGTGTTCTTGGAGATGTTGGAGTTGGGGACGATGATGGTCTGTCCGCAGGCGTCCTCGATGGTCGTGTGGCGCCAAGTGATGTCCTGGACCACGCCCGACACGCCGCCGACCTCGATATTGTCGCCGGGCTTGATGATGCCCATAAAGGTCACTTGCATGCCGCCGATAAGGTTTGATAGCGTGTCCTGAAAGCCGAGCGAGATGGCGATGCCGCCGACGCCAAGAGCGGCGACGAGCGCGTTTGCGTTAATGCCAAAGCAGTTGTCGAGGATAAAGCTGCCGCCGATCATCCAAATGACGGCACGCGCGATGTTGATGAAGATGCTCGATGCGGGAAGCGGGTTGTCGTCTCGGTTGAGTAGGTGGCGCAGGGTCTTGGATGCCACCTTGGCGGCGATGGCGGTGACTATTACCAAGATGACGGCCCAGATGATGTTGTGGACCCAGCGCTGCTCAAAGAAATGAAGAATCGGTTCAAACAATTCCATGTAGGGAAAACCTCCTAATGATCATTCAACCATGATACCCACCAAAAAGCCCGTCCGATCACATCGGACGGGCCGATAACTTGAGATGGGGTGGCCGCGGTGGCGTAAGCTGGGCCGCCGGCGAGCACGCCGGCAAGGAGTGCGGCGGTCAAGCAAGACGGGGAAGGAGTCTTCTCATGGCAGTTTCCTTAGTTCTTAACCAGTGGTTCCTGCTGACGCTGGATTATCGACATGATATGCGAAAACCGCCGCAAAGGTATCTGTTCCTTTGCGGCGGTTTTGACGTTTGCGCAGATAAAACCTGCCAAAATAAACCTGTCCCTTATTGGCAGGTTTTAGCTCAGCAGCATGCGGTCGTTGGCGAGCTCGCCGCCCGAGACCTCCTCGAACTTCTGCAGCAGGTCGGCGACGGTGAGCGACTTCTTCTCGTCGCCCGCCACGTCGTAGATAACGTGGCCCTCGTGCATCATGATCAGGCGATTGCCCAGACGGATGGCGTCATTCATGTTGTGCGTGACCATGAGCGTGGTCAGGTGGTTCTCGTCGACAATCTCCTCGGTCAGATTGAGCACCTTAGAGGCGGTCTTGGGGTCGAGTGCCGCGGTGTGCTCGTCGAGCAGCAGCAAGCGCGGCTTGGTGAGCGTGGCCATGAGCAGCGTGAGTGCCTGGCGCTGGCCACCCGAAAGCAGGCCGACCTTGGCGTTGAGGCGCGTGTCCAGGCCAAGGTCCAGGCGCTTGAGCAACTCAACGTACTCGTCCTTCTCGGCCTTGGTGACGCCCCACGAAAGGCCGCGACGCTGGCCGCGACGCTTGGCGAGGGCCAAGTTCTCGGCAATCTGCATGTCGGCTGCGGTGCCGCGCATGGGATCCTGGAACACGCGGCCCAGGTACTTGGCGCGCTGCGACTCGCTCAGGCGCGAGATGTCGGTGCCGTCGAGCTCGATAACGCCCGAATCGAGCGGATATACGCCGGCAATCATGTTGAGCAGCGTGGATTTGCCGGCGCCGTTGCCGCCGATCACAGTTACAAAGTCGCCGTCGTTGAGGGTAAGGTCGACGCCGGTGAGCGCGCGCTTCTCGGTGACGGTGCCCTTGTTAAAGGTCTTCTTGACGTGCGAGAGCTTAAGCATCTGCCTCATCTCCCTTCGTGTAGGAGCTGCGGAGCTTATAGCGCTCCCAAACCACGGGCACGCACAGGGCCACGGCAACGATCACGGCGGAGAGCAGCTTCATGTCGTTGGCGTCCATGCCCAGCTGCAGCACGATGGCGCGGATAAGGAAGTACACCACGGAGCCAAAGACGGCGGAGGCAAGACGGACGCTAAACTGCGTGAGGCCGCCGGGCAGCAGGCGACCGAGCACCTCGCCGATGACGATGGCGGCAAGACCGATAACGATGGCGCCGGTGCCCATGCCAATGTCGGCATACTTCTGGCTCTGGCAGATGAGCGCACCCGAAAGGCCAATGAGGGCGTTGGAGAGCACGAGGGCGATCATTTTGGTGGTGTTGGTGTTAACGCCCAGGGCGCGGATCATGTACTCGTTGTTGCCGGTGGCACGCAGCGCCGAGCCGATCTCGGTGCCAAAGAACCAGTACAGGATGGCGACGATGGCCACGGCCAGCACAATGCCTAGGATAATGGCAACAGTGGACTGCGGCAGGCCCGTCATGTTGCTGACGGATGAGAAGATAGTGCCCTTGGCAAGGATGGGCGTGTTGGACTTGCCCATGATGCGCAGGTTGATGGACCACAGACTGATCTGCGTCAGGATTCCGGCGAGGATTGCGGGAATCTCAAAGACGGTGGTCAAGATGCCCGTGACGGCGCCCGCGATGGCGCCGGCGCACATGCCGGCCAGCACGGCGAGCAAGGGGTCGACGTTATTGTTGACGATGAGCACGGCGCAGACACAGCCGCCGAGGGCAAAACTGCCGTCGCAGGTCATATCGGGGATGTCGAGCAGGCGGAACGTGATAAACACGCCAAGCACCATAATGCCCCAGAGGACGCCCTGCGAAACGGCGCCCTGCAATGCAATGAGCATGCTTCATACCTCCTAGGATAGGGTGGACACGTGATTTTCCATAATAGCGGTACCAATGCATAAAAGAGCGGCGGACAGACGTTTTGTTTTACCTGAAACAAGCAGGGCGAACGCCGGCCTTTAGCGTTCGCCCCAATGACTCAGATATTGAATAACGCAGCCGTGGCGCGCGTGCGGGCCCTAGACGCGTTATTCGTCCAGAGCGGAAAGGTCGATACCCAGAGCCTCGGCCATCTCGTCGTTCTTGACGACGACCAGGTCCTTGCTCGAGAGGTGCTTGATCGGCATATCCTCGGGCTTGGCCTCGCCCTTCAGGATCTTAACGGCCATCTCGCCCGCGGCGTAGCCCAGGTCCTTATAGTTGATGGAGAGGGTGAACAGGCCGCCGGCCATGCACATACCCTCCTCGCCGGTCACGAAGGGGAGCTTATTCTCCTTGCAGATCTGGCCGACCTGCGAAGCGCCCGCGGCGATGGTGTTGTCAGTGGGGGAGTACAGCGCGTCGACCTTGCCCACGGCAGACTCGACGACGGACTGAATCTCGTTGGAGCTCGAGACGGTGAAGTCGGTGTACTCGAGGCCCAGCTTGTCGAGCTCCTTCTTGGCGGCCTTGATCTGGACGTCGGAGTTGGACTCGGCGGTGCAGTAGAGCAGGCCGACCTTTTTAACGTCGGGCAGGACCTTCTGCATCATCTCGAGCTGCTCGGCGACCGGGGTGAGGTCGGAAGCGCCCGTGACGTTGGTGCCGGGCTTGTCGTTGTCCTGGACCAGGCCGGAGGCGGCGTAGTCGGTGATGGCACAGCCCACGATGGGGATATCGGCCGTGGCGCCGGCGGCAGCCTGCGCGGCGGGCGTGGCGATGGCATAAATCAGGCTGACGTTGTCGCCCACAAACTTGTCGGCAATGGACTTACACGTGGACTGGTCGTTCTGAGCGTTCTTCTGGTCGATCTTGACCTTAAGGCCGCTCTCCTTGATGGCCTTGACAAAGCCATCGTTGGCGGCGTCGAGTGCGGAGTGCTCGGTGAGCTGCAGAACGCCGATGGTGTAGTCGGAACCGGCGGCAGCAGAGCCGGAACCAGAGTTGCCGCCGCATCCGGCGAGCGGGGCGAGCGCGAGCAGGCCGGCGGAGACCAGAAGGCTCCTGCGGCTGATGGTGATGTCCTTCATATCATTACCCCCAGTATAAAAATGGCTGGAAACACTGCACTGGGACAAAGTGCAAGTGGGACTATAGTAGCGCTGATGTCCATTTTTACAACAGCCTGGCGGGTTTTTTAATACAGAATCGGATGGGCGGTACGGGTAGTCGAATGGGCGGCGGAGGGTCTTATGCGGCGGAGGAGGCGTCGTCCTCGTCCAGGGCGGCGAAGAGCTTCTTGCCGTCGAGGAGACGTGTGGTGACGTTTCTCATTCGGCCGATCTCTACGGTACGCAACGTGTCATCGGCGCCGCGCGCGTCATAGACCGTTCCCAGCAAATACGAGATGCCGTCTCGTTGCTTGATGGCAAAGGGCCGGAGTGTCATCCGTGCCACTTCGACCTCTCCGCGTGCCGTGACACTCGAAATATCAAAACTCACCGTGGTTCCGTGGTCGATGGCCTGCTCGATGAGCTCGCAGGCATCGATGCGCTTGACGGGCGTGCGTGTGGCCTTGGTGGATTTGTCGCCTGCGCTTGGAGCAGGCTCGGGCGCATCGAGGTAGCCGCGAACGTCGGCACTCGCCATGGCGACCAGGTGCTGCGCCATGCTCTTTCGAATGGCGATGGGCGTGGAGCGGTTGCGCATGACCATGCCGTGGAGCCGGATGATCTCTTCGTCGGTGAGCGGACGGGTCAAGAGTCGATAGCCCACGCCGCGCTTGTACTCAATTTCGTATCCGGCATGGCGAAGTGCGGAGATGGCGGTGTAGATGCTGCGCCGCGCCGCCGAGATGGGCATGCGGGCGGGGTCGTCGGGATGGGCGAGGCGCCGGATCAACTCATCGGAAAGCATGGCCTTGTCCTCGCCGGTGTTTTCGCTTAATAGTTGCAGGATGCGAACGGCGCGATAGGCTGCCATCGAGGCGGCGCCCCTCGTCGTGGTCTCGTAAGTTTCAACAGCGGTTTCGGTCATGGCGCCCACGTCCTTTCCGTTTTGGGTGGCGACGGTATGGAGCCTAGGACGCGGGGCTTTCCCAGGGGTGCAGGACGCCCTGGGCGGTCGGTAGCCGTCGGCAAGCGGCGGGTCGAGTTTTCAACAGCCCTGCCCAACTGACCAAAAACTTGCCAAAAGATTGACGGATGCTGTTGAAAAAAGCGCCCCTCGGCTTGCCGAGAGGCGCTGGCGTGATGCGCTGGAACGTGTTTGGTGGCGCTGTGGCGATTAGAAGTCGGCGTTGCCCACGGTGCGCGGGTGCGGCAGGACGTCGCGGATGTTGCCCACGCCGGTCAGATACATGACCAAGCGCTCGAAGCCCAGACCGTAGCCGGCGTGCTTGCAGGAACCGTAGCGGCGCAGGTCAAGGTAGTACTTGTACTGCTCGGGATTCATGCCCAGGTCCTTGATGCGGGCCTCGAGCAGATCCAGGCGCTCCTCGCGCTGGGAGCCGCCGATAATCTCGCCGATACCCGGCACCAGGCAGTCGGCGGCGGCGACGGTCTTGCCGTCCTCGTTCATGCGCATGTAGAACGCCTTGATCTCGGCCGGGTAGTCGGTTACGAAGGTCGGGCGCTTAAAGTGCTCCTCGGTCAGGAAACGCTCGTGCTCGGTTTGCAGGTCGATGCCCCAGCTCACGGGATAGTCAAACTTGTGACCGGCGGCGACGGCCTGCTCCAGGATTTCGACGGCCTCGGTATAGGTGACGCGGGCAAAGTCGGAGTTTGCCACGTGGTCCAGACGCTCGAGCAGACCCTTGTCCACAAACTTGTTGAGCATATTGAGCTCGTCGGGGCAGGTGGCCATAACGTCCTTAAGGACGTACTTGAGCATGGCCTCGGCGTTATCCATGTAGTCGTTAAGGTCGGCAAAGGCCATCTCGGGCTCGATCATCCAAAACTCGGCGGCGTGGCGCGTGGTGTTGGAGTTTTCGGCGCGGAAGGTGGGGCCAAAGGTGTACACGTCGCCAAAGGCCATGGCAAAGTTCTCGGCATTGAGCTGGCCGGACACGGTAAGGCTCGCGTGCTTGCCAAAGAAGTCCTGGCTCCAGTCGACCTCGCCGGACTCGGTGAGGGGCGGATTTTTGGGGTCGAGCGTGGTCACGCGGAACATCTCGCCGGCGCCCTCGCAGTCACTCGTGGTGATGATGGGGGTGTTGACGTAGACAAAGCCCTGCTCCTGGAAGAAGCGGTGGATGGCGGCAGCCGCGACAGAACGGATGCGGAACACGGCGCGGAACAGGTTGGTGCGCGGGCGCAGGTGCTGCTGGGTGCGCAGGAACTCGACGGTTGCGCGCTTCTTCTGCAGCGGGTAATCCGGGGCGCTGACGCCCTCGACCTCAATGGAGGTGGCAGAAAGCTCGAAAGGCTGGGGCGCATCGGGGGTCAGTTTGACGGTGCCGGTGCAAATGAGTGCGGCCGAGACGTTTTGATGGGCGATCTCGTCGTAGTTGTCGAGTGCCTCGCGGTTCATGACGACCTGCAGGTCGCGGAAGCAGCTGCCGTCGTTGAGCGTAACAAAGCCAAAGTTCTTCATGTCGCGGATGGACTTGACCCAGCCGGCGACGGTGACGGTCTGGCCGCCAAGCGACTCGGCATCGGCGTAAAGCTGCGCGATTTTGGTGCGGTTCACGTATCCTCCCATAACGGTTGAATGATAGTTATCCATACAGTTCGATATTCTAGCAGCTCGGCTCATTTGGGCTATACGGATAAGGCATTGGCGGGATGGTTTTTCAAACGAAAAGCGCCTGCGGCCAAATGGTCGCGGGCGCTTGACGAGGTGCCTTTTGGCTGTGTGGCGCGGGGCCTGGCTACTTGGTCTTGGCTACCAGCAGCGGGTCGCCCAGCTTGACGAGCGGGTTGCCGCCGATAAGCGTGCCGGACTCGCCGACATGGTCGATGCTCTTAAGACGATCGAGCTCGGAGACGATGACGGTCACGATGTCCTCGTGACCGGCGGCCTTGATGGCCTCGCGGTCGAAACTGATGAGCGGCTGGCCTGCCTTGACCGTGTCACCCATCTCGACAAAGCGGGCAAAACCCTTGCCGTTCATTTCCACGGTGCCCAGGCCGACATGGATGAACACGCGAAGACCGTCCTCGGTAATCATGCCGATGGAGTGGTTGGTGACGGTGGTGGCACCGATGCGGCCGTTGGCGGGCGCATAGATGGTGCCGGTAATGGGCTCGATGCCATAGCCCTGGCCAAGCATGCCCGAGGCGATCGTCTCGTCGGGAACTTCGTCCAGGTTGACGAGCACGCCGTTGACGGGGGCATAGATGACGCCTTCGCGGGTGGCGAAGCTCGCTGCGGGCGGAACGGACGCCTCGCCGGTCGAGGTGAAGGTGGACTTAAGCGAATCGAGCAGACCCATAGTTGCCTCCAACTTAAATAGGCGCATATCGCGCGTTTGGTTTGCCGGAAACGTTTCATATCTGTTTCGCGGCTTGGTCAACACCCCCTATTCTACGCTGCTCAGCGATACCTCTGAGCTGGGATTATGTGATATATCAGTTGAAGGGAAACTTATTGCTGGCGTGTTTCTGCGTCACGGGTTCAAGTGGGGTACGCTTGAAGGCGAAAAACAAGGGCGCATAATTTGCGCGAAGGGAGCACATATGATTGTCGAGAACCATGCGCTGTGGGGCGAGGAGCCGACCGAGGAATATCCGGCGACGTTTACGTATTTGGGTGCCGAGCCGCTGCCCGATAAACCGAATGGCCGTCGCCCTGCCGTGATTATCTGCGGCGGAGGCGGGTTTACGCATATCGCTCCGCATGAGCAGGATCCCGTGGCGTTTGCGTTTTTGGACCGCGGCTACCAGGCCTTTGTGCTCAACTATGTGACAAGTGGCACGGGCGACGTGAGCTTTCCTCACCCGCAGGCAGACCTTGCCAAGATGGTCGCCACGGTTCGCGCCAACGCCGACGAGTGGCATGTCGATCCCAAGCGCGTGTGCATCGTGGGTTTCTCGGCGGGCGGCATGATCTGCGCCTCGTTGGCAACGCAGTGGAAGACCGGACCTTTCGCGGGCCTTGCCGGGGCTCGTCCGGAGGATATTCGTCCCGACGCCGTGGTGCTGGGCTATCCGTTGCTCGACCTTGCCTATGTGCGCGATATGCAGACGCGTGACCCGCGCATCGACCTGCGCGTGCCCAAGACGGGTGGCAAGACAGGGCGCGATTTGCTCAACGACTATCTGTCGATGGTGACGGGCGGCGAGGCGACCGATGAGCACCTGGCCGACATTTGCCCTACCACGCACGTTTCGCGCCAGATGCCCCCGACCTTTGTGTGGGGCGTTTCGGACGACAAGACGGCGCCGGTCGCGCAGGTCTACCCGTTTGCGCAGCGCATGGCCGAGGAGGGCGTCGCATGCGAGATGCACGTCTTTGACCAGGGCGGCCACGGCCTTTCGCTCGGTAACGCCAACACCGCGGTCGACAACGAGGACAAGCAGGTTTCCGTCCGTCCCTGGATCCGCCTAGCCTTCCGCTTCCTGGAGCGCCATATGTAAAAGTAGACTACTTGCCCGTTTCAAAAAGTCTGCTTAGAGGAGGAGCCATGCTTGAGGGTACGTATGTGGTTTTGGCCCAGACGCCGGTGGGGAGCAAGCGCGGCGAGGTGACGTTTTCACATGGGGTGAACGGCGCGCTCAGGGCAGTACTAAACGTCAGGGGTCTCAATATCGCTCTCTCGGGTGCCCGCGCTGAGTGCGATTTCTTTGAGCTCTCGGGTACTATCTCCCACGTCTTGATGGGCAAGGCGCCCTTTACATGCACGGGGTCGGTTGAGGGTGATCGACTCACTGCTACCGCGCGGTCGGGTTCCATTTCGATCTCGCTGAGCGGTATGCGCAAAGAGCTTTCGGGGCGCACCGCATAAAGTTTGCGCAGGTAAACATCGGTATTTGACTTTATAAAATAGTTCAGAGCGCTATCATTTGTCGTTACGAGTTGGTTAGCCCCGGTAAACGGTTAACCGCGTCTAACGAAAGGATGAGCGCGTGAAGCTCGATACACTCGAGATCGGAAAGGACGCCGTTGTCGCATCGGTGGCATCGGACGATCGGGCACTCCGACAGCATATTTTGGACATGGGTTTAACGCCGGGCACCGAAGTCACCATGATGAAGTACGCCCCCATGGGCGACCCGCTCGAGATTCGCCTGCGCGGCTACGAGTTGACACTGCGCAAGGACGATGCCGCCCGCATTGAGCTTGTGGGCATTCACGATACCGATATGGGTCCGCGCGCTAACGCTGCAATCGGCACGACGGAGCATCCGGCACTCGGCGAGGGGACGTATTCGCCCCGTGCGGCAAAGACGGCCGTGCCCGAGGGCGCGCCGCTGCACTTTGCCCTCGCCGGCAACCAAAACTGCGGCAAGACCACGTTATTCAACCAGCTGACGGGCTCCAACCAGCATGTCGGTAACTTTCCCGGCGTGACGGTCGACCGCAAGGACGGCACTATCCGTAACCACCCCGAGGCGAGCGTTACCGACCTGCCTGGCATCTATTCGCTGTCGCCGTACACGGGCGAAGAGATCGTCAGCCGCCAATTCATCTTGGACGAAAACCCCGACGCCATCATCGACATCATCGACGCCACCAACATCGAGCGTAACCTGTACCTGACGCTGCAGCTTATGGAGCTCGATCGTCCCATGGTCATCGCGCTCAACATGATGGACGAGGTGACGGCCAACGGCGGCGCCGTGGACGTCAACCTGCTCGAGAGCCTGCTGGGCGTGCCTGTTGTTCCCATTAGCGCTGCCCGCAACGAGGGTATTGGTGAGTTGGTGGATCATGCCTTGCACGTGGCGCGGTTCCGCGAGCGCCCCGGTCGCCTGGACTTCTGCGCGCCCGATGGTCCAGACGGCGGCGCGCTGCATCGCTGCATTCACGGCATCGCCAACCTTATCGAGGACCATGCCGCGACGGCGCATATCCCGGTGCGTTTTGCGGCGACCAAGCTGGTTGAGGGCGACGAGCTGGTGACCGAGGCGCTTCATCTGGACCGTAACGAACTTGACGCCATCGAGCACATCATTACCCAGATGGAGGGTGAGGCCGGTACCGACCGTCTATCTGCACTGGCTGACATGCGCTTCGGCTTTATCGGCGATGTGTGTGGGCGCTGCGTCGTCAAGCCGCACGAGAGCCGCGAGCACGTGCGTTCCGTCAAGATCGACCGCATCCTGACGGGTCGCTACACGGCCATTCCGGCGTTCCTGGTGATCATGGGTCTCGTCTTTTGGCTGACGTTTGGCGTGATCGGCGTGGCGTTGCAGGGACTTATGGAGGACGGCATCGCTGCCATCATCGCCTCGGCCGATGCGGGTCTCAAGGCGTTCGGCACCAACGACGTGGTGCGCTCGCTGGCTGTCGACGGCGTGCTTACGGGCGTGGGCAGCGTGCTGACCTTCCTGCCGATTATCGTCGTGCTCTTTTTGTTCCTCTCCATTCTGGAAGACTCGGGCTACATGGCGCGCGTGGCCTTTGTCATGGATAAAGTGCTGCGTCGCTTTGGCCTGTCGGGCCGCAGCTTCGTGCCCATGCTCGTCGGTTTTGGCTGTACCGTGCCGGCTATCATGTCGACCCGTACGCTCCCATCCGAGCACGACCGCAAGATGACGGTCATGCTCACGCCGTTTATGAGCTGCTCGGCCAAGTTGCCGGTCTACGGACTGCTGTGCGGGGCGTTTTTCCCACAGGCGACGGT
The DNA here is from genome assembly GCA_905194545.1 of Coriobacteriaceae bacterium. Classification (GTDB taxonomy): domain Bacteria; phylum Actinomycetota; class Coriobacteriia; order Coriobacteriales; family Coriobacteriaceae; genus Collinsella. Next base: position 86,135 of record CAJJSS010000001.1, on the reverse strand, counting down.
TCCCGCCATGGTCTCGCTCTATCTGATTGGCATTGCGGTCGGTTGCATCGCGGCTTTGGTGCTCAACCGCACGGCATTTAAGGGCGACCCGGTGCCGTTTATCATGGAGCTCCCCAATTACCGCCTGCCGAGCGTCAAGACGACGGTGATGCTGGCATGGGATAAGGCCAAGGACTTTATTACCAAGGCCTTTACCATTATCTTTGCCGCTACCGTGGTCATCTGGTTCCTTCAGACGTTCGACATTCGCTTTAATGTGGTCGCCGATCAGTCGCAGAGTCTACTTGCCGGTCTGGGTAGCATTATCGCGCCGGTGTTGGCCCCGCTCGGCTTCGGCGACTGGCGCGCCTCGACGGCGCTCGTCACCGGACTTATCGCCAAGGAGAGCGTCATTTCGACCCTCACCGTGCTTTTGGGTGCAACATTACCCGCGGCACTGTCGACCATGTTCTCGCCGTTTACTGCCTATGTGTTCCTGGTCTTTACGCTGCTGTACCCGCCCTGCGTGGCTGCCATCGGCGCCGTCAAGAGCGAGCTGGGTGCGCGCTATGCCGTTGCCGTGTTCGCGTTTCAGGTGACGGTCGCCTGGATCGTGGCGTTTGTCGTGCATTCGGCGGGCATATTGCTGGGGTTGGCTTAGCTATTTATTGACGGCGCAACCCCTGTGTATTGAGTTGATTGCGGTCCCGCATCTGTTGCTGACGGATGCGGGACCGTTGCTATATAATCGCCCACCGCTCAAGACAATCGGAGAGGTTTTCCTATATGGCTCAGGCAAGACAAGATGGCATCTCACTCAAGCAGTGGCTCCCGCTTATCGGGCTCGCCTGCTGTGCGTTCGTGTTCAACACGTCGGAGTTCATGCCCATTGGCCTTCTGACTGATATTGCCGCATCGTTCTCGCTCACCGAGGCCCAGGCAGGCATCATGATCTCGGTCTACGCCTGGGGCGTCATGCTGCTGTCGCTGCCGCTTATGGTGTTTGCCTCGCGCTTTGAGTTCAAGCGTATGCTGCTCGGCGTGCTTGCCGTGTTCTCGCTCGGGCAGTTCCTGTCCGCCGTGGCGCCGACCTATCCCATCTTGGTCTGCGCACGCCTGGTGGTCGCCTGCGCGCACGCCGTGTTCTGGTCGGTCGCTTCGATCATAGCCTCGCGCCTGGTCGATACGCGTCATGGGGCGCTCGCCATCAGCATGATCGCCACGGGCTCGTCCATCGCGCAGATCTTCGGCCTGCCGATCGGTCGCGCCATCGGCCTGGCCGTGGGCTGGCGCATGACGTTTGCCGTGGTTGGAGCCTTCTCTGCCGCCGCGGTGGTGTACCAGGCAGCGGTGTTCCCGGTCATGCCGGCGGGCGAGCGCTTTACCGTCAAACAGCTGCCCGAGCTGCTCAAGAACCCGTTCCTGATTGCGCTCTACGCGGTCACGGTCTTTATGGCGACCGGCTACTACGCGGGTTACAGCTATATCGAGCCCTTCCTGGCGCAGGTCGCCCATGTCGACGCAAGCGCCATCACCATGACGCTGACGGCGTTTGGCTGCTCCGGTCTGCTCGGAAGCTGGCTGTTCGGCCGACTGTTCGATGGGCATCGCTTTCCGTTCTTGGCTATCACGCTCTCCGGCGTGCCTGTGGCTCTGCTGCTCATGGGTCCGGTTGCACCGTCGCTCGTCGCCGTTCTCGCTGTTTGCGCGCTATGGGGCTGCTGCTCCACGGCCTTTAACGTGGCGTTCCAGGCCGAGCTCATCAAGTACACGCCGGCAGATTCGTCGGCCGTCGCCATGTCGATCTTCTCGGGCCTGTTTAACCTCGGTATCGGCACGGGCACCGCGGTCGGCGGCGCCGTGGTGTCGGGTCCCGGCATCGCCTGGATCGGTTGCGCGGGCGGGGCGATTGCCGTCGTGGGTGTCATTCTCGCTATCACGGTGCTATTCCCGGCCATACACCGCGCAAAGCCTGTCGCCTAATCACGTCCCCTCATCAGTTGCGGTGGAATAGAGACTGTTTGCCCGGTTTATTGGTCTCAACAGTCCCTATTTCACCGCAACTTATTTTGGGGGAGGGGATGCGCGGCGGGCATACAATGGATGGCGTTGCGTGAAAGATTGCCGGGAGGTTGCTATGTGGGCATACGAGACGACGTTCTATCAGATCTATCCGCTGGGCTTTTGCGGAGCTCCGCGCGAAAACGCCGCCCCTGTTGCCGAGGATGAACTCGCCCAGGCTGCCAACGCTGCGCCCAACCCCGATGCGCCCATAATGAAGATTGCCCAATGGGCCGACTACCTGCAAGAGCTCGGCATCGGTGCTGTGCTCATTAACCCGCCGCTCGAATCCGACAGTCACGGTTACGACACGCGCAGCCTGCGCCATATCGACCGTCGCCTGGGTGGGGATGCCGACTTTGCCGCCGTGTGCGAGACACTGCATGCCCATGGCATCCGTGTGGTGCTTGATGCCGTCTTCAACCATGTCGGTCGCGGTTTTTGGGCCTTCCGCGATGTTCAGGAGCGCAAGTGGGACTCGCCCTACAAGGACTGGTTTCACATTAGCTTTGACGGCGACTCCTGCTATGGCGACGGCTTTTGGTACGAGGGCTGGGAAGGCCATTTTGAGCTTGTGAAGCTCAACTTGCAAAACCCCGCCGTGGTCGATTACCTGCTTGAGTCCGTGCGTCGCTGGGCCGAGGGCTTTGGCATCGACGGCCTGCGCTTGGACGTCGCCTATATGCTCGATCGCGATTTTATGCGCCGCCTGCATACTTTTACCCGTGAGCTCAAGCCCGATTTTGTGCTGATTGGTGAGACGCTCCACGGCGACTACAACCAGATCGTCAATGACGAGATGCTTGACTCCTGCACCAACTACGAGTGCTACAAGGGCCTGTACTCCAGCTTTAACTCGGTCAACATGTTCGAGATCGCCCACTCGCTGCATCGCCAGTTTGGCGGTGACCCGTGGTGCATCTACCGCGGCAAGCATCTGCTGTCGTTTGTCGACAACCACGATGTGCCGCGCCTGGCGAGCATCCTTACCGACAAGTCCTGTCTGCGCCCCGCTTATGGCATGCTCTTTGGCATGCCGGGCATTCCGTGCGTCTACTATGGCAGCGAGTGGGGGATTCCTGGCGAAAAGGGTGGCCCCGATGGCGACTGGGCGCTGCGACCTGCGCTCGATGAGCCTGCGCCCAACGAGCTGACGGCCTTCATCAAGCAGCTCGCGCACCTGCGCTCGGCAGACGACGCGGCGGCCCGTGCCCTCAACTATGGTGCCTATCGCAACGTGGTGATCCAGAACAAGCAGCTGCTGTTCGAGCGCGCCTGTGATGACGCGACGGTGCTCGTGGCGGTGAACGCCGTGGGCGAGCCTTACGCCTTTGGCGCCGGCGAGCTCAACGGGTCCTTTGTCGACCTGCTTGCCGACGATGCGCCCACGGTCGAGCTGACGGGTGCCCTTGAGCTTGCACCCTACGAGGTGCGCTATCTGTTGAGAGCCTAACCCATGGCCGTGTCTGACGAGGACTATCAACATATTGAGCATGGGTTTGAGCCTGTGTTCGACCAGCGCTCGCGCGTTTTGGTGCTGGGGTCGTTTCCCTCGGTGCTCTCGCGTGCAAATGCCTTTTATTACGGCAACCCTCAGAATCGCTTTTGGCGTGTGATGGCTGCGTGCCTCGGTGTGCCTGTGCCGCCCAACGAGGGCGATCCTTTGGCAAGCGGTGAGCCCGCGACGCTCGATGCCTCCATTGCCGCCAAGCGGGCCATGCTGCTGAACGGCGGCGTGGCCCTGTGGGATGCAATCGAGGGCTGCGACATTAAGGGCTCGAGCGACGCGAGCATTCGCAACGTTGTGCCGGCACATATCGAGCGCATTACCGATGCCGCGCCGATCGAGGTCGTTGTCTGTAACGGCGGTACGGCAGGGCGACTCTACAAACGCTACTTGCAAGATCGGACGGGGTTGCCCGCCGTCGTCCTGCCCTCGACAAGTCCTGCCAATGCCGCCTGGCGACTGGAGCGTCTTGTCGAGCGTTGGCACGAAGCCGTTGACTGGGCTGTTATTTAATTTAGATTTTTGTTTGAGCGTGGGCGCCCAGACGTTTCAGAACGCCTCGCCAGATCGGCGCGGGCACGGCTGGCTCGGCGCAAACCATGCCGTCGGCGTCGACGTTGGCGGCATTGCCACCGCCAAGTCGCTGTGCATGCTCGACGGAGCAGCCCATGCGCACGGCGCCCACGAGCTTGTCCATGGCCTCCGAAAACGGTCGCCGCAAGAGTCCCATGCGCGGGGAATGGCGAAGTGCTGCGATGCCGCTGCCGGCGCAGATGGCAACGCCGCCACACCACAATTGGTCATGGCGCTCACATGCCTTGTGCAGGCGAACGGCGGTCCCACGCGCCTGCTCAGTGCCCTCTTGTGCGGCTCGAATCGCGGCATAGACGCGCGTTCCCGTACCGCCAAAGCGCTCAAGCGCCTGCTCGATAGCAGTCAACGTCTCATCGTCAGCCACATCTTCAATGGCCAGCACGATGCCATCGGCAACGCTGCCGGCGTCATTTGCCTTCAAGTCGACCGGGCGGGGGAGTGCGGTGCCGGAAAGTTGAGCATAGGCGGCGATGGCATCCTGCAGGTCCCAGAGCAAAAAATCAAGATCGGCGCTATTGGGAATACTGATATACGCAATGGTGTGCAGTGTTTTTGGTACATCGCCGCGCGCGGTCGTCTCCATGCCATCTCCTTTCCGGCTCGTTTCCGTTTAGGTTACACCGTCTGGTGGCGCTGGGCGCGCTATCCTAGTGCAACCCTTACGAAAGGAACGCCATGCGTCTGCCCATGAATACCTCGCTTGCCATGCTCAAGCCCTCCGGTATCCGCCGGATTAACGCGCTCGCCGCCCGGCATCCGGGGTGTATCGCGCTCGCGCTCGGCGAGCCCGATTTTCCCACGCCCGATGTGATTAGCGCCGAGGTGACCGCCGCGCTGGACCGCGGTGACACGCACTATCCGCCCAACAACGGTCGCCCCGCCCTGCGTGATGCACTGTCCAAATATATGGATGACGCGGGCCTGGCGTTTTCCGCCGATGAGGTCATCCTGACCGACGGCGCGACCGAGGCACTGTCGGCAACATTTATGGCTATGCTCAACCCCGGCGACGAGGTCATTATCCCCACGCCCGCCTTTGGCCTGTACGAGAGCATCGTCGTGGCCAACCACGCCAAGGCGGTCTTCTTGGATACGGAGCCTGCGCAATTCCAGATTGACGAGGACGCGCTTAGCGCCTGTGTGACCCCGGCGACCAAGGCCATCGTCATCTGCTCGCCCAACAATCCCACGGGTTGCATCCTCGACACGGCATCGCTCGACGCCGTGGCGCGCGTGGCAGAGCAGGCGGGCATATACGTAGTCTGCGACGACGTATACAACCGCCTCGTCTATGTGGACGGCTACGAGCGCTTCGCCCAGCGACACCCGGAGCTGCGCGAGCAGACGGTCGTCATCGAGAGCTTCTCCAAGCCCTGGGCCATGACCGGCTGGCGCCTGGGTTGGCTCGCGGCAGCGGCACCCGTCATCGCCGAGATCGCAAAAGCTCACCAATACCTAGTATCGAGCGCCGTCTCCTTCGAGATGGACGCCGCAGCCCGAGCCCTCACCGTCGACCCAACCCCCATGCTCAAAGTCTACCGAGCCCGCCGCGAGCGCGTACTCGCAGCCTTAGACGCCATGGATCTCGACGTAGTGGAACCAGCCGGCGCCTTCTACGCCTTCCCCAGCATTAAACAGTACGGCCTGACAAGCGAAGACTTCTGCATCAAAGCCATCAAAGAGGCCAACGTAGCCCTAGTCCCCGGAAACTGCTTCGGCACCGAAGGCTACATCCGCCTCAGCTACTGCGTCTCCGACAAAGATCTGGACGAAGGCCTCCGCCGCCTGTCCACCTTCGTTTCAACTCTGTAGCCCAACGGGACCCAAAATCATCAGCCCACCGACTTAAGGCTTATGAGTGGGGGTGCCGGCCAACGGGAAACCGGGCTGCCCCAAAGTCACCGCAGGCCGCGCCGCCGAAGGCCAGGCGCAAGGTTTTCGTAGATTCCGCACGAGCCGAAGAGCACTTAATGTGCTCTTCGTGCGAGCCCAGGACCTGACCGAGCGAAAACCTTGCGCCTGGCCTTCGGCGGCGCGGCCGGATGGTGGAATTGTGTGCAGCCCGGTTTCCCGTTGACCGACGCCGGGGTCCCCGCCATAATACTTTCGGTTCACGCACGAATCCGCTGCCAGAGACAGCCGGTGCAAACGGGCATCGCCCGCGAGCTTAATGGGATATCCCGCCAGCCGAGGTGGTCGAGTAGATATGTCTTCTCGCCCCCGTCGCTCATGCAGCGCGGGGGCTTTCTTTTTGGACATGCCCCCGTCACGTCCTTGTGGCGGACCGTGCCCGGAAAGAATTCGAGGAGGTGTAATTCATGCCCCAGCAGTACAAAATCGACAAGGTTGCAGAGATCGAGTCCCGTATCGCCGAGAACGCCGGTCTGTTCGTCGTCAACTACAACGGTCTGACGGTTAAGCAGGCTCAGGAGCTGCGTCATCAGCTTCGCGAGTGCGGCGCCGAGATGAAGGTCTACAAGAACAACCTGGTCAAGATCGCTCTCAAGAACCAGGAGCAGCCCGAGATCGACGAGATCCTCGCCGGCCCCGTCGCTTATGTGTTCTACGAGACCGAGCCGGTCGAGGCCGCTAAGGCCCTTAAGGACTTCTCTGCTAAGTCCAAGGGCGTCCTTGAGATCAAGGGCGGTATCTCCGACGGCAAGGCCGTTTCCGCTGATGATGTTAAGGCTATCGCCGAGCTGCCCACCAAGGATCAGCTTCTCGGCCAGATCGCCGGTCTCATCTCCGGTTTCGCTCGCGACATCGCTGTCTGCGTCAACGGCGTTTCCTCTGGTCTCGCTCGTTCGATCCAGCAGGTCTCCGAGCAGAAGGCAGCCTAGTTGCTGTTTTCACCCGCGGCGGCAACGCCGCACCCCTGGCGCATTCGCGCCGTGTTTTAACTGATCTCCGTGCATCCGCACGGAAACCGAAAGGACTTAGAAATGGCTAAGCTTACCACCGATGAGATCATCGATGCTCTTAAGGAAATGACCCTTCTCGAGGCTTCCGAGCTCGTCAAGGCTATCGAGGACACCTTCGGCGTTTCCGCCGCTGCTCCTGCTGCTGTTGTCGCCGCTCCCGCTGCTGGCGCTGCTGAGGCCGAGGAGAAGACCGAGTTTGACGTCGTGCTCGAGGGCTTCGGCGACAACAAGATCCAGGTCATCAAGGCCGTCCGTGAGCTCACCAACCTTGGCCTGAAGGAGGCCAAGGAGGTCGTCGAGGGCGCTCCCAAGGCTGTTCTCGAGGGTGCCAAGAAGGAGGACGCCGAGGCTGCCAAGGAGAAGCTCGAGGCTGCTGGCGCTGCTGTCACCCTCAAGTAATCAGGCTTTCTCGCCAGATTCCTTTGCAGACGGGGTTCGCATTGCGAGCCCCGTCTTTTTTGTTTATCGGTCCCTCGGCATCGGTTGCTCAAACTGCCATGTTCTGTGATTTGGGTCGTATCGGGTGCCCTGCCGTTGGGCAATAAAATTGCACCATTCGAGCAATAATTTGCGTTGACCTGCTGAAGAATTGTCTCTGCCTTGTAGCGACATATAGTTCCAGCGGTAAGATGCTTGAGTATCCCAATTTGGTCTGCGGCTGTGTGCCGCACGCATGGGGCGCTTTTGCGCCTGCGAAAGGATCTTTGAATAACATGAAGGCAATCATCCCCGCCGCCGGTCTTGGCACGCGTTTTCTGCCTGGCACCAAGTGCACGCCCAAAGAGATGCTGCCGGTGCTCGACAAGCCCGTCATTCAGTACGTCGTCGAGGAGGCGCTCGAGCCCGAGGAGGTCGACGATGCCATCATCGTTACTTCTCCCGGTAAGCCCGAGCTACTGAACTACTTCCAGCCTGATCGCTCGCTCGAGAACCTGCTGCGCGAGCGCGGCAAGAACGCCTATGCCGATGCCGTCGCCCACGCTGGCGGTATGCCGGTCGACTTCCGTTATCAGTACGAGCCCAAGGGCCTCGGCCATGCTATTCGCTCTGCTGCCGACGCCGTGGCAGGGGAGAACTTCCTGGTTCTTCTGGGCGACTACGTTGTGCCTAACCGCGATATCTGCGACAAGATGCTCGCCGTTTCCAAGGAGCACGGTGGCGCTTCGGTTATCGCCGTCGCTGCTTGCTCGCCCGAGGAAGTCAGCCGCTACGGCGTTATCGCCGGCGAGCGCGTCGGTTCGCTCGAGGGCGCCGAGGGCGTTGCCGATGCCGAGCCGGGCGCTGTCTGGCGCATCGGCGGTCTGGTCGAGAAGCCCGCTCCCGAGGCGGCTCCGTCCAACCTGTACATCGTCGGTCGCTACCTGCTGAGCCCGCTGGTCATGGACTTGCTGGCAGATCAGCAGGCCGGCAAGGGCGGCGAGATCCAGCTCACCGACGCCATGGCCCGTTCGCTCGACCGCGAGGCCATGTACGCCGTCGTCATCGACCCGCTGTCGGGCTACGACACTGGCACTCCCTCTGGTTGGATGGCCACTAACGCCCTCATGGCTGCAAACGACCCCCGCTTTGCCGATGCCTTCTGGGACGCCATCGACGAGCGCGGCGGATTGATGCGCAAGTAAGCCTTCGGGCACCGACATTTACGGGCGTGGACCTCGGTTCGCGCCCGTTTTTTATAAGAGCTGCGATTGCTGCTCTCTGTTCACAGAAAATATATGAACAGATGTTCGATATACATACATCTACCTGCGTGTTTTCTGTCGAAAAACTTTGCTACTCCAAAAACTCAATCGCGTCAAGACTTTTCTTGCCCAACAGTCGGTACCTGATAAACTATTAGGTTGCGATAACTGGCGAAGCCATGCCTCGCCAACCCACCGAGCATTTCCGTGAAGGAGGAAAAACCTGGTGACCTACGCATACACTGCCACTGAGCGCAAGCGCGTCAGCTTCGGGAAAATCCCGGAGGCCATGGAGCTCCCCAACCTTATCTCTGTTCAAAGGGAATCCTTTGAGCGTTTTAAGGACGAGGGCCTTCGTGAGGCGTTCAAGGAATCCAGCCCCATCCAGAGCCAGAACCATGTTCTCGAGGTTACCTTCGGCGAGCATCAGTTCGGCGACCCCGCGCACACCGTTGAGGAGTGCCGCGAGAAGGATATGACCTATCAGGCTCCGCTTCTGACCGACGTCCGTCTCACCAACAAGGAGACCGGCGAGATCAAGGAGCAGCTCGTCTTTATGGGCGACTTCCCCATGATGACCGATCAGGGCACCTTCATCATCAACGGTACCGAGCGTATCGTCGTCTCGCAGCTCGTCCGCTCCCCGGGCGTGTACTACAGCTCCGAGATGGATTCGGGCAAGCAGATCTACAAGGCCCAGATCATCCCGTCCCGCGGTGCCTGGCTTGAGTTTGAGGTCGACAAGCGCGACCAGCTCATGGTCTCCATCGACCGTAAGCGCAAGCAGAGCGCCACGATGTTCCTGCGCGCCCTTGGCATCGCCGTCACCAACGACGACATCATCGAGCTGCTCGGCAACTCCGATGTGATCAAGCGCACCCTGGAGCGCGACACCGCCCTCACTCGCGAGGACGCCCTCATCGAGATCTACCGTCGCCTGCGCCCGGGTGAGCCTCCCACCGTGGACGCTTCCCGCAGCCTGCTCGAGGGTCTGCTCTTTAACCCGCAGCGCTACGATCTGGCCCGCGTCGGTCGTTACAAGGTCAACAAGAAGCTCAACCTCACCACCGAGGAAGAGGTCACGGTGCTCACCGACGAGGATATCGTCGCTACGCTGCGCTACCTGCTGTCCCTCGCTGCCGGCGAGCAGGGCTTCAAGGTAGACGACATCGACCACTTTGGCAACCGCCGCATCCGTACCGTCGGCGAGCTCGTCGCCAACCAGTTCCGTATCGGCATGAGCCGTATGGAGCGCGTCGTCCGTGAGCGCATGAGCTCCCAGGACATCGACGAGATCACCCCGCAGTCGCTCATCAACATCCGCCCGATCGTGGCCTCCATCAAGGAGTTCTTCGGTTCCTCGCAGCTCTCGCAGTTCATGGACCAGGCGAACCCCCTGACCGGTCTGACCCACAAGCGCCGTCTGTCCGCGCTCGGCCCTGGTGGTCTTGCCGGCCACAAGTCCGGCTCCAGCCGCCGCACCAACGTGCCGACGGCCGTCCGCGACGTTCACAACTCGCACTACAGCCGCATGTGCCCGATCGAGACCCCCGAAGGCCCCAACATCGGCCTGATCGGCTCGCTCGCCCTCTACGCCCGCGTCAACGAGTACGGCTTCATCGAGGCTCCGTTCCGTCGCGTCGAGAACGGCGTTGCCACCGACCAGATCGACTGGATGACCGCTGACGAGGAAGAGAAGCACGTCATCGCGCCGGCCAACACGCCGCTCGATCCCAAGACCAACGAGTTCATCACGACCGATGCCGAGGGCAAGCTTGTCCGCCCGCACACCGTGATCGCCCGTACCCGCGACTTCGACGGCTCCTTCGGCGCTCCCGCCGACGTGCCCGTCGAGGACGTTGACTACATGGACGTCTCGCCGCGTCAGATGCTCTCCGTCGCAGCCACGCTGATTCCGTTCCTCGAGCACGACGACGCTAAGCGTACGCTGATGGGCGCTAACATGCAGCGTCAGGCCGTGCCGCTGGTTCACCCCGCCGCTCCCTATGTCGGTACCGGCATGGAGCGCCGCGCCGCTCTGGACTCCGGCGAGGTCACCCTGGCCAAGAACGCCGGCGAGGTCATCTTTGCCGACGCCGCCAAGATCATCGTCAAGCATGCCGGTGGCATGGACGAGTATCACCTGGCCAAGTACCAGCGCTCCAACCAGTCCACCTGCATCAACCACCGTCCGCTCGTGCGCGTCGGTGACACCGTTGAGCAGGGCGAGCCCCTGGCTGACGGTCCTTCGACCGATCATGGCGAGCTCGCACTGGGCCAGAACCTCACCGTGGCATACATGCCGTGGGAAGGCTTTAACTACGAGGACGGTATCGTCGTGTCCGAGCGCCTGGTGGCCGAGGACCTGCTGACGACCATCAACATCACCCGTCACGAGATCGACGCCCGCGACACCAAGCTTGGCCCCGAGGAGATCACCCGCGAGATCCCGAACCTCTCCGAGGACATGCTTGCCAACCTCGACGAGGACGGCATCATCCGCATCGGCGCCGAGGTCGGCCCTGGCGACATCCTGGTCGGCAAGGTCACGCCTAAGGGCGAGAGCGCTCTGACCGCCGAGGAGCGCCTGCTGCGCGCCATCTTCGGCGCCAAGGCCCACGACGTCCGCGACACCTCCCTTAAGATGCCTCACGGCGCTTACGGCCGCGTTATCGACGTTGTCCGCTTTAGCCGCGAGAACGGCGACGACCTGGCCCCCGGCGTCAACGAGCAGGTGCGCGTCTACGTCGCCCAGCGTCGTAAGATCCAGCAGGGCGATAAGATCGCCGGTCGCCACGGCAACAAGGGTGTTATTTGTAACGTTCTGCCGGTCGAGGACATGCCCTACATGGCTGACGGTACCCCGATCGACGTTATCCTCAACCCGCTGGGCGTTCCTTCGCGTATGAACGTCGGCCAGCTGCTCGAGTGCCACCTTGGCTGGGCTGCTGCCTGCGGTTGGGATACCGAGCAGGCCGACTCCGACAAGTACGTCCCCGGTCCGTTCTTCACCGCGACGCCCGTCTTCGACGGCGCCAAGGAGGACGAGATCGCCGAGGTCATCCGTCGTGCCAACAAGAACATGCTCAACAAGGCCACCGCTGCCTTTGGCGATCACATGCGCCCCGAGTTCGTCACCCAGCTTGACGAGCGCGGCAAGACCCGTCTGTTCGACGGCCGTACCGGCGAGGAGTTCCGCGAGCCCATTACCGTGGGTACGTCCTACATCCTCAAGCTCGGCCACATGGTCGACGACAAGATCCACGCCCGTTCGACTGGCCCTTACAGCCTGGTTACCCAGCAGCCTCTGGGCGGCAAGGCCCAGTTCGGCGGCCAGCGCTTCGGCGAGATGGAAGTTTGGGCACTGTACGCTTACGGCGCTTCCAACGTCCTGCAGGAGATCCTGACCGTCAAGTCCGACGATACCGTGGGCCGCGTCAAGACCTACGAGTCCATCGTCAAGGGCGAGAACGTTCCTGTCCCGGGTATCCCCGAGTCCTTCAAGGTTCTCGTCAAGGAGATCCGCTCCCTCGCGCTGGACATCGAGCCCATGCACGATGCCGACGAGGACGCCTCCGCCCCTGTGACCGCCGAGGAGACCTCTGCTCTCGACGACCTGGCTGCGCTCGCCGGCGTTGACACCGACGTCGAGGCCGAGGATGCCGAGACCGCCGAGGCACCCGAGGCTGTCGCCGCCACGACCACTGATAAGGAGTAGTTGACTGTGGCAGATTTCGAAGCTACTGATTTTGACTCGGTAAAGATCTCCCTTGCCTCCGCCGACCAGATCCGTTCCTGGTCGCACGGTGAGGTCAAGAAGCCGGAGACCATCAATTACCGTACCCTCAAGCCCGAGAAGGACGGCCTGTTCTGCGAGAAGATCTTCGGTCCCGCCAAGGACTGGGAGTGCTCCTGCGGCAAGTACAAGGGCATCCGCTTTAAGGGCATCGTCTGCGAGCGCTGCGGCGTCGAGGTCACCTCGGCCAAGGTGCGTCGCGACCGCATGGGCCACATCGAGCTCGCCGCTCCCGTGTCCCACATCTGGTACTTCAAGAGCCCCACGAGCTTCCCGATGAGCCGTATGCTCGACATCAAGTCCAAGGACCTCGAGAAGGTTCTGTACTTTGCCAGCTACATCATCACCGAGGTTGACTACGAGGCTCGCGAGGCCGACGCTGACGACCTGCGCGAGGAGCTCGCCGCCGATCTGGAAGAGATCGATGCCGAGTGCGCCCGCCAGATCGAGTCCCTCAAGGAGCAGGGCGACCCCGAGAACTTTGACGAGTTCTCCGACGAGGAGCCGCTGACCCCCGAGGAGATCGCCTCTGGCATCGTCGACATCGAGGAAGAGTGCAAGGACGAGAAGCAGCTCCGCACGGACGCCTTCAACGCCTTCATGAAGCTCACCGAGCGCGACCTCATCTCCGATGAGCCGCTGTTCCGCGAGATGACCCGCTACTACTCCATGTACTTCAAGGGTGGCATGGGTGCCGAGGCCGTCCGCGACCTGCTCGCTGCCATCGACCTTCCTTCCGAGGCCGAGAAGCTCAAGGCCATCATTGCCGACGAGGATTCCCAGAAGCAGAAGCGCGAGAAGGCCGTCAAGCGCCTTGAGGTCGTTGACGCCTTCCTGAAGGGTGGCAACAGCCCCGCGAACATGATCCTGGACGTCATCCCGGTCATTCCGCCCGATCTGCGCCCGATGGTCCAGCTCGACGGCGGCCGCTTCGCCGCGTCCGACCTCAACGACCTGTATCGTCGCGTGATCAACCGTAACAACCGACTCAAGCGCCTGCTCGACCTGGACGCCCCTGCGATCATCGTGAACAACGAGAAGCGCATGCTCCAGGAGTCCGTGGACGCCCTGTTCGACAACGGCCGTCGTGGTCGCCCGGTCTCTGGCCGTGGCGGTCGCCCGCTCAAGTCGCTCGCCGAGGCCCTCAAGGGCAAGCAGGGCCGTTTCCGTCAGAACCTGCTGGGTAAGCGTGTCGACTACTCCGGCCGTTCGGTTATCGTTACCGACCCCAAGCTGCTGCTGCACCAGTGCGGTCTGCCCAAGACCATGGCGCTGGAGCTCTTCAAGCCCTTCGTCATGAAGCGCCTGGTCGAGCTTGGCAAGGTCGAGAACATCAAGGGCGCCAAGCGCGCTATCGACCGCGGTGCCACCTTTGTGTGGGATATCCTCGAAGAGGTCATCGACGGCCGCGTCGTGCTGCTCAACCGCGCACCGACCCTGCACCGTCTGTCCATCCAGGCCTTTGAGCCGGTTCTGGTCGAGGGCAAGGCTATCCACCTGCACCCGCTGGTCTGCTCGCCCTTCAACGCCGACTTCGACGGCGACCAGATGTCTGTCCACGTGCCGCTGTCCAGCCAGGCTCAGGCCGAGGCCCGCGTGCTCATGCTCTCTGCGAACAACCTGCGCTCGCCGGCATCCGGCAAGCCGGTCAACATCCCCTCGCAGGACATGATCATCGGTGTGTACTACCTCACCCAGGTCCGCGACGGTCTGCCGGGCGAGAACCACGTGTTCTCGAGCTTCGACGACGCGCTGCACGCCTATGACTGCCGCTCCGAGGTCGACATGCAGGCCAAGATTCAGGTCCGCGTGTCCGCCGAGAACGCCAACGTCATCAACGAGGACGGCACCCGTATCTTCCGCGTCAAGAATGGCAAGAACGAGTTTGTCGACTACGACGTCACCGGTAACAAGACCGCACGCTTCGAGACCTCTATCGGTCGCATCATCTTCAACCGCCAGTGCCTGCCCGAAGACTATGAGTTCATGAACTACAAGATGGTCAAGGGCGACGTGGCCAAGCTGGTTGCCGACTGCTGCGATCGTTACCCCGAGGCCAAGGTCGGTCCGATCCTCGACGCCATCAAGTACTCCGGCTTCCACTACGCTACCCGCGCCGGCCTCACCATCTCGGTGTGGGACGCTCTCATCCCTGCCGAGAAGCAGGAGCTGCTCGACCGCGCCCAGGCTAACGTCGACCAGATCAACGAGTACTTCGAGGAGGGCTTCATCAACGAGACGGAGCGCCACATCGAAGTCGTTAACGAGTGGACCGCTTGTACCGACAAGGTCGCAGCGCTCATGCTCGACTTGTTCGACGAGGAGAACCCGCTCTACATGATGGCCGACTCCGGCGCCCGTGGTTCTAAGACCCAGCTGCGTCAGCTCGGCGGCATGCGTGGCCTGATGGCAGACATGTCCGGCGAGACGATCGACCTTCCCATTAAGGCGAACTTCCGCGAGGGCCTGCTGCCGCTCGAGTACTTCATTTCGACCTACGGCGCCCGTAAGGGCCTGGTCGATACCGCATCCCACACCTCGGACTCTGGTTACCTGACCCGTCGTCTGGTCGACGTGGCCCAAGACGTCATCGTCCGTGAGGAGGACTGCGGTACGCACGAGGGCGTCACCTACAACCTCATCATCCCCGGCACCACCGACCTCAACACCGACCTCGTCGGCCGTTGCTTCATTGAGGACGTCGTGGCCCCCGATGGCACCGTGCTCTTTGAGCAGGACGGCTACATCGAGAAGGTCGCTGACATCCAGAAGATGGTCGATGCCGGCCTTAAGAAGGTCAAGCTTCGCGCGCTGCTCACCTGCCGCTCCAAGTACGGCGTGTGCCAGAAGTGCTACGGCTGGGATCTTTCCACCCGTCGTCCGGTCGCCATCGGTACCGCGGTCGGCATTATTGCCGCCCAGTCCATCGGCGAGCCCGGTACGCAGCTTACGATGCGTACCATTCACTCCGGCGGCGTCGCTGGCGTCGACGATATTACGCAGGGTCTGCCTACGGTCAGCCGTATGTTCGATATCGTCGGCAACGTCAACGAGAAGATCTTGGGTCGCGAGGCCGAGCTGGCTCCGTATTCCGGCCACCTCTCGATTAAGCCCGAGAAGTCCGAGTACGTGCTGACGCTCACCGACTCCGAGGACCACACCCGTGTCCTTGACGAGCGCCGCGTCCCCGCATCGGTGCGCTTTATGCCCGAGATCGAGGACGGCTGCGAGGTTCGCGCCGGCGACCAGATCACCAAGGGCTTCGTCAACTTCCGTAACCTGCGCAAGCTGACCGACATCGAGTCGACGATGCACACCTTCGTCGAGAGCGTCAAGGACGTCTACACCAGCCAAGGCGTCGACCTGAACGACAAGCACATCGAGGTGCTCGCACGTCAGATGCTGCGTCGCGTTCAGATCACCAACCCCGGCGACTCCAAGTACCTGCTTGGTCAGTACGTCGACCGCTACGAGTTCGCTGACGAGGTCGAGCGCGTTGCCCGTCTGGGCGGTCAGGCTCCCGTGGCCGAGCCCGTCATCCTGGGTACGCTCAAGGTCGCGTCCAACATCGACTCCTGGCTGTCGAGCGCTTCGTTCATCCGTACCGCCGGCGTCCTTACCGAGGCTGCTATTGAGGGCAAGGTCGACCACCTGCTCGACCTTAAGTCCAACGTCATCGTCGGTAAGAAGATCCCGGCTGGTACCGGCCTCAAGCCGTACGCCAACGCCAAGCTGACGTATCGCACGGCCGACGGCTACGTGGACATCGATGGTCCGGCTTCGCCCAACGCCAAGTCGCTGCCCGAGTGGGCTCCTGTGGAGCTCAAGGACCTGGACGAGCAGCTTCCGCAGCAGCTCGACTGGGCCGGCTACGACGAGTTCGGCGGTGCTGACGGTTCGTTCACCCGCAACGGCCACACCATCTCTGCTGAGAAGGCTCGCCTGTACCTGTTCGACGACCTGGGCGTGTCGCAGCGCTGGACCAACAAGTTCAGCGAGGTCGGCATCGAGACGGTCGGCGACCTGGTCGGCAAGTCCGAGGAGGATCTGCTGCGCATCGATGGCATCGGTGCCAAGGCGATCGAGGAGCTCCGTGACGGCCTGGAGGCCCACGACCTGCTCTACATCCTCGAGAACAACGACGACGTTGCCGACGAGGAAGACCTCTCGCAGCTGCTGCAGATGGTCTTTAGCCCCGACGGTCCGGACGACATCCTGCTGGGCACCTCCGCCACGCCGACGCATCACGCCGACGCCGACGAGGAGCTCCTGGGCGCCCCGATCGACGACAAGAAGGCTCCCGCCAACGGTGCCATCAACGAGGACATGGCTTCCCTCGACGAGCTACTCAACCAGCTCGTAGACACCGACGACGCCGAAGAGGCCAAGGACAACGACGAGGAGTAATTAGTTCCGCCGTTCTAACGAACGGCGGCGACCTCCGTCGCTGCGCGGCCCCCAGAGCTACAATCTGTCATTCAAAAGGCAGGGCATGACCAAAAGGTCAATGCCCTGCCTTTTTCATGCCACCTTGTACGCTCTGGGGGCCGCTCGCTTGCGTATGCTCAACTTGTTTCGTTCCGTTGATCACTTGCAAAAAAGGACAGGTTTATTTTGGTAGTTTTTCCTGCTTGAATTTGAAACATTCCGTTTGGTCAAAGCGTATCTATGGTGAGGGCCCCATCAAGAACCATCAGTGTCACCGGGAGGTGATTATGGAAGAACAAGCTTTTAGACAGGCGGTCGAGGATCACCGAGATGTCGTGTTCCGAATCGCCTTGACGTATCTGCGTGATCGCGCTGACGCCGACGATGTCGCTCAAGACGTCTTTCTTAAGTTGCTCAAAAGCGACGCGCAATTTGAAAACTGGGAGCATCTTCGTCGATGGCTTATCCGGGTCACGATCAATGAATGTAAATCTCTCTTTCGAAAGCCGTGGAGGCGCGTGGAGGATATTGAGAATCTGGCCGATTCGCTTTCGACGGCGCAGGAGGAGACCAAGGCGGTCCTGTCAGACGTTATGCGACTTCCGGAGCGATTCCGTATTCCTATCGTGCTCTATTACTATCTGGGCTTCTCGACTTCAGAAATTGCCGAGTTACTGCATGTGCCAGCCGCGACCGTTCGAACGCGTTTAGCTCGCGGCAGATCGAAGCTCAAGTTCATCCTAGAGGAGGGCGACCGTGAAATCCAACCAGATCAAGCAGGCCTTCGAGTCCGTCCAAGCCGATAGCGATCTTGCTGACCGTGTTCTTTATGCCGCTGCTGGCGAGCCGCTTCGCCGAAAGGGTCACGCGAAGCCTCTGTATGTTGCCGTAATCGGATGTCTTGCCGGAGTGCTGGCGACCGGAGGGGTCGCCTACGCTGTTGTCAATTCCAGTTATTTTGCCTCTGCCTGGGGAAACCATGGCAACGGAGAGTCCGTTACCTGGACAAATGGCGGCTCGTCGGGGACGAAATATACCTACACCAGAGAGTTTGGTGATGGTATCGCGCCCCAAAGCCTGGAGGGTGCAGTCCAGAAGGTCAATCTGTCCGTCGAGGGCAACGGCTATACGCTCGACATTCATGAGATGGCAATCGACGAGAACGGTTGCGGTGCTGTGACGTTTACATTGTCCAATCCGAATGGCGTTAACTACTACAAGCCGGCGGCAGAGCTTGGCGAACTTGTTCTCTATGGTGAAGAAGAAGGGGGCGTCAGTGCACCCAGCATGAACTTCGGCGAGGAATGGGCTGATACACGCTGCACCATTGATAAAGACACATCAAGCGACGCGGTCATTAACGGCACGATGTACTTTGCATCTTGGAATCGCGATCGAGATTTACGACATGCGGTCACCTGGAATATCAGTTGGACGGAGGGCAAAGGTGAGGATGCGAAGGTGATCGAGGTATCGACGCCAGAGTTTAACGTCGGAGCGCACGTCGATACAAAAGAACTCCGCTCCGATGACTCGCCTCTCGAGATCAGTCCGTTTTCCATCCAGACGCACATCGATGATCTGGGCTATGAAGCAGTTGATCATAAACTGACCGTCACCTACAAGGATGGGTCAGAGCAGATTATCGAAGATGACGACGCAGGGGCGTACAATTTCTATGTTTCGATGGGACGCAATAGCGGAGAGAACATTTGGGTGCCAACGAAGTTGATTGATGTCGACCAAGTGGTTTCAGTAACGCTCGAAGGCACACGCTGCACTTCAACAGGGGGCGCCGAAACGTCGGAACCCTTTACCATCGTCTATTCGTAAGATTTGGGGCCGTTTTCTACTAGGGGAAGCGGCCTTCTTTGCGGTAAATGGGCGGTTAGACCGCACGATATTCGCCTGCATTCCTGAAGTATGCGGCAAAATCTTGATGGGTCGACCACACCGTATATGCTCAAGCGCTCTACCTGCGGGTTTATTATCGCAAAACCCCGGTGCGCTCGGCGGGTCCAGAATTTGCCGCATACTTCCGAAAGCGCCGCCGATTTCCATGCGACAGGTGAGAGCAGATCACCGTTGGAGCGCGACGTTTCCCCAGATAAAACCGACCAAAATAAACCTGTCCCTTTTTGGCAGGTAACGTTGCCCCGACGAGCACGTCGGATCCCCGGCCCGGGCGGCACAGGGGTTAAGTTTGTCGCGAGTTCCGCACGAGCCGGAGGCCACTTAATGTGGCCTCCGTGCGAGCCAGGACTGTAGAGCAGCAAACTTAACCCCTGTGCCGCCCGGCCCGGGGATCCGCCCCCGCGCACAGGAGGGGATTCCTTTTGTGTAGGCTTTGCGGAAATGTGCCAATTTTGGGATACGCCCGGCGGCGTGGTCTGTTGACGGCACAGCTAACGGCACGTATCCTATCGAACTGCGTGTTTCGTAGGGGGATGCTGACCCCTCGATTCAAGCCGTTGCACTTTACAGAAAGCTGGAATCATTCGAGAAGGAGTACGCTTTGCCTACTATTAACCAGCTGGTTCGCCAGGGCCGTCGTTCCGTGCCCAAGAAGTCCAAGAACGCTGCTCTGCAGCACAACTCCCAGAAGCGCGGCGTGTGCACCCGCGTCTTCACCACGAGCCCCAAGAAGCCGAACTCGGCTCTTCGTAAGGTTGCCCGTGTTCGCCTCGTCAACGGCATCGAAGTTACTGCTTACATCCCGGGTGAGGGCCACAACCTGCAGGAGCACTCCATCGTGCTCGTCCGCGGCGGTCGTGTCCGTGACCTCCCTGGTGTCCGTTATCACGTCATCCGTGGCGCCTACGACGCTGCTCCGGTCCAGAACCGTATGCAGGCCCGTTCCAAGTACGGTGCTAAGCGCCCCAAGGCTAAATAAGCCAGATAACGTTTTGATACTTTCGCCGTGTGCCGCCTAAGCGCCGCACGGTAGACACTTAAGGAGATTTCACATGCCGCGTCGTGCAGCAGCTAATCGTCGTGAGGTTCAGCCTGACGCCGTTTACAACAACCGCCTGGTGACTCAGCTCATCAACAAGGTCCTTCTTGACGGCAAGAAGGCCACCGCTGAGCGCATCGTTTACACCGCTTTCGAGATCGTTGCCGAGAAGTCTGAGGGTGGCGACGCTCTCGCTACCTTCAAGAAGGCTATGGACAACGTCAAGCCCACGCTCGAGGTTAAGCCCAAGCGTGTCGGCGGCGCTACCTATCAGGTCCCGATGGAGGTCAACTCCCGTCGTTCCACCGCTCTGGGTATCCGCTGGATCGTCAACTTCTCCCGCGCTCGCAAGGAGAAGACCATGGCCGAGCGTCTCGCCAACGAGATCCTCGACGCCTCCAACGGCCTGGGCGCTTCCGTCAAGAAGCGTGAGGACGTCTTCAAGATGGCCGAGGCCAACCGCGCGTTCTCTCACTATCGTTGGTAAGTTAAGGTAAGGAACTAACATGGCTAAGCCTAAGTACAAGCTTTCCGATACCCGTAACATCGGCATCATGGCCCACATCGATGCCGGTAAGACCACCACGACCGAGCGTATTCTTTACTACACCGGTAAGACCCACAAGATCGGTGAGGTCCATGAGGGCGCTGCCACCATGGACTGGATGGTTCAGGAGCAGGAGCGCGGCGTAACCATTACCTCCGCTGCTACCACCTGCTTCTGGAACAAGGACGGCAAGGACTACCGCATCCAGATCATCGACACCCCGGGCCACGTTGACTTCACCGCCGAGGTCGAGCGCTGCCTGCGCGTCCTCGATGGCGCTGTCGCCGTCTTCGACGCCGTTGCCGGCGTTCAGCCCCAGTCTGAGACCGTTTGGCGTCAGGCTTCTACCTTCAACGTTCCCCGCATCGCCTTCATCAACAAGTATGACCGCGTGGGCGCTGACTTCTTCAACGCTATCGAGACCATGAAGGATCGTCTCGACGCTAACGCCGTGGCCGCTCAGGTCCCGATGGGCGCCGAGGACAACTTCTGGGGCGTCATCGACCTGGTCACCATGACTGCATGGGACTTCAAGGCCGACGAGAAGGGCATGACCTACCCCGAGCCGATGGACGAGATCCCGGCTGAGTTCGCCGACATCGCTGCCACCAAGCGCGAGGAGCTCCTCGACGCTGCTGCCAGCTTTGACGACGAGCTCATGGAGAAGATCCTTATGGAGGAGGACTTCACCGTCGAGGAGCTCAAGGCTGCTCTGCGTAAGGGCGTTCTGGCCAACGAGCTCAACCTCGTCTTCGTGGGCTCCGCCTACAAGAACAAGGGCGTCCAGGAGCTGCTCGACGCTGTCGTCGACTACCTGCCCAGCCCGCTCGACGTTGAGGCCGTCACCGGTACCGATCCGGACACCGGCGAGGAGATCCAGCGTCATCCTTCCTTCGACGAGCCCTTCTCCGGCCTGGTCTTCAAGATCATGACCGACCCGTTCGTCGGTAAGCTCACCTACGTCCGCGTTTACTCCGGCCGCGCCGAGTCCGGCTCCTACGTTGTCAACGCTTCCAACGGTCAGCGCGAGCGCCTCGGCCGAATCCTCGAGATGAACGCCGCCGAGCGTATCGACCGTGACGACGCTGCCGCCGGCGACATCGTCGCTTGCGTCGGATTCAAGAACTCCACCACCGGTGACACCCTGTGCGCCGAGGGCAAGGAGATCGTCCTCGAGAAGATCGAGTTCGCTAAGCCCGTTATCGACGTTGCCATCGAGCCCAAGACCAAGGCCGAGCAGGACAAGATGTCCCTGGCTCTGACCAAGCTCGCCGAGGAGGACCCGACCTTCCAGGTGTCCACCAACCACGAGACCGGCCAGACCATCATCGCCGGCATGGGCGAGCTGCACCTCGAGATCATCGTCGACCGTCTGCTCCGCGAGTTCAAGGTTGACGCTAACGTTGGTAAGCCCCAGGTTGCCTACCGCGAGACCGCTGGTCACGACGTCGAGAAGGCTGAGGGCAAGTTCGTCCGTCAGTCCGGTGGTCGCGGTCAGTACGGCCACGCCGTCATCAAGCTCGAGAAGATGGAGGAGGGCTTCGGCTACGAGTTCGTCAACGCTATCGTCGGCGGCGTCGTGCCCAAGGAGTACATCCCGTCCATCGACAAGGGCATCCAGGAGGCCCTGAACACCGGTGTTATCGCCGGCTTCCCGGTCCTCGACGTTAAGGTCACCCTGTTCGACGGTTCTTACCACGAGGTCGACTCCTCCGAGGCCGCCTTTAAGATCGCCGGTTCCATGGCTATCAAGGACGCCCTCAAGAAGTCCGACCCGCAGCTGCTCGAGCCGATCATGGCTGTCGAGGTCGAGACCCCCGAGCAGTACATGGGCGACGTTATGGGCAACCTCTCCGGTCGCCGCGGCAAGATCGAGGGCATGGAGGATCGCAAGAACAGCAAGCTCATCCGTGCCAAGGTGCCGCTGGGCGAGATGTTCGGTTACGCTACCGACCTTCGCTCCCAGACCCAGGGCCGTGCATCCTACACGATGCAGTTCGACTCTTATGAGCCCGCGCCCAAGTCCATCGTGGACGAGGTCATGAGCAAGAACGCCTAAGTTCGAGCTCCCTGTTACGTAATCCGCGAGAGCATCTCTCGCACTCTTTGGAGGTTTAAGTTGGCTACCCAGAAGATCCGCATTCGCCTCAAGGGCTATGATCACGAGGTCGTCGATCAGTCCGCGAAGCTCATCGTCGAGACCGCTCAGAAGACCGGCGCTCGCGTTTCCGGTCCTGTCCCCCTGCCCACCGAGCGCAACCTGTACACGGTTATCCGCTCGCCGCACGTGAACAAGGACTCCCGTGAGCAGTTCGAGATGCGCACCCACAAGCGCCTCATCGACATCCTCGACCCCACCTCGGGCACCGTTGATTCGCTTATGCGTCTCGACCTCCCCGCTGGCGTCGACATCGACATCAAGCTCTAAGCGATATCGCTCATAGCTTAAAGGGCCCCGCTGCCGTTACGGTAGCGGGGCCCTTTTGTTTTGCATGATGGGTTTGGATCGCCGGGTAAGGCTGCCGAGCGGCTGGCTGTGGCGACCTACTCACTCAAGGGGCGCAATGACGCTTCCTCAAAATGGAAGGATCGCACGCCGTCCTCCGTTTCGATGCACGCACGACCAAAGCCATCGACCGTTTTAAAGATGCCTCGCGCCAGCTCGTCACCGGCAGGGGAGCGGGCGATAACGTGCTTTCCAATCCAATTGAGGTGAGCGACATATTCGCCGTGGACGGGCGCGAGCGGTCCGGTGTTTTCTTCCATGGCGTTGAGGCGTTCTGCCCAGGCATCTATAGCGTCTATAACTGCGTGATAGACCTCATCGAGGAGCATGTCGACAGCTGGAACGTTCTCGTTAAGGTTCGAGAGACCGATTGCCGGCAGGCCGCCATCGGGCACCTCTTGGGGCGCATAGTTCACATTGACACCAATGCCACAGACGGCGAAAGGTTTGCCTTCGTTATCGCGTGCGGCCTCGACCAGAATGCCGCCGAGTTTGCGTCCACGCGCGACCAGGTCGTTGGGCCATTTGAGGCCAATCTCGTTTGCAAGACCCTGTTTTTCGAGCGCCTCGAGCACCGCTAGGCCGCTGACGGCAGCAAGACCAGAGTACTTCGCAGGATTAACGCATGGACGCAGGACAATCGAAAGCAATAGGTTGCCGGCGGTTGAATCCCACTTGTGGCCGCGCCGGCCGCGTCCTGCTGTCTGAGCCCGGGCGGCAAGTCCTGTGCCGTGCGGCGCTCCCTGTTTTCCTGCTTCGAGCAGGTCATCGTTGGTCGATCCGGTTACGTCGACTATCGTTAATTTGGCATCCATAACGGCTGCTACCTCCTTAATGAATAAGTGAATAACGCAATGGTGTCGAGAGAGACACAATGTGAAGCCTTTGTCGCATTTGGACAATTTAATGTTAACACGTTAACAACGACTGAAATGCGCTATCCTCTCTTGGTCGATGTAAACACGTCAACAACTCAAAGGAGGTTAGTGATGGGTTTCACGATTCTTGGAACAGGCTCGGCGCTTCCTAAGCGCAGTGTTTCCAATGACGAGCTGTCCGAGTTCCTCGATACCTCGGATGAGTGGATTTTTACCCGCACAGGTATTAAGAGTCGCCACGTCTGCACCACCGAGTCACTTGACGACCTTGCCGTAGCGGCGAGCGAGCGGGCACTTCAGGTGTCCGGAATCGACGCGAGCCAGTTGGATCTGATCGTCTGCTCGACGACGACGGGTGACCACCTTGTTCCCGCCGAGGCGTGTGCCGTTGCTGAGCGACTGGGCGCGACGTGCCCTGCCTTCGATGTCTCGGCTGCCTGCGCCGGCTTCGTATTTGCGCTCGATGTTGCCGAGGGCTATATCGCCCGAGGACGAGCCAAGCATGTGCTTGTCGTTGCCGCCGAGCAGATGACGCGCGCGCTCGACTGGACCGACCGCGCCACCTGTGTGCTCTTTGGCGATGGGGCAGGCGCCGCGGTGATTGAGGCTGGGGGAGACAGCCCCCTTGCCGTTGAGCTTTCGACGGCGCCCGACGTCGAGACGTTGTGCGTTCCCGGTCTGGTCGGCACCTCGCCGTTTAAGGCCTCCGCAGATAGCGAGAGCGTGCTGTCCATGAATGGCCGCCGCGTGTTCAAGTTCGGCGTCAACGCGATTTGCGACACGGTCCATAAGCTTGCGAGCGATGCGGGCATTTCGGTCGAGGACATCGACCATTTTGTATTCCATCAGGCTAACGAACGAATCCTGAGTCAGGCGGTCAAGCGCCTCGGTGTGCCAGACAAGCGCGTGGTTCGAACGCTGCGCGAGACCGGCAACATTTCGAGCGCATGCATTCCGCTTGCCCTCGACCGGCTGGCAAACGCCGGTGCACTTCACACGGGCGACACCATCGCCCTCGTTGGATTTGGCGCCGGTCTGGATATAGGTGGCTATCTACTTCGTTGGAAGTAGTCGCACATAGGAAATAAAAACGCCCCTAGGGCACAAACAAAGGAGAACTACCATGGCAGATCAGAAGACCTTCGAGCGCGTTTGCGATGTTATCCGCGAGACCGCCGGTCTTGACGACGTCGAGATGAAGCCCGAGTCCACGCTCGAGGAGATTGGTCTCGACAGTCTGGGCACCGTCGAGATCCTCGTCGCCGTTGAGGACGAGTTTGGCATCCAGCTCGATACCGAGGAGAACCCCAAGACGGTCGGCGAGTTCGCCGATACGGTCGAGGCGGCATTGGAGAAGTAGAGATGCTCAAGACTCCTCTCTGCGATCTGATCGGCATCGAAAAGCCCGTGTTCCAGGGCGGTATGGCCTGGATCGCCGACGCCTCGCTGGCGTCCGCAGTGTCCGAGGCGGGCGGCTTAGGGATTATCGCGGCCATGAACGCCGACGCCAACTGGCTGCGCGACCAGATTCATGAGCTGCGCGCCAGGACGGATAAGCCCTTTGGCGTCAACGTCATGCTCATGAGCCCGTTTGCCGACGAGGTCGCGCGGGTCGTGATTGACGAACGGGTGCCGGTCGTCGTGACGGGTGCCGGCAATCCCACCAAGTACATGAAGGCGTGGAACGAGGCGGGCATCAAGGTCATCCCGGTCGTTGCCTCGGTGGCGCTGGCGCGTCTCGTGGCGCGTCGTGGAGCCACTGCCGTGGTTGCCGAGGGTACCGAATCAGGCGGCCATATTGGCGAGACCTCGACGATGGCACTGGTGCCACAGGTTGTCGATGCGGTCGATATTCCCGTGGTTGCGGCTGGCGGTATCGCCGATGGCCGCGGCGTGGCGGCCGCCTTTATGCTGGGCGCCGCCGGCGTGCAGGTGGGTACGCGCTTTCTGATCGCAGATGAGTGCACCGTATCGGAGCAGTACAAGGAGATGGTCCTGAAGGCCAACGACACCTCGACGCGTGCGACCGGCCGCTCGACGGGACACCCGGTGCGTGCCCTCAAGAGCCCCTTCACTAACGCCTACGCCAAGAGCGAGGCGGCGGGCGTAAGCGTCGAGGAGCTCGGGGCCATGGGCACGGGCGCCCTTCGCAAGGCCGCCAAGGACGGCAATTACGAAGAGGGCTCGTTTTTGTGTGGACAGATTGCCGGCATGGTCAACGAGCGCCAAAGTGCACGTGAAATCGTTGACGACCTGGTCGATGGCGCCGAGCACGTCCTGAAGGGTGCGTGCGCATGGGTGGCGTAGCGTTTCTGTTTGCCGGCCAGGGCGCCCAGCACCCCGCGATGGGCGTCGACCTGATCGAGGCATCGCCGGCGGCCGCCGAGGTGTTCGCCATTGTCGACGAGGTGCGCCCGGGGACCAGTGAGCAGTGCCGAAGCGCCTCCAAGGAGGAACTCTCGCAGACCGAGAACACGCAGCCGTGCGTGTTCGTTCACGATCTGGCAGCGGCTGTCGCCCTGCGTGAGCGCGGCGTGGTACCTGCCGCCTGTGCGGGTTTTTCGCTTGGCGAGGTCGCCGCGCTCACCTTTGCGGGGGCGTTCGATACGCGAGCGGGCTTTGAGCTCGTGTGCGAGCGCGCGGCGCTGATGGCCGCGGCTGCCGAGCGCCATCCGGGCGGCATGCGCGCCGTCATCAAGCTCGATGCGGCGCAAGTCGAGAACCTGGCAAAACAGGCCGGCGAGGACTGCTGGCCGGTCAACTACAACAGTCCGCAGCAGACGGTTGTTGCCGGAGCGCCCGAGGCGCTGCAGGAGCTCGACGTCCTAGTAAAAGAGGCTGGCGGCCGCGCTATGAAAGTCGCGGTGTCGGGCGCATTTCATAGCCCCTATATGGCCGAGGCGACTGAGGGGCTGGCGACGTATATCCAAGCCGGCCACGCGCCGTCACCGCTGCTGATTCCGGTCATGGCAAACATGACGGCGGCGCCCTATCCGGCGGACCCGCGAGCGGCATCGGATGTCTTGGCCAATCAGGTGAGTCATGCCGTTCGTTGGGTCGACACGCTGCATGCTCTGCAGAATCAGGGCATCGACACGTTTATTGAGGTCGGCCCTGGCAAAACGCTGTCGGGCCTGGCCAAGCGTACGCTGAGCGACGTTCGCGTGTATTCGTGCGAAACGGCCGAGCAGGTCGCAGCTATTGCCGACGAGCTCGCATAGTCCACAGGGCTGTAACCCGAAAGGAATGACATGGGCAACTTGAACAACGGCGCGCTCGAGCGCAACGACTCACGTCGTGTGGCACTGGTCACGGGCGGCTCGCGGGGTATCGGCCGCGCCTGCGCTGTCGGTCTGGCGGAGGACGGCTTTGATATCGCCGTCGTCTATGCCGGCAGCGTCGATGCGGCGCGCAAGACGTGCGAAGCCTGTGAGGCGGTTGGCGCCACGGCACGCGCATATCAATGCGACGTGGCCGATCCCGCTGCTGTCAACGCGTGCGTGGAAGCGGTCCTCAACGACTTTGGTTCCATTTGGGCGCTCGTCAACAACGCCGGCATCACCCGCGATGGCCTGCTCATGCGCATGGGCGATGACGCATTCGATCGCGTGCTCGATGTCAATCTCAAGGGAACATTCAATATGACGCGCGCGCTCACCAAGACCTTTATGCGCCAGCGCGGCAGTTGCGTCGTCAACATGAGCTCGGTCGTGGGCCTGATGGGCAATGCCGGACAAGCCAACTACGCTGCTTCCAAGGCGGGCGTGATAGGGCTTACCAAGGCGGTGGCGCGCGAGCTTGCGCCTCGTGGCGTACGAGCGAACGCGGTCGCTCCCGGGTTTGTCGAGACAGATATGACGGCAAAGCTCTCGGAGAAGGTGCGTACGGCAACCGAGGAACAGATTCCCCTTAAGCGCATGGCACGTCCCGAGGAAGTGGCCGGCGTGGTGCGCTTTCTGGCGAGCGATGCGGCTTCCTACATTACGGGCGAGGTTGTACGCGTCGACGGCGGAATGGCGATGTAGAAACCAGGGCCGAAGAACGGCTTGGATGAGGAGACCATGATGGAACAGAGAGTTGCAATCACCGGCATAGGTGCCGTATCGCCGCTCGGCAACACGGCGCTTGCCACTTGGGCGGCTATGTGCGCCGGCACGTGCGGTATCGGCCCGATTACGCACTTCGATACGGATGCGTTTGCTGTCAAGGTG
This sequence comes from Coriobacteriaceae bacterium, assembly GCA_905194545.1. Lineage (GTDB taxonomy): Bacteria > Actinomycetota > Coriobacteriia > Coriobacteriales > Coriobacteriaceae > Collinsella. The sequence goes on along the minus strand of CAJJSS010000001.1, from coordinate 58,072 downwards.
GCGGCCGAGGTCAAGGGCTTTGACGGCAACGAGTACTTTGGTAAGCACGATGCCAAGCACCTCGACCCCTGCGTTCAGTTTGCGATGGCGGCTTCGGACGAGGCCATGCACGATGCGGGCCTTGATGTCGAAGGCGCCATCGATCGCGAGCGCCTGGGCGTCTACGTGGGTTCAGGCGTGGGCGGCATGCAGACACTCGTCGACAACGTCCACACGATTGCCGATCGAGGGCCTCGCCGTGCATCACCCTATATGATTGCGATGATGATCCCCAACATGGCTTCGGGCAACATCGCGATTCGCCATAAGGCAAAGGGCCCGACCCTACCCGTCGTGACTGCCTGCGCGACTTCTGCCCATGCGGTGGGTGAGGCGTTCCGCGCCATCAAGCACGGCTATGCCGACGCGATCCTCGCGGGCGGCGCCGAGGCCGCAATTATCCCCGATGCCGTTGCGGGCTTTACGTCCTGCCGCGCATTGACCACCAACCCCGATCCCGCGACGGCCTGCCGTCCGTTCGATGCAGACCGCGACGGCTTTGTGATGGGCGAGGGCGCCTGCGTGCTCGTGCTCGAGAGCATAGAACATGCGCAGGCGCGCGGTGCGCACATTTACGCCGAGGTCGTGGGCTACGGCAACACCGATGATGCCTATCACATCACGAGCCCCGATCCCGAGGCTGCCGGCATTGCCCGTGCGATATCGCTGGCGGTGGCCGAGGGCGACGTTAAGCCTTCCGAGGGCCTCTACATCAATGCCCACGGCACATCGACCAAGCTCAACGATTCGTCCGAGACGGCGGGCATTAAGCGTGCGCTCGGCGAGGACGCGGCGCGCGCCGCGCACGTCTCGTCGACTAAGTCGATGACCGGCCACATGATCGGCGCCACGGGTGCCATCGAGGTCATGGCCTGCGCCATGGCGCTCGAGCAGGGCGTGGTGCCGCCGACCATTAACTACCACACGCCCGATCCCGCCTGCGATCTTGACTACACGCCTAATCGCGCGGTTCGCGTCGACCTTACCTGGGCGCTTTCGACCAACCTGGGCTTTGGCGGGCACAATGCCGCCATCGCGCTGCGTAGATATACGAGGAGCTAGAGCATGGATTCCAAAAGACTTGCCGAGATAGCCGATGTTATGGAGGACCGCGGCCTCACGCGCGTACGCGTTGAGGAGCCCGATGGCACCGCGGTCGAACTCGAGCGCGCGAGCGCCGCGCAGCCGGTTGCCGTGCCCATGCCTATGCCGGGTGCCGTGACTGCTCCGGCGGTGGCTCCTGTCGCCATGCCTGCCGCCGCACCGGAGCCCGCCGCGCAGGCGCCTGCCGCCGCACCGGAGCCCAAGGGCACCGAGGTGACCGCTCCCATGGTCGGCGTTTTCTATGCTGCCCCGGCGCCGGGCGACGAGCCGTTTGTGCACGTGGGCTCCAAGGTCAAGGCCGGTGAGACCCTCTGCATCATCGAGGCCATGAAGGTTCTCAACGAGGTGACGGCCGAGGCAGACGGCGAGGTGCTCGAGATCTGCGTGGCCGACGGCGACCTCGTGGAGTTCGGCAGTTGCCTTATGAGGATCGGATAGGTGATGTCCATGAACAAAGAAGAGCTCAAGAAGCTGTTGCCGCATCGCGAGCCGATGCTTTTGCTCGACGAAGCCGAGCTGGTGGGCGACGAGGCCCACGGCAAGATCACGATTACGGGTGACGAGTACTTTTTGCAGGGGCATTTTCCGGGAAACCCGGTAGTCCCCGGCGTGATTCAGTGCGAGATGCTCGCCCAAAACTGTTGCGTGCTGCTGATGGGCGACGAGGAGGCGCGCGGCGCGACGCCGTTCTACACGAGTCTGGACAAGGTGCGCTTTAAGCGTCCGGTGCGCCCGGGCGACACGGTGGATCTAGTGTGCTCCATCACGCGTGCGCGCGGGCCGTTCCGCTTTGCGACGGGTACTGCGAGCGTCAACGGTGAGGTTTGCTGCCGCGCCGATATGTCTTTTGCACTCATGCACGAAAGTTAAGGAAGGCTCCATGTTCGACAAAGTGCTCATCGCCAACCGCGGCGAAGTCGCGGTCCGTGTTATCCGCGCGTGCCGCGATATGGGCATCAAGACCGTCGCCGTTTATTCCACGGCCGATGCGGACGCGCTACACGTGCAGCTTGCCGACGAGGCGTATTGCATCGGCGGCCCGCGTCTTGCCGAGAGCTACCTCAACGACGATGCCGTGCTCACCTGTGCCGTAAAGTCGGGAGCTAAGGCAATTCATCCCGGCTATGGCTTCTTTTCCGAGAAGGCGAGCTTCGTGCGCGACTGCGACAAGTATGGCCTGGCGTTTGTCGGTCCTTCGGCCAAGGTGATCGACAGCATGGGCGACAAGGACGCCGCACGCCGAACGGCCGCTGCTGCGGGCGTGCCCATCGTGCCGGGCTGCGATTTGCTCAAAAGCCCCGAGGAAGCAACGGCCGAGGCTGAGCGCATTGGCTGTCCCGTGCTCATCAAGGCGCGCGCGGGCGGCGGCGGCCGCGGTATTCGCAAGGTCGAGCGCGTGGAAGATGCGGCAAAGGCGTTCATCGAGGCGCATGCCGAGGGTGAGGCCGTCTTTGGCGACGGCGAGTGCTACATGGAGAAGTTCGTCGCGCCGGCGCACCACGTTGAGGTGCAGATTATGGCCGATAAGCAGGGCCATGTGTTTTCGCTCGGCGAGCGCGAGTGCTCGGTACAGCGTCGCAACCAAAAGCTGATCGAGGAGAGCCCCGCGCCGTGCCTCGACGGACACGACGACATTCGTGCTCGCATGCACAAGGCAGCGCGTGACTTGGCTCGTGCCGTCGGCTACGAGGGAGCGGGTACCATCGAGTTTTTGTACTCTGACGACGGCAATTTCTACTTTATGGAAATGAACACGCGCTTGCAGGTGGAGCACCCGGTTACGGAGTTTGTGACCGATACCGACTTGGTCAAGTGGCAGCTGCGTGTGGCAGCCGGCCAGCCTCTGCCCTTTGAGCAGGAGGACATGCCGGTCCGCAACCACGCCATGGAGTGCCGCATCAATGCCGAAACGCCGAACTTTCTGCCGTCATGCGGAACGGTCACCGCGTTGCGAGTGCCGGGTGGTCCGCGCGTACGCTGGGATTCCGCCATGTTTACCGGTGCGAAAGTTCCGCCGTACTACGACTCCATGCTCGGCAAGCTCATCGTGTGTGCGCCCACGCGCGACGGCGCCATTCGCAAGATGCGCTCGGCTCTGGGCGAGCTCGTGATCGAGGGCGTGAGCGAAAACAGCGAGCTTCAGCTCGACGTGCTGGCAAACGACGAGTTCTTGTCGGGCATGTATCATACCGATCTGATGGGGCATCTCTATGCTGATGAATAGAAAAGCGAAGGCGGTCAACGTTCTCGAGGGGCCGATGACCGAGTCGTGCGCCGAGTTTCCCGCGCGCCACGTGTTTATTAAGTGCCCGGAGTGCCGCCGTGTGATCGATGAGGCGCGCCTGCATGACAACCTCGAGGTCTGCCCTCGTTGCGGCAAGCACTTTCGCGTGAGCGGTCGCGCGCGCATGCGCATGACGGTTGACGAGGGCACGTTTGAGGAATGGGATGCCAATCTGGCGTCGGAGGACTTCCTCTCGTTTCCCGGTTATGCCGACAAGCTCAAGGGCGCGGTCGAGCGTTCGGGCGAGCGCGATGCCGTTGTGTGCGGCAGGGGCAAAATCTGCGGTTGCGATACGGCGCTCTTCTTTATGGATGCCAACTTTATGATGGGCTCGATGGGTTCCGTGGTGGGCGAGAAGATCTGTCGTGTCTTTGAGCGTGCGACCGAGATGGGATTGCCAGTTGTCGGCTTTACCGTTTCGGGCGGTGCGCGCATGCAAGAGGGCGTGACATCGCTTATGCAGATGGCCAAGATTTCTGCGGCGGTTAGGCGCCACAGCGAGACGGGCGGCCTGTATATCACGGTGCTCACCGACCCCACGACTGGCGGCGTGACCGCGAGCTTTGCCATGGAGGGCGACATTATCCTGGCCGAGCCCGATGCCCTGACGGCATTTGCCGGCCCGCGCGTGATCGAGCAGAACATGCACAAGCGCCTGCCCAAGGGATTCCAGCGCTCCGAGTTTTTGCTGGAGCACGGCTTTTGCGATGCCGTTGTTCCGCGTGGCGAGATTGCGCTCACGGTAGGCGAGCTGTTGGCGCTGCACGAAGGGCACGCGCCCGGCCTGGGGGCACCGCATGAGATCGTCCATGCGGGTCGCCGCGGCAAAAAGCTGGGACACTTGTTTAAGCGCTCGACGGCACCAAAAACCGCGCTCGAGATTGTCAAGCAGACCCGCTCGGCAGATCGCGCCACGGCGGGTGAGATGATCTCGCTGGGCCTGGATGGATTTGTGGAGCTGCACGGCGACCGTTACTTTGGCGACGACGCCGCTGTGGTGGGCGGCATCGGCTGGAAGGACGGGCGACCCGTGACGGTTATCGCCATCGAGCGCGGCACCACGACCAAAGAGCGTATTCGCCGCAACTTTGGCATGGCGCATCCCGAGGGCTACCGCAAGGCGCGTCGCCTTATGCGTCAGGCCGAAAAGTTTGGTCGACCGGTTCTGTGCCTGGTCGATACTTCGGGCGCGTTTTGCGGCATCGGTGCCGAGGAGCGCGGCCAGGGCGAGGCGATTGCCCAGAATCTCATGGAGATGAGCGGCCTTAAGACGCCGATTGTCTCGGTGGTGACAGGCGAGGGCGGCTCTGGTGGCGCGCTGGCGCTATCCGTGGCCGACCGCATCCTGATGCTCTCGAGCTCGGCCTATTCGGTCGTGAGTCCCGAGGCCTGCGCGTCGATCCTGTGGAAGGATACGGAGCGTGCGGATGAGGCCGCCGAGGCGCTTAAGCTCACGGCCCCCGATCTGCTGACGCTCGGCATCATCGACGGCATTGTCGACGATAGGGGCCTGTCGCATGAGGAGATCGCCGGTGCCGTCATGTCTTCGGCATTTGATGCCTTCGATACGCTTGGGCAGCTCGACGACGCGACCCTCACAAACCTCCGCTATGAAAAGTACCGCACAATCGGTCGGTACCGCACGATGTGACAAAGGGGCAGCCCGTATGTCACATTGGGAAAGGCGTTCCATGTCACAAGTTACTAACACCTCGTTCACAACGACGGTTTCATCAAACGCCATGGCCGTGGTGGACTATCTATCCAAAAGCATGATGTCGGCGCTGCCCTTTATTGTCTGCGCGGCGTTGTTCCGCACCGTCGCCGTCATTATGGGCGAAGGCATGCTGGGCCTGTGGCCTGCCGATTCCGAAATCTATCGCCTGTTCTACAGTTGGCTCTATAACGCCGGTTACTACTTTTTGCCCATCTATCTTGGTTGGGCGGCTGCCCGCCAGCTCGGTTGCTCGGAACAACTGGGCATGATGCTGGGCGGCGTATTGATTGCGCCCGATCTGCTTAAGCTCGTCGATGCCGCATCGACGGCGGGGGCATCGATGACTTCCGTGTATGGTCTGCTTCCCGCGCCGGTCAACGATTACACGACGACTGTTATTCCGGTCCTCATCTCGGTGCCCGTGCTATGGCGAGTGGAGTGTTTCTTTAAGCGCACTATCCCTCAGGCTGTGGCGTTTTCGTTTGTTCCGTTTGCGACCATGCTTGTCATGGTTCCGGTTTCGCTGTGTATCACGGCGCCGGCGGGCAGCTATCTGGGCATGCTGTTGGGCCAGCTTATGTTTATGCTTGGCAATTCCGGTGGCATCGTGTCGCTGCTCACGCTCATGGGGCTTGCCGCGGGCTGGGAGTTCCTTAAGATTGCGGGCGTCAGCAACGTTGTCCTATCGCTCGCCTATGCGCAGTTTATGAGCGTGGGAACGGATTCGTGCATCCTGATCGCCGCGACGATGGCAACGTTTGCCGTTTGGGGCATGCCCTTTGGCGCGTCGCTCCGCGTTGCAGATAAGGACGAGAAGGCGCTCATGCTGGGCTATTCAATCTCGGGTGTTCTTGGCGGCGTAAGCGAGCCGGCGCTGTACGGTTGCGGCTTTAAATATGGCAGGTGCCTGACGTGCATGGCCATTGGCGGCGCCGTCGGAGGCCTTGTTGCAGCCGTGGGCCACGTTACGGCCTATACCATTGGCATGACGAATGTCCTCATGGTCATTGGCTTTGCCACGGGCGGCATCTCGAACCTGCTGTGGTGCTGCGCTGCCGGCGGTGTGGCATTTGCGGTGTCTGCGGCGCTGAGCTACTGCTTTGGCGTGGCGCCGGCGAAGGGGCAGGCGGCAGAAGACGGAGCCGATTCACCCGAAACCTCGAAGAGCGTGGCCGAAGTAAGCGCGTAAACCTGTGCGACACAAGGACGATTCCTTTGCCACATTCCAAGGCTGTGGTCCGTGCGGGCTGCGGCCTTTTTGTATCTGTGGGGCAAAGTGGCTACACTACAATCCGTTTGAGCAATAGATATATAGGTAGTACCGTGGGGGCAGGTAAAGATGGTCGAGTGGATTGTTAAACGAGCACAGGGTGACCGTGCGCGCGTGGGCACGTTGACGGGCGTGGTGTGCATTATCGCCAATGTGGCACTTTGCGCTGCAAAGGGTGCAATTGGCGTGCTGTCGGGATCGGTTTCGATCGTGGCGGACGCCATGAACAACCTGTCCGATGCCAGCTCGAATATCGTGAGCGTGCTGGGCTTTAGGCTGGCGAGCAAGCCGGCCGACCCCGAGCATCCTTACGGACATGGCCGCTACGAGTATCTCTCGGGTCTGGTTGTGGCGGCGCTCGTGCTGCTTATTGGCATCGAACTGGTGAAGTCCTCGGTGGAGCGTATCGTCAACCCGGAGCCTGTCGAGTTCTCGCTTGCCCTGGTGGCAGTTCTAGCGCTTTCGATGGTTGTAAAGCTGTGGATGGCGGTCCTCAACCAAAAGCTCGGCGATCGCATTGAGTCCGAGACGCTGCATGCGACCGCGCAGGATTCCAAGAACGATGTTCTTGCTACGGGCGCCGTGTTAGCGTGCGCAATTGTTTCGCAGGTGACGCACATCAATCTTGACGCATGGGTCGGCCTTGCCGTTGGCGCCTATATTGGCTGGAGTGGTTTTGAGCTTATCCAAGATACGGTGAGCCCGCTTTTGGGCCAGGCGCCCGATCCCAGGCTGGTCAAGCACATTCGAGACAAGATCATGAGCTATCCCGGCGTTTTGGGCGTCCACGACCTTATGGTTCACGATTATGGTCCGGGCAGGAAGTTTGCAAGTGCGCACGCCGAGATGGCGGCCGAGACCAGCCCGCTGGAAAGTCACGACACGCTCGATAACATCGAGCAGTCGTTTAGGGTCGAAGACGGCATGATCGTCACGCTTCACTACGATCCCATCGTGACCGATGACCCCAAGGTGGCGAGCATGCGCTTGCGCATTAACGCCATGGCACAGGAGATCGATAGCCGCCTCTCGATTCATGACTTACGCTGTGTGCCGGGCCCTACGCACACCAACGTGATCTTTGACTGCGTGCGACCCTCGGATCTGCAGATGAGTGCCGAAGACTTAAAGTACGCGCTGACACAACGGGTCGAATCGGAATATCCCAAGTCGGTCGCCAAAATCACGATCGACGAAGACTACGTAGGGCATACCCACGAGTAAGGCTGTGCCGGCAAAGCAGGTTATGCAGAAGGGGAGAGCATGAAGAAGCTGTATCTACTCCGCCACGGTCAGACGGAGTTCAACGTCAAAAAGCTGGTCCAGGGCCGCTGCGATTCACCGCTGACCGACCTGGGTCGTCAGCAAGCCGGGATGGCAGCCGCGTGGCTCAAAGCCCACAACGTCGTTCCCGACAAAGTGGTCTCTTCGCCCTTAGGCCGAGCCATGGACACGGCAAGTCTCGTCGCAACCGAACTCCTCGGCCGGGATGCAGCAGTCGAGCCCTGCGAAGGCATCATCGAACGCAGCTACGGCACCTTCGAAGAAGGCCCCCACGACGCGCTACCCACCGACGTCTGGGATCCGGGCGAGGATTTGGTCCCCTTCGGAGGAGAAGGAAGCAAAGCGTTGCAAGAACGCATGGTAGCCACCCTCACCAATCTCATGGGCGCCAAGGGCATCGAAACCCTCCTAGCAGTAAGCCACGGCAGCGCCAGCCGCCAATTTATCAAGGCTGTAGCCCCAGGGGGCTTCGAGTTCCCAACAAAACTCCCCAACTGCGCCATCATGATTTTCGATTTCGAAGAGGAAAAGTCGGGAGAAGAAGGCAACGCGCCCCAATCCAAGTTTATCTTGCAGCAAATCATCGATCCTCAACAAAGTAATTAGCTGAGCGAGCAGAGTTAAGCAGACATCAACGTGTCGTCTCCCGAGCACGGCGGAGGGCCGGAGAAATATATTAAGGTCATCGCGAGTTCCGCACGCAAAGGAGAGCACTTAATGTGCTCTCCGTCTTGCGCAGGACTGTAGAGCAGGGACCTTAATATATTTCTCCGGCCCTCCGCCGTGCCCAGGAGCCATCCACGCACTTTACCTGCGTAAACAATGTGAGTGAAATATGAATCTCGATGGATACGCCCGCAGCCGTGTATACTAAACAGCTGTGTGTAACCAGGGGAGTATTCTGGCTGGACAAAATGCCTGCTTAATAGGGTTGTCAGGTAGTCCGGACGCAATACAAGGCTGGGGAGCACGTCGTGTAAGTAGTGGTCCTCTAGGGGCGTACGCTCGGTGGTGTACGCATTGTCCCAAGACCACGCGAGAGTTGGGATCATATCTTGATCAGCATGATTCTCGGCCGCAAGATTGGCATGACCCAGGTTTGGGACGAGAACGATAACGTCGTTCCCGTCACGGTCATCCAGGCTGGCCCCTGCGCTGTCTCGCAGGTTAAAACTCAGGCAACCGACGGCTATGACGCCGTCCAGATCGGTTTCGGCGACATCAAGGCCAAGAACGTGAACAAGCCCATGGCTGGTCACTTCGCCAAGGCTGGCGTCGAGCCTGTCCGCTTCCTTCGTGAGGTCCGCGTCGAGAACGGCGAGGAGCACAAGGTCGGCGAGGTCGTCACCGTCGCTGATTTCGCTGATGTCGAGAAGGTCGACGTCATCGGTACCTCCAAGGGTAAGGGCTTCCAGGGTCGCATCAAGCGCTGGGGTCAGCGCCGCGGTCCTATGACGCATGGTTCTCACTTCCAGCGTCACCCCGGTTCTATCGGTCAGTGCGCCTATCCTGCGCGCGTCCTCAAGGGCGTCAAGATGGCCGGTCACATGGGTAACGAGCGCGTTACCGTCAAGAACCTTTCCGTTGTCCGCATCGATGCCGAGCAGAACCTCATCTTGGTCAAGGGCGCTGTCCCGGGTGCCAAGAATGGTCTCGTCGCCATCCGTATGGCCTAAGGGCCCAGCCCATTTAGCCCAGCGTCATACCAAGGAGAACACTTAAATGGCAAAGTTTGAAGTAAAGAACAGCGAGGGCAAGAAGGTCGCCGAGGCCGAGCTCGCCGCTGAGGTGTACGGCATCGAGCCGAACATCCACGTTATGCACCACATCGTCAAGTGCCAGATGGCCTCTTGGCGTCAGGGCACCCAGTCTGCTAAGGGTCGCTCTGAGGTTTCCGGTGGCGGCAAGAAGCCTTGGCGTCAGAAGGGCACCGGCCGTGCCCGCCAGGGTTCCATCCGTGCTGCCCAGTGGCGTCACGGTGGCGTCGTCTTCGCCCCCAAGCCCCGTTCCTACGCTAAGCGTATGAACAACAAGGAGGTCAAGCTGGCTATGCGCTCCGCGCTGTCCGCCAAGCTGGCCGATGGCGAGCTCGTGCTCGTCGACGACTACGGCTTCGAGAAGCCTTCCACCAAGGCTGCCGTCGCCATGCTCAAGGCTCTCGGCCTTGAGGGCAAGCGTCTGACCATCATCGTTCGCGATGAGGACGTCAACGCCTACCTGTCGTTCCGCAACATTCCCAAGACGTTCATCATCACCGCTGACGAGGCCAACACCTACGATCTCGTCAACAACAACGCTGTGCTGATGCCCGCCGACATCGCCGCTCACTTCGGGGAGGTGCTTGCATAAATGACCGCCCACGAGATCATCATCCGTCCGATCGTGTCCGAGCGTTCCTTCTCCGGCATGGAGCTGAACAAGTATACGTTCGAGGTCGCCAAGGATGCTAACAAGTATCAGATCAAGGACGCTGTCGAGGAGATCTTCGGCGTCAAGGTCGTTCGCGTGAACACCCTGACGGTCAAGCCCAAGACCAAGCGCGTGCGCTATGTCGCCGGCAAGACCCGTTCTTGGAAGAAGGCCATCGTCACGCTGGCCGAGGGCGACACCATCGAGGTCTTTGGCAACCAGGCCTAAGACTCGCTGCTGTTGAGTGAGCTCATGCCTCCCAAATAGGGGAGGCGAGAGCTCAAGGTTTTGGGCGTATAAAATGGACACGCCCGGAACCGTGTATACGTCCGGTGTCATCGCACCCGAGGCAGAACCTCGAATCCCTGTCTGCGATGGCTAACGGATTCCTATTGAAAGGGATTGTAATGGCTGTAAAGCACCTTAAGCCGACCTCCGCTGGTAGGCGTTGGCAGACGATCTCCGATTTCTCCGAGATCACCTGCACCAAGCCCGAGAAGTCTCTTCTCGAGCCCCTGCCCAAGAAGGCCGGTCGTAACAACAACGGCCGCATCACCACCCGCCACCAGGGCGGCGGCGTGAAGCGTCGTTACCGCGTGATCGACTTCAAGCGCAACAAGGACGGCGTGCCCGCCAAGGTTGCCACGATCGAGTACGATCCGAACCGTTCCGCTCGCATCGCTCTGCTGCACTACGCTGACGGTGAGAAGCGCTACATCCTGGCCCCCAAGGGCCTCGAGGTCGGTCAGACCATCATGTCCGGTTCTGACGCCGACATCAAGCCGGGCAACGCTCTGCCCCTCGCCGACATCCCCGTCGGTACGCTCATCCACGCCGTCGAGTTCCAGCCGGGCAAGGGCGCTGCTATCGCCCGTTCCGCCGGTAACTCCTGCCAGCTGATGGGTAAGGAGGGCAAGTACGCTATCGTCCGTATGCCTTCCTCCGAGATGCGCCGCATCCTCGTTACCTGCCGCGCCACCGTCGGTGAGGTCGGCAACGCCGATCACGCCAACATCGTCATCGGCAAGGCCGGCCGTAAGCGTCACATGAACGTGCGCCCGACCGTCCGCGGTACCGTCATGAACCCTGTCGACCACCCGCACGGCGGTGGCGAGGGCAAGAACCACACCTCTGGTCGTCCCTCTGTTACCCCCTGGGGTAAGCCGACGAAGGGCCTTCGTACGCGCAAGAAGAAGAAGGTCTCGAACCAGCACATCATTCGTCGCCGTAAGAAGTAATTTCGGATACCGAGTTTTAGGAGAAAGCACTTATGAGCAGAAGTCTCAAAAAGGGCCCGTTCGTGGAGACTCGCCTTCTCTCGCGTATCACCGCGATGAACGAGGCTGGCAAGAAGGACGTCGTGAAGACCTGGTCCCGCGCGTCCACCATCTTCCCCGAGATGGTTGGTCACACCATCGCCGTCCACGACGGCCGCAAGCATGTGCCCGTGTATGTTACCGAGTCCATGGTTGGTCACAAGCTCGGCGAGTTCGCGCCGACTCGTACGTTCCGTGGCCACAAGGCCAAATAGGGGGTTAACCGTAAATGGCAACTAAGTCTATTGAAACTGAGGCCACCGAGGTTCGCGCCGTCGCTAAGTACGTGCGTGTTTCCCCCAGCAAGGCCCGCCTGGTGGTCGATCTGATCCGCCGCAAGCCTGTCGCTCAGGCCTTCGACATCCTCCACTTCTGCGACCGCGCCGTCGCCGTGGATGTCGAGAAGGTTCTCCGTTCCGCCGTTGCGAACGCCGAGAACAACAACGGTCTGCGTGCCGACAACCTGGTTGTCGCCGCTGCCTATGTTGACGAGGGTCCGACGCTTAAGCGCATCCGTCCCCGCGCCAAGGGTTCCGCTTCTCGCATTCTGAAGCGTACTTCCCACATCACCGTCGTCGTTGCTCCTCGAAAGGAGGCGTAAAGCTGTATGGGTCAGAAAGTCTACCCCACCGGCTTCCGTCTTGGCATCACCGAGAACTGGCGCTCCCGCTGGTTCGCAGAGAAGGATTACGCTAAGACCCTCGGTAACGATCTCGAGATCCGCAAGTACCTCGAGAAGCGTCTTTCCCGCGCAGCTGTCTCCCGCGTCGAGATCGAGCGCGCTGGCGACAAGGTGAAGGTCATCATCCTCACCGCTCGCCCCGGCGTTGTCATCGGTAAGAAGGGTGCCGAGATCGATACCCTCCGCACCGAGCTCGAGAAGGTCGCTGGCGTCTCCAAGGGTCAGCTCTCCGTCGACGTTGTCGAGATCAAGCGCCCCGAGCTCGACGCCAACCTCGTTGCTCAGTCCATCGCCGAGCAGCTCGAGGGCCGCGTTGCCTTCCGTCGCGCTATGCGCAAGGCTGTCCAGTCCGCCCGCAAGGCCGGCGCTAAGGGCATCCGTATCCAGTGCTCCGGTCGTCTCGGCGGCGCCGAGATGGGCCGTCGTGAGTGGTACCGTGAGGGTCGCGTGCCTCTGCACACCCTCCGCGCCAAGATCGACTATGGCACGGCTGTCGCCAGCACCACCATGGGCGCTTGCGGCGTGAAGGTCTGGATCTACCTGGGCGAGAAGCTCCCGGGCCAGCCCGTTCCCAACCCTGCACTCGAGGGCTCTTCCCGTCCTCGTCGTCGTAACTCCGAGAGGAGGGGTCAGTAGTGCTTGCCCCTAAGCGTATTCTTCACCGCAAGGTGCAGCGTGGCTCCATGAAGGGCCAGGCCAAGGGTAATACCGAGCTGCATTTCGGCGAGTTTGGTATCCAGGCTCTCGAGGCCCATTGGATCACCAACCGTCAGATCGAGGCCGCTCGTATTGCCATGACCCGCTACATGAAGCGTGGCGGTCGTGTCTACATCACGATCTTCCCCGATAAGCCCATCACCAAGAAGCCTGCCGAGACTCGCATGGGTTCTGGTAAGGGTAACCCCGAGGAGTGGGTGGCCGTCGTCAAGCCCGGCCGCATCATGTTCGAGGTCAAGGGTGTTCCCGAGGAGGTCGCTCGCGAGGCTCTGCGTCTTGCACAGCACAAGCTTCCCATCAAGACCAAGATTGTTGCTGCTAAGAACGCTGAGCAGCGCATCGAGAAGGAGATGGCTGAGGAGGCCGCTCTCGAGGCCAAGTGGGCTGCTGAGGACGCCGCCGCCGCCAAGGAGGAGAACTAATGAAGCCCGCAGAGATTCGTGAGCTCTCGGACGCTCAGCTCGTTGAGAAGCTGAAGGAAATGCGCGCCGAGCTCTTTAACCTTCGTTTCCAGATGGCCACCAGCCAGCTGGACAACACCGCTCGCGTCAACACCGTGAAGAAGGACATCGCTCGCGTCCTCACGGAGCAGCGCGCCCGCGAGATCGCAGCGGAGAAGTCCGCTGTCGCCGAGTAGGACCTAAGGAGAGAACATGACTGATTCGCGTAACTCGCGTAAGGTCCGTACGGGTGTCGTTACCTCCGTCTCCGGTGCCAAGACCATTGTTGTCACCATCACCGAGCGCAAGCGTCACCCCAAGTACGGCAAGATGATGACCAGCTCCAAGAAGCTGCACGCTCACGACGAGGAGTGCACGGCTGGCGTGGGCGACACCGTCCGCGTTATGGAGACCCGTCCTATGTCCAAGATGAAGCGTTGGCGCCTCATCGAGGTCGTCGAGCGCGCTAAATAAGCAGTCGCTCTTACGACTTGTACGTTTCCGAAGATGTGCGTATGCCTGGCTTGCATACCACGGGCCGTATAAAGGCTGCGCACCTCTCTTCGGTTCTTAGTTCGGAGGAACATCTACCATGATTCAGATGCAAACCATGCTGAACGTCGCCGACAACTCCGGCGCTCGCAAGATTCGCTGCATCAAGGTGCTTGGCGGTTCCAAGCGTCGTTATGCAGGCATCGGCGATGTGTTCATCGGTGCTGTCCAGGAGGCTACCCCTGGCGCCAACGTCAAGAAGAAGGACGTTGTCCGTTGCGTCGTCGTTCGCACCGTTAAGGAGATCCGCCGCAAGGATGGCTCCTACATTCGCTTTGATGAGAACGCCTGCGTTGTCATCAACAACGATGGTTCGCCCGTCGGCACCCGTATCTTCGGGCCCGTCGCTCGCGAGCTTCGTGACAAGAAGTACATGAAGATCGTCTCGCTCGCTCCCGAGACCCTGTAGTTAGGGGAGATATATGTATATCAAGAAGGGCGATAAGGTCCAGGTTCTCTCTGGTAAGGATCGCGGCAAGCAGGGCGTTGTCCTGCGTGCTCTCCCCGCCGAGAACAAGGTCGTTGTCGAGGGCGTTTCGGTCGTCAAGAAGGCCGTCAAGCCCAACGCTGCCAACCAGCAGGGCGGTATCGTTTCGCAGGAGGCTCCCATCGACGCCTCCAACGTCAATCTCGTTTGCCCCGAGTGCGGTAAGGTTACCCGCGTCGGTCACGAGAAGGACGGCAAGAACAAGCTGCGCGTCTGCAAGAAGTGCGGTCACAAGTTCTAAGCTGCCCGCAACATCAAGTTGCTAGCAAAGGCCCGGATGCCACGGCACCCGGGCCTTTTTCTATCCCTACTCATTGCACTCATTGGGGACAGACTTAAATGAGTGCCCTTAATGGGCAAGCATAGATGAGCGGGTGCGCTGTACAAATTGCTTGTGTGCGCGTTTATGCGCGTTAGATTGCGTTAATTGCACACCCATGCGTATAGATGCGCCGTTTTCGGGACAACAATGACCGTTTAGCGGTGAGATACGCAAAAACGCGCACAGAAGCGCGTGTTTGTGCGAATATAGAGCTGTCAGAAAGCAAGGCGTTCTATGACACAGGAGGCACATAATGGCAGATTCCAAGCAGGCTCCGCTCGACGCCGCGGCAGCCGCAAAAGCAGCGTTCGCTTCGGTCCAGGACAAGCCATTCCCCGATGATATCTTTACGGCTCCCGAGCTTCGTTGGGCTGTGATCGGGTGCGGCGTTATCGCCAACCAGATGGCCCAGTCTCTCGCTCTTGCCGGCCGCAAGCTTGCGGGCGTCGCCAACCGTACGCTGTCCAAGGCTCAGGCTTTTGCTGAGCAGTATGGCATCGAGAAGGTCTATGAATCGGTTGAGGACCTCTACGCCGATCCGGGCATCGACGCCGTCTATATCACCACGCCGCACAACACGCATATCACCTATCTGCGTGACGCGCTGGCCGCCGGCAAGCACGTGCTCTGCGAGAAAGCCATTACCCTCAATTCCGCTGAGCTCGACGAGGCGCGTGCCATCGCCGACGAGCACAACGTCGTCCTCATGGACGCCACCACGGTGCTTCATATGCCCTTGTATCAAGAGCTGCGCCGTCGCATGGATGCCGGCGAGTTTGGTCGCATGAACCTCGCCCAGCTCAACTTTGGTAGCTACAAGGAGTACGGCGATCTGACCAATCGCTTCTACAACCGCAACCTTGCTGGCGGTGCCATGCTCGACATTGGCGTGTATGCCCTGTCCGTCATGCGTCTCTTTATGGCAAGCCAGCCCATTGAGGTCGTTTCGTTGGGCAACACCTGTGAGACCGGTGTTGACGTTGCGGGCGGCATCGTCTGCCGTAATGCCGAGCAGCAGCTGGGTGTTGTGAGCCTCACGCTCCACTCCAAGCAACCCAAGCGCTCGATTATTAGCTTCGATAAGTGCTATATCGAGGTCAACGAGTATCCGCGCGCCGATCACGCGACTATCGTGTGGACTGCGGACGGCCACCGCGAGGAGGTCCACGCCGGCACCGAGGCTTACGCCCTTTGCTATGAGATGGCCGATCTTGAGAAGGCCGTTGCCGGCGACGACTCTAAGCGTGAGCTTCTGGGCTATGCTTCTGATGTTATGGAGCTGATGACCAAGCTACGCGCCGACTGGGGAGTCGTGTACCCCGAGGAGGAGTAAGCGATGCTAGCGGAAGATAGGCTCAACGCGATCGTGTCGATGGTTCAGCAGACCGGCTCGGTTACCGTGCCGGAGCTTGCCGAAGCCCTGGGCGTGACGGCGTCTACCATTCGGCGCGACCTGCAGACGCTCGACCGAGCACACCGTATCGCCAAGGTGCACGGAGGCGCGACAAGTCTGGAGCGCGCGCACGTGACGCGCGACCTAACGCTTAATGAGCGCAGCGACCTCCATAACGACGACAAGGAGCGTATCTGCGCCCGTGCGGCGGCACTTGTGGAGCCCGAGAGCTTTGTATACATCGACTCGGGTTCGACGACGCTCAGGCTCATCGAGCATCTTCCACACCTTGAAGATGTCACCTATGTGACCGATTCCGTGCTCCATGCTCAACGCCTTGCTTTGCGCGGCATGCGTACCGTGGTGCTGGGTGGCGAGCTCAAACCCGAGACCGAGGCGCTCGTTGGCCCCGATGCCTTGGCAACCTTAGACCGCTACAACTTCAACTGTGGCTTTTGGGGCTCTAACGGCATTGCCGCCGAGCAGGGCTTCACGGCGCCCGATATCGAGGAGGCGCAAGTAAAGCGTATCTCGATGCGCCATACGGCCAAGCGCTTCGTAATCTCGGACGCCAGTAAATTTGGCATGGTGGCGCCCGTCAAGTTCGCGGACTTCCGTGACGCAACGATTGTTACCGCAGGCGATGTCCCTGCCAAGTACCGGGCAATGGACAACGTCATCACGGTCTAACAGCAAGGGACGGGCTAAGGCCAAAACCACCGCGAAGGGGCAGGAACCTTTGTGGTGGTTTTGACGTTTGTCCAGATAAAACCTGCCAAAATAAACCTGTCCCTTTTTGGCAGGTTTTAGGGCTCCCAGGGGCAGGGGGCTTCGATGTGGATGTGCTCGCCGGTTACGGGATGCGTGAAGGATACGCTGTGGGCGTGGAGCATCAGGCCGCAGGGACGCGGCGTTCCGTACAGGTCGTCGCCAATCAAGGGATGATGCTCGCTTGCCAGGTGCACGCGGATCTGGTGCTTGCGGCCGGTGAGCAGCTCGACATCAATATACGAGCGCGTAGGCAGGCCACGGCGGCTCTTAAGGCGCTTGAGTACCTTGACGCGCGTCTGAGACGGCTTGCCGCTGGCGCCAACGCGCATCTTGCGGCTATCGTGGCGGTCGCGGGCGATAGGCTTGTCGATGAGCTTCTCGTTCCAGTCGATTTTGCCCTCGGCGAGCGCTAGGTAGTGCTTTTCGAACGCGTGGTCGATAATCATCTGATCAAAGGCGGGCTGCGTCTGCTTGTCGAGTGAGAACAGCACCACGCCGGTGGTGTCGCGGTCCAAGCGGTTGAGCGGCTGCATGTCGGTCGCGGCAAAGCCGTCGCCCATCGCCAGCAGCAGGTCGCTAGCGTAGTCGGTGAGCGTGCGCTCGCCGGTGCCGTCGCCGTGGACGATCATGCCGGCGGGCTTGTCGATGGCCATGAGCCAGGCGTCGCAGTAGAGGACTTGAGGTTCTTCGTTCACGTGTAAGCCTTTCGGTTAGCTGATTCCCACAAACATGCAGCCCGAGGTGGCACCGCGCAGGCGGGCGGCGGGCTTGCGGCCGGCTTGCGCTGCCTCGACGGCGCGGCGGACGCGAGCGGTGGCGCGGCCCACCTCATCCGTCTCGAGCAGTGTGCCGTCCACCATAAGACGACGGACGCCGGCGTCGAGCAGCTGTGGTACCTGCGGCGTGAGGTCGATGGGGTAGGCGTCGTACAAGCGTGAGCGGCCGTGGATGTCGGTACGCACCGGCATGACCTTTCCGTCGATATTCTTGAGCGAGAGCTTACGGGCACGCAGGCGGCAGCTGGCACAATCGTGGATGCAACCGTTGGCAACCTGCAGAATGCAATGCTCGCTTGTCATAACGCGCGGGCGGCCAAAGACGGTGATGCCTAGAGCCGCGGGCGCGGCGGCGCCGAGCGAGACAATCTCGTCGAGCGTGATCTCGGGCGAGAGCCAAAACGCACCGGCTCCGCGCTCGGCAAGCGCCTCCATGCAGGGCGTGTTGTGCACCGGCAGGCAAGAGCGAATCTCGGCCGTGGCGCCAACCTGGGCGGCCAGGGCAAGCTCAGAGATGTTGCCAATAGCGACCGTGGCGCCGGCAACAACCCATGGGTCAACGCGGACGTGGTCAACGGCGCGGCAGACCTCGTCGAGTGCGGGCACAATACCCTGCTCAAATGCATCGGCAGGGGAGAGTCCGACAGCCTCGAGCGCGTCGGTGGTCATGTAGATGCGCGTTGCACCCTCCGCGCGAGCGGCCTCGGCGGCCTCGAGCGAGGTGACGGTAGCGCAGATCTGCGGCTCATCGCGGTAGTGCTCGGGCGCGGGGCGGGAATCATTGGTGACAATCGCCGGTAGCTCGAGCGTGCGGGCGCGCTCCTCGTACGGTGCCAGAATGGCCTCTTCCAGCGCCTTACAAGCGGCGGCGCGCACCTTGTGCACGGCGGAAAAGCCCATGCCGCAACTCTCGTCGAGGGCCACGTCAAAGCTCGCGGCCTCAAAGGGAGAGGAGCCCATGCGCCCGACGTGCTCAACCAGATCGGATGCCTCGACGGCGCGGGTCTTGGCGGCCTCGACGGTGAAGCCCGTGGCGGTGGCGGTGAGCGCGGGGTCGTCACAGCAGGTGAGCGTGACAGTAAACGGCTTGCCCAGGCGCGCCACGACGGATACATCAACAGCTCGGCGGCGCAGCACATCGCGCTTGAGCGCGGCGCTGGCAGCGTCAATAGCGCGCTGGCTTCGAATCACGCGCACGCGGCAGCCCTCGGGCATGCTACGGGGCACGCGACACTCGATAACATCGCCGGCAGCGGCATCATCGGCGGCGATGGTGGTCAGGAACTGGTCGAACTCATCGTCGTGGCGAAGCTCCAGCAGGTCGCCCTTGCCCACGGGCTCAAACAACTCAATGCGGGCGATGGCGGCGCGGCGACGGCGGTCGTCGGGCTTGAGCCCGCGCACATCGCGGTTGGCCAGGTGGCTGCCGAGCACCGTGCCCACGATCTGGCCGCGGTTGTTGGAGCGCTCGTAACTCATCATCTCGTCACCCGAGGTACCGTCCTGATAGGCGTGCGTAAAGTCGCGGTTAAAGCAGCGCTTGAGCTGGCGCTGGCGGGCGGCTTCCTCGTCCTTGGCAACGGTGGCTCCGGATAGCATGTCGTCAATTTCGTGACGATACACATCAACGATGGAGTACACGTAATCGGGCGCCTTCATGCGGCCCTCGAGCTTGAGCGACGCGGCGCCGGCGTCATACAGACGGCGAACAAGCTGCGAGGTGTTGGTGTCACGCGGGCACAGCGCGCGCTCGCGACCGGCAGGGGAGAGCGAGCGACCGTTCTCGTCGATCAGCTCGTAGGGCAAGCGGCAGGGCTGGGCGCACATGCCACGGTTGGCCGATCGTCCCGCCATGGCAAAGCTCGAAAGCAGACACAGGCCCGAATAGCAAAAGCAGATGGCGCCATGGCTAAAGACCTCAAGGTCCACATCGGGCGCGGCATCGTGAATGGCGGCAATCTCGTCGATGGAAAGCTCGCGCGAGAGGGTCACGCGGTCGGCGCCCTGCTCGCGGCACCAAAGGGTTCCGCGGTCGTCGTGGATGTTCGTCTGGGTCGAGATATGCGTCTCGATGCTGGGCATCGTGCGTTTGACCTCAAAGAACAGGCCCCAGTCCTGGATGATGAAGGCGTCGGCGCCCAGCGTGGAGCAGCGATGGATGAGCTGCAGCGCATCGCTCATCTCGGACTGCTTGATGACGATGTTGACCGTGACGTAGACGCGCGAGCCGGCCAGATGCGCGGCGCGGCAGGCCTGCTCAAAGGCCTCGTCGGTAAAGTTGGTGGCCTTGCGGCGGGCGTTGAAGCTGCCCATGCCGCAGTAGATGGCGTCTGCCCCGGCGGCGAGTGCGGCGGCAAAGGGCTCGGGCCCTCCGGCGGGCGCCAAAAGCTCGGGTCTGCGGTTGGTGGTTCGACTGGCGGTTGCGGTCATATCCTGCCTTTCAAAATGCTCAGATAATCAAAAGTATAGTGGTGCCGTCGCGGCAGGCGATGCCCGTGCTCTAAGCGGGATAAAGTCTTCAGCAGCTTGGACTGGCTGCTTCACATGAGAACCGTTCAGCGGTCCGGGGAAACCGTTGGGCGATAAAATATTCTCGCAACGTGATAATAATCTTGCATCGCGCGGACACCTTGAGTACTATCCCAATCAAGCGCGGTGTTCAGACCGAACTGTGCCTCCCGGTGTGAACGCCGCGCTCCCGTTCCCTTTTACTTGTAAGGAGAAAAACATGAGCAAGACCGTCGTGTCTTCCGATAACGCACCCGCAGCCATCGGCCCGTATTCCCCTGGTATCCAGACCGGCAACATGGTGTTCCTGTCCGGCCAGCTGGGCATCGATCCCGCAACTGGCAAGATGCCCGAGGGCGTCGAGGCCCAGGCCAAGCAGTCCCTTGCTAACGTCGAGGCCCTGCTGACCGCTGCCGGCGCCACCTTTGCCGATGTCGTCAAGACCACAGTCTACCTGGCTGACATTGCCGACTTCGCCGCCGTGAACGAGATCTACGCCTCCAAGTTCGAGGCCCCGTTCCCCGCGCGCAGCGCTTTCCAGGTTGCCTCTCTTCCGGCTGGCGGTCTGGTCGAGATCGAGGTCGTCGCCGCTCTCTAAGGCGTTGACCACAACTAAACATGACATGCAAAAAGACCCTGCAGCGCGTGCGAGCTGCAGGGTCTTTTGTCAGGTGACGAATCGCTTGTGGAGCCGCGCTCCATTTTGCTCGTTAGCCCTCCTTGCGGACTTTTTGCAGGTAGCGGTACACGCTGGGCTCCGAGATGCCCAACGCGGTGGCAGCGCAGGCCACGGCGCCCTTGAGCATGAACACCCCGTTGCCGTTGAGGTGGCGAATGACGTCCACGCGGTCGTTCTGACCAAGCGACGCTACATCCAGCCCGCGCGCGCTCAGCAACTCGGCAATGCTGCGGTCGATGAGCTCCTGGGTGGACTCCGAAAGGCTTTCGACCTCGATAGGGGCGGGCTCCGTGCGCGTCGGCGCTGCGTCGAAGCACGCCATGAGCTGCTGCGCCATGGCGTTGATGGAGCGTACGGTCGAGAGGTCGGTGTTGACGCAGAGCATACCGACGATCTCGTCATCCTCGCGGATAAAGAACGTCGCGGACTCCAACGTCTTGCCGCCGGCACCGCGCCCCTCGTAGCCCGTAATAAACGGCAGGTCGCGATACTTGGGGTCGTGCATGATCTTGAGCGCCAGATCGGTGGCGGGACCGCCGATCTTACGGCCGCTCACGATGCCGTTGCGAATATCGACGATGGCGTGGTCGGGATCCGAGAAATCGTGCAGCACGATTTCGCTGTTCTTACCGAGTATCTGCTCCAGGAAATCGACCATCGGCAAAAAGCGACGTACGGTCTCGTTCACGGGCAACTCCTTTGGGTGAAAGCGGAAGTTTCATAACAATTTTTTCTCATGGTAACACGCTGCTCATCATCTCGTATATCCGCAGGTACATGACGTAATGCAGACGAACGGTATGATTTTGGCGGTAAACGGTTGACCAAAAGAAAAGTTAGATGCTATTTTGACCAGACACTTTCCTGACCTGCGGAAATGCATTATCTCAGCTGAAGAATAGTCTGATAACAAAAAATTATTATTGAGAATGAGAATCATCTTTAATACGATATGCAACGAAGGCACAACCTCAACCCCGCACTGCGTCACAATAGAGCGTTAGATGCGAAAACAACTATTTCGAGGATTGGTGGTCAAATGACCCAGGAGACGGTTACGAACGGCACTGAAGCCCTGTTCACTCGTGAAGGCATGCCTCCCGTTAAGGAAATGATCCCGTGTGCCCTTCAGCACGTACTGGCATCGTTTGCCGGCATCATCACCCCGGCTGTCATCATGGCCGGCGTCTACGGCTTTAATAGCCAGCAGAGCACCGACATCATCCAGGTCGCGCTCATTCTTTCGGCGATCGACACGGCCCTTCAGGCCTTTGCCCCCTTCCGTCGCATCGGCGGCGGCCTGCCCATCGTCATGGGCGTTTCGTTCGCGTTCCTCCCGGCCCTGCAGGCCATGGGCGCCTCGGGCTTTAGCTTTGGCGCGCTGTTGGGCGGCGAGATTGTCGGCGGTGCCGTCGCGGTCCTCTTTGGTCTGGCCTACAGCAAGATTAAGTGGCTGTTCCCACCCGTCGTGACCGGTACGGTCATCTTCTCCATCGGCGTTTCGCTGTATCCCACGGCCGTCAAGTATATGGCCGGCGGTATGGGTACGCCACTGTGGGGCACCCCGCAGGCCTGGTGCGTCGCTCTTATCACCTTCGCTGTGGTCTTTGCGCTCGCCAACTTTGGCAAGGGCACGCTCAAGCTGGGATCCGTGTTCTTTGGCATGATCGTTGGCATGATCGTCTCCATCCCCTTTGGCATGATCGACTTCTCAAGCGTCGCCACCGCTCAGGTCTTCGCCCTTCCCAAGCTCATGCCCTATGCGCTCGAGTTTGATCCCGAGGTCTGCATTACCCTCGCCGTCGTGTTCCCCATGGTTGCCATCCAGGTTATCGGCGACGTCTCCGCCGCCTGCCTGGGCTCCATCGACCGTATGCCCACCGAGCGCGAGCTCTCCGGCGCTATCGTGTCCCAGGGCCTCACCTCTATGGTCGGCGGCCTGCTGGGCGGTCTTCCCACCAGCGCCCTTGGCCAGAACGTGGGCATCATCTGCTCCAACAAGGTCGTCAACAAGTGGGTCTTTGTGATCATCGCGGCCGTCTTTGCCATCGCCGGTCTGTTCCCGCAGCTCTCTGCCGTCCTTTCCGCTATCCCGCAGCCCGTCATCGGCGGCGCGACCGTCGGCGTCTTTGGCACCATTACCATGAACGGCGTGCGCATGTTCACCCGCGAGGGCCTCACGCAGCGCACTACCACCATCGTCGGTACCTCCGTCGTCTTTGGCCTGGGTATCTGGATGGCCAGCGGTTGCCTTGCCGGCGAGGGTATGCCCGCCTGGGTGTCCACCGTCATCGGCTCCAATGCCGTAACCCCCACCGCCATCATGGCCATCGTCCTTAACCTGATTCTTCCGCAGACGCCGGTCGTGGCTCAGCACATCGATGCTGCCAAGGACGCTGCCGTGGATCTGGTCTTGCCCGAGAGCAAGAAGTAACCAATTCGGTGCTATTCGTCGGCGGACGCATCGCCTCGTCCGCCGACGTCATGCGGCGTCAAGCCGCACTTCAAAGGGTTTGTCCCTTTGGTGAAGCGTTGACGGGAGAGGGCCCGTTTCCGGTGTAGGCCGGCGCTTCGCACTCCGCCATGTCAGAGGTGTCAAACCCCGCCTCTGATGTTGAAGGGAGCATCCATGCTTCTGGTCGCTAACGGTTCCGTTTTTACCCGCAACGCTCAGACCCCGTTTATTCCAAACGGTGCGGTCGCCATTGACGGAGATACGATCGTCGAAGTGGGCCCCGAGTGCGAGCTCAAGGTCAAGTACCCGGATGCCGAGTACGTCGACGCCCAGGGCAACCTCATCATGCCCGGACTCATCAATTGCCACACCCACATCTACTCGGGTCTGGCTCGCGGCCTTGCCATTAAGGGCTGCAACCCCACCAACTTCCTGGAGAATCTTGAGCAGCAGTGGTGGAAGATCGATGACAACCTGACGCTCGACGGCACCAAGGCCAGCGCCTATGCCACGATTCTGGACTCCATCCGCGATGGCGTCACAACGATCTTCGATCACCACGCGAGCTTCTGCGAGATCCCAGGCAGCCTCTTTACCATTAAGGATGCAGCTCAGGAGCTGGGCATGCGTTCGTGCCTGTGCTACGAGGTCTCCGACCGCCGCGGCCAGGAAAAATGCGACCAGGCCATTGCCGAGAACGCCGAGTTTGCCCAGTGGGCCGCCAAGGAGCGTCGCGATAACGACAATCACATGATCGCCGCCATGTTTGGCGGTCACGCCACCTTTACGCTTTCGGACGAGACCATGGACAAGATGGCCGAGGCCAACAACGGCCTGACCGGCTTCCACATCCATGTGTGCGAGGGCATGAATGACGTGTGGGACTCCCGTCTCAACCGTGGTGGCATCAGCCCCGTCGAGCGCCTGCTGCAGCACAATCTGCTGGGTCCCGACACCATGCTCGGCCACTGCATCCACGTGACGCCCGCCGAGATGGATATCGTCAAGGAGTCCGGCACCTGGCTGGTCAACAACCCCGAATCCAATATGGGCAACGCCGTGGGCTGCGCTCCCGTGCTCGAGTTCTTCCGCCGCGGCATCCCCGTGTGCATGGGCACCGACGCCTACACCCACGATATGCTCGAGAGCCTCAAGGTCTTCCTGATCATTCAGCGCCACAACGCCGCCATGCCCAACGTGGGCTGGTGCGAGGCCATGACCATGCTGTTCGAGAACAACGCCAAGATGGCGAGCAAGTACTTCGATCGCAAGCTCGGTGTGCTCGAGGCCGGTGCTGCCGCCGACGTCATCGTTATGGACTACAAGCCCTTTACGCCGCTGAGCGAGGAGAACATCGACGGCCACATGCTCTTTGGCATGATGGGCAAAAATTGCCGCACCACCATCATCAACGGCCGCGTCCTGTACAAGGATCGCGAGTTCGTTGGCATTGATGAGGAAAAGATCAACGCGTGGACCATGGCTGAGTCCAAGAAGCTCTGGAGCACGCTCAACGATCGCGTGTATTAATTCCAATTGGAGATTCGCGCGCGTCGGATGTTTCGCCGCATCCGACGCGCGCATAGGCGGCCTCCGCGGGGTCGCCGGCGCTGTGCTAGCGCTACACCGTATTTGCGCCCGCCGCGCGGTCTCGCCGGGCGTTACAGAGAGGAGCTCACTATGAGCGACATCATGAGGCCGATCCCGTTTTCGCAGCTGATGAACTGGATCATCGAGGAGCACAAGACCCAGGACGCCATCTTTGGCGTACGCAAGATGGTCGCGACCAACCAGGAGGGCGCGCTTCCCATTTTTGACGAGCGCATCGAGACTCCGTTTGGCCCGGCCGCCGGTCCCAATACGCAGCTTGCCCAGAACATCGTGGCATCCTATGTGGCCGGTTCTCGCTTCTTTGAGCTCAAGACCGTCCAGGTTATGGACGGCGAGGAGCTCTCCAAGTGCGTCAACAAGCCCTGCATCGTGGCTCAGGACGAGTGCTACAACTGCGAGTGGTCGACCGAGCTCGAGGTTCCGCAGGCCTTTGCCGAGTACGTGAAGGCATGGTTTGCCTGCCACCTGATCGCTCGCGAGTACGGTCTGGGCAGCCCGGACGGCTTTGTCTTCAACATGTCGGTGGGCTATGACCTGGAGGGCATTAAGAGCCCCAAGGTCGACGCCTACATCGAGGGCATGAAGGACGCCAGCGGCTCCGACGTCTGGAACGAGTGCCGTGCCTGGGCTCTCGCTAACCTGGACAAGTTTGAGCATGTTGACGCCGCGTTTGTCGAGTCCATCCCGGCGCGCGTCTCCAACTCCATCACCGAGTCTACCCTGCACGGCTGCCCGCCGGCGGAGATCGAGCGCATCGCGACCTATCTGATCACCGAGAAGGGCCTCAACACCTACATCAAGTGCAACCCCACGCTGTTGGGCTATGAGTTTGCCCGCCAGCGCCTCAACGAGCTGGGCTTTGACTACATCGTCTTCGATGACACGCACTTCCGCGAGGACCTGCAGTGGGCCGATGCCGTGCCTATGTTCGAGCGCCTGATTGCCCTGTGCGCCGAGCGCGGTCTGGAGTTTGGCGTCAAGCTCACCAACACCTTCCCCGTCGACGTGACGAGGAACGAGCTGCCTTCCACCGAGATGTATATGTCCGGCCGTTCGCTGTTCTCGCTGACCATCGAGGCTGCCCGCCGCATTACCGAGCAGTTCGATGGCAAGCTGCGCATCAGCTACTCCGGCGGCGCCACGGTCTACAACATCCGCGCCCTGTACGATGCCGGCATTTGGCCCGTCACCCTGGCGACCGACGTGCTCAAGCCTGGTGGCTACGAGCGCTTTAGCCAGATGGCCGGCGAGTTTACCGACCTGGATGGCAAGCCGTTTGCGGGCGTCTCTCTCGAGGCCGTGGCTGCGATCCAGACCGACTCGCTCACCAATCCGCTCTACAAGAAGCCGTTGCGCCCGCTGCCCGACCGCAAGGTCGCCGGCAAGAGCCCGCTTTCCGACTGCTTTACCACGCCGTGCCGCACGAGCTGCCCCATCCAGCAGGATATCCCTGCCTATCTGGCGGCTGTTGACGAGGGCCGCTACGAGGACGCGCTCAACATCATCATCGAGCGCAACGCCCTGCCGTTTATCACCGGCACCATCTGCCCGCATCCCTGCGGCCGTGCTTGCGAGCGTGCGTTCTACGAGCCCGAGGGTGCCCAGATCCGCGCCAGCAAGCTCAAGGCCGCCCGCGAGGCCATGACTGCCGTGCTGCCCAAGCTGCGCGCCCAGGCTATCGCCAACGACGGCGAGCGCAACGTTGCCGTTATCGGCGGCGGCCCGGCCGGCCTGGCGACGGCGTTCTTCCTGACGCGCGCCGGCGTGCCCGTCACTATCTTCGAGGCCCGCGACTCGCTCGGCGGCGTGGTCCGTCACGTGATTCCCGAGTTCCGTATCGCGAGCGACGATATCTCCCACGATGCCGAGCTCTGTCTGGCCTTTGGCGCCAAGGTGCAGCTCAACGCCCGCGTGGAGTCCATTGACGAGCTCAAGGCTCAGGGCTTTACCGACGTGGTCGTGGCCACCGGTGCCTGGATGCCCGGCTCTGCAGGCTTGGGCGAGGGCGCCGAGCTCGACGTGCTGGAGTTCCTCGAGGCCGCCAAGAAGGGCGAGAAGCTCGAGCTGGGCGAGGACGTCGTGGTCATCGGCGCCGGCAATACCGCTATGGACGCGGCCCGCGTGGCCAAGCGCCTGACTGGCGTGAAGAACGTGCGCCTGGTGTATCGCCGCACCAAGAAGCAGATGCCCGCCGACGAGGAAGAGCTCGATCTTGCTCTTGCCGACGGCGTTGAGTTCTGTGAGCTGCTGGCGCCCAAGGCGCTCAACGGCGCCGTGCTGACCTGCGACGTCATGGAGCTTGGCGAGCCGGACGCAAGCGGCCGTCGCAGCCCCGTCGCCACGGGCGAGACCGTCGAGCTGCCCGCCACCACGGTGATCTGTGCCGTGGGCGAGGGCATCGATGCCAGCCTGTACGACGCCGCGGGCGTCGAGCACGACCGTCGCGGCCGCCTTGCCGCCACCTCCACCGGCGTTGAGGGCGTCTGGGCTGCAGGTGACTGCCGTCGCGGTCCGGCCACCGTGGTCGAGGCTATCGCCGATGCCGCCGAGGTCGCCCGTGCCATCGCTGGCGTGGACTTTAACAAGTACGCCGACCAGAATGCTCAGGTCGGTCGCGAGGACGCCTGCTACGAGCGCAAGGGGTCGCTGTGCCGCGACAAGCGCAATTGCACCAAGACCCGCTGCCTGGGCTGCGGCTCGGTGTGCGAGGTCTGCTGCGACGTGTGCCCCAACCGCGCCAACGTGGCAATTAAGGTGCCGGGCCTGGCCAAGCATCAGGTCGTCCATGTCGACGGCATGTGCAACGAGTGCGGCAACTGCGCCGTGTTCTGCCCCTACCAGGAGGGTCGTCCCTACAAGGACAAGCTCACCCTGTTCTGGAGCGATCAGGACATGGAGAACTCCGAGAACGAGGGCTTCCTGGCCGTGGACGAGGACCACTTTAAGGTTCGCGTCGCCGGCACGGTCCGCACCGTCTCGGTCGATGCCGTCAACACCGGTCTGCCCGAGGCCGTCCGCCTGACCATCAAGGCCGTGCGCGACAGCTATCCGTATCTCCTTAAGAAATAGGCGAGTCTCTTATGGCCAAATCCATTCAACATAACGTGGCCTACGTTGCCTGCGGAAGCGGTTGCGCCTCCGCAGGCGGCGACGCCCGCTGCAGCGAAGGCTGCATTGGCTGTGGCGCCTGTGTCGCGGCCTGCCCCCACGGTGCCATTGCGCTGGTCGATGGCATCGCCCGCGTGGACCGCTCCAGGTGCACGGGCTGTGGCCTGTGCGGCATGGCGTGCCCGCAGCGCGTGATTGCCTTCGTTCCCGGCTACCAGAACATCCTGGTGCGCTGCAACAACACCGACAGGGGCGCCATTGCGCGCAAGATCTGCGACACGAGCTGCATCGGTTGCGGCATGTGCGCCAAAAAGTGCCCTGCCGGCGCTATCCGCATCGAGGACAACTGCGCCCATATTGATGGCGCGGATTGTCTGTCGTGCGGCATGTGCGCCGTCGTCTGCCCGCATGGCGCCATCCACGACCGCACCGGCATAGCCGCCGGCGTGTAGAAGGGAATCACCATGGCACAGGAATTCACTTTTACCGTTAACGGCGTCGAGCGCACGACGACCCAAAACAAACCGTTGCTGCGCTACCTGCGCGACGACCTGCACATTCACTCCGCCAAGGACGGCTGCTCCGAGGGCGCGTGCGGTACCTGCACCATCCACGTGGACGGTGCGGCCGTCAAGGCGTGCGTGCTGACCACCGCCCTTGCCGCCGGCCGCAACATCGTGACCGTCGAGGGCCTGCCCGAGGACGTGCGCGAGGCCTTTGTGTACGCCTTTGGCGCCGTGGGTGCCGTGCAGTGCGGTTTTTGCATCCCCGGCATGGTCATGGCGGGTGCCGCGCTCATAGCCGAGGATCCCGAGCCCACCGAGGAGCAGATCAAGTACGCCATCCGCGGTAACGTCTGCCGCTGCACCGGCTACAAGAAGATCATCGAGGGCATTTCGCTGGCAGCTGCGGTGCTCCGCGGCGAAAAGCAGATCGACGAGGACCTGGAGCGCGGCGACGACTACGGCGTGGGCAAGCGCGCCTTCCGTATCGACGTGCGCAAGAAGGTGCTCGGCGAGGGCAAGTATCCCGATGACATCGACGAGCTCGATCAGCCGGGTCTGACCTACGCCAGCGCCGTGCGCTCCAAGTATCCGCGCGCCCGCGTGCTCTCCATCGATACCTCCAAGGCCGAGGCCCTGCCCGGCGTGGTGGGGATCCTGCGCGCCGAGGACGTGCCGGTCAACCAGGTCGGCCACCTTATCCAGGACTGGGACGTCATGATCGCCCAGGGCGATATCACCCGCTGCGTGGGTGACGCCATCGTGCTGGTGGTTGCCGAGGACGAGGCGACGCTCGAGAAGGCCAAGAAGCTCGTAAAGATCGATTACGAGCCGCTGAAGCCCGTGCGCAACATTGTCGAGGCCAGGGCTGCCGACGCCCCGCGTCTGCACGACAGCTTCTTTGCCTTTGGCAACACGGTGGAGCTCAAGGACAACGTGTGCCAGAGCCGCCATGTGACGCGCGGCGACGCCGCCAAGGCGCTGGCAGAGAGCGCGTTCACCGTGACGCAGCGCTTTACCACGCCCTTTACCGAGCATGCCTTCTTGGAGCCCGAGTGCGCCGTTGCCTTCCCGTACAAGAACGGCGTCAAGGTGCAGTCGACCGACCAGGGTGCCTACGACACACGCAAAGAGTGCGCCCACATGTTTGGCTGGGACAACGAGCCCGAGCGCGTGGTCGTCGAGACCATGCTCGTGGGTGGCGGCTTTGGCGGCAAGGAGGACGTGTCCATCCAGCACTTGGCCGCGCTCGCCGCCTATAAGTTCCAGCGTCCTGTGAAGTGCAAGCTCACACGTGCCGAGTCGCTCGCTTTCCATCCCAAGCGCCACGCCATGGACGGCACCTTTACGCTGGGCTGCGACGCCGAGGGCAACTTTACCGGCCTGGACTGCGAGATCAACTTTGACACCGGCGCCTACGCGTCGCTGTGCGGCCCGGTGCTCGAGCGCGCCTGCACGCATGCCGTCGGCCCCTACAAGTACCAGAACACCGACATTCGCGGCTTTGGCTACTACACCAACAACCCGCCCGCCGGCGCGTACCGCGGCTTTGGCGTTTGCCAGTCCGAGTTTGCGCTCGAGAGCTTGATCGACTTGCTGGCAGAGAAGGTCGGCCTGGACCCGTGGGAGATTCGTTACAGAAACGCCATCGAGCCGGGCGAGGTTTTGCCCAACGGCCAGATTGCCGATTGCTCCACGGCGCTTAAGGAGACGCTGCTCGAGGTCAAGGATGCCTACTATGCGCATCCCGGACACGCCGGTATCGCCTGCGCCATGAAGAACGCCGGCGTGGGCGTGGGCCTGCCCGATGCCGGCCGCTGCAAGATTCGCGTCGAGGATGGCGTGGCCGTGGTCTATGCCGCCACGTCCGACATCGGCCAGGGCTGCAACACCGTCTTTTTGCAGGACGTTGCCGAGGCCTGCGGTCTGCCGCTGAGCTGCATCGCCAACGGCGAGTGCTCTACCGAGAACGCTCCCGACTCCGGCACCACGTCTGGCTCGCGTCAGACGGTCGTGACCGGCGAGGCTGTGCGCGGCGCCGCTTTCCTGCTGCGCGATGCCATGGTTGGCATCGAGGCCGGCAAGCCTGCGCCCGCCGCTCCCGTGAGCGCGCATGGCGACGGCGTCAAGATCGAGTACGACGACGGTCGCGCCTATCAGCTGCGCGCGCAGGAGCTCGTCGCTGGTCAGGGTATGCATCCTCAGGACCCCGCGACCGCCATCAAGGCGCTCGAGGGATGCGAGTTTGGCTACGTGTATCTGGAGCCGACCGACAAACTGGGCGCCGACGTCCCCAACCCCAAGAGCCACATCTGCTACGGCTTTGCCACGCATGTGGTCATTCTGGATGATGACGGCCGCGTGAGCGAGGTCTATGCCGCGCACGATTCCGGCAAGGTGGTCAACCCCATCTCCATCCAGGGTCAGATCGAAGGCGGCGTGCTCATGGGTATGGGCTATGCGCTTACCGAGGATTGGCCGCTCAAGGACTGCGTGCCCCAGGCAAGGTACGGCACGCTCGGGCTGTTCCGTGCGCCCGAGATTCCGGATATCCACGCCATCTACGTGGAGAAGGACGAGCTACTGCCCGTGGCATACGGCGGCAAGGGCATCGGCGAGATCGCAACGATCCCCACAGCGCCCGCCGTACAGAATGCCTATCGCGCATTTGACGGCAAGCTGCGTCCGGATCTGCCCATGGTGGATACGCCGTACAGCCGCGCCCGTCACCGCGGGTAGGGTAGAGCGCGGATGGCATTTCTGACGGGCTGTTCGCGCTCACCATCAACTGCATATGCTGTGCCTTTGGCCCCGGCTCCATCGCGAGCCGGGGCCTTTTGTTTGGAGCGGAAACTGTGTCCCAGATTTCGGCTCCAGAATGGGATGCGCTTTCCGGAACAGCCCTCAACCGGAAACTGCGTCCCGGAATTGGCGCTCAGAATGGGATGCAGTTTCCGGATCGGCCTTCAAGCGGAAATTGCATCCCATTCTGAGTCTTCATTCTGGGACACGCTTTCCGCAAGGAGCTTCGTCGGGAAAGCGCATCCCATTTTGAGCATTCAATCTGGGACATGGTTTCCGCGGGTGCTGCCAACCGGAAAGTGTGTCCCGGTTTGGCAGGCAGACGGGCATAAGCTCAGCAGCCCCTACAGCTCAATATCGTTGAGCCATGTCGGGAGCATGGTCTGGCGGATGCCTGCCGTCTGCAGCTTTTTCGCGAGCATGCCTGCCGAACGGACTTCGATCATGGTAAAGCGGATGAGCGGATGGCCGTAGAGCGATAGGTGCGCCTCGCGCTGTCGTTCGGCAACGAGCGCCTCGGCGGTGGTGCGTCCGGCCAGCATGGTCTGGTCGGTATATTTGATGAGCCCGTCGAGCTCGCCCAGCGTGAGTTCCTGCGCCTGGCGCTCCCAGGCAAAGTCCGTTCGTATGGGTTTGGCCGAATCGAAGGGGTCCGTCAGCTCGTATTGAAGCCAGTCGGGTGCAAAGCCCGTCTCGATCATGACGGCTCGGGCGACCGATTCCCCGCCGCTCTCGGCGCGGGCGTCGGCATATCGAAGCGTTGTGAGGGCGGTGCGAATCGCGCGCCCATTGCGGGCAGTCGCTCGTTGCTCAACGGCCTTCATCAGCTGTTCCGGCGCAAGGCCGAGCTTTGAGATCGCCGAATCGGCAATGGGCATGCCGTCGGCAAAACCAGTTTGCAGCAGGCAATCTGTGGCCGTTTGGATGGGCGGCGTTACTGATGTGCCGGATAGACGGATTGCTCCGGCCGGCTCGATCTGATGCCGCTGAATATGCGCGCCCGGGCGAGCCGACGGCTTTGTCGAGCTACAGACATGCACAACGTTCAGATGTCGCCACGAGACCTCGAGCCCCAGCAGGCAGGCGGCCGAAAACGAGCAGAACGTCCAATCGGGGTGGATGATCGCAAGGGCGCGGATAATCTCGCAATGGCGTTGCGCCCGGTTGAGATCATCCCAGCGCGTTTTTCGCGCAAACAGCCCCGGCATGGGCGAGGCGACCGTGACGCCCATGCGCCGAAGGAGCGCTTTTCGGATCGACGTGCTCGGGGGAATCAGGCATCGTCCTTCCTGTTCGGCTTGAGTGAGCAGTTGGTCGATGAGCTGGTCATTGCAATGCGCCATGGGCTACCGCCTCCTTTTTTGGTGGCAAAAACGTATCAGCCGGAACTTGCCGCTCAACTGACCAAAAGCTGACCAAAATCTAACCATGCAGGTAGATGGCCTGTTTCCGGCGACATATTTCTTGTTTGAATCGGTGGGCGGTAATCGGCGACCGTGAACGGTGGCAAGTTATGAAGACTGGGTAAGTTTCGGGACGTGTACTTTTTGAAAAAGAGCATTCTATCTGCTGTTTTTGCGTTTCTGGATCGCATATTTGAAGGCATGTGATATGGGCTGCGGACTGTCGCCTTGTATCTGCGGAAACTGTGACCCGGAATTGCCGCTCAGAACGGGACGCGCTTTCCGAATGGCATGTTTGGCGGAGACTGCGGCCCAGTTTTTGGCTCCAGAGCGGGATATATTTTCCGGAACGGTCCACGTGCGGTGGTGTACTGCCCCTTTTGCGTGCGACGTTTGTCGAATTACGTTATAGCTAGCTATATTATAGGAAAGTATAATATAGCTAGCTATAACGTAAAGGAAGGATGGCCCTATGTTTATCGGAAGAACAGCGGAAATGTCCGAGCTCAATCGTCTGTATGGCACGGGCTCCTTTGAGATGCCTGTGATTTACGGGCGTCGTCGTGTGGGCAAAACCCGCCTTATCACAGAGTTCATCCAAGACAAGAAAGCTATTTACTTTCAAGCACGTCGTACCAATGCAGAGGCAAACCTGCACGGCTTTAGCCAGGCGATACTTGCGGGCTCGGTTGGTGCTGCAGGCGTGTCGTTTCGTAGTTTTGACGAGGCATTCGATGCATTGGCCACCATGGCTCGCACGGAACGTTTGATTGTCGTGATTGACGAGTATCCCTATCTCGCCCAATCGAATCCCGAGATCAGCTCGTTGCTGCAAGACAAGATTGACCACCTGTACAAAGAGACCAGGCTCATGCTGATTCTATGCGGCTCGTCTCTTTCGTTTATGGAGGAACAGGTGTTGGGCTACGAGAGCCCACTGTACGGTAGGCGTACGGCCCAGTTTAAGATCATGCCGCTCGACTTTTCGACAACCCTCGGCCTGTGGCAGAGCATGAGTCGCGAAGACGCTGCAGTTTGCTATGGCATGACGGGCGGCATTCCTGCATATATCGAGAAAGTCGATCCTACCGTATCGCTCAAGGATAACGTCAAACGCCTTTTCCTTACCCCTACAGGCTATCTCTTTGAGGAGCCAAGTAACCTGCTATTGCAAGAGTGCCGCAATCCCGAGCAATATGATGCGATCGTGCAAGCAATTGCCCAGGGGCGCTCGAAGATCTCGGAGATTGCGAGCTCTACGGGAATCCCTGCGAGCAACGTAAAGAGCTATGTGGATAAGCTGGCGTCGCTTGGGATTGTCGAGCGCGAACTACCTCTAAACGAGACGAGCAATAAGCGAGCCGTGTATCTGCTGAGCGACCAGATGTTTAGGTTTTGGTACAAGTTTGTTCCGCAGAACATCGGGCTGATTCAAAACGATATGGCCGAGATGGCGTATGAGCGCATTGAGCCGCACGTATCGGATTACATGGGCACGGTCTTTGAGCTTATATGCAGACAGTATGTGTACGAACTCGCGCGGGCGGGCCAGCTCGATGTGGTCCCGGCGAGCGTCGGGCGCTGGTGGGGGACGGATAATCGCACGCATACGCAGGAAGAAATCGACTTGATTGTTGACGATGGCGAGGGCGCTGCGCTGTTTGCGGAGTGCAAATGGCGCAATGAACCGGCGGGTGAAGACGTGCTGCAAAAGCTCGTGCATCGAAGCGAGCTCTTTAGACGGCAGCATAAAAGCTATGCACTTTTCTCAAAAAGCGGCTTTACGCAGGGATGTCGGGATGCCGCGGAGAGTAGGGGAGACGTCAAGCTGATCTCGTTTGCCGAAATGTGAGGGCGGGGATAATGAAGCGCGTCCTGATTTGATGCTGGGAATGGGATGTGCTTTCCTTTTGCGACCTTTGGCGGAAAGTGCGTTCCAGATTTCGGCTTCAGAATGGGATGCCGTTTCCGGATCGGCCCTCAGGCGGAAACTACGACCCGGAATTCGGCTCCAAAACGGGATACGCTTTCCCGGTGGCATCTCTAGCGGAAACTGCATCCCGGAATGAGCTCTCGGAACGGGACACGCTTTCCCATCGGGGCTTCAAACGGAAACCGTGTCCCGGAATCGAGCCTCAGGGTGGGACGCATTTTCCGGTAGAGGCCTGGGACGGAAGGCGTGTCCCAGAATCCGGCTAATCCGATGGCCAGGTGGTTGAGCGAGCGGGCTCCGAGGCTCCATTACTGAAAATTCATTTGTTAAACCTGGCAACCGTAGGTAGAATAAAGTCGACGGCAGCCCAAGGGTGATAGCTGGGCAGCGCCGTTACTTAGTTCAAGGGGTCAATGCCTTAACGGCGTCGACCCCTCTTCTTTTGCTTCGTACGCTGCTTAAGTGCCTCGGAAAGTCCGATAAGCGCCGTGAGGAGCGAGACCAAAGCGGTCAGGAGCTTCACGAAATCAATCAGATCGGTCATGGGCATCACCTCCCGTCGCATGGAGGGCGCTGCCCGGCACATGGAACTGCCGTCAACAACTGCAATTCTATCAAAGTACTGCTATAAATACGAATATATGTTCGATAATAACAGTGACGTGATTCTCTCAAAGTGTGGCTTTACGCAAGGATGCCGGAAAGCCGTGCTGTGCGATTTCATGTCCGCGCGGGCGCCTATCCTTACGGCAATGTAGCCGCCTATGTAACGAGCGGCAGTTGACGGAGAAAGGCCCTCACCGTGTCAGACAAAAAGACGCCGTGTATCTCGGCTATCGATACGACGAACTTTGCGCGCCAGATCGTGCTGGACTTTGAGTTTGCGCCGGTGCCAAAGCAGCGCCAGCGCCGTGGACTGCGCAATGAGATCATCGAGGTCGGCGCCGTCAAGCTCGATTACCACGGCAACGTTATGGGCGAGTTCTCGCAGTTTGTGCAGACGGAATTTACCGAAGGCGTTGCGTTTCCCGTCCGCGAGCTCACAGGGATATCGGCTGTGGATACCGCGATGACCGATCCGCTCTATGTGGCGATCAAAAGGCTCAGCGATTGGATCGGTCGCTACTCCGCCCAGGTGGTCTGTTGGAGCGGGGCGGATCGTCGACAGCTTTTGACCGAGTGCCAGGCAAAGCATATCGATCTTTCCGCATTTCCTACGGATTGGGCCGATCTGCAGGCGTTTTATACCTCGATCATGGACGTGGGCAGCCACGGGTGCGTCTCTTTGAGTGACGCGGCAACGTGGTTCGGCATCGAGTTCGACGAGTCGACGGGTCACGCCCACAGCGCCCTGGCCGATGCGCGCGTGACCGCTAAGCTGCTCAAGCAGATGATGGAGGGGGACTATCACGTGAGTCCGCGCGCCCAGGAAGTCCGCCAACGGTGGGGGATGGGCGAGCGAGCTCAGACGCGCCTTTCCAGCAAGTGCCCCGAGCTGGGCGACCTGCTGCTGAGGCTGAAGGCGGAGGGGAGATAGGCGGCGTTGGCCGTCTGCATGGCGCGTGGCCTGTCGCGTATCACTACTCTTCCTGCCGCTTGGCAGGCAGGATGTAGACGTTCTCGGCGTCCACGGCGATCTGCGTGGGGCGGTTGTAGAGGGTGTCTACTTCCATTACGCTCTGCTTGAACGGTGCGACGTCAGGCGTCTTTGCCCGATGGAGCTTCTCGAGGAGTTTCTCGGATTGCCTATCGTTGAACCTGCCGATGTCCTCTCCTGCACCCTCGAGTGCCTCGTCGATGAGCGTATGTTCGCCCACGGGGGTCTTTGCGATGGCGTGACCGAGCAATTTGCCCGCGGACGCGATGCCGCCCAGCAGTGCCGCATCGACGGTGTCGGCAGTTCCCGCCTCGAGGGCGTCGTAACACTCGGTGTAGAGCTCGCGATACGCAATCGAATCGGCCTCGATCTTCGCGGTGGCGTCCGCGAGCTTTGCGGGCTCGAAGTTCTGGGCGAGCATGGGTTCGAGGAACAGTGAGAACGCGTGGATGTAGGTGGCGAGCTGGCAGTCTTTGAGGTAGTCGAGCACCTTGTCGAGGCGTCTGCCCAAGCCGTCTCGCACCTCGATGAACCCTTTCTTTTTCAGATCCGCTTGCGCCTGCGAGCGGAAGAGTTCCATGTCCTGCGCGGACGACTGCTTGATGTCGAGCACCTTCATATGGGCGTTTGCCATGTAGGTGGCGTTGCCGTAGTTGAGGCCGTAACCGTTGAGGATGTCTGCGAGCGTCTTGAGGTTGCCACGCATGTTGGCCTTGTCGCGCTGACGCATGTACTCGAACATCTCGTCGACGGACTCCTGGATGGAGTCGAGCTTTTGGTTTATCTGCGCGATTGCGGCTGCCATGAACAACGACGTCGGGTCGTAAGGCACTTGAGTGACGCTCGTGGCGATGTCGCCCTCGACTACGTGGAAGCGCGCCTGTCCAAAGCCCTTGACTGCGTCGCGGTAGCCCCCTGTGAGACCGCTGCCGTCCTTGAACGAATTGAGTTTCGACGGATCGAGCGGGTTGCCAAATTTGTCAGTCGCCTGGAGCAGCGTGGGTACGCTCACCGTGTTAGTGACGGTGCGAAACATCGAGGGGAGCGAGGCGAACGCCACGCCGAGCTGGGGAATTCGCTCGAGCGGCAGCTTGATGGCGCCGGAGATGTCCGCCCGCTCCTGGGTGAGCGCGAGGTGGATTTTGGTCGATGCGAGCTGTTTTGCCACGAGTTCCTCTCGGCCGCCGTCCGTTGAGGGTTTGGTCTCGTTGTCTGCCATAGCGTGCTCCTTGTTTGCGTTGATCGCCGTGGGCATTATCTCATTGCTAGGTGGCTTGCCAGAGCGGGGTAGAGACCGAGCGTCTGGCAAAACTCGTTAACTGATTGCATTTCAGCGGATTGGGTTGATTGCAAGAGAAGGACGGCTATCCATCTGCCCTTCCCAGTTGAGTTCGCTTTGAGCTACTGTTCGTGCCTATGCTGCTTGGGCTCAAGCCTTCTCGCTGCCGCGAAGCAGGCCGTGGCCGCCATGGCTAATGCGATGCTGGCCATCCAAGCGGAGTCGCCGGTTACGGCGAGCTTTGGTTCATCGGTTATCGTGTGTCCCGACCTTTTTGTAGACGCCTCGTCGGCGTCCTTTTCAGGAGTGGCAGGATCACTTTTGTTGTCGCCGGGTGAATCTACATCGGTCTTGCCGCCCGCCTGCTCCCCTTGGGCCTTCCCCTCCACGGTGAAGGATGCATCGGTCGCCGTCCCGTCCTTCCAGACGGCCGTGACGGTGTGTCCGCCGGCGGCAAGCGTGTCCAGGTAGGCCGGCTTGAGCTCGATAATCGTGCTGCCCTTGGTTGCGGTGTAGTTCTCAGCGGAGGCCTCATTTCCGTCCACGAGGAGACGCGTGAACTCATCGAGAGGACCGCTGAAGCGGAAGGTCAGACCGTCCTCGTTGCCCTTTGCATATGCCTGCCCGTTGCCCTTGGTGGCGGCATACAGCGGGGCGGTCACGTCGAAGGTAACGTCCTCCGCGTCGTCGACATCAAAGGTCCGGACGCCGGTCTTGCCGTTACGCTCGGCGTAGGCGGAGCTGTAGACGAAGGTCTCATGACCCGCCTTGTCGAGGACCGCGAGGGCATGGATTTCAAACGAGCCCATCGAGAGCGACGTGGGGAACTCGATTTCGATATAGCCTCTTGCCGCATCGTAGCTGCAGCTCAACGTTTTACGGGCCTTTACAGAGTTCGGGTCCTCGACATAGCCGGGGTCGCCGAGAATCGGGGAGACAGACTTCACGCCGTCCGCGTCGCCTACATTGCAATAGATGCGGAGGAGCCCGCCGACAGGGACTCTCTTCGCGGAGATGGAAACGTTCGAGACCGTGGGCGGGTTCCGGTCGATCGCGCTGCCGGTCACCTCGAAGCACAGCTCGCTCGGGTCGGCAACCGAGAAAGTCGCGCCCGAGATGCCGTTGGCCCTGGCGTAGGAACTCTCGTACACATCGGTCTCGAACCCTAGGTCATCGGTGACCGAAAGGCCGATCAGCCTGTGCCTTCCGATCCTATTGCTGTCGAATGTGAGGTCGAACCCGTCGATAGACGAGCCTCCGTGATAATAGGCCGACGAAACGGAGCAGCCGTCGTCCTTATCCTCCCAGCCCCGCTGCAGTATGGGGGAAACGGAGCGAACGCCGTCCGGGTCCGCGACGGACCAAGAGATGTGGAAGTCGGCACCGGTCGCGACCTCCCTGCTCGAGAGCGACACGGAGGACACGGTCGGCGGGTTCTGGTCCGCGGGCCCCTCGGTCACCTCATAGACGAGGGGGCTGGTGGCGAAGGTCGGAGAGTTGAGTCCCTTCTCCTCGGCATACGCCGCGTCGTAGACATCGGTAACCCATCCAAGGCTATCGGTCACGCCGAGGCCGATGATCCGGTACCTGCAGGGCCGGTCGCTCGGGGAGGTGGGGATATCGAAGCCCGCGGTCGTGTCGCCGGTCGACCGGAAGGCGAGGCGGGAGCTGTTGCCCTGGTCCCCGTCATCGCTATCGACGACGACCTCGACTATCGGCGTGACTGACCGCACCCCATCGGGGTCGTCCACATCGTAGCCGACATGCAGCGTGGAGCCGGCCGTGACTGTCGTCGCGGATAACGTCACGTTGGAGATGCTGGGCGGGTTCGGGTCCGACGCAGCGAGGACGGTTGAGGGCAAAGCTAGCGCTACGGCGGCGGACAGCGGGACGAGCAGACTAAGCGCGAAGCGCCTGGAGAATTTCAAGGAGGTCATTGACGATGCCGATCTTCCATAATTGTTGCAACGATACCAGTATATCTTTGGCCCACGCTAGCCTGATGTTCTTTCCGCGAACGGCTCGTTAGTTTAGAGACGGCGTATGGACGCCCGTCTCGTCCAAGTTTCTCGTAAGGGCGATTATGAGGGCATGAAGAGACTTTCTCGGAACAATCAATTGGGGATATCAAAGAAATGCTGGACGCCGCCCGATCGCTCAATGCCTTTGAGGCGAAATGCGGCGCATCGGCTACGTTGTTGAGATCATTTATCGAGCGATACGTCATTCCAGCCGAGGCCACCATCATGAGGCTTCTGTTCCTACGCCCCCGCAATCCCGCGGGCCGCACTCAACAGCTCATACTCCCTCTGGCTCCACTAGTACAGCTCGGCCGTGCGTACGGCGTCGCGGCACAGGTCCAGGAATGCCTCGGCTCCCTCGCAGAAGCACTCTCGGGCAAAGGCGCCGGATCCGTCCGCAACGCATACGCCGTCAGCAAAGAGCTTCCAGCTAGACGGCTCGCGAGAGTCGTCTCCAAGCAGCTTGATCTGCAGCACGTGCGGGCTGCCGGCGGCGCAGAGTTCTTCCTCGAGCTTCTGCACGGTAAAGCGCATCTGGTGGGAGAGGCTGCTCTTGACCATGGCCGAGGCGTAGCCATTTGGCTTATCCAGAAGATGCATGTGATTCGGTTTGACGATCAGGTTGTGGAAGTTACGCTCGCTGCGCACGGAGAAATTGTCCATACGGACTCCTTTCATCGATGTTGGCAGGGCCACCGTGCCTCTTGGCCGGTTGGCGTCGGGATCGTGGAGCCAACTCTCTACCCCGACTCTGGATAAAATGCGCCCGCTCTTTGCGGGCAAGAGGAAGTCTATCAACGTGTACGGACAGAAATCAAGCGCCGCCTGCGAAATGACGCGTGAACGGCGTTGGTTTCCCATGTGATTATTCGGCTTTCATCCGGAAAAGTGTCGAAATCAGCCGTGTAAAAGTACGGAAAAGTGTCGAAATAGGCACCTTAAAACTTCGGAAAAGTGTAGCTGGATGACAAAACAGCACTTAGAAGCCGGTGCTGGATGCGGGATCCTGCGGCCGCCTTCAGCTCTCGCTACTCGTCGTCCCCGTCGTTGGGGTCGCCCTTGAGGGTGTTGATGTCCAGATACTCGTTATCGTCCTCTTTTTGCTGGGTCTCCGACTCCGCTTGGGTGGGGCCGGAGAACAGCCGGAATCCCTCAAACGCAATGACACCGAGCAGGGCAATGACAATGGCGATAAAGGCAACCTTGACTGCCTGCGGAAATTCCGAGAAACGCAGCGCCTTTTCCTCGGCGTAATAATCGGCGAAGCGTTCTTCGCCTGTGCTTTTGGTATACACCGGCGCGGACGCGGCCTCCGGGTCATATTCCGGTGCAGGCGTGGCAGCGTACGGATCGTTGAGATAATCGCTCGATGCGGTGCCATAATCCTCGGTCTCGATGCGACCGTTGCCAGCATAGCCATCGGAATAATCGGAAAATGCCGTACCGCTCTCATAGTCCGCGGCACTCGTGTTGGCGGCAAAAAGCGGGTTAACTGGAACGTCGAGCGCCGGCATGCCGGTAGAGGTCTCATCCAGATCGGTTGCAGCCCAGGAATCGTAGGCAACCTGATGGGCAACGGGCTCATCGAGCCTTGTGACCGGAGGCTTGCGTGCCGCAGGAACAGGCAACTGCTGGGCGCTGTACATAACGGTGCTGTCGGCCGATTTGCCCTGCGTCGCTGCAGCGAGAAATGCCGCCGTTTCGGACGGGTCGCTTGCGGGGCGGGGAGCGGGCGTGGTCGCCGAAGTGAGTGCGGGCGTCGAAACAGGCGACTGCGCAGGAGTCGGCGCAGATGCGGGCTTAGGCGCAAGTGCGGGATTGAGGCTTGACGGACGAGCCCCGCCGCCCATGAGTTCGTCGGCGGTCCACGGGCGATCATTCATCACGTCGTCAAGGCTCAGCGAAAACAGGTCGTCTTCACCCTCATCGAACATGCGGTGCACATGTCCACCAATTGCCGGAATCAATCCGCGACCGGTGCATGATGCCTTGCTCAACGCCATTCTGTTCCATCCTTCCGAAATACTAATGACATCGATTATATGGAACTTTCCAAGCGGCTCGGTCTTGGATTCATGCTTTCCAGAACTCGCGCCCAAAAGGGGAGGGGCAATCCAGGCGAGTGCCTACTTGTCGCCTGCTGCCGCCTTGGCCTCATTGAGGTAGCTATAGAAGCTGTACTTGGAGATGCCAAAGAACTCGCAGGCGCGTTCGCTCGACTTGGAAATGAGGAAGGCGCCGCGACGGTCGAGGTAGCCAATGGCACGAATGCGCTCGTCTTTGGTCATGAGCGCCGCGGGCTTGCCCACAAACTGCTCGCACTCGTGCAGCAGGTCCTCGAGCAGGTCGCCGATGTTCTTGGTAATGGGCTCGGGCTCGGTGTAGCCCGTGCCGCCGGTGCCGGTAAAGGCGTCGAGCGAACGCTCAAAAGCCTTCATAAGCGTAATGTCAAAGTTGATGCCCAAAATGCCGACGGGCTTGCCCTCGTCGTTGCGGATAAAGATGGTCGAGGACTTGAGCAGCTTGCCATCGGCGGTTTTGGTGAGGTACGGCTCGCGGTCGTGCACGTCGGCGGTGCCCTCGTGCATGGATTCAAGCACAATATGGCTGGGGCCGTCACCCAGTTTGCGCCCGCTAACGTGGCCGTTTTCGATCACTACGATGGAGCGGTCCACGTCCTCGGTCTCCAGGTCGTGGACGACGACTTCGCAGTTGGGGCCAAATTGGAGCGCCAGGCCGTGTGCAAGGCGCTTGTAGAACTCAATCTGTGCGGGGGTCATGGGTGCCTTCCTAAAAATTAGTTTGGGCTCACTGTGCCATAAACCCCACTTGTTCGCAAATAACGAAAGCGTCGCTGTGTTATGTGACCGTTCGGCGGCGAAAAGGTACCGATTACGGCAACAAACAATTTGTTAGGTTTTCCAATCAAAAAGTGTGATAGAACAGTGCTAACAAACTTTTTGTTTGGCATCCACATAAAAGTTCAGCCGTGTGAATGGGATCGGGCTGAAACGCGTATGCGGGGGCCGGCAAGAGAGAACTTAAGGAGTTCACCGTATGGCCGATAAGATCCAGTGGGCGGGCAACACGATGCCCAAGAGCGATGACAAGCACTTGGGAATCATGAGCCTCGACCACGTGAAGAAGGCCCGCGCCTTCCACCAGTCGTTCCCCCAGTACACCGTCACTCCGCTTGCCCGCCTGGATGGCCAGGCCGCGCGCCTAGGCCTGTCCAACCTGTGCGTTAAGGACGAGAGCTATCGCTTTGGCCTCAACGCCTTTAAGGTCCTGGGCGGATCGTTTGCCATGGCCAACTACATTGCCGACGAGACCGGCAAGGACGTTGCCGAGTGCACCTTCGATTACCTGACCTCCGATCAGCTTGCCAAGGACTTTGGCCAGGCCACCTTCTTTACCGCCACCGACGGCAACCATGGCCGCGGCGTGGCATGGGCTGCCAACAAGCTGGGCCAGAAGGCCGTCGTGCACATGCCCAAGGGTTCCACCAAGCCCCGCTTCGATAACATTGCCGCCGAGGGCGCCACGGTGACCATCGAAGAGGTCAACTACGACGAGTGCGTGCGCATGGCCGCCGCCGAGGCCGACGCCTGCGAGCGCGGCGTCATCGTTCAGGACACCGCCTGGGAGGGCTACGAGAAGATCCCGTCCTGGATCATGGAGGGTTACGGCACCATGGCTTCCGAGGCTGCCGAGCAGCTGCGCGAGATGGCTATCAACCGCCCGACGCACGTCTTTGTCCAGGCTGGCGTAGGCTCGCTCGCCGGCGCCGTGGTGGGCTACTTCACCAACCTGTATCCCGATAACCCGCCCACCTTCGTCGTGGTTGAGTGCGCACCGGCCGCCTGCCTGTACAAGGGCGCTGCCGCCGGCGACGGAGATCCGCGCATCGTGGACGGTGACATGCCCTCCATCATGGCCG
The DNA here is from genome assembly GCA_905194545.1 of Coriobacteriaceae bacterium. GTDB lineage: Bacteria > Actinomycetota > Coriobacteriia > Coriobacteriales > Coriobacteriaceae > Collinsella. The sequence goes on along the minus strand of CAJJSS010000001.1, from coordinate 14,670 downwards.
GCCTGTGCTGCGGCGAGCCCAACATCTTGGGCTGGGATATCCTGCGCAACCACACCACCGCCTTCGTGTCCTGCCCCGACTGGGTCACCGCTCGCGGCATGCGCACCCTGGGCGCTCCCGAGAAGGGCGACCCGCGCGTCATCTCCGGCGAGTCCGGCGCAGTGACCACCGGTCTGGTCGAGACCCTCATGCTCGACCCCGAGTACGCCGAGCTCAAGGAGCTCATCGGCCTGGACAAGACGAGCTCCGTGCTCTGCTTCTCCACCGAGGGCGACACCGATCCGGATCAGTACCGTCGCATCGTCTGGGAGGGCGAGTACCCGACTTGCTAGCAGGCTGACCTGTCCGGAGGCAGCCGGAGGACTTTACTCCCTGCTCGGACAGTCCTGCTCGCACGGAGAGCACATTAAGTGCTCTCCGGCTCGTGCGGAACTCGCGACGGAGCAAAGTCCTCCGTCCGCCTCCTATGGTTGCTTGCTTGCCGGGTGCTCGACCTCACGCTGCTTGGCACAAGTGATCTATCTGAAATATCTACCTGTAGGTAAACCCTTGTAGAAAGGTTGACTGTTATGACTAAGGAACTCGATTTCGAGGCAATTAAAAACGCTGCTGAGTCTCACCGCGCTGACATGACCCGCTTCCTGCGCGCCATGATCTCGCACCCCTCTGAGTCCTGCGAGGAGGGCGAGGTTGTCGCTTGCATCAAGGCCGAGATGGAGAGCCTTGGCTATGACGAGGTCAAGGTCGATGGCTTGGGTAACGTCATGGGCTTTATGGGCGAGGGCGACAAGATCATCGCCATCGACTCCCACATCGACACCGTCGGCATCGGCAACATCGAGAACTGGGATGCCGATCCCTATGAGGGCTACGAGACCGACGAGATCATCTACGGCCGCGGCGGCTCTGACCAGGAGGGCGGTATGGCTTCTGCTACCTACGCTGCCAAGATGATGAAGGACATGGGCCTCATCCCCGAGGGCTACAAGATCATGGTCGTCGGCACCGTCCAGGAAGAGGACTGCGACGGCATGTGCTGGCAGTACATCTACAACAAGGACGGCATTAAGCCCGAGTTCGTCATTTCCACCGAGCCTACCGACGGCGGCATCTATCGCGGTCACCGCGGCCGCATGGAGATCCGCGTCGACGTTCACGGCACCTCCTGCCACGGCTCCGCTCCCGACCGCGGCGACAACGCCATTTACAAAATGGCCGACATCATCGCCGACGTCCGCGCCCTCAACAACAACGGCTGCGACGAGTCGACCGACATCAAGGGCCTCGTCAAGATGCTCGACCCCAAGTACAACCCCGAGCACTTCGAGGACGCCCGCTTCCTGGGCCGCGGCACCTGCACCGTCAGCCAGATCTTCTACACCAGCCCCAGCCGCTGCGCTGTCGCTGACTCCTGCGCCATCTCCATCGACCGTCGCATGACCGCCGGCGAGACCTGGGAGTCCTGCCTGGACGAGATCCGCAACCTGCCGGCCGCCAAGAAGTACGGCGACGACGTGAAGGTCTCCATGTACATGTACGACCGTCCGTCCTGGACCGGCGAGGTTTACGAGACCGAGGCTTACTTCCCCACGTGGATCAACAAGGAGACCGCTCCGCACGTCAAGGCCCTCGTCGACGCCCACAAGGCCATGTTCGGTGACGAGCGCATCGGCTGCGAGCCCAGCATGGACAAGCGCACCGGTCGTCCGCTGTGCGACAAGTGGACCTTCTCCACGAACTGCGTTTCCATCCAGGGCCGCTATGGCATCCCCTGCGTTGGCTTTGGCCCGGGTGCCGAGTCTCAGGCTCACGCTCCCAACGAGATCACCTACAAGGACGACCTGGTCACCGCTGCTGCCATGTACGTGGCTGCCCTGAACCTCTACGATCCGAGCCAGGCCGATGGCGACGCTACCGTGTTCCGCGCTGGTCTGACCAACAACAAGATCGACTAGTCCCATTCCTTGATCTTGTTGAGCCGGGGACAGCCTGTGTCCCCGGCACCCCCTGTTGACTTGGGGCCCGCGGTCGTTATCTCCCATGCTTCCTCAACGGTAGCGGGTCCTCGTCATAGCGCTCTGCATGTTCTAGCCACACGCGCATGCCGGAGCACATCTACTCATTGCGATCGTTTCATCTATGGAAAGGATATTTACATGGACGCCAAGTTTACCGAGCTCGTCGAGCAGCTGAACGGCCTCGATTTTAAGGGCATGTACGGCAGCGACTTCCTGCACACCTGGGATAAGACCACCGATGAGCTCAAGGCTCTCTACATCGTTGCCGACGCCCTGCGCGAGCTGCGTGAGAACAACGTTTCGTCCAAGATCTTCGACTCGGGCCTGGCCGTCTCCCTGTTCCGCGACAACTCCACCCGTACGCGCTTCTCCTTCTCTAAGGCCGCCAACCTGCTCGGCCTCGAGCTGCAGGACCTGGACGAGAAGAAGTCCCAGATCGCTCACGGCGAGACCGTCCGCGAGACCGCTACCATGATCTCCTTCATGGCCGACGTCATCGGCATCCGCGACGACATGTACATCGGCAAGGGCGACGCCTACATGGCCGAGGTCTCCGAGTCTGTCCAGCAGGCCTACGAGGACGGCGTTCTGGATCACCGTCCCACGCTCATCTCCTTGCAGTCCGACTCCGATCACCCCACGCAGTCCTCTGCCGACATGCTCTACCTCATCAACGAGTTTGGCGGCCTCGAGAACCTCAAGGGCAAGAAGGTTGCCGTCACCTGGGCCTACTCGCCCTCTTACGGCAAGCCGCTGTCCTGCCCGCAGTCGCTGATCAGCCTGCTGCCCCGCTTTGGCATGGACGTCACCCTGGCTCACCCCGAGGGCTACGACCTCATGCCCGAGGTCGTCGAGCGCGCCAAGGGCTATGCCGCCGAGTCCGGCACCACCTTTAAGCAGGTCAACACCATGGCCGAGGCCTTCGAGGGCGCCGACATCGTGATCCCCAAGAGCTGGGCTCCGTTTGCCGCCATGGAGAAGCGCACCAACCTGTACGCCGAGGGCGACGATGCCGGCATCGCCGCGCTCGAGAAGGAGCTGCTCGCCCAGAACGCTACGCATCAGGACTGGTGCTCCACGACCGAGCTCATGGAGAAGACTGCCAACGGCCAGGACACCATCTTTATGCATCCGCTGCCCGCCGACATCTCCGGTGTCTCCTGCGAGCACGGCGAGGTCAACGCCGACGTCTTCGACATGCACCGCGTGGGCATGTACAAGGAGGCCAGCTACAAGCCGTACGCCATCGCAGCCATGATGTTCCTGCAGAAGGTTGCCGATCCCGCCGCTACCCTCAAGGCCCTCGACGAGCGCAACACCGCCCGTTGGTTCCAGGCCTAAAGCTGGGTTGAGGTAAGCCATGTAAAGGGGGCGCTCTGCCAACCGGCGGGGTGCCCCTTTTTGCATCGTGGGCGTGCGGGATAAGCGCTTTCGATGTAGATGCCCCGCGACGCGAGTTATGGGTACGATGGTTTCAGGGGAGGTATCGCCATGAAACTTGGTTGCGTCATTATGGCTTCGGGCGAGGGCAAGCGATTTGGCTCTAACAAGATGCTCGCTGATATCTATGGCGAGCCGCTGATTGCCCGGACCATTGATTCGGTTCCCCGGGGCTTTGACGTTGTGGTTTCGACGCGTTGGCCCGAGGTCGCTCAGATTTGTGATGACAAGCATTGCCCGTGCGTGCTGCACGATGGCGAGCTGCGCAGCGAAAGCGTCCGTGCGGGCCTTTCGTGGGGAGTCGAACGCAACTGGAAAGGTTGCCTCTTTTTGCCGGGCGACCAGCCGCTCGTGAGTTCGGATTCTTTTGAGGCTATGGTTCGTGCATTTGACGAGCGTGGCCGCAAGCATCCGGTGCGTCTTGCGTGCAACGGTGAGCCTTCGAGCCCGGTGCTCTTTCCGGCGGAACTGTTCGATGCACTTATGTGTCTTGAGGGTAAGGACGGCGGCGGTTCGATCCTCAAGGACCGTACCGACGTGGTGCTGGTCGAGGCGCGTGCCTACGAGCTGTGGGACGTCGATACCGTCAAGGGACAGCGACGCATAACGGAGCATATCGCCGCCTGCTCGTATTTTGATCGCGTGGCCAACTGCATCAATCAATAAGGAGCAATTATGATCATCATCAAAAACGGCGCACTCGTGACGCCCCAGGGGCTTCGCCGCGCCGATCTTGCCATGGATGGCGATAAGATCGTGCGGATTGCCGCGGCGATTGAGCCGGCCGAGGGCGATACCGTCGAGGATGCTGCGGGCTGCTGGGTGTTCCCGGGCTTTATCGATGGGCACACGCACATGCAGTGCTGGACCGGCATGGATTGGACAGCCGATAGCTTTGAGACCGGTACGCGTGCGGCTGCCTGCGGCGGCACGACGACCATCGTGGACTACGCGACAGCCGATCGCGGCGTGACCATGCCCGATGCCTTGGCCGAGTGGCATCGCCGCGCCGACGGAACCTGCACGGCCAACTACGCCTTCCATATGGCGCTTGCCGAGTGGAATGAGCGCAATCGCGCCGATCTTTCGGCCATGCGCGAGGCGGGCGTATCGTCGTTCAAGACCTACTTTGCCTATGACCACCTGCGCTTGGACGATGCCGAGACGCTCGAGGTGTTGGAGGAGCTCAAGCGCGTAGGCGGTATCCTGTGCGTGCATTGCGAGAACGGCACGCTCGTGAACGAGCTGCAGAAGCGCGTGTTTGAGCAGGGTATCCACGGGCCCGAGGGCCATGCGCTCAGCCGTCCGGATGTGTGCGAGGCCGAGGCAGTGAGCCGTCTGCTATATCTGGCGCACTTGGCCGGGGATGCTCCGGTCAACGTGGTGCACCTTTCGACCAAGCTGGGGCTCGAGGCCATTCGCGCTGCCAAGGCGCGCGGGCAGAAGAGCATCTATGTCGAGACCTGTCCTCAATATCTGATGCTCGACGATACGCGCTACTTGGAGCAGGGCGAGGACGGCTTTGCGGGCGCCAAGTACGTGATGAGCCCGCCGCTGCGCCATGCCGGTGACCGTGCCGCGCTGCGCGAGGCGCTTGTGGCTGGCGAGATCGATACTATTGCCACCGACCACTGCAGCTTTAATCTGCACGGGCAAAAGGACCGCGGGCGCGATGACTTTCGCGCGATTCCCAACGGCGGGCCCGGTGTGGAGCATCGCCCCGTCGCGATCGCTACGAGCTTTGAGGGACAGCTGGGCCCCGAGGATCTGTGCCGCTTGATGAGCGAGAACCCGGCGCGCGTCTTTGGCATGTATCCGCGCAAGGGTTGTCTTGCCGAGGGCTCCGATGCCGACGTATGCGTGTGGGATCCCAAGGCGCGCTGGACCATTCGCGCGGCGACGCAGCATCAGGCTGTGGACTATACGCCGCTCGAGGGCTTTGAGGCACACGGCCGCGCCAAGGCCGTGTTTGTGAACGGCGTGCTGGCTGCGCGCGACGGCGAGCCCACCGGAGCCCAACCCGGCCGCTACGTGCCCCGCTAACAGGAGGGCTACCGCTGGAGGCTGCTGGCGATGAGGGGGCGGTCGAGGGCTGCCTCAAAGCGATCTGCCATGGCCGGGTCGCTGAGCGTGTCGACTTGGTTGAGCATGATGCGGGCATTGTCGAGGTTCAGCATCTGCAGCTCGGCATTGAGCGCCATAGCGACGCGCTCTGGGGTGGCGGTGTCGGTGGGCTCGCAGCCGCAGCGCTCGCAGAAGACCTCGGGGCGGTGGACAACCTCGGCGACGGGCTTGCCCAGCCCCGAGGCGCCGACGACCCAGACAACGTTTGCCGTGCCGGCGGGAACGACCGGCTCCCAGGCGGCGTGGGCCTTGAGCGGGAGCCGCTTGCTGCCGTCCGCCTCGGCCAGGACGTAGTCAAAGCACTGTGCCAGCTCGCCGAGCGGCTCGGCGGGGGCGGAGAGCTTGCCCGTCTGGGGGTTCAAGACGCCTGCCTGGCAGATGCTTCCGCGCGCAAGGCCCGCGCAGGCCTCGCAAGTGCAACCGGGGACATGTGCGGCGCCCGGCTTCCAAGGCGCGGCGTCCAGACGACGGCTCGACCCGTCCCATGGCACGCCGGCGACGGGAAACATGTGCGTGGTGGTACAGAGGAGCACGCGGCCGCCAGCGCGCATGAGCTCGAGCCCCAGCGTCTTCAGCAACGTCGACTTGCCGCCACTGCCGATAATCGCGGTAATGCCCGGCTCGATCCTGAGCGCCGAGGCAAGATTGCCGCTAACCGTTTCCATCTGTTCACCGCCGTATAATACTGTGATAATAAATAATCATCAGAGTAGCGGCCGAACCGCTTTTGCTCTGCTCAAACCGTAGCACAGGGAGGTGCCCCGGGAATGCTCGTTTATGTTCGCGGCGCCGGTGATATCGCCACGGGCGTCGCCGTTCGCTTGGTGCGCGCCGGCGTTTCGGTCGTTATGGCCGATATCGCGGTTCCCACGTGCATCCGCCGCACAATCTGTTTTTGCGAGGCCATTCGCCTGGGCGAGGTCGAGGTCGAAGGCATTCGCGCTCGCTTGGCACGGACGCCGGCTGAGGCGCTTGAGATTACCGAGGCTGGAGACGTCGCCGTTGTGGTGGACCCTCAGGCCAAGATGCTCGATGAGCTTAAACCCGCGGCTGTGGTCGACGCGATTTTGGCTAAGCGCAACTTGGGCACCACGCGCGACATGGCGCCTGCCGTCATCGCTGTGGGGCCGGGCTTTACCGCGCCGGTTGACTGCGACGCCGTGGTCGAGACCATGCGCGGACATTTTCTCGGCCGTGTCATTACCCAAGGTTCGCCCCAGCCCAACACGGGCGTGCCGGGCATTATCGCCGGCTATGGCAAGGAACGTGTTATCCACAGCCCCGCCGCCGGCGTGTTTAGGTCCGACCGCACCATCGGCGACATCGTGAGTGCCGGCGATGTGATCGGGTATGCGGGTGATGCTCCCATGGTCACGCAGATTGACGGCTGCTTGCGCGGCCTTTTGGCCGACGGTGTTCAGGTGACCGAGGGCTTTAAATGTGCCGACGTCGACCCGCGCGGCGATGCCAGCTATATCAACTATATTTCGGACAAAGCGACGTCGGTCGGCGGCGGCGTGCTCGAGGCACTCGCTATGCTCACCGATGTCTTTAGAGGATAGAAGGCGGCAATGGAAAAGCTCGATGTTGTGAATGCGGCGCTTGCCGCCCTGCGTGCTGGCGAGACGTGCGAGCTGGTGGTCGTGGCCGGTACGGCGGGGGCGTCCCCGCGCGGTGTGGGCGCCTGGATGGCCGTCTTTGCCGATGGCAGCCAGGCGGGCACTATCGGCGGCGGCAAGATTGAGCTCTTTGCGCTGGATGAGGCGCGCGAGCTCCTGGGCGCGGGACATTCGCGTCTGGTCCGCTACACCATGGGCGGCGAGAACTCCGATACCGGCATGATCTGCGGCGGAGCCATCTGCCTGTGCTACCTGCATCTGGATGCGACCCAGGTACCGTTGTTCCAGTCGATTGCCGACGTCTTGGCCTATCGGCGCATCGGCGACTTCGTCATCGACTTTGAGCCGTTTATCGCAAGCGCGCTCGAGGGCGATGTGGCCGAGTGCCATGGCGAGGAATCGCGCCGCACCATTGCGGGCTGCCCCGGGCTTTCGCTGGCGGAAGAGGGGAGCAGCGTCACCTACACCAACGCCGCCTCCGAGATTCCTCCCGCGCACATCGAGACGCTCTGCCCCGAGGGCCTGACCTATATCTTTGGCTGCGGACACGTGGGTGCTGCGACGGCGCGGGTGCTCACGGCGGCGGGCTTTGCCGTCGTGGCTTGCGACGACCGCCCCGGCACGTTGACGCCCGAATGGGTGCCCGGTGTCTACGACCGTCGTCTGGTCGACTACAAGAACCTGAGCAAGCAGTGCCCCATCGGCCCGCGCGACCTGGTGGTCGTCGCCACGGCGGGTCACAAGTCCGATATCGACGTGGTGATTCAGGCCATGCGCGCCAAGCCAGCCTATCTGGGCTGCTTGGGTTCGCGCCGTAAGACGGCCTTTGTGCGCGCCCGCCTGGAGCAGGAGGGCTTTACGCAGGACCAGATCGACGGGCTGCACCTGCCGATCGGCGTTGCCATCGAGGCCGAGGATCCCGAGGAGATTGCCATCTCCATCGCTGCCGAGATGATCCACCTGCGCCGCACCAAGCTCGTCCCCCGTAAGCGCTAATCGCATCCCCATATATGAGTTGCGGTGAAATACGGACTGTTAAAGCCTGTTAAGCCGTCAAACGGTCCCTATTTCACCGCAACTGCCATTTTCCTCCGTCCCCTAGGGATCAATATGTGCGGGGGAGTTGTGGAGTTGTGCAGGCAGACGAGGTTTTTCTGGAAATACGCTCTCGATGCGCGTATAGTACCGATTGTTTTGTCGGCTCCTGCTGTGTCGAGTCCAAACCGCGAAATGCCATGAGCGGCGCGGATGCAGCCAGGAGGCACGAGGACAACCCATCGTGGCCACGCCCCGTGCTTAAAACCCCAAGAAGGAGTGAACAATGGCAGAAGAGAAGTATGTGCCGCGTCTGAAGACCAAGTACAACAACGAGGTCAAGCAGCAGCTTCAGGACAAGTTCCAGTACGAGAACGTCATGATGATCCCCAAGTTTGAGAAGATCGTCGTGAACATGGGTGTCGGCGAGGCCGCTACCGATTCCAAGGCCATCGACGGTGCCGTGCGCGACCTGCGCGCCATCACCGGCCAGCAGCCGATGATCACCCGTGCCCGCAAGTCCATCGCTACCTTCCGCCTGCGCGCTGGTATGCCGATCGGCTGCAAGGTTACCCTGCGTGGCGACCGTATGTGGGAGTTCTTCGATCGTCTGACCTCCGTCGCGATTCCCCGTATCCGCGACTTCCGTGGCATCTCCGCCAAGAGCTTCGACGGCCGTGGTAACTTCTCCATGGGCGTCACCGAGCAGCTCATCTTCCCCGAGATCGACTTCGACTCTGTCGATCACCAGCGTGGTATGGACATCACTTTCGTGACCACCGCCAATACCGATGAGGAGGCCAAGGCCCTTCTGGACGCCTTCGGTTTCCCGTTCAAGAAATAGGTTCACCTGCCCTATGAGCGCCGTTCCCAGAAGGGGGCGGCGCTTGGGGCGAACAATACTCTATGTGAGGAGGATATAAGTGGCTAAGACATCGATGATCGTCAAGTGCAATCGCAAGCAGAAGTTCTCTACTCGTGAGTACACGCGCTGCCAGCGCTGCGGCCGTCCGCACTCTGTGTACCGCAAGTTCGGCCTGTGCCGTGTCTGCTTCCGCGAGCTTGCACTCAAGGGCGAGCTTCCCGGCGTTAAGAAGGCCAGCTGGTAAGTCACTACCAGCGTTTCAAGCATCAGTTTGGAACAGGGAAAACGCGCTAAAAAGGCTTTGCCGTTAAGGGCGGCGAAGAACCAAGAGCACGTGTTCATCAAGAACGAAGGAGAATCTGTATGAACCTTACAGACCCGATCGCAGATATGCTTACGCGCATCCGTAACGCTAACTCTGTGAACAAGGCCACGGTCTCCATGCCGAGCAGCAAGAAGCTCGTCGAGATCGCTCGTGTTCTGCACGAGGAGGGCTACATCGAGGGCTACGATGTCGAGGACACCGTTCCCCAGAAGACTCTGCACATCACGCTTAAGTATGGTCCCAAGAAGGCTAAGGTCATCAACGGCATCCGCCGCATTTCCAAGCCGGGCCTGCGTAAGTACACCGGCGTTGCCGACATGCCCCGCGTCCGCGGTGGCCTTGGTACCGCCATTATTTCCACCAGCCATGGCGTTATGACCGACCGCGATGCTCGCAAGCACAACGTCGGCGGCGAGATCATCGCTTACGTCTGGTAATTCGCTCGGTAGGTAGAAGGAAAGGAGATCACCGTGTCTCGTATCGGTAATAAGCCTGTCCAGATTCCCGCCGGAGTCGAAGTGGCAGTCAACGGCAACAACGTTGTCGTCAAGGGCCCCAAGGGCCAGCTCGAGCTCGATGTCTTTGAGAAGCTCGCTATCAACATCGAGGACAACGTCCTCACCGTTTCCCGTCCCGACGACGAGCGTGAGACCCGTGCCCGCCACGGCCTCACCCGTGCCCTCATCCACAACATGGTTGTTGGCGTTTCCGAGGGCTTCGAGAAGAAGCTCGAGCTCGCCGGCGTCGGTTACCGCGTGCAGCAGAAGGGCAAGAACCTCGAGTTCTCCCTGGGCTTCTCGCACCCCGTGATCGTCGAGGCTCCCGAGGGCATCACCTTCGAGGTTCCCGACAACACCCACGTGAACGTCAAGGGTATCAACAAGCAGCAGGTCGGTCAGATCGCCGCTGAGATCCGCGGCCATCGTCCTCCCGAGCCTTACAAGGGCAAGGGTATCCACTACGTTGGCGAGCACATCCGCCGCAAGCTGGGTAAGGCCGCCAAGTAGTCGTAACCGACTCACTCGCATAAGACCAGCACCCCGTCAGGTGCTGGCAAGATCAACCTTTTTAGGAGTTTACGTATGAACAAGCATAAGGCGAAGCTGGAAGGCCTCAAGCGTCGTCAGCGTCGTGTTCGCGGCAAGGTCTCGGGTACCTCCGAGCGTCCGCGTCTTCGCGTGACCCGTACTAACGCCAACATCTATGCCCAGATCATCGACGACAGCAAGGGCTCTAGCCTGACGCTCGTCTCTGCCTCGACCCTCGAGGCCGAGTTCAAGGGCACCCACACCTCGAACAAGGAGGCTGCGGAGAAGGTCGGTCAGCTCGTTGGCAAGCGCGCCATCGAGGCCGGCATCACCAAGGTCGCCTTCGATCGCGGTGGCCGTATCTACCATGGCCGCGTCAAGGCCCTCGCCGACGGTGCTCGTGCCGCCGGTCTCGAGTTCTAGGAGGTATGTAGCACATGGCTCGTAATCAGAAGCAGCAGCGCGAGGCCTCCGAGTTCGAGGAGCGCGTCGTTTACATCAACCGCGTGTCGAAGACCGTCAAGGGTGGTCGTCGCATGAGCCTCGTCGCTCTCGTCGTCGTTGGCGACGGCAAGGGCAACGTCGGCGTTGGCATGGGCAAGTCCGCTGAGGTGCCCCTGGCCATCTCCAAGGCGTCTCTCGATGCCAAGAAGAACATGTTCCACGTGCCGGTGACCGAGCAGGGCACCATCCCGCACGAGGTTCTCGGCCACTTTGGTGCCGGCCGCATCATCATCAAGCCCGCTGTCGAGGGTACCGGCGTTATCGCCGGCGGCGCTGTGCGTCCCCTCTTCGAGCTTGCTGGCATCAAGAACGTCCTGTCCAAGTCCCTCGGTACCGACAACGGCCTCAACATCATCAAGGCTGCCGTCGAGGGCCTCAAGGAGCTCTCCAGCCCTGAGGACGTCGCGGCTCGCCGTGGCCTGACGGTCTCCGAGATGTTCGTCGGTAAGGAGAACTAAGCATGGCTGACACCATCAAGATCAAGCAGGTCCGCAGCACCAACGGTTGCAAGCAGGACCAGGTCCGTACTGTCCGTGCCCTCGGTCTCCACAGGATCCGCGAGGTTCGCGAGATTGCTGACAACGAGTCCGTCCGCGGCATGATCTTCAAGGTCAAGCACCTTGTCGAGATTGTAGAGGAGTAGCAAATGCAGCTTCACGATCTTACTCCCGCGCCCGGTTCCACCAAGAACCGCAAGCGCGTCGGCCGTGGCAATTCTTCGGGTCACGGCACCACTTCTGGCCGCGGCCAGAAGGGCCAGGGTTCCCGCTCTGGCGGCACCAAGGGTGCCGGCTTCGAGGGTGGCCAGACTCCGCTGGCTATGCGCCTGCCCAAGCTTCCGGGCTTCCGCAACCCCCGTCGTATCGAGTACACCGCTGTTAACGTTGAGCGTCTCGAGCGTAAGTTCGAGGATGGCGCTGTGATCGACGGTGCCGCTCTTAAGGCCGCTCGCATCACCAAGAGCGAGTTCGAGCCCGTCAAGGTGCTCGGCAATGGTGAGCTCACCAAGAAGTTCACGGTCAAGGTCGACAAGGTAAGCGCTTCTGCGCAGGCCAAGATCGAGGCCGCCGGCGGAAAGGTCGAGCTGCCGTGCTAAATGGTCTTAAGAATGCTTTCCGCATCAAAGAATTGCGCGAAAAGATTCTTTTTACCATAGCTATGCTCGTCGTGTACCGCATTGGTGCGCACGTTCCTGTGCCCGGCATTCCCTTCCAGGGGATGCTGGGCCTTTTCTCGACCGATAACAATTCGGTCGCCGCAGGTGCTATGGCCCTCCTGAATCTTTTCTCTGGCGGCGCGTTGAGCTATGTGTCGGTGTTTTCGCTGGGCATCATGCCTTACATCACCAGCTCAATCATCCTCCAGATGCTCCAGGCCGTTGTGCCTTCCCTGCATGAGCTTGCCCGCGAGGGCGAGGTCGGTCAGACCAAGATTACGCAGTATTCGCGTTACCTCACCCTGGCTCTGGCAATCCTCAACTCCGTGGGTTACCTCTTCCTCTTTAAGAGCTTCGGCATCAGCTTTAATGGCGCCGGCGCTCCCGAGATCATCTTCGACCTCATGATCGTCGGCACGCTCACTGCGGGCGCTATGCTGATCATGTGGATTGGTGAGCTCATCACCCAGCGCGGTATCGGCAATGGCATGTCCCTGATCATCTTTGCGAACATCATGGCCGGCCTGCCGCAGGCGATCTTCTCCAGCACCGAGGGTAATGCCGGTGGCATCATCACCATGGTGATCATCTGCGCCATCATCCTGCTGGTTATCCCGCTGATTGTTTTTCTTGAGCGCGGCCAGCGCCGCATCCCGGTCTCCTACGCTAAGCGCGTCGTGGGCCGTCGCATGATGGGTGGCCAGACCACCTACCTGCCCATCAAGGTCAATACCGCGGGTGTCGTGCCGATCATCTTCGCTTCGGCGCTGCTGTACTTCCCGGCTCAGATTGCCGTGTTCTTCCCCGGCATCGGCTGGATTCAGGCAGTTGCCTCTGCGCTTTCGACCGGTTGGCTCAACTGGGTGCTTAATGTTGTCCTCATCGTGTTCTTCGCGTACTTCTACACCTCCATGGTGTTCAACCCCGATGACACGGCCGACAACCTTAAGAAGCAGGGCGGCTTTATTCCGGGCGTCCGTCCGGGTAGGGCTACCGCGGCCTACATCAAGAACGCGCTCAACAAGATCACGCTTCCCAGCGCTGTCTTTTTGGCGCTCATCGCCATCGTGCCTTCGATCATCTTCTCCTTCACGGGTAACCATCTGATCCAGGCATTTGGCGGCACGTCCATCCTCATCATGGTCGGCGTCGTGCTCGACACGGTCGATAAGCTCGAAGGCCAGATCAAGATGTATGATTACGATGGATTCTTTAAATAGGCTAGAGGAGGATTGCTCATGAACCTCGTATTGCTCGGAGCTCCGGGTGCCGGTAAGGGCACCGTCGCACAGGAGCTCGTCGCCGAGTTTGGCGTCGCTCACATTTCCACGGGCGACCTGCTGCGTGCTGCCGTCAAGGGTGGCACCGAGCTTGGTATTCAGGCTAAGAAGTACATGGACGCTGGCGAGCTCGTTCCCGACCAGCTCGTGATCGACCTTGTCAAGGAGCGCCTTGCTGCCGATGACGCCCAGCAGGGCTTCATCCTCGACGGCTTCCCGCGCAACACCGCCCAGGCTGTGACGCTCGATTCCGAGCTCTCCGCCATGGGTCGCGAGATCGACTGCGCCCTTCTGGTCGACGTGGCCCCCGAGGTCATCATCGATCGTCTGTCTTCGCGTCGCACCTGCCGCGCCTGCGGTTACACCGGCACCGCTGCCGATGCTACCTGCCCCAAGTGCGCCGGCGAGATGTATCAGCGCGACGACGACAAGCCCGAGACCATCAAGAACCGTCTCGACGTCTACGAGAAGTCCACGAGCCCGCTCGTCGACTACTATCGTGGCCAGGGTCTGCTCAAGTCGGTCAACGGTGACCAGGCTCGCGAGACCGTGTACGGGGATGTCAAAGAGGCTCTTGGTCTATGATCAAGATTAAGTCTGCAACGCAAATCGAGCAGATGAAGAAGGCAGGAGCGCTATCTAAGATGGCGCTCCGCCACGTTGGAGCCATGGTGCGCCCTGGTGTTTCGACCTTTGAGCTCGATCAGCTCGCGGAGCAGATTATCCGTATGCATGGCGGCACCCCGGCCTTTAAGGGTTACGGCGGGTTCCCCGGTACCATTTGCGCATCGATTAACGATGCCGTGGTCCACGGTATTCCCAACCCCGACATGATCCTGCGCGATGGCGATATCATCTCCATCGATACGGGAGCCGTTGTCGACGGTTGGGTTGGCGATAACGCTTGGACGTTTTTTGTCGGCACACCCACGCCCGAGGCCAAGGCCCTGTGCGAGGTCACGCGCGATTGCCTTAAGGCTGCCATCGAGCAGGCTGTTCCCGGTAACCATATCGGGGATGTTGGTTACGCCGTTCAGTCCCTCGCCGAGTCTCACGGTTACGGCGTGCTTCGTGACTATGTGGGCCATGGCATTGGCCGCGTGATGCACGAGGACCCCAACGTTCCTAACTATGGAAAGAAGGGGAGGGGCGTTCGCCTCCAGGCCGGCATGGTCATTGCCATCGAGCCGATGGTTACGATGGGTTCCAACCATGTGAGCACGGGCTCCGACGGTTGGATTGTTACGACCAACGACCACCTGCCCGCCGCACACTA